>NZ_JACYTU010000001.1:0-601671 GCF_014841225.1 Plantibacter sp. CFBP 8804
CGACTTTTTCGTTGGCCCGCAGCGCGGGCAGGTGGTCAGGACCGCTCGTCGTATGCCGTTCGACTCGCTTCGATCACGGGGACGTGCTCTCCGGCCCACTCGGCGAGTGCCACAGCATGGGGGATGAGCGATTGCGCGAGGTCCGTCAGCTCGTACTCGACCCGCGGCGGCACTTCGGCGAAGGTGGTGCGGGTGACGAGTCCGTCGCGCTCCAGGTTCCTGAGGGTGAGGGTGAGCATGCGTCGGGAGATGCCCGGGATGCGCTGCTCGAGCTCGGTGAACCGGAATGGCCCGTCATGGAGTGTCGCGATGAGGAGGAGCGCCCACTTGTCGGCGATGCGGTCCAGGAGTGAGCGGATGGCCTTGCCCTGGTCGCCCCGGACGGAACACAGCTTCTGGTAGCGGAACACGGCACCCCTCGCGGCTCGGTCACACGCGTGTGCCTTTTGTACGCCGGTCCGATCCGGTCCACACTTGCGTCGGTTACCCATCGTAACCATCAACGCACACGCACTCGGAGGTTGCACATGGTCATCGCCTATTGGATCGTCGCAGGACTGCTCGCGGTCCTGTACCTGTACTCGGGCGGCATGAAGCTCGTCCGCTCGGCAGAGCAACTCCGCCCGATGATGGCGTGGGTCGACGGCATGCCGCTCTCGGTGGTTCGAGTGATCGGGCTGCTCGAGGTGCTGGGCGTGATCGGCCTCATCCTGCCCCCGCTCGTGGGCGTCCTCACCTGGTTGAGCGTCGCTGCGGCGGTCGGACTGGTCCTCGTGCAGATCGGTGGCATCACCCTGCACCTGCGTCGCGGCGAGATCCGGGTACTCGGGCTGAATGTCGCCCTGCTGGTGCTCGCCGCCGTCGAGATCTGGCTGGCGACGATCTGGCTGTAGCGGTGGCGGATCGGTGCCTGCCTCGTCAGCCGACTCAGGGGACGAGCACGACGCGCCCGAACACGTCCCCGGCGTCCATGAGACGGTGCGCCTCGGCTGCGTCGCTCAGCGGCAGGGTGTCGTGGACCACCGGTGAGAGCGTGCCTCGGACGGCGTCGTCGAACACCTCGGCTCGCACCCGCGCGAGTTCCGCGCGCGGCACGGTGTCGAGGCTCAGGGTCCCGAAGGTGATCGATCGGCGGAAGCCGGCCAGGAGAGCCGTGCCGAAGTCGGCGGGCGGGAACCCGCCCACCACGCCCACGGCGATCAGGCGGCCGTTCGGCGAGAGCCGCTCGATGAACCGGGGGAGATCGGGACCGCCGACGATGTCGAGGATGACGTCGAACTCCGCCGGGGCGTCCGCATCGCCCGCGCCGGAGCGGTCGAGCACGTGGGTTGCACCGAACGCCCGCAGACGTTCCCCGCGTTCGGAGGACGAGGTGGTGACGGCGATGACGCCGGCGCCGGCACGAGCGGCCAGCTCGACGCCGGCCAGGCCGATACTCCCGGCGGCCCCGCGCACGAGGACGGATTCGCCCTCGGTCAGGCGAGCGCGTTCGAGCGCGAAGTGCGCAACCGGGAACGCGCTGCCCAGCGTCACCGCCTGGACGGACGTCAGGTCGGACGGCAGTTCGACGATCTCGTCGGCTCGCGCGATCACGTACTCGGCGTACGCGCCCGAGGTCCCCGTGAACGCCCAGACCCGTCGACCGACCCATGCGGGGTCGACGTCGGGCCCGGTCGCGGTGATGACGCCGGCGGCCTCACTCCCGGGGATCATCCCCGAGTCCCGGGCGGCTTCGGCGATCCCGCCCCGGCGGATCACGACGTCGACCCCGCCGACGCCTGCGGCCTCCGTTCGAACGAGGACCTCACCGGCCCCGGGCGTGGGGACGGGCAGGTCCGTCACCTCCATCCCGCTCGGGTCGCCGAAGGTCCGGATGATCACTGCGCGCATGGGTGCACTCCGTTTCGCGGCGGGGGATCTGACCCGCCTCCCGAAACGTAACGGACGCACCCGTCCACTTGAGTAATGTGAGACACATGTCCGCGACACTGCCTCAGAACCTGCGTTCCGACGCCCAGGAGAACCGTGACCGCGTCCTCGCGGCAGCCCGCGAACTGTTCGGGACCGACGGTCTCCACGTGACGATGCGAGAGATCGCCCGCCGAGCCGGTGTCGGGCCGGCGACCCTGTACCGACGGTTCCCGACCAAAGCCGATCTCGTCAGAGCCGCATTCGTGAACGAGCTCGACGACTGCCGCTCGATCGTGGTCGACGCCCTCGCGGACGTCGACCCCTGGCGTGGATTCCGCGGCATCATCGAGGAGGTCCTAGTCCTCAACGCTCGGAACCAGGGGTTCACGGACGCGTTCCTCGCCGCCTACCCCGATGCCGTCGACTTCCGGACCCAGCGTGAACAGGCCATGCGTGCGATCACCGCCGTCGCTCGTCGTGCCATCGACGTCGGCGCGCTGCGCGCGGACTTCGTCCTCGACGACTTCCTCGTGGTCCTGCTCGCGGCTCGCGGACTCTCGAGTACGGCGGAGACGGAGCGCGTCCGAGCTGCGCGACGCTATGCCGCACTCGTGATCGACGGACTGCGTGCGTCCCACCGGCACGAAGCGCTCCCGCCAGCACCGCGACTCATGTCGAGCGTCATCCCGGCGTAGCCGGCAGGTGCAGGTTCACGATCCGACGCGTTCACCGGCGTCGGTGGTGATCGGGGTGAAGACGTTCACGAGGTTGCCGTCGGGGTCGCGGAACAGCAGCGACCGGTTGCCCCACGGCATGTTCGTCGGCTCGTTCACGAACGTCTCCATGACGCCCTGCAGCCTCGTGTAGACCGCGTCGACGTCATCGACGAGCAGATCGAGGATGACGGATCGGTTGGCTCGCGGCGCGGCGGCGTTCTCGCCCAGCAGTGGGATGGTCGCTGAACTGGCGATGGCGAGCGTGCCGGTGTCGGTGCGCACCTCGGCGAACAATGGGTGCAAGCGTGCCACGGTCGCACCGGTGACCCGTTCGTAGAACGCGACCAGGGTGTCGACGTCGTCGGTGATGATCCGGGTGGCTGCGAGTTGCATGCGTGTCTCCTTGACGGGTGGGGCTCCCCGCGGGTGCGGCGGCGGTGACGACGATAGAGCGAATACCGGACATATTTCGCCCGGTATTCTCATGAGATGGGACATGCCAGCTCGCCGACTGCTCGAGCGCTGCAGCTGCTCGAGTTGCTGCAGTCGGCGGAGATCCGCAGCGTGCCAGAGCTCGCCGAACGGTTGGGCGTTGATGAACGGACCGTGCGCCGCTCCGTGCAGCGTCTCGTGGACATGGATGTCCCGATCGAGTCGGTGCGCGGCCGCTACGGCGGGTACCGCCTCGCCGTCGGCCGCCGGGTGTCGCCGGTCATGCTCACCGACGAGGAAGCGGCCGCCGTCTTCCTCGGCTTGAGCGAAGCCCAATCGACCTCGGACTCCCCGGACGTCGCAGCGCAGATCGCCCTCGCGAAGATCCGGCGTTCCCTCCCGGCCGCATCCGTGGACCGCCTCGAGGCGGTCCTGCAGGCCGCAGCACGGAGACCGACGCGCCACGACGTGCCCGACGCGGGAGTCCTGCTCACCGTGTCGGACGCGATCCGAGCGAGACGCCCCGTGGAATTGCGCTACCGCGACGCGGAGGACACGCCCTCGCGTCGCACGGTGCATCCGTTCGACCTGCTCGTCCACGCCGGTCGTTGGTACCTGGACGCGTTCGACGTCGAGCGAGCGGAGGAGCGCACCTTCCGGGTCGACCGCATCCGATCGGCGCGGACGTTGCCCGGCGTCGTCTCGGGCCCGATTGTTCGAGCGGAGCGCCCTCCACTCTTCGATCGCTTCGCGGGGGCGGACTACCGATGGCACGTCCGGTTGCGCATCCAGGCGAGCGTCCCGCAGATCCGGGCCTACTTCCCGGAGAGCGTGGCCGTCGTGGAGCCGATCGAGGACGCACCTGCCTGGCATCGGGTCTCGATCCGAGCCAAACGCCTCGACTGGCTTCCAGCGGTGATCGCCGGGCTGGGGGATCATGCGGTGATCGTCGACGAGCCTGAAGACCTCAGAGCACTCCTCCACGCGACAGCGACGCGGATGCTCCGCATCGCGCGCGGCGTGGACGGGGCACCGTCCATCCCTGAGTAGGGCGCGAGCCTCCGGATCACCTCGGTGCCGGCCGCCGGTGGGCGGTGGTGGCAGCCATCGTCACGAGTTCCGGCAGGCGTCCTCGTACCATCGACCGGTCGACGGTCGTGCGCGTCACCGTCCGATGAGCCGCTCGGATTCGTCCCAGAGCCGACGCGCGTCGTCCAGGTTCCGCATTGGCGGCCACAGTGCCGGGAGGAGCGCGGGTCGGCCACCCATCGTGCGGACCGGGCCGTAGAACTCGTCGCCTCGCGCGGTCGGTGCCGTCGCGGCCAGGAGCGCGGGCTGAGAGGCACTCGACACCGTGCCTGCGACGCCGAGGCGTGAGAGCAGGCGGACCACACGACGGGCTCCGGTGTCGCGCTGCCGGCCCATGCCCGGCTGGGCGGCCAACAGGTTGGTGGGGGAGACGCCAGGGTGCGACAGGTTGCTGGAGACACCCCAGCCGCCGGCGCTGCTGCGGGCGTCGAGTTCGCGGGCGAACAGCGCGACGGCGATCTTGGACTGCTGATAGGCCCGCATCCCGTCGTACCCGTTCTTCCAGTCGAGGTCGTCCCAGTTGATCGAGCCGCTCCGGGCGGCGATGCTCGTCTGGTGCGTGACGCGCGCTCCACCGGCCTTGAGCAGCGGCAGCAGACCGAGGGTCAGCGCGAAGTGGCCGAGGTGGTTGACGCCGAACTGCAGCTCGAAGCCGTCCCGCGTCTCCTGCCGTTCGGGCGGCGTCATCACGCCGGCGTTGTTGATGAGCAGGTCGATCGGGCGGCCCTCGGCGGTGAGCTGCTCGACGAGCGCTGCGACGGAATCCAGGGAGGCGAGGTCCAGACTGCGGACCGACACCGTCGCGCCCGGCACCGCCGCACGGATGCCGTCGGCGACGTGCGCGCCCTTCGTGGTCGAGCGAACGGGCAGGACGACCTCGGCACCCGCCCGGGCGAGGTCGGTTGCGATGACCCGTCCGAGGCCGTCGCTCGCTCCGGTGACGACGGCGAGCGACCCGGTCAGGTCGGGGATGGTGAACGCAGGTGTTCGCGGCATGGTCGGTCCTTCGTCTGGGAGGTGGCACAGCGTGGTGTGTGGGACCCAGACTGCGGTCTCGTCCATGCCGGATGCCAGGGCTGGCTCATCCACTGATCGCCAGTCCGTGGATACCTCTGCCGCGCCGCGTCAACAGCTCAACTGCAGTCGTCCTCGTGAGGGGTAGATCGTCAGGCCATGGCCGTCTGCCCGCACGATAGAAAGGGACTCGACCGACTCGCTGAGCTTGCCCTTTCGGCGGCAGGGTTCGTGGATTCCGGGTTGCTGCTTTCTGATGTTCCAGCGCCCCTAACTGGAAGGTGCGGTGAAGGTCTGCTTGTCGCAGCACAAGCCAGCCTGAAAACGTGGTCTCGCGCGGAACGCTGCGCGACTCCCATTCCGGGATGAGACGGGCGAACGCGGTTCGACCGTACGGAGGAGATCGCTCTGCTCGCCGAACGGTCGAACTCAGTGGCCGAGGCGCTCGCCAAGTCGATCGTGCAAGACACTGAGCTCAACGCGCGCCTTGTCGGCGACCTCAGCGAAGGGAAGCGAGTAAGCAAGTTCCACCAGTGTCTGCCTGGGGCGCTGAGGGTCAATCGCCGCAGGTGGGTAACCGTGGTGCGGCGTGTAGTGGACGAGGTCGTTTCGAAGCCTGCGGGCCGGGTCTCCGTCGACGAGGTCGTTCGGCGGGGCGCAGTCTGGGAGGAGACGCCTAACTGTCTTGGTCGCGTGAAAGAGAGCTACGTGCTGCAGTTTGAAGATCGTTCCTTCGTCATCCTCTACAGAAGGCGTCAGGAATGTGAGGAACCCAAGCGTGTTCCACACAAGGTGGAGGTAGCCGGACTCCGAGAGATTCAGACCTGACTTTCCGTAGTACTGCGTGCTGCGAACATCGCGGCTTCGGAAGGGTCTCATGTTATCGAGGAACGAAGGGGCAGCCGCGAGTTCATTGGTAAGACTGGCGGCCTGTCCCGTCATCGTTGCCGCCATTCTGCGCACGACTGGGCCCTTTTCAAGAGCGTCTGTTCCGAGCATTACGCCCACCAAGTGGGTGTTCAGAACAACTGTGTTGCCGTGAAGGTAAAGACCAAGGTCCGCCTCGAAGCGTCGCGCCCACGCGTGCGGGGTGTTCCCGAGGAACGTGTCTGCATGGGTGTAAGTGAGGTCGCTAAACCTTCCAATGGCGCCATCCTGGCCACTCTTGCTCGCGTCGAACCACTTCGATGCGTTGCGGACGGTCCGAACGAGATCGAGCTCGTCCGCGGGTAGTTCTGCGGCGACGTCGCGGGCGTGTTGCGACAGCCACTTGCGAGTCTCGTGGGTAATGATCCCAAACGAGGGGATAAGCGCCATCGAAGCGATGGATCTATTGCTCGCGGAGCACTGCTGTAGAGCTCGAGCAGTACGGACTATGAAGCGAGCGTCCTCGAGGATTGATGCAATCGCAACCGCAGAGTGCGCTTTGTTGAATCCTGCATTCATCTCGAACTCATCTTACGCGGTGAGCCGCGTCCCATCGGCGCACCTGCGGCGCGTTTAGGTGACCGTCCAGGGCTTCATCAGGTGCGGAGCGTGGCCTTACGGGTACATCCGCAGAGCTCACGCGGCGTCGGTCGCGAGCTTGATCTCGTCGGAGAAGCGGAGACAATTCAGGATCTGCGGGGGCGCAGTTCGATGCTCGGATGTGAGATCACGTGCTCGTCGTCGCTCGCCCATCTGGTGTTGATCGCTTCGGCGACCACGGTGAACTTGCGGACCGTGAGACCGTCAACAGTCACGAAGGCGTGCGTGGCCGCTGGAATGGCCCCGATGACAGTTCGGCGGTGTGAGGGGTGAACATCCTGTCGATCGCAAAGGGACGTAGACGATCTCGGACATACAGACAGGCGGCACCCGTGCCATCGAGCCTCGAGCGACAGAAGGTCACCCGGTCAATAGTGGTCATACCAGAGGAAGAGCACGCTCGGAGCCCCCGCCCCGAGCGAACGCCTATCGTGACGCGTGCGCCCATATATCACCTACCTGCGCTCAAGTATTCGGCTTCCGCTCCGCCACGAGGATGATGACAAGGAGAAACACACCGATCGGCCCGAGGTTTAGCAGAAACTATATCCTGGCCGATCTGTCGCGGGTGCGGGCGTAGCCGCCGGCAGGATGGCGACGGCGAGCCGTTGTACGAAAGCTAGACAGTAGACGTATCCAGTCTGCATGTCACGGGGTGGGGCAATCGGCGACCGCTTGGCGTGTGCAGGTCACCCTCGGTCGAATTCGTCAAGCCACCATAGGCGCACCGACATGCTAATCCAAGATAGGCGAAAGTTCTTTTCAAGAGAGGCAACGCCGCAATTCTGTCCGATTCTATCGAAAGAGGTGTGGCTTGAACGATAGTATTGCTGGATGTCTCAATCGGGAGTTGAAGTAGATCGTGTTCAGTGGGGTGTGGGGAATGGAGGTTTCCATACCGAGGATCTCCGTAACGTTGATGCTCGGGGAGCAGAGTTTCGACCGTTTGCCCGAGTTGTCTACGACTGCGGAACTATGCGAGCTGGATGGCTCATGGAACGGGAGATTGAGGCTTGGTCCGTCGCATCAGGTGGGTTCTCCACGAGGGGTGACTCCCTCCATGTGCTCGTGGTCAGCCACTTTGACCGAGACCATGTGAACGGGTTAGTTCGTCTGAACGATTCGGGATTCGCGCCGCGCAAGGTCATCATGCCATTTCTGAATCCTGCTGAACGAGTAATGCAGTTGCTTCGCAATGTTGCGGCACCGCAGAGGCAAGCGCGCAGCAACCGGGATCGCGAGGACGACACGTTCGCGGATCAGGTCGCAATTGATCCCGAGGGAGTGATAGGAAGACTGTGGCCTGAGGCTGAGGTCGTTCTCGTGGGGCCCGACGAGGAATCCGCTGACAATCGGAGTGAGCAGGGCGACGGCGCGACTGTTGTCGAGCTTGATCCGGATCTCGCGGCCTCTTTCGATGCGAACAGCGGAGTTCGAGTGTCGCGGTCATCATCGAGTGCTACGCCAGCAGAGGTGATCTGGGCATATCAATGGCGAGTGCACCGGGCGCTACCCGCTGGGTCTGTTTTACCTGCGTCCTTGGCCCAGGGGCTCATGAAATTGTTGGGTCTTAGTCCGCGCGAAGTTGTGTCGCCGGAAGACGTCTGGCGAGCGATCTCAGCGAAGAATCGGTGGCGCGATGTCGCCGACCTGTACCGAAAGTTGCTTACCCATAGAGACTTGAATCCATATTCACTCGTGCTCTGGTCGGGGCCCGGCCCAAATGTGCGCCGGGTTACTACAAGTCGAGGTGTGACGCTGCGTGGTCTTTATCCGCTAGGCGACGGCGCCCTACGACCGTGGTTTCGGTCGGGAGGGTGGCTGGGGACCGGTGATGCGATGCTGCGGTCGTCTGTCGATGTGGACAAGCTCATCAGCTACTTCGGTCGTACTCTCGACGAAGTAGACGTGATGAACGCCCCGCATCACGGGTCACGCCACAACTCGAGTACGGAGCTCTACAAGCGCGTGCCCGATCGCTCGAGCGTTATTCTCGCGCCTGCTGACGGGAGAAATGGATTCAACCACCCGCACGCTGCCATGGTCGACGCGGCGCTAACCGAGGGATGCGCGGTCATTCGGGTTGGTGATAGTGAACATCAGCGATTCGCATGGAGCGTGACGGTGCGAGCCTGACGCGCCGTGCTCGGCGCGGTCAACGACTGCTGAAAAATCTGGCGAAGCTAGGACGTAGCGGGCTAGCCGCCGTTCGGGAACGGGCGCAGCTCCAGGCGGCCGTTGCGGGCCATCGGGTGGCGGGCCGCGATGTCGATCGCCTCGTCGAGGTCGGCGCACTCGAGGATGTCGAAGCCCCAGAGGGTGTCGGTCGCTCCCGGAATCGGGCCGTTGGTGACCAGGCGCTCGCCGGCGCGGACACGGACGCCGCGCGCCTCGCTCGGGTCGAGCACGTCGCCGAGGAGCCGCCGACCCGTCGTGTCGAGCTCCTGGACCCAGTGGTCGACGTCGGAGTCGTCGGTCGGTTCGTTGGGCACCGGGTCCGTGAGGACGAACATCATGAATCGCATACGTTTCCTCTCTCTTGACGCTCGCGAGAGCGCACTCGTGGTGATTATCGGACCGGGTTGACGACCGGTACTGCGCTCTCGTGGCGCCAGAGGGTGTCGATCGGGATCGACTGACCGAGGATGCGCTCCGCCGCCCGGTGGCCGGAGTGGAATGCCGCCGTCACCGTCGCGGGGTCATCGGTCCAGGTCGCCTCGCCCGCGAGGTGCAGGACGCCACCGACCGGGGTCGCGAGAGCGTCGTGGTCGTCCGTCGTCGAGCCGACGGTCATGTAGGCATAGGACCCGCGGGAGAACGGGTCGTCCTGCCACCGGGTGACGTGCACCTCCGACGGCTCCTCGACGCGGTCGCCGTACAGGCGCCGCAGCTGCTCGAGGTTCGACTCCACGACGCGCGACTCGTCCCAGTCCCGGATCTCCACGGCCGTCGGGCCGGCGGCGAACGTGAGCAGCGTCGGCGATCCGTGCGCCGTCGTGAGGTCGTACCAGGAGTGCCAGCGACGGCTCTCCTGCCCCTGTTGACGAATCGCGTAGACGTCGTCGTCCCAGAACCGTCGCTCGAACCGCAGGAACACCTTCTCGAACGCGTTCATCCGCAATCGGGAGAGCGCCCCGGCGACGGGCTCCGGCAGCGGGGGATCGATCGTGAACTCCTCCGACTGCAGCACCCCGACCGGCACCGTCACCACCACCGAGCCCGCGCGCAGCACCACCTCGCCCATCGGTCCCTGCGCGGTGACCTCGACGCCGTCTGCAGACCACCGCACATTCGTCACCACGTGCTCCAGGCGCACGTCGAGCCCCTCGGTCAGTCGCCGGGGGAGCACGTCGTACCCGTCGGGGAACACGACTTCGTCACCGTCGATCGCGTCGTCGTCGAGCCCGTGGGCCGCGAGGTCCTCGATCCACGCGCCGTACTGCTCCTCCGAACGATGCTCCAGGTACTCGCGGACCCGCTGCACCCGCTCGGCGTCCCAGTCCTGCAGCGCGAGCGCTGCCTCGGTCACGTCACGGTAGGACGCGTCCGGCGCGGACTCGGCGACGACACCGAGCAGTGTCGCGTCGAGGGCGTGGACATCCTCGGCGAAGCCGCGAGCCTCGGCGTCCGACAGGCGCTCGCCGTCGGGTCCGTAGTACGCGATCGGCCGGCTGTCCGGCTGGTAGCCACCGACGGTGAACTCGACCGTCCGCATCCCGAACGCGTCGGCCGCCGCGGCGACCGCACTGTCATTCACCCCGTGCACCCACGATGCGCCGAGATCGGTCACCTGACCGTCGCGACGCTCGGTCGACACCCGCCCGCCGACCCGGTCACGGGCCTCGACGACGACCACCGTTCGTCCGGCGGCCGCGAGGAGCCGTGCGGCGACGAGCCCGGCGACGCCGGCACCGACGACGACCGTGTCGAAGCGGGTATCCGTTTCGGGCGACTTCGTCGACGCCTCGTCCGACGCGCTCATCGCGGGTCGCCCATGTCGCCGGTGGCCGGCGTGCCATCGATCCGTTCATAGCGAAGGTGGACGGTCCCTGCGGGGGAGGTGGTCGCCGGGCCGAGCAGGCGCAGCGAGGACGGTACTGTGCCATCCGCGAAGACGCGTTTCCCGGTGCCGAGCGTGATCGGGTACACCCAGAGGTTCAGTTGGTCGAAGAGTGCGTCGGCGAGCAGGGTCTGCACGAGGTCGAGGCTGCCGATGACGTGGATCTGCGAGTGACGCTCGCGCAGTGATCGAACGGCCTCCGGGAGGTTCGATCCGAGCTGCGTCGAGTTCGCCCACCCCAGCTCCCGCGGCTCGCGTGACGCGACGTACTTCGGCAGTCGGTTGAAGAGCCTGGCGATGCCGTCGTCCTGGCCGCCCTCCTGGTGCGGCCAGTATCCGGCGAAGATGTCGTAGGTCCGGCGACCGAGCAGGAGGGCGTCCATGCCCACCATGCCGGCGTCGATCTGCTCACCGTCGACCTCGTCGATGAGCGGCGCCTGCCAGCCACCGAACGCGAACCCGTCACTGGGGTCCTCCTCCGGCCCACCGGGCGCCTGAGCGACGCCGTCGAGGGTCATGAAGAGGTCGATGTGGATGCGTCCCATGTCCTGCTCCGATCTGCTGCACTCACGATCCACCGGCCGGCAGGCGGTGTCAACGGCTGTCGGCTGAGAACGCACTGACGAAAGGGCATCGGCCGTGTCCTGGGCGAGTAGCGTTCGGAGTGGATCCGCTTGCGCACACCAGTGCACGGGCAGGACGTCGTTCGACAGATGAGAGGCATCACACCATGACCGATCTGGACACCATCCCCGTCACCACCCTCGACGGCCGGGACACGACCCTCGCGGAGTGGGACGGGAAGGCCAAGCTCGTGGTCAACGTCGCGAGCCGCTGCGGCCTCGCGCCGCAGTACGAGAAGCTCGAGGCACTCCAGAAGGAGTACGCCGACCGCGGCTTCACGGTGATCGGGTTCCCGAGCAACCAGTTCCTGCAGGAGCTCGGCGACAACGAGAAGATCGCCGAATACTGCTCGGCCACCTGGGGCGTCACCTTCCCGATGATGGACAAGGTGAAGGTCAACGGCCGGAACCGGCACCCGCTCTACCAGGAGCTCGTGAAGACCGCCGATGCCAATGGCAAGGCGGGCAACGTCAAGTGGAACTTCGAGAAGTTCCTCATCGCGCCCGACGGCACCGTGCACCGCTTCCGTCCGACGACCGAGCCGGACGCCCCCGAGATCATCGCCGCGATCGAGGAGAGCCTTCCCGCGTGACGCCGGGACGGCCGGGCACGCTCACCGGTAGGTGACTCCGGTGAGCGCCTCGGCCGTCCTCCAGAGCTCGGCGGCGACGTGCTCGTCGCGGGCCGCCGAGGTCCGGTCGACGGGCTTCGGGGCACCGCGCATCTCACCGAAGCCGCTCGGACCGTAGTAGCCGCCGGGCTCGACATCGGGCGACGTCGCCGCGTACAGCGTCGGAAGCGCACCCATCTCAGCGCTCTGACCGAGGAGCCGGGTTCCCCACGCGAGGAGCGGACCCTGCGCGGACTCGGTGTGGGACTGGAGCTCGGTCGACGCGAAGCCGGGGTGTGCGGCCACGGACAGCACCGAGGAACCCTCCGCCGTGAGGCGTCGCTGCAGTTCGGCCGAGAACATGAGGTCGGCGAGCTTCGACTGGCCGTAGGCGGACCAGCGCCGATACGTCCGGTTGCGCCAATTGAGATCGGCCAGGTCGATCTTGCCGGCGCGGTGTGCAGCACTCGACAGCGTCACGACCCGCGTGGTGATGCGGTCGATCAGGAGGCCGGTGAGCGCGAAGGGCCCGAGGAAGTTCGTGCCGATCTGCATCTCGAAGCCGTCGGCCGTGCGTCGTTCGGGAACCGCCATGACGCCGGCGTTGTTCACCAGCACGTCGACCCGCTCGACGCCGTCGGCGAATCGGCGGACGGACGCGAGGTCGGCGAGATCCAGCTGCCGCACTTCGACGTCGCCGGTCATCGTCGCCGCGGCCCGCGCGCCCTTGTCCGTGTCGCGGCAGGCGAGGATCACGGCGGCACCGTGGGCGGCGAGCTCGCGGGCCGTGACCGCGCCGATCCCGCTGTTCGCGCCGGTCACGATCGCGACGCGGCCGTGCTGATCGGGGATGTCTGCTGCGGTCCAGGGGCTCATGAGGGCGACGTTACGCCATCACGATCTTCCGATTACACATATCGTTCACAGCTTCACCGATATATCGTTGAGCATCGTTCACGTACGACGAAGGAGAGCAATCATGGGTGGATTCCCAAGCGGTGGCGCAGGATTCGGTGGCGCCGGGTTCGGTAACGGCGGAGGCTTCGGCAACGGAGCCGGCTTCGGTACCGACGGCATGTGGCAGATGATGGAGCAGCTGCGTTCGAAGTTCGAGAAGAGCGCCGGCTCGCGCGTCGGCCGCGGCGACGTCCGCTCCGCCGTGCTGGCCCTCCTGGCCGAGCAGCCGATGCACGGCTACCAGATCATCCGCGAGATCGAGGAGCGCAGCGGCGGCTCGTGGAAGCCCAGCGCAGGCTCGGTCTACCCGACGCTGCAGCTGCTGTCCGACGAGGGCATCATCACGGCCGAGGAGTCGGGCGGCCGCAAGACCTACGCACTGACCGAGGCCGGTCGCGACGAGGTCGCCGAGTCTGGCGCATCCGCTCCGTGGCAGAACGCCGAGTCGTCCGAGCACCCCGGCTTCACCGCTCTGCCGAAGGCCGGCGTCGAGCTGGCCCAGGCCGCAGCCCAGGTCGGCCGCACCGGAACGCCCGAGCAGGTCCAGCAGGCCGTCACCATCCTCGACGAAGCTCGCAAGCGCCTCTACGCGATCCTCGCCCAGGACTGACCGAGTGTCGTCGACCGGCGGGACGCCCAGCGACTCGGCGTCCCGTTTCGGCGAGCTCCCCATGAGCGGGCGGGCCGGCGTTCCTGCCGGTCCGCCCGCTCACGGGCGCGCCCGGTACCGTCGCATCCTCCGCTTCGCGAGCTGGCACCTGGCCGCCGCCTGGTGGTTCGAGATCGTCCTGCCGCGGTTCGGGCTCATCAAGCTGACGGAGCGGACCCGCACGCGCCGCATGCAGAAGTTCGCACGACGGTTCCACGTGCTCGCCGTCGACCTCGGCGGCCTCATGATCAAGGTCGGCCAGTTCATGTCGTCGCGCCTCGACGTGCTCCCGCCGGAGATCACGAAGGAGCTCGAAGGCCTGCAGGACGAAGTCCCGCCCGTCGCCTTCCCACGCATCCGCGCGCTCGCCGAGTCGGAACTCCGTGTGCCGCTCTCGCAGGTCTTCGCCGGCATCGACGAACGCCCCGTCGCAGCGGCCTCGCTCGGCCAGGCGCACCGCGCCCTGCTCGCTCCGGCGCTCGCCGCGGACACGGGGCTCGACGCCGTCGTGCTCAAGGTCCAGCGGCCGGGCATCGACGAGATCGTCACCGTCGACCTCGCCGCCCTGCGCAAGGTGGGCGGCTGGTTGCGCCGCGTCCGGCTCGTGTCCGACCGCGTCGACATGCCTGCGCTCGTCGAGGAGTTCGCCGCGACGAGCCTCGAGGAGATCGACTACCTCCATGAGGCTGCGAGTTCCGAGCGGTTCGCCGCCGACTTCGCGGGCGACGACCGCGTCTCCGTACCCGCGGTGGTGTGGGAGCGCACGACCCAGCGCGTCCTGACGCTCGAAGACGTCACCGCCATCAAGATCACCGACGCGGACGCCCTGCGCGCCGCCGGCATCGATCCGGTCGACGTGGCACCCGTGTTCGCCGCCGTCATGTTCGACCAGCTCTTCACCAACGGGTTCTTCCACGCCGACCCGCACCCCGGCAACATCTTCGTGACGCCCGTCGAGGCTGCCCCGGGCGAGCGACCCTGGAAGTTGACCTTCATCGACTTCGGGATGATGGGCGAGGTCCCGCCGACCACGAGGCGCGGCCTCCGGAAGCTGCTCATCGCCGCCGCATCGCGCGACGGCAAGGGCCTGGTCGACGCGATCCGCGACCTCGGCGTCCTCCTGCCCTCTGCCGACACGACCGAGCTCGAACGGGCCATGACCGCGCTGTTCGGGCGCTTCGGCGGCATGGGGTTCGCGGAACTGCGCGACGTCGACCCGAAGGAGTTCCGCGACTTCGGCAACCAGTTCAGCGAGGTCATCCGGACGCTGCCGTTCCAGCTCCCCGAGAACTTCCTGCTCATCATCCGCGCGATCTCGCTCACCTCCGGTGTCTGCAGCGCACTCGACCCCGAGTTCAACCTCTGGGACTCCGTCGAGCCCTACGCCGCGCAGCTGCTCCGTGACGAACGCGGCAACGTCGTCCAGGACCTCGGTCGCGAGGCACTCGACATCGCCACGGTCGCCGTCCGCCTGCCGAAGCGTCTCGACGCGGTCATCACGCGGGTCGAAGCCGGCACCGTCGCGACCACCAACCCGAGACTGGAACAGCGGATCGCGCGGCTCGACCGCACGACGGGCCGGGTCGTCTCGGCCGTGCTGTTCGCCGCGCTGCTCGTCGCGGGTGCCGTCCTCCGGGCCGACGACGCGGTGCTCGGCACCGTCTTCATGGTGGTCTCCGTCGTGCCACTCCTCCATGCACTGTTCTCGGGGCGCCGCGGGCGCTGACCCCGGCGAGGGGTCGTCGCCACGGCACACTCCTGACGCGAAAACCTGGATCAACGGTCCATAGGCCGGTCCCCGGCGCTCCAGCACACTTGCCTGAATCAATCGGGCAAGCACGAGGGAGCACCACCGGATGGAATCGTTCGACGTCGCGGTTGTCGGCATGGGAGCTCTCGGCAGTGCCGCCGCCTACCACCTCGCCCGCCGGGGCGCGAAGGTCGTCGCCTTCGAGCAGTTCGAACTCGGGCACGTCCGCGGTGCCTCGCACGACACCTCGCGGATCGTCCGGACGTCGTACGGCGCTCCGCAGTACGTGCGACTCGCGCAGTCGGCGTACCGCGACTGGGCTGACCTCGAGCAGGAGTCTGGCGAGCGGTTGCTCACCATCACCGGTGGGGTCATCTTCCTGCCCGTCGACGGGCCCTACTCGGCCACCGACTTCACCGCGGCCCTGGAGGAGTGCGGGGTCCCGCACGAGCTGCTGACGCCGGCCGAGGTGCAGGCGCGGTGGCCGCAGTTCCGGATCCCCGAGAACGTGGAGACGGTCTACACCGCCGACACCGGCATCGCCCACGCGGCGCGCACCGTCGCGACGCTGCAGCTCCGTGCTCGAGCACTCGGGGCGGACATCCGCGACCGCACCCGCGTCGACGCGCTGACCCCCGACGGCGACGGGGTCGTGGTGCAGACCTCCAGCGGCCCGGTGCGCGCCGGCAAGGTCGTCCTCGCCGCCGATGCCTGGGCCAACGAGCTGCTCGAACCCCTCGGCGCGGCGATCCCGCTCGACGTCATGCAGGAGCAGGTCACCTACTTCCGCCCGGCCGACGCCGAGCAGCTCGATCGTGAGCGGTTCCCGGTGTGGATCTGGGAGGACGAGGAGTGCTACTACGGCTTCCCGACCTTCGGGGAACCGACCGTGAAGGCCGCACGCGACGTCTCGGAGAATCGCATGTCGCCGGCGGAGCGCACCTTCGTCCCGTCGCCGGACCTCACCGGGCAGCTGGCCGGCTTCATGGCAGACCTCGTGCCGGCGTCGGGCCCCGAGCTCCGCACGGTGACCTGCCAGTACGCGCTCACCCCTGACCGGAACTTCGTCCTCGGCCCGCTCGAGGAGCACCCGGACGTCATCGTCGCCCTCGCCGCCGGTCACGGCTTCAAGTTCACGCCCGCGTTCGGACGCATCCTCGCGGAACTCGCGCTCGACGGGGAGACGAGCGACGACATCGCGAGCTTCGCCCCGTCCCACGCTCGCAGCGCCGACCGCGTCTCACCGATGCCGACCTCCGCGAGCTGATCCGGAGCGGGCCGGTCCGAGGGCTGCCGGTTACCGTCCGGCCTGCAACTGCTCGCGGAGCTCGTCGAGGCGGACGGCGATGCCGAGCCGGAACATGCGCTCGTCCTCGCGCCAGGAGGCGCCGAGGACCTGGTCGAGCCGATCGAGCCGCTGCAGGATCGTGTTCGTGTGGAAGTTCAGGGCGCGCGCCGTGCGGGTGGGGCTCGCGTTGTTCCGCACGAACGCACGCAGCGTCCCGAGCAGGTCGGCGTTCCGCTCGGCGTCGTAGCGCCGGACGAGTCCGATGGTGTCGCGCAGGAAGTCCGCGAGCGCCCGCGCATCGGTGTCGAAGATCGCCGAGTAGGGCAGGAAGTCGTCGGTCGATGCGGTGAGGTCCGAGAGTTCCAGTGCGGCGATGAGTCTGGCGGTGCGCATCGCGCTGGTGAACGCGGAGGTGAGGGCGTCGGGAGCGGTGCGGGGCACGACGGCGACGACGGGCTGCTGGATGCTGCCGGCGACGTGTCGGCGGACGGCGTCGGCGTCGAGCGGCCGACGGCCGGAGGAGTGTGCGGCGACGACGTACCCGCGGTACTCGCCGACGAGCGCATGGTCGTCGAGTCGGCGGCTGAGCGCTCGGGCGGCGGTGGTCTGTTGGTCTCCCGGGACGGCGAGGAGGAGCAGGGAGTCGAGTTCGTGCAGGTCGATGCCGAGGCGCCTGGCGCGTCGTTCGACGTCGGATCGGCGTTCGGGCACGTCGTCGAGGAGGTCGGCGATGAGCTCGCTGCGGACGCGGTGGTCGGCGCCCGAGGCCGCCTCCTGCTGGAGTTCGAGAAGTGCCGCGACCTGCGCCGCGCGTTCGACGGTGCGGAGGTCCACGGCGCCGAGCTCGAAGTCGCCGTCGCCGAGGATGAGGGCGCCGAAATGCCGGCTGCCGGCAGACAGGGCGGCGACCGCTCCGACACCGCCGCTCGCGACCAGGACGCAGTGACCCGAGCGACGGCTGTCGGTGATGGCTGCGCGGGTGACGTCGTCGAGGTCGAGCATGCCGGGGGCGAGCGGGAGACCGGCTGCCGCGATCACTCGGTCCTGCGCGTCGGTGACGGCGACCGCACGGCCGAGTGCGGTGGCGAGCGTCTCCGCGACGGGTGCGAATCCGCCCCCGGCGAGGACCGCCTGGACGAGTTCCTGGTGGACGGTGTTCGCCCGGTCGCGTTCGACGAGGTGGGCGGTGAGATCCGCGAGGTTCCGTCGGCTGGCGTCCTCGGAGTCCTGCAGGTCGCGGAGGGTCTGCGTCGTCTGGAGGATCACCGAGGCGTGGTCCGCGAGCGCCGCCAGGAGCGCGACCTCGTCGGGGGAGAAGTCCTTCCGGTCGCGGTTGCCGACGAAGAGGACGCCGAGGACGTCATCGCTCGTGAGCATCGGCACGCCGAGCAGGGAGACGAGCCCCTCCGCTGCGACCGCGTCGTCGATGCCGCGCTCGTGTCGATCGGTCGAGTAGTCGGAGTAGTCCGCGACCCACTGGGCCGTGCGCGATTCGACGACGACGCTCGCGAGCCCGCGCCCGGGAGGGACGCGGAGCGTCTGGAACGACGGACTGACGGAGCCACTCGTCTCGCGGACCCGCAACTCGTGGGTGACCGGGTCGAACTCGGACAGGTAAGCCAGATCGACGCCCATCATCTGGTGGGCGCGCTGGACGAGTCTGGCGAGCACGGCGTCGCTGTCGCGGAGCTCGGCCAGTTCGCGGGCGCTCGAGAACAGGGCTGAGAGCTCGTGCTCGCGGCGTCGCAGCCGGATCAGCTCCCGCTCGGTGTCGTGGACGGGTTCGGCGTCGACGAGGTCGGTGGCCGTTCGCACGTCGGCAGGCTCTCGCATCGGGTCTCCTGACTGGTCCCTCAGGAGTCTAAAGCGACGGCCGGTCCAGCGGGGTGTGGGATCCACCCACACGATCGCCGATCCGCTGAGTCATCCACCCATCGTCGTCGACGATCACCGCTCCTAGGGTCGTCTTGACCGCAGCACCGAGGATCCGGTGTCTGCCTGTACCGAAGGGCGACCCATGCCGAGAAACAGCCGAATCCAGGGGCTGCGCGACCACACGCCGGACGAGCGGCTCGACCTCGTCGCCGAGGGGGCCGGGATCGCGGCGGAGGCGCTCGCCGCACTGCGACCCGACACCGGCCTGTCGATCGCCCAGGCGGACCACCTCGTGGAGAACGTCGTCGGCGTCATCGCCGTCCCGGTGGGCGTCGCGACGAACTTCACCATCGACGGCGAGGACCGACTCGTCCCCATGGCGACCGAGGAGCCGAGCGTCGTCGCCGCGGCCTCCAACGCCGCCCGCATCGCGCGCGTGCACGGCGGGTTCCGGACGTCGTCGTCGGGCGACGTCATGATCGCGCAGATCCAGATCCTCGACGCGGTCGACCCGCACGCCGCGCGGCTCCGTGTCCTCGAGGCCAGAGACGAACTGCTCGCCCTCGCGAACGAGCTCGACCCGATCCTCGTCTCCTTCGGCGGTGGCGCCCGGGACATCGACGTCCGGATCCTGCCGACGCGCGTGGGGACGCAGGTCATCGTCCACCTCCACGTCGACGTCCGCGACGCCATGGGTGCGAACGCCGTGAACACGATGGCCGAGGCGATCGCGCCCCGCATCGCCGAGATCGCCGGATCACGGACCCTCCTGCGGATCCTCACGAACAAGGCCGATCAGCGCATCACCCGTGCCAGGGCGGTGTTCGACGCCGACCTCCTCGGTGGTGCGCAGGTCGTCGCCGACATCGTCGCCGCGAGCGCGTTCGCCGAGGCAGATCCGTATCGGGCGGCCACGCACAACAAGGGCATCATGAACGGCATCACGGCCGTCGTCCTCGCCACGGGCAACGACACCCGGGCGGTCGAGGCCGGCTGCCACTCCCACGCGGCGCGGTCCGGTCGCTATGCGGCGCTGTCGCAGTTCGAGCAGGACGCCGACGGGAACCTCGTCGGCACGATCGAGGTCCCACTGGCCGTCGGACTCGTCGGTGGAGCGACGAAGGCACACCCGACGGCGCAGGCGGGCGTGACCCTCCTCGGCGTCGAGACGGCCCGGGAACTCGCGGCCGTCATCGCCTCGGTGGGCCTCGCCCAGAACCTGGCCGCGTGTCGGGCGCTCGCCGCCGAGGGCATCCAGCGCGGCCACATGACCCTGCACGCCCGGACGATCGCGGCGAGCGCCGGCGCGACCGTGGACGAGATCGGGGCGGTCGCGGCGAGGATCGTCGCCGACCGTCGGATCCGGGTCGAGTACGCGCGCGAGGTGCTCGACGAGCTCCGGGCGACGTCGGCATGAGCGGCCTTCCGCAGCCCCGGATGGAACCGGTGGACGGTCTCCCGACACGGGTGCGCGTCTACGAGGTGGCTCCGCGCGACGGGCTGCAGGCCGAGACGGACATCCTGCCGACGGCGGTGAAAGCGGAGCTCTGTCGGCGTCTGTACGAGGCGGGGTCACGGGACCTCGAGGTGACGAGTTTCGTGCCGGCCACCTGGATCCCGCAGTTCGCGGATGCGGAACGGCTCGTCGCGGGCCTCGAGGTGCCGACCGGTGCGCGAGCAGTCGGCCTCGTGCCGAACCTGCGCGGCCTGCATCGGGCGATCGACGCGGGTGTCCGGGAGGTCTCCGTCGTCGTGAGCGCGTCGGAGTCGTTCGCCAGGGCCAACCTCAACACCTCGCGCGAGGGGGCCGTCGAACGCGCCGAGGAGGTCGTCGCCGCCGCGACCGCGGATGGCGTCCCGGTGCGCGGCTACGTGTCGATGGCGTTCGGGGACCCCTGGGAGGGTGCGGTCGATCCGGCGACGGTCGTCGAGGCCGCCGTCCGGCTGTACCGCGCCGGGTGTTCGACCGTCGCCGTCAGCGACACGATCGGGGTGGGGACGCCCGGGCTCACGACCCGGGTCGTCCGGGACGTGCTCGCCGCCGGGATCCCGGTCGAGGCGGTCGCGCTGCATCTGCACGACACCTACGGGCAGGGACTCGCCAACGTGTACGCGGCGCTCTCGCTGGGCGTCGCCGAGTTCGACTCCTCCGTGGGTGGCCTGGGTCGCTGCCCGTACGCGAAGGGCGCCACCGGTAACCTCGCAACCGAGGACCTCGTGTGGATGCTCCACGGGCTCGGGATCGAGACCGGGCTCGACCTCGGGGCCCTCGCCGCGACGACCGCCTGGTTGGCGCGCGTCCGGGGCGTCGCAGCCCCCTCGAACGTGGCGACGGCCCTGGCGGCCGCAGCGTCCGCGGTCGACACCCCGAGCACCGCAGGAGGCGGCAGATGAGGCACACCACCGAGTACGTCCAGGGCGACGTCGAAGCGGTCCGCGCACTCGTGCGCGAGCACCCCTGGGCGACGGTCGTCAGTCACGTCCCCGGTCGTGGGCTCGTCTCGTCGCACTATCCGGTCCTGCTCGAGGAGGACGAGGACGGGATCGTGCTCCTCAGCCACGTCGGGCGGCCGGATGAGCGACTGCACGAGCTCGGCCAGCACGAGGCCATGGTGATCGTCTACGGCCCCCAGGGGTACGTCTCGCCGAGCTGGTACGACACCTCACCGGCCGTCCCCACCTGGAACTTCGCGGTCGCCCACCTGTACGGGGTGCCCGAACTGCTCTCGGACGAGGAGAACCTGCAGGTGCTCGACCGCCTCGTCGCCCACTTCGAGCGTGTGCTGCCCGAGCCGTACCTGATGAACGGGACGATCGCGAACAGCGAGTACGCGGCACGCATCGTTCACGGGACGGTCGGGTTCCGCCTGCGCGTGACCCGGTTCGAGGCCAAGGAGAAGATGAGCCAGGACAAACCGCCCGAGGTCGTCGAACGGGTCGTCACGGCGCTCGGGGAGCCGGGTCCGTACCGGAACCCGAGCCTCGCCGCCCGCATGGCGGCCCTCCACGGGCTCGACACGGGGACGGCGACGCCGACCACCGACGACGGGACACTCGCGCCGTGACCGACCTCACGCTCCGGAACGCACGGCCCTCCGGCGGCGAGCCCGTCGACATCCTCGTCCGCGACGGTCGGATCGCCGGGATTCGACCGGCCGGGACGGCCCCGGCGTCCGGCGAAGTCGTGGACGTCGCCGGACGCACGGTCGGACCGGGGCTCTGGGACGCGCACGTCCACATGACCCAGTGGGTGATCCAGCGGCGACGGATCGACCTGACCGACACCGCCAGCGCGGCCGACGTCCTCGCGGTCGTCCGGCGCGCGGTCGACACCGGTGCACCCCTCACCGACGGGTACCTCATGGGGTACGGGTTCCGCGACGGCCTGTGGGGGCAGCCGGCGACGCTCGCCGCTCTGGAGGCCACCGAATCGGACGTGCCCGTCATCCTCGTCAGCGGCGACCTGCACTGCGCCTGGATGAACACGCGCGCCGCGCGACGGCTCGGCCTGGACCTCGACGCGAGCGGGATCGTCGCCGAAGCACCGTGGATCGAGGCGCTGCAGCGGATCGACCAGCACTCCGGGCTCGCAGCACACGCCTACCGGGACGCCGCCGACGCGGCAGCCCGACGCGGCGTCGTCGGGATCGTCGAGTTCGAGAACACCGACAATCTCGGCGAATGGTCCGAGCGCATCGCGGACGGCGCGACGAGCCTGCGGATCGAGGCCGCCGCGTGGCCCGACCGACTGGAGTCCGTCATCGCGGCGGGACTCCGCACCGGCGACGCGATCGACCCGGCCGGACTCCTCACCATGGGGCGACTCAAGGTCGTCGTCGACGGTTCCCTCAACACGAGGACCGCCTGGTGCTGGGACCCGTATCCGGGCGTCGACCCGTCGAGTGCGCACGCCTGCGGGGTCGAGAGCGTCTCGGTCGACGAGCTCCGCCGACTGCTGGAACGAGCGAGGGGCGCCGGGATCGAGGCTGCCGTCCACGCGATCGGCGACCGAGCCAACACCGAGGTCCTCGACACCTTCGAAGCGCTCGGGATGCGCGGCATCATCGAGCACGCCCAGCTCGTGCGCGAGCAGGACTTCGCCCGGTTCGCGAGCCTCGGGCTCATCGCGAGCGTGCAGCCCGAGCACGCGATGGACGACCGGGACGTCGCCGACCGCCACTGGAGCGGCCGCACGGGTCGCGCCTTCGCGTTCGGATCCCTGCACCGCGCAGGCGTCGGCCTCCGACTCGGCTCGGATGCTCCGGTCTCGCCCCTCGACCCGTGGCAGGCGATCGCCTCCGCGACGAGCCGGAGTCGCGACGGCCGCGACGCCTGGCACCCCGAGCAACGGCTCCCGCTGGACGTGGCCCTGGCCGCGAGCGTCCGCACTTCGATCGCGGTCGGGCAGCCCGCCGACCTCGTCATCACGGACCTCGACCCGTTCGACGCCGACGCTGAGCGGCTGCGGTCGATGCCGGTCGCCGCGACCCTGCTCGGCGGACGCTTCACCTGGCGCGCGTTCTGATGGCAGCTGAGACCGAGACGGATACCCCTACCATGACGCAGACCGACACCGCGACGCCGACCCACTCGCAGCTCTTCACGAACGCCCGGGTGTTCACCGGCACCGACGAGACGGGCTTCGCCTCCGCGTTCCGCATCGTCGACGGCCGCTTCGACTGGGTAGGGGAGGCGTCCGCGGTCGCGGGGGAACCCGCGGTCGACCTCGGCGGACGCACCGTGCTCCCCGGCCTCATCGACAGCCACACCCACCCGGCGCTCATGGCTGCCACCGCCGTGGCCGCCGAGTGCTTCCCGCCGTCAGTGGTCTCCATCGAGGGACTCGTGGAGCGGCTGCGAGAGCACCAGGCGACGCTGACCGCGCCGAGCGCCTGGGTGCTCGGCCGAGGGTTCGACGACACGAAGTTCCCCGAGGGACGGATGCCGACCACAGCCGACCTCGACGCGGTGTCCGCAGAACGCCCCGTCCTCGTCTGGCGCTGCGACGCCCACTCCGCCGTCTGCAACACCGCGGCGCTCCGCCTCGCGGGCATCACGGCCGCCACACCCGACCCGGCCGGTGCGCGTTTCGAACGCGGACCGGACGGCGAGCCGAACGGTGTCCTCACCGAGATCGCCGCGGTCGAGGCGGTCGCGAGGTTCATCCCGGTGCCGGAACGAGACGAACAGGTCGCCTCGCTCGTCGCGATCGGCGAGGAACTGGCCTCGCGAGGGATCGTCGCCGTATGCGACCTGCTGTCCAACCGACTGCACGACCCCCTCGACGCCTTCCGCGCCGCTGCCGCCAAGGGGCTCCGCACCCGCGTCGCCCTCTACCCGGGCTGGGACCCCTCCGCGCCACTCGCCGAGCTCACTCCGGACGATCGCGAGGGGCGGATCCGCATCGGCGGGGTGAAGGTCGTCCTCGACGGGGCCTACTCGAACCGCACCGCCTGGGTCGCCGAACCGTATCCCGAATCCTGCGACCACGGACTCCGACTCGTCGAGGACGACGACGTCCTCGCAGCCGGCGCCTGGGCTCGCCGCAACGGCGTCCAGCTCGCGGTGCACGCCATGGGCGACCGCGCCCTCGACCGCGTCGCGAGCCTCTTCGAAGACCAGGAGCCCTGGCTCGACGGCATCCCCTCCGTCCGCATCGAGCACGCGACCATCATCAGCGAGGAGTACGCCGAACGGCTCCGCTCCGCGCGCATGACGTTCGGGATCGCCACCCACACCGTGTTCTTCTTCGCCGAATACGACGGCTACGAGCTCGCCCTCCGCGCCGAACAGGTCCCCGACGCCTACCCGATCGCCCGGTTGTTCCGCACCATCGGGCCGCTCGCGCTCTCCTCCGACCGCCCGGCCACCGCCTGGAGCGGCGCCGACGACGTCATGCTCTCCGTCGAGGCCGCCGTCCGACGACAGGCCTACAACGGCGCCGACTTCGTCCCCGAGGAAGCCATCAGCGTCGCCCAGGCGCTCCTGCTGTACACGGGACGAGCCGGCCTGCTCTCGCCGCTCGACAGCGTCGGTCGGATCGCCACGGGATACGACGGCAGCTTCGCCGTCCTCGACCGCGACGTCTTCTCCGTCCCCGCGGACGAGATCGCCACCGTCCGGGTCGCCGAGACCTGGATCCGCGGCGAGCAGGTGTACCGGCGCTCGCCGCAGGACGACGGGGTGCGCTCGTGACCGGCTTCCAGGAGGACGCGACCGCGTTGCGCGACGAACTGATCGCCGTCCGACGCGAACTGCACCAGGCCGTCGAGGTCGGCCTCGACCTGCCCGGAACCCAGCGGATCATCCTGCGCGAACTCGAGGGCCTCGGCCTGGAGGTCACGACGGGCATCGGACTCTCCTCGGTCGTCGCCGTCCTCCGGGGCGGCGCCCCGGGCCCCACCGTGCTGCTCCGTGCCGACATGGACGGTCTGCCGGTCACCGAGGCGACCGGGCTGCCGTTCGCATCGACCTCCGGGGCCATGCACGCCTGCGGCCACGATCTCCACATGGCGGGTCTCCTCGGTGCCGTCCGGCTGCTCGTCGCCCGTCGCGACGACCTCGCCGGCACGGTCGTGTTCATGTTCCAGCCCGGGGAGGAGGGCCAGGCCGGCGCGCGGATCATGCTCGAGGAAGATCTGCTCGACATCGCCGGAGAGCGACCCATCGCGGCGTACGCGCTGCACGTCGACTGCAGCACCCCACGCGGGCAGCTCGTCACGCGGGAGGGCGCGATGATGGCGAGTGCCAACGCGTTGCAGCTCACCGTCCGCGGGACGGGCGGTCACGCGGCGTTCCCGCACCTCGCCGTCGATCCGGTGCCGGTCGCCGCACATCTCATCCTCGCCGTGCAGACCTTCGCGGCCCGTCGGCTTCCGGCCACCGACCAGGCCGTCATCTCCATCACCCGGCTGAGCAGCGACTCCGAGGCCAGCAACGTGCTCGCCTCGGCCGTCAGCCTGGAGGCGAACATCCGCACGCTGTCGAAGGCGACGCTCGAGACGGTGCGCGAGCAGCTGCCTGAGTTGCTGACCGCGATCGCCGAGGCGCACGGCTGCACCCTCGAGTCGACGTTCATCGCGTCCTACCCCGTCACCGTCAACGACCCGGAGGAGACGCGGTTCGTCCTCAGCACGCTCGACGCGCTCGTGGGGCCCGACCGGGTCGTCCGGCAGGAGGTGCCGTCGATGGCGTCGGAGGACTTCGCCTACATCCTCGACGAGGTCCCCGGCACGCTCGTCTTCGTCGGTGCCGCCCCCGATGAGGGCTCCGTCGCCCTGCATTCCGAACGCGCGGTGTTCGATGACGGCGTCCTGGACCTGCAGTCCGCGGTGCTCGCCGAACTCGCCTGGAGACGTCTCCAGCTCGCGTGAGCGACGGTCGACCGTCCGGGTAGGGAGTGGCACATCCCGGACGTATCCGACAGCCGGGGCAGTGCATGTGCCCTGGATGGGTAGCATGGACACGTTCCGGATTCCGACGACGAAAGGGCGCGCGTGATCACCGCAGAGGACATCACGAGGCGCTCCGCGATCGCCGAGTACCAGGTCGTCGGTCGTCCGCCCGAGACGGACCTCGAGAGTCTCGTCCACCTCGCCGCGACCATGTGCGACGTGCCGACCGCCGTGATCAACATCATCGACGACCGGTTCCAGCACCAGATCGCTGCGGTCGGGTTGGAACCGGCGAGCTGCTCGCGCGAGGACTCGATGTGCGCGGTCGTGTTCCAACAGCAGGTGCGGACGATCGTCTCGGACGCTCGGGAGGACCCGCGCTTCGCGGCGAACCCCTTCGTCACCGGTGAGCTCGCCAGCGTCCGCTTCTACGCGTCGAGCCCGCTCGTCACCCCCGACGGCGTCCCGATCGGCACCCTGTGCATCTTCGACGACCGGGTCCGTGAGCTGACTCCGGAACAGGGCAAGGCCCTCGACCTCCTCGCGAGGCAGGTCGTCGACGTCCTCGAGCTGCTCCGCCTCACCTACGAGCTCGGCCAGTCCAACGAGCAGCTCGCCCAGTTCGCCGGCCAGGTGAGCCACGACCTGCGCAACCCGCTCATGGCGGTCTCCGGGTTCCTCGAGCTCGCGACCGACAGCCCGGACATGGTGAACGCGCCGCACGCGGCGAAGGCGCTCGCGCGAGCCGAGTCCGCCGCCGACCGGATGGCGGCGATGATCATCGACCTGCTCGACTTCGCCCGGATCGGTGGCGCCCGTCCGCGACGCGTCCCGATCGACCTCGGGCCGCTCGTGTCCTCGGTGGTCGAGGACCTCGATGCGACCATCACCTCGACCGGCGCGACCGTCGACGTCGACACGCCCTTCCAGGTGCAGGGCGACGAGACGCTGCTGGGCGCGCTGCTGCAGAACCTGATCGCGAACGCGGTGAAGTTCAGTGCAGCGGCCGGAGTCGTCCCGCACGTGCTGGTGCAGGCCGAGCGGGTCTCCGCCGGGGTGCTGGTCGCGGTCGAGGACAACGGTCCCGGTGTCGCTCCGGAGCAGCGAGAGCGGGTCTTCGACCTCATGGAACGCGCGGCGGGGAGCGAGGTCGCCGGCCTCGGCATCGGCCTCTCGACCTGTCGACGCATCGTCGAGGCGCACGGTGGCCGGATCGAGATCGACGAGTCGGGGCTCGGGGGAGCGAGCGTCTGGTTCCTGTTGCCCGACGCCCGATCAGCGGCCTGAGCCGCCCGCGCGTGCGCGGTGCCTGCGGACGCCCGACCGGTTGGCGCACCGCACCGAGCAGTAGCGCTGACGGCCGTTGCGGGTGACGTCGACGACGACCCTCCGGCAGGTGTCGCCCGGTTCGGTCCCCGCGGCACACCGACCGAGACGCTGCATCCCCCTGGTCGTCAGGTGGAGGGCCGTCCCGACGCTGATCACCGCGGCGAGGACCTCGGGGAGCGCCTGATGCTCGTCGCGGTAGTGCAGGTGCCACCCCTCGCCGTCGTGGTCCGTCAGCCGCGGGAACGCGGCCGCGGAAGCCATCTGGCGGTTGAGCGCGGCCGCCCTGGCCTGATCGTCGGCTGCATCGACGACGGTCAGCCACTCATCGACGACCCGGCGGACGCGGGCGTGGTCACGTGCCACCTCGGTGAAGGGCATCGTCATCCCGTGCTCGCGGGTGCGGGCGACGATGCCGTCCCGGTCGTCGGGCCAGTCGTTCGCCAGCGACGCGGCCAGGAGGACGGCGTACGAGCCGTAAGGGTTGAGATGCATAACGCCATTACATCATGGTGGAGTCATGACCCTCCTCGATGCACCCCCGCAGTCCTCCGAACCCTCGCCGAACGCCCTCGACGCCTGCCCCCACACCTGGGCGACGGAGTCGGCGCACACCACCTCGGAGGGGTCGCTACGCTACCTCCGGTGCGCCGCCTGCGGCAGTCGTCGGGTGGAATTGCGACCCCACGGCGACGCATCAGCGGTGCCGGTCACGCGCCAGGACATCCCGCCACGGTGACGCGGCACGCTGACGTCGTCCCGCCATGCGCGTTAGCGTTGGACGAATGCGTGCGGGACCGCGCCCGCCCAGTGACGAGAGGAACCCCATGAGCGCCGACGTCTGGCTCGACAAGGAATCACCCGAGGTCTACCAGGCGCTCGTCGAGACCGGGCGTGCCGCGGGTCGCGCGGCACTCGACGCCGGCATCGACAACCGGCTCATCGAGCTGATCCGCATCCGGGCCTCGCAGATCAACGGCTGCGCGTACTGCCTGCGCCTCCACGTCGCCGATGCGATCGCGGTCGGCGAGACCACGGAACGCCTCGCCATCCTGTCCGCCTGGCGCGACAGCGAGTACTTCAGCCCGATGGAGCAGGCCGCACTCGCGATCACCGAGGACGTCACCCTCATCGCGGACGTCCAACACCGGCGGCGCCTGCCGGACGACGACCTGTCGACGCTCACGAACGGTCAGATCGCCGCGGTCCGGTGGCTGGCGATCGTGATCAACGCCTTCAACCGCGTCTCGATCACGAGCCACTACCCGGTGCACCCGGAGCAGGCGGACTGACGGCGGTCAGTCCTTCCGGCGCTTCGCGCCACGGAACCACGCTGCGACGCGGGTGCGCAGTCCGTCGGAGTACTCGTTCGAGAGGTCGAGGGTCTCCTTGCCGAGATCGCCGCCGTTCCTGATCGACTCGAGCGCACGCAGCGCCCGGGCCTCCTGCTCGGCGGCTCGCTTCCGGCGGTCCTCATCACCCATGCGCCCAGCCTAGACGGGGGTCCACGCCGGACCGTCCCGCTTCAGCGCTGCTTCAGCTTGTCCGCGCCAGACTGGGACGCGCCGCTCGACCGTCGACCGGCACGGAGCCTGGAGGTCGCACCGGATGCGGATACTCGTCGTGGACGATGAGGTGCGACTCGCCGACGGCGTTCGGAGGGGGCTCGAAGCGGAGGGCTTCGCCGTCGACGTCGCTGCGAACGGGGTCGACGGCCTGTGGATGGCCGGCGAGCATCGCTACGACGCCATCATCCTCGACATCATGATGCCGGGACTCAGCGGCTACCGCGTCTGTCAGCAGCTCCGCGACGCGGGCGACTGGACCCCGATCCTCATGCTCACGGCGAAGGACGGCGACTGGGACCAGGTCGAAGCCCTCGACACCGGTGCCGACGACTTCCTGAGCAAACCGTTCTCCTTCGCGGTGCTCGTCGCGCGGATCCGCTCACTCGTCCGACGTGGATCGCGGGAGCGGCCGGCGGTGCTCGAGGTCGGCGAACTGCGGCTCGACCCGGCGTCGAAGCAGGTCCACCGGGGCAATGTCCCGATCGACCTGACCTCGCGCGAGTTCGCGGTCCTCGAGTTCCTCATGCGACGCGGCGGCGAGGTGGTGTCGAAGCGCGAGGTCCTGCAGAACGTCTGGGACGACGACTTCGAGGGCGATCCCAACATCGTCGAGGTCTACGTCGGGCATCTCCGCAACAAGGTGGACCGCCCCTTCGAGCGTGCTTCGATCGAGACGGTGCGCGGGTTCGGCTACCGGTTGGCGGGCGGGCGTGGCTGACGCCGGGCCGCACGGAGCGGTCGCGCCCCGACGGCGGCTGTGGCGGTCGGTCCGAGCCCGCGCGGCACTGGGATCGGTGCTCGCGGTCGGACTGTTCCTCGGGGTCGGCTCCGTCGCGTTCGTCGGCCTGTTCTCCGCGGCGCTCCGTTCCGGCGTCGAACAGAGCGCCTCGGCCGAGGCGGAGAGCGCCGCGGCGCAGCTGGCCGCGGCGGACGCGACGACGCTGCCCGAGGATGACGGTCGACTCCTGGTCCTCGTCGAGGACGGCCGTGTCGTGGACCGGACGGATGACGAGATCGAGCTCCCGACGCCGATCCCGGACGGTGACGTGTTCGTCTCGGTCGTCGACGACGAGCCGGTGGTGTTCGCCGGCGAGGACGTCGACGTCGACGGGCGTGACCTGGTCGTCCTCGCGGGCCGCTCCCTCGAGGAGACCGATGACGCCGTCGGACTCGTGTCGACGCTCCTGCTCATCGCGGTGCCCGTGCTCGTCGCCCTCGTCGGCGGCCTGACCTGGCTGCTCGTCGGGCGTGCGCTGGCGCCGGTGGAACGCATCCGCCGTGAGGTCTCGGAGCTGGGGGCCGGCGAACTGCACCGACGGATCGAGGTCCCCGACACGGGCGACGAGATCGGTCGCCTCGCCGGGACGATGAACGGCATGCTCGAGCGGCTCGAGGACGCCCAGATAGCGCAGCGGCGGTTCGTGTCGGACGCCTCCCACGAGCTCCGCTCACCGCTCGCGGTGATCAGGCAGTACGCCGAGGTGGCGTCGCTCCACCCGGACCGAGTGGACCCGGCCGAGTTGTCCTCGACGGTCCTCGAGGAGGGCGCCAGAATGCAGGGGCTCGTCGAGTCGCTGCTCCTGCTCGCGAAGCTCGACGAAGGGGCGACGGGCACCGCACGGCGCACGGTCGACGTCGACGACCTCCTGCTGGCGGAGGCTGCTCGTCTCCGGTCTGCCGGCGGACTGCGTGTCGAGTCCGCGGCCGTCGCGGCGGCGAGGATCGACGGCGACGACGTCCTGCTCGCCCGGGTGGTGCGGAACCTCGTCGACAACGCCGTGCGGCATGCGCGCTCCGTGGTCAGGCTCGGATGCGCAACCGACGGCCGGGTCGTCAGGATCTCCGTGGAGGACGACGGCCCCGGCGTGCCGGTCGAGTCCCGCGCACACGTGTTCGAACGGTTCGTCCGCCTCGACGAGAGTCGTTCGCGCGACGCCGGCGGATCGGGCCTGGGCCTGGCGATCGTGGCCGACGTCGTGCGGCTGCACGGTGGGTCGATCGAACTCGTCGACAGCGCGCTCGGCGGGGCGGCGTTCATCGTCACGCTCCCGGCGTCGTCCGCTTCCTGAACGCGGCTTCAGCTCGCTTCAGGTCCGCTTCAGCGCTCCTCGGACAGTCTGGGGCACATGAACGAGAACACCGCCTCCCAGCCCACCGATCCCACGCAGCCCACCGCAGCCACCGAGCGCATCGAACCCGTCGAGCGTGTCGAGGCGACCGACCACACCACCGTCCCCGCGACCCCGGCGACCACCGGCAAGCCGGCCTTCTGGCGCCGGAAGCCCGTGTGGATCACCGCGATCGTCGTCGGGGCCCTCGCCCTCGGCGGAGCCGGTGCCGCCTACGCCGTGGACGAGTTCGGAGACGCCGACGACGACCGCGTCGCGGCTGCGTCCAACACCGACCGCGACGGGGGAGCCGCCATCGACGACGACACCACCGCAGCCATCGATGACCGCGACGCCCGTGACGCCGACGACGTGCCGCTCACCGACACCGAGTTCGACGCGGCCTCGAAGGCAGCGCTCGCCGAGGCGAAGGGCGGCACCGTGACCGACGTCGACCGCAGCGACGACCCGGGCGAGGCGTTCGAGGTCGACGTCCTCCTCGAGAACGGCGACGAGCTCGAGATCGCGCTCGACGCGGACTACGCCGTCGTCACGAGCGTGCTCGACCCGCGCGACTGACGGACGCACCCCGCCGGGTGCGGAACGACGAGAGCCGGACGGAATCCCATGATTCCGTCCGGCTCTCGTCGTGTGTGTGGCGTGCTAGGAACGCGGCTTGCGGTCGTACGAGCCGCCGCCCGTGCCGCCCTCGTCGTCGCGTCGGCGGGCCGGGCCGCCGCGGTCGGGACGGAGCTCGATGAGCTTGCCGCTGATGCGGGTGTTCTCGAGACGGTCGAAGACGTCGTTGCCGAGGCTCGCCGGCAGTTCGACGATCGAGAAGTCCGGCTTGATCTGGATCGCGCCGAAGTCCTCGCGCTTCAGGCCGCCCTCGTTCGCGAGCGCACCCACGATCTGACGTGGGTCGACCTTCTGGCGACGACCCACCGCGATGCGGTACGGGGCCATCGGTCCGCTGGACGGACGGCTGCGACGCTCGGGACGGTCGCCCTGATCGCCACGGTCGCTACGGTCGCCGCGGTCGAAGCGCGAGCCGCGGTCACCGGAGTCGCGACGGTCGCGACCGGCGCGGTCGTTGCCACGGTTGGTGCTGTCGAACTCCTCGCGGCGGCGGCGCTCGTCCTCAGCCGAGAGGAGCAGCGGCGTCTCGCCCTGTGAGACGACGGCCAGGGCCGCGGCGACATCGGCCTCGGGGACGTCGTGGTGGGAGACGTAGTGGCCGATGATCTCGCGGAAGCGCTCGATGCGATCGGTCTGTCCAAGCGCTTCGGTGATCGCGTCGTCGAAGCGGGTGAGGCGTGTGGCGTTGACGTCGTCGACGCTCGGCAGCTGCATCTGCGTGAGCGGCTGACGGGTGGCCCGCTCGATGGCCTTCAGCAGGTGGCGCTCGCGCGGCGTGACGAAGCTGATCGCGTCGCCCGTGCGCCCGGCGCGGCCGGTGCGGCCGATGCGGTGCACGTAGGACTCGGTGTCGACGGGGATGTCGTAGTTGACGACGTGGCTGATGCGCTCGACGTCGAGACCGCGCGCGGCGACGTCGGTCGCGACGAGGATGTCGAGCTTGCCGGCCTTGAGCTGGTTGACGGTCCGCTCGCGCTGCACCTGGGCGACGTCGCCGTTGATGGCGGCCGCCGAGTAGCCGCGCGCCCGGAGCTTCTCCGCGAGCGTCTCGGTCTCGTTCTTCGTGCGCGTGAAGATGATCATCGCGCTGAAGTTCTCGGTCTCGAGGATGCGGGTCAGCGCGTCCACCTTCTGCGGGTACGAGACCGTCAGGTAGCGCTGCGTGATGCTGGCCGAGGTCGTGGTCTTCGTCTTGACCGTGATCTCTTCCGGGTTGTTCAGGTACTTCGCGGAGATGCGACGGATGGACGAGGGCATCGTCGCGGAGAACAGCGCGACCTGCTTGTCCTTCGGGGTGTCGGCCAGGATCGTCTCGACGTCCTCGGCGAAGCCCATCTTCAGCATCTCGTCGGCCTCGTCGAGCACGAGGTACTTGAGCTCCGTGAGGTCGAGGGTGCCCTTCTCCAAGTGGTCCATGATGCGACCCGGCGTGCCGACGACGATGTGGACACCGCGACGGAGGGCCGACAGCTGGACGCCGTAGCCCTGGCCGCCGTAGACGGGCAGGACGTGGACGCCGCGCAGGTGGGTGGCGTACTTTTCGAACGCTTCGCAGACCTGGAGGGCGAGCTCACGGGTCGGTGCGAGGACGAGCGCCTGCGGCGTCTTCTGCGTGATGTCGAGGCGGGACAGGATCGGCAGGGCGAACGCCGCGGTCTTGCCGGTGCCCGTCTGTGCGAGGCCGACGACGTCGCGTCCCTCGAGCAGCAGCGGGATGGTGGCCGCCTGGATGGCGGACGGGGTCTCGTAGCCGACGTCCTTGAGTACCTTGAGCACCGCGTCGTCGAGGCCGAGGTCGGAGAAGGTCTGCGTAGCGCCGGCGGGTTCCGCCTCGGGCTGCGTCGTGGAATCAGAAGACGTCATACTCCTAACGGTAGTCGCAACGCAAGCGTTTGCAGGACATGGTCTGGAGCGGACCCGTCCGCGTCGTCGTCCGAGGCGCCCGCCTCACCGTTCTACAGGCTGCCCCAGCGCGCCCGGGCACCGCAGAAGAGTCCGTAGGCGATGAGCCCGACGCCGACCACGAGCAGGATGACCACGCCGAACGGGAGCGCGGCCAATGCCGAGATGGCGCCGTCCATGCCGGAGGCCTTCTCGGGGTCCTGGGTCGCGGCGGCGACGATGAAGAGGATCCCGACCGTGATGAGCGCGACGCCCTTCGCGATCCACCCGATGACGCCGAGGACGACGACGGCGCGCTTCGTCGTGCCGGCGGGCGGGTGCACGTCCTCGAGGAACTTCTGCGTGACGCCCTTGAAGACGAAGAAGCCGCCGATGCCGATGACCACGAGGCCGACGACGATGACGACGAACACCCCACCGGGGGAGGACAGGAGCGTCGCCGTGAGGCCCTGGCTGGACTGCGAGGAGTCCTGGCTGCCGCCGAGGGCGAAGGTCAGCGCGGTCGATCCGACGGCGAAGTAGGCGATCGCGCGTCCGGCGGTCGAGATCCGCTTGCTCCACCGCTTGCGGGTGTCGGATTCGCGTACGAGGAAGGCGGAGATCGCCGTCCAGAGACCGAGCGCGAACAGCCCGACGGCGACGACCCAGATGATGACGATCCCGCCGGGCGAGCCTGCAAGCGTCTTCAGTGCACCCGACTGGTCCGCGTCACCGCCGCCGCCGGATCCACCGCTCGCGCCGGACAGGGCGATGGAGATCGCGATCCCGCCGATGAGGACGTGGAGCAACCCGTTGACGGCGTGGCCGGTGCGGGCGAGGGTACGGAGGGTCGTGCTGTTCTTAGCGGTTCCAGCGGCTTGGTCTGCGGCGGCGCGTGCGTTCTCAGGCATCAGACCACGGTAGCGGCCGGGTTCCCGACCGGAAGGGGGGTTGCGCGCCGCACCGGGGGACCGGCGTCGTCGATCGAGCACCGATCCGAGCGGTACCTCGTTTCCGAATGACACGTATGCCCGTGAACTCCTCGCGTCCTGCCCCGCCGGACGACCCCTCCGTGATCACCGCCGATGCGACCGTGCTCGGCCTGGGACGCGTCACGGTGGACACCGACATCGGACCGGTCACCGTCCGGGCGGGTCGTGAAGCGGGCGGACCGGCCACGATCCTGCTGCACGGCGCCGCCGGTTCCTGGACCACGTGGTCACCACTCCTCCGAGCCGACGACGAGCGGGGCGCGGTCGTCGACGACGTCATCGCCGTGGACCTCCCGGGGTGGGGTGAATCGGCGCTTCCCACCGCCGACGCGGTGACGGTCGGAGACCTCTCCGCAGCCGTCGCGACCGTCGCCCGCTCGCTCGGCTACCGGTCCTGGCGCGTCGTCGGGCACTCGCTCGGCGGGTTCGTCGCGCTCGACCTCGCCGTCCGCGAGCCCGAGTCGACGATCCGGGTCGACCTCGTCTCGCCGACGGGGATCGGCGTCGTCGAGGCGATCCGCCAGCCGGTCGGTGGCGGCGCCCGGCTCCCGTGGTTCGCGGGCATGCTCCTCGGGATGCGTGTGCTGCAGGCGCTCGGTGAACGCGGGCCCGGGCTCGTCCGCGCGCTGAACCGGATCGGCCTGTTGGCGCCGCTCATGTCGCCCCTGTTCGGACGACGCCGGGACCTCGACCGGTCGGTCGTCGACGCGCTCGCAGCCGACGTCCGGCCGGCGTCGTTCCTCCTGGCGGCCCGAGCGGCCGCCGCCTACGACCTGCACGTCTGGCGCGGCGTGCGGTGTCCCGTCCGCTGCATGATGGGCGACCGCGACGTCTTCATCGGGCCCGACGATGCAGCCGTCCTCACTGCCCTCGTCCCGGACCTCCGACTGCGCACCCTGCCGGCGACCGGGCACTTCGCGGCGTTGGAACACCCGGAGGCCGTCCTGGAGCTCGTCACCTCGGAGTGATCCGCGTGGCCTCACGGGTGCAGCGACGTCGGCATCCGCTATCCTGGTCCTCTGCCCGACTTCGTGGTTGGGGTGGTTGATCGTCCGCACCGTGCTGCACTCGCGCCGTGTGTCGAGCATCGATCTGGGGCTGGAAACCCCCAGCACCCACACCCCTCGCACGGAGGTCCTCCTTGTCTGCATCCGCAGCCACCGCATCGCACCCCACCAACGCACCGTCCGGTTCTCCGGCCCGCCGCTGGTGGGTCCTCGTCGTCCTCGCGATGACGCAGCTCATCGTCGTCCTCGACGGCACGATCGTGAACATCGCCCTTCCGGCAGCCCAGCAGGAGCTCGAGCTGTCGGACACGCAGCGTCAGTGGGTCGTCACGGCCTACGCCCTCGCGTTCGGCGCGCTGCTGCTGCTCGGTGGCCGCATCGCCGACTACTGGGGCCGGAAGCGCACCTACCTGGTCGGCATGGTCGGCTTCGGCGCCGCATCGGCCTTCGGCGGGTTCGCCCAGAGCGGGACCGAGCTCATCGTCGCCCGCGGTCTGCAGGGCGTGTTCGCCGCGCTCATGGCACCTGCCGCACTCGCGCTCCTCACCGTCACCTTCTCCCACGGACGCGACCGCAACACGGCCTTCGCCGTCTTCGGCACCGTCGCCGGTGCGGGAGCGGCCGTCGGCCTGATCCTCGGCGGCGTGCTCACCGAGTTCGTCGACTGGCGCTGGTGCCTCCTCGTCAACGTGCCGTTCGTGATCGTCGGACTCATCGCCGGCCTCATCCTCGTGACCGAGAGCAAGGCCGAGGGCGACAACCGCTACGACTGGCTCGGCGCGATCACGGTCATCCTGGGCCTCGGCTCCCTCGTCTACGGCTTCACGCTCGCCGAGGGCGGCTGGGGGAGCGCCGACACGATCGGCTTCCTCGCGCTCGGTGCGGGACTCCTCTCCCTCTTCGTCTTCATCGAGATGCGCGTTGCACAGCCCCTGCTTCCGCTGCGCATCGTGGCGGACCGGGTCCGCGGCGGTGCCTTCCTCATGCAGATGATCGTCGGCAGCGTCATGATCGGGGCCCTGCTCTACCTGACGTTCCACCTGCAGATCGTGCTCGGCTTCCCGCCGCTCGAGGCGGGCATCGCGACCCTCCCGATGACCGTCGCGATCATGATCGTCGCCCCGATCGCCACGAAGCTCCTGCCGGCCATCGGCCCGCGCCCGCTGCTCATCATCGGTCCGCTCATCGCGGCGGCCGCCCTCGTGTACCTCAGCCGCATCACGGCCGACGGCGACTACTTCGTCCAGGTGCTGCCGGCGCTCCTCGTGCTCGGGATCGGCATGGCGATGATCTTCGTCCCGATGCAGAACCTCGCGCTGACGGGTGTCGCCCCGCACGACGCCGGTGCGGCCTCCGCCACGGCGAACGCCTCCATGCAGATCGGTGGGTCGATCGGCCTGTCGGTCTTCACCACGGTGTACGCGAGTGTCACCGACCAGGCGACGGTCACCGATCGGGCGTCGCAGCTCGTGGCGTTCACCCAGGGCTACTCGGCGGCGTTCATCGCGGCTGCGGTCGGCCTCGTGATCGCGAGTGTCATCGCCATCGTCTGCATCCGCGGTCGCAAGGAGGACCTCCTGCCCTCGGGCGACCAGCAGGCCGTCCACCTGGGCTGAGTCGGCCGTGCGGCGACCCGCCTAGGCGCGGGGAGCGTATGTCGAGAGCACGTTGCCGGAGCTCGTCCGCACCGAGTGGACGAGCTCCAGGCGTGTCACGGGGTCGCTCGGTTCGAACAGATGACGCCCGGCGCCGGCGACCACCGGGTGGATCATGAGGGTGAGCCGGTCGAGCAGACCGGCGAAGAGGAGCTGCCGCACGACGGAGATGCTCGCCTGCACCGCGATGCGCCCGCCGTCCTGCTGCTTGAGCTCCTCGACGAAGGACTCGAGCGTGCCGGGGATGAGCGTCGCGTTCTCCCAGGACAACGGGCCCGCCAGGGTGCGTGATGCGACGTGCTTCCGGACGGGGTTGATGAAGGAGCCGAACGGGTCGTCGTCGCCGACCGTCGGCCAGAACCCGCTCCACTGCTCGTAGCTCACGCGGCCGAGCAGGACGTCGTCGATCGGAGCGATCGCCTCGGTCATCATGGCGCCCATGTCGGCGTCGAAGTGGTCGAACTGCCACTGATCGGGCGACTCGACGACGCCGTCGACGGATTGGAAGAGAGAGGCGTGGACCTCGCGCATGGTGGCTCCTCGGCAGGGTGGTGACGGCGGGTTCGATGGACAGGTCCCGTTCTACTCCGCTGCGGCGACGAGCACCACCCTCGTGACCACGCCGGGCGGGGCGCGTACGGTGTCCGACATGGCCAGCACCGCGATCGTCCTCACCGTCCCCGGACCGCACGGCGACCGCGAGGTACGTCTCTCCAGTCCCGACCGCGTGCTCTGGGAGGAGTCCGGTGTCACGAAGCGGGAGCTCGCGGAATACCTCATCGAGGTCGCGCCGGCCTTCCTCGCCGCCAACGGTGACCGCCCGGTGTCCCTGCAGCGGTTCCCGGGCGGTGTGGACGGTGAGTGGTTCTTCTCGAAGAACCCGCCGAAGGGAGCGCCGGAGTACGTCCGGGCGGTCGACGTCGTGTATCCGAGTGGCCGGCGGCATCCGCAACTCGTCCTCGACGAGGCCGCTGCGGTCGTCTGGGCCGCGCAGATGAACACGGTCGTGTTCCACCCGTGGCCGTCACGGGCATCGGACACCGACCATCCGGACGAACTGCGGATCGACCTCGACCCGCAGCCGGGAACCGACTTCGCCGACGCCGTGCGCGTTGCGGGCTCGCTGCGGGAGCTGCTGACGGAGGTCGGTCTGACGGGGTTCGTGAAGACCTCCGGCAACCGAGGTGTCCACGTGTTCGCGCCAATCGAGCCGGAGCACGAGTTCCTCGACGTCCGGCACGCCGTGATCGCGGCGGCTCGGGAACTGGAGCGACGGGATCCCGACCGGGTCACGACCTCGTGGTGGAAGGAGGAGCGCGGTGAACGCATCTTCGTCGACTACAACCAGGCGAACCGCGACCGGACGATGGCCGGCGCCTACAGCCCGCGTGCGCTGGCCTCGGCGACCGTCTCGTGCCCCGTGACCTGGGACGAACTCCCCGAGATCGATCCGGGCGCCTTCACGGTGCGGACCGTCCCGGAGCGACTCCGGACCACCGGAGACCCGTGGGCCGGCATGCACGACACCGCCGGGCGCATCGACGTCCTCCTGCAGTGGTGGGAGCGGGACCTCGAGCAGGGACTGGGGGAGCTCCCGTTCCCTCCCGACTTCCCGAAGATGCCGGGCGAGCCGCCGAGGGTGCAGCCGAGTCGCGCCAAACACTCCGAGGACTGAGCCCACCGGACACACGAACGCCCGGTGACCGTGGATCACCGGGCGTTCTGCGGACTCAGGGCGCTATTCGGCCTTGCCGAGGGCGAAGCGGACGCCGCCCTGCTCGTCGATCTGCGCGTCGAGGACCGCGTCGCTCAGGGCGACGGCTGCGGACTCCTCGAGGAAGACGGTCGCTCCGGCGCTCTCGATGACCTGGTCGGCCTCGTGCGGCGTCGCCGTCATGGTGACTTCGAAGTTGTTGTCGTCGGAGCTGCTGCTGATGCGCAATCCGGCGCCGTGCGTGAGCGACGACGCGTCGTCCGGGACGACCAGTCCCGGGGTGAGTGGTGCGTTCTCGGCGAGGGTCTTGACGACTCGGCCAGCGTTCTCGGTCAGGGTGAGCATGTGTGTTCTCCGTTCCGTTCGCGAATACGAGTTCCCCACCTTGCTCGGGTTCGCGGCAGGATGCCACCCCGAGGCCGATCCTCTGCGGGAACTGCCAAGCAACTCTGCAGGGATTCACACCTCCGCACCGCTCGTAGCACAGCTCGGGTGATCGTCCCTTGGGGGTTCGTCCGGTGGAGTGGGCTGCTAGCGTCGAACGTGCTGTCCGGCGCGTGCATCCCGCCCCACGGCACCCCCAACACCCCCAGCCCGAGGAGTCCTATGACCACCGTCGCCGCCATCATCAAGCCCACCGCCGACGCGCCTTTCGAGGTCGGCACCATCGAGCGCCGTGCGCCGCGCGCCAACGACGTCGTCATCGACGTCCACTACGCCGGCATCTGCCACAGCGACATCCACCAGGCCCGCGAGGAATGGGGCAAGGCCATCTTCCCGATGGTCCCCGGCCACGAGATCGCCGGCATCGTCACCGAGGTCGGCGACGCGGTCACCAAGCACCAGGTCGGCGACCGCGTCGGCATCGGCTGCTTCGTCGACTCCTGCCGCGAGTGCGAGAACTGCCTCGCCGGCGAGGAGCAGTTCTGCCTGAAGGGCAACGTCGCCACCTACAACGGCCGTGAGTACGACGGCGAGCCCACGTACGGCGGCTACAGCAAGCAGATCGTCGCCGACGAGAACTACGTGCTGAGCATCCCCGAGGGCATCGAGCTCGACGTCGCGGCACCCCTGCTGTGCGCCGGCATCACCACCTACTCGCCGTTGAAGCACTGGGGCGCAGGTCCCGGCAAGCAGGTCGCCATCGTCGGGATGGGTGGCCTCGGTCACATGGGCGTCAAGATCGCCCACGCCCTCGGTGCAGAGGTGACCGTGCTCAGCCAGACGACCTCGAAGGAGGAGGACGGCAAGCGCTTCGGGGCCGACCACTACTACGCGACCGGCGAAGAGGGCACCCTGAAGTCGCTCCGCGGACGCTTCGACCTCATCATCAACACGGTCTCCGCCGACCTCGACATCGACGCCTACCTGTCGACCCTCAAGCTCAACGGCTCGATGGTCTTCGTCGGACTGCCCGAGAACACGCAGCAGTTCCGGGTGTTCTCGCTCGTCGGTGGCCGCCGCTCGCTCGCGGGCTCGAACATCGGCGGCATCCGCGAGACGCAGGAGATGCTCGACTTCTGCGCCGAGCACGGCATCGGCTCGCAGATCGAGCTCATCGGTGCCGACGAGGTCGAGGGCGCCTACGACCGCGTGGTCCGCAGCGACGTCCGCTACCGCTTCGTCATCGACACGGCGACGATCGGCTGATCGCACCGATACCCTGAGAGCATGATCCGGCTCCCGTTCCGTCGTCCAGGCGGAGCGGGAGCCGTTCCTCGTGAGCCTCTCGGCCGCGAGGTCCTCGTCCTCGGCGGTGTCGCGTTCTTCGTGATGCTCGGGTTCGGTGTCGTGATCCCGGTCCTGCCCGTGTACGTGCGCAGTTTCGGCGTCGGTTACCTCGAGGTCGGGGCGGTCGTTTCGGTCTTCGCGCTCATGCGGCTCATCGCGAACCCGTTCGTGGGTGCGCTCGTCGACCGGATCGGTGAGCGGGTGGTGTTGGCCACCGGCATCGGGATCGTCGCGGTGTCGAGCGCGCTCGTCGGGCTCGCGGCGGACTATCCGCAGCTGCTCCTGCTCCGCGGGGTCGGAGGGATCGGGTCGGCGATGTTCTCCGTCGCCGCGATGACGCTGCTGCTGCGCACCACCCCACCGCACCGTCGTGGACGGGCGGTCGGGTTCTACCAGGGCGGGTTCCTCGTCGGCGGTATGGCCGGGCCGGCCGTCGGTGGCCTGCTCGCGACCATCTCGCTCACGGCACCCTTCTTCTTCTACGCCGGGACCCTCGCGGTCGCCGGCCTCCTCGGACTCGTGATGCTGCGCGGCAGTCGGATCGCCGCGCCGATCGAGACCGCCACGCAGGCCGAGCCCTTCCGCACCGTCCTCGCCGATCGCCGGTACCAGGCGGCGCTCCTCGCGAACTTCGCGAACGGGTGGGCGTCGATGGGCGTCCGTGGCGCACTCGTGCCGGTCCTCGTCGTGGAGGCGCTCCATGAGGAGGCCGCCTGGACCGGGATCGCCTTCGCGATCGCCGCTGTCGCGCAGACGCTCGCGCTCGGTCCCGCCGGCCGCTTCGTCGACACCGTCGGACGGCGACCCGCGATGCTCGTCGCGTTCCCGGTCGCGGCGGCGGCGCTGCTCGCCATGCCGTTCGTCGGCGAGCTCTGGCTGCTGGTCGTCGCCCTGTGCGTCTACGGTGTCGCGGCGGCCTTCCTCGGGACCGCGCCGGCGGCTGCCGTCGGAGACGCCGCGGGTGGTCGGGGAGGCCGGGCCGTCGCGGTGTTCCAGGCGACGTCCGACCTCGGCGCCATCGTCGGCCCGCTGGTCGCCGGCGCACTGCTCGACGCCTTCTCGTTCCCCGCGGCCTTCGGTTCCGCGGTCGTGCTCATGCTGCTCGTCCCCGTGCTCGCGGCCCGCATGCCACGGGAGCACCGGAACCAGTCAGCGACCGCTTAGCGGGACCGGAGTCGCAGGCCCACCGAGGTGGTGATGTCCTCGCGCTGACCACCGGAGTGGACGAGTTGCTCGCCGTCGACCGTCAGCTGGCTGGCGTGTTCCGCGAGTGCCGCGGCGACGACCGGGAGGCGGTGCTCGAGTGGGAACCACACGGCGTCGTCGCCCACCGGCTCGAGGTCGGTGCGGTGGTGCACGAGTTCCGCGAACGGCACCCCGCTCCTCCGTGCCGCGATGATCGCGGCCTCGTGCATCCGGAGATGGTCCGGGTGCCCGTACCCGCCACCGTGGTCGTAGCTGATGACCAGGTCCGGCGAGACGTGTCCGATGAGCGCGACGAGGTCGTCGGCGACGTCGTCGAGCGGCGCGAGTGAGAACGCGCCGGGGGAGACGTCGTCAGCGGGGCCGGCGAGTCCCTCGCGCACCCACCGCATGCCCGAGTCAACGTATCGCGTCGACGTCCCCGGCCGGGCCGCCGGACTCGTGCCCAACCAGAACTGCTCGGCCACGCCGAGCGTCCGGCAGGCGGCGGCGAGCTCCGACTCACGGTGGGACGCGAGTGCAGCGGTGCCGGCGAGAGACCGGAGCGGGCCGTCGACGACCTCGCCGCGCTCGCCTCGCGTGGCCGTCACGAGGACGACGCGAGCACCGTGGTCCACGAGCTCGGCGATGAGGGCACCCGAGGCGAGCGTCTCGTCGTCGGGGTGAGCGTGTGCGAACAGGACGGTGCGCCCGCTGTCGACGAGCGGGAGGAGTCCGCGGTTCACGAGGCCGAGGTCGCCGGAGCGGTGACGACGGCCGGAGTGGTGTCGAGCAAGGGACGGTAGACGTCGACGAGGGCGTCTCCCGAGCGCTGCCAGTCGAACCGCTCCGCCCGACGTCGCGCTGCCGAGCCGAGCTGCGCGAGCCGCCCCGGGTCGCCGAGGATGGACGCGACCGCAGCACCCCAGACCTGCGGGTCGCGGGAGTCGATGACGATGCCCGTCTCACCGTCGACGACGGCCTCCCGCAAGCCGCCCGAGGCGGCCACGACGGTGGGCACACCGCTCGCCGCGGCTTCCAGCGCGACGAGACCGTACGTCTCCGAGTGGGAGGGGACGAGCACGAGCGTGCTCTCGCGGAACAGCGTGGCGAGCCCGACGCGCGACTGCGGCCCGACGAAGCGGACGTCGTCGGCGACACCGAGGTCGTGGGCGAGCGCGGCGAGTTCCTCGGCGTAGCGGTCGTAGTCGACCGAGACGTCACCGGCGATGACGAGTTCGGGGCGGAGCTCGGGCGCGACCGCTGCGATGGTCTCGATGGCGAGGTCGAAGCCCTTCAGCGGGTGGAGGCGACCGGCGACCACCGCGGTCGGACGACCGGACCGGGTGCCGTCGAGCGGATGGAACAGCGTCCCGTCGACCCCGGGTGGCACGATCGACACCCGATCGGCGCGGGCTCCGAGCCGGGTGATCGCGGTGTCGGCCTCGGCTGCACTGATCGCGACGACCGCGTCCGACTCCGCGGCGAGCCGTGCCTCGCCGGCCAGGCGCCCGGGGGACTCGGCGCGCTCGCCGTGCGAGAGCGGCGTGGTGGACTCGGCGGCGATGCTGTGGAAGCTCTGCACGTGCGGGATCCCCAGCTCCCGCGCGAGGGGGAGTGCGGCCATGCCGGAGAACCAGTGGTGGGCGTGCAGGACGTCGTATCGCGGCAGTCGGGCGAGTTCGGAGCGGAAGTCCTCGACGAACTCCTCATGCCGACCCTTCGCGACCGGCTCGGCGGGACCGGCGTCGAGGAAGCGCAGGGTCACGCCGGGGGCGAGGGATGCGGCGGACGGCTGGTCGGCCGAAGAACGCCGGGTGATGACGTCAACCTCGTGGCCCGCTGCGCCCATCGCGACGGCCTGATGACGGACCACGACGTTCATCCCGCCGGCGTCACCGGAACCCGGCTCGTCACCGGGACTGGTGTGGAGCGAGATCATCGCGATGCGGAGGGGCTGGGGTTGCGAGGGCACCAGACGAGCCTAGTAGCCGTGGGCGTCCCGGCCCCTCGTGACGGAGACACCGGAACGTGCTCGCGCATGCGACGCCGGAGCGTGAGAATGATCGCGAGACGAGCGCGACGATGCGCCCGCCCAGGCGAAAGGGACGATCATGACGACGCTCAACCCGTACCTCGGCTTCCGCGGGACAGCCCGCGAGGCGATGGAGTTCTATCAGGGGGTCTTCGGTGGCGAACTGACGGTGTCGACGTTCGGCGACTTCGGCGCCGCGGTCGAGCCGGACGAGGTCGATCTGGTGATGCACTCCCAGCTGACCGGCGATGCCGGGGTCGTCTTCATGGGATCGGACACGCCGAAGCACATGGACTACAGCAGGGGCAGTGACTTCTCGATGTCACTGAGCGGGTCGGACACCGACGAGACCCAACTGCGCGAGTACTTCGAGCGGCTCTCGGATGGCGGCACCGTCCAGCAGCCGCTGAGCGTGGCCCCCTGGGGCGACTCCTTCGGCATGGTGCAGGACCGCTTCGGGATCACCTGGCTGGTGAACATCGCCGCCCCGGCAGCCGCGTAGCCGGGGAACACTTCCACCTGGACAAACCCGGCGAGGGACCTCCCGTTCCGGTGATCTTCTCCCGGTCCCTGAGCTTGTCGAAGGGCTCGCGTAGGCACTTCGACAGGCTCAGTGACCGGGAGAGGTGCCCTCGCATTCACTCCGTTCGCCGAGCCCCCTTCTCCGGTCCCTGAGCCTGTCGAAGGGCACACCAGAGACCCCGCGAAGCCCGTATCTCTCTTTCGGTCACTGAGCTTGTCGATGGGCACACGAGGAGACTTCCCCAACCGTCACGACTCAGCATCTGGAATGTCAGTGGTCCATGATGGACTGGTTCCATGACCGAGACCACCATCACCGCGATCCGCGCGAGCGACGAGTGCGCCGCGCAGCTGGCGGAATTCTCGGACGAGTGGACTGAGATCCACCGGCAGCAGGCCACGTTGGACGCACGCAAGGCGCGCCTGCTCGCCCGTTCCGCCGCCTATGCCGACGCGTTCGCCGACGCCACGGTGCCGGCCGTCTTCCCGCCGGCTGAACGGCAGGCGCTCTCCCGCCGGTCGACATGTGCGGCCCTCGCGATGGCGACCCGGACGCCGGAGCGGACGATCCAGCGTGCGACCAACGACGCCGAACGCCTCGTGAACGACGCACCGACCGTACTCGCGTCACTGGAGGCCGGCCGCATCTCGGCCCGACATGCGCAGGTGATCACCGACCAGCTCTGCGACGTCCCGACCGCGGGTCGGGCGGTGTTCCTCGAACAGGTCCTCGTCGTCGCCGAGCGCACTACTGTCGCTGGCCTCCGCACGAGTGCCCGCGTCTTGCGCGAGCGCCTCCACCCCGAATCCATCACGGCGCGCGCAACCCGCTCGGAGGTGGACCGCCGGGTCGAGTTCGAGCCCGCCGCCGACGGCATGGCCTGGGTGCACCTCTTCACCACCGCACCCATCGCCCAGGGCATCATCGAGCGCGTCGAAGCAGCGGCGGCGGAGTCGCTCAAGGCCGGTGACACCCGCACCTGCACCCAGCTGCAGGCGGACGCCCTCGCGGCGCTCGCGCTCACCGGCGTCACGCCCGAGGACGTGATGTCGAGCCCGGTGCTTCCGCATCCGATCGAGGTGCAGGAGCACATCAAGCCGACGGTGCAGATCACGGTGCCGGCGCTCACCATGGCCGGCGTCAGCGACGCCCCGGCCACCCTCGACGGGTACGGTCCGATCGATCCGGAGACCGCAGCACGTATCGCGGTCAACGCACCGAGCTTCACCCGGATCCTGGTCCAGCCGGAAACCGGCGCGGTCTTGTCGGTTGGGCGGAATCAGTACCGGGTTCCCGCCGACCTCCAACGGGCAGTGCGGCTTCGGGACGGCACCTGTCGGGCACCCGGTTGCGGGAGGCGCGCCCGGGCCTGCGACCTCGACCATTCGGTCGCGTGGGACGACGGCGGCACAACAGATGTCGGCAACCTCGCCTGCCTCTGCCGACATCACCACCGGATGAAGCACTTCCCCGGGTGGGACCTCGACCATCGGCCGGGCGGGGTCCTCGAGTGGATGACACCTGACGGCAAACGCCACCGGACGGAACCGGACCCCGCACCGTTCTGACCCCCGCCGGTCCCTGAGCTGCGCCGCCCTGAGCTTGTCGACGTGACGAAGGGTTGCTCGTGGGCACTTCGACAAGCTCAGTGACCGTGAGAACGTACGCCCGCGCCATTTCCGGTTCCCGAGTCTGTCGAAGGGTTGCTCGTGGGCACTTCGACAAGCTCAGTGAGCGGGAAAGGTGCGCCCGGAACGACGAGGAGTCCTCGTGGGCACTTCGACAAGCTCGGTGACCGTGAGAACGTACGCCCGCGCCATTTCCGGTTCCCGAGCCTGTCGAAGGGCACTCGGGTCGCGCTGCCTCGGCTCGTGGGGGAGAGGTGTGCTCGGATGGACCTGGCTGCAGGCGTGACCCGCTCGAGACCGACAGGTGCTGTCTCGGACAGCTGTCCGAGAAGTCGTGGTACACTGGTGGGAATGCCTCGCACATCAGGAGTTCCCGCCCTCGGTGTCGAGCAGTCCACCACTGAACGTCCCGCTCCGCCGTCGCGCGTCGAGCGCTTCGCTCCCATCCTCCGAGTGACGGGCGACCCCCGTGCCGAGCGCACCAGGCAGACGATCTTCGACGCCGTCGCCACCATTCTCGCCGGCCGGCCGGAACGCGTGTCCGTCGGCGACATCGTCCGGGTCGCCGGCATCAGCCGCAGCTCGTTCTACGCCCACTTCTCCAGCCTCGACGACCTCACCGCGGCCTACTTGCGCGTGCAGTTCGCCGGCCTTGCCGCGTCCGGTGTCTCGGTGCGTCCCGCGGGGGAGTCGCTGGGCAGCGCCGAGCGCGCCCGCGAAGCCTACCGACGGCTCGTCGCCCAGCTCCTCGAAGACGCACCGCTCTACTCGAGCGTGCTCGAGCTCCCCGTCGCCCGCAGCGCGTTCGACGACCTCGTCGGCGAGCACGCCGACCACCTCATCGGCTCGCTGCTTGAGCGCACCGAAGTCCCGGCCGGCATCCCGGCGGGCCTGGTCTCCGCCTATGTCGCCGGTGGCACGCTCTCCCTCGTCGACGGCTGGCGCCGCGGACGCATCGACGTCTCGGACGACGAACTGGTCGAAGCCCTGGTCGCCCTGCTGCCCGCCTGGCTGCTCGACGAACGACCCGTCGGCGCGTCACCGCCACCACCGACCCCCGAACCATCCGGCCGCTGAACCGCCGGAGCACGACGACGCCGGTGCGCGAGTACCGGTGACGACCTGAGAAGAGAAGAGGAACCATGCAGTTCATCGTTGGAGAGACCCTGGTCTACCCGCACCACGGAGCGGTCACCATCACCGAGTTGTCGAAGGTGACGATCAAGGGTGTCGAGCAGGACGTCATGACGCTTCGCGTGCACACGTCCGAGCTCACCATCAAGCTGCCGATCGCGAACGCCGACCTCGTCGGTGTCCGCGACGTCATCGACCACGACGGCGTCCAGGCCGTCTACGGCGTGCTCCGCGAGCCGTTCGTCGAGGAGCCCGGCAACTGGTCGCGTCGGTACAAGGCCAACCAGGAGAAGATGGCCAGTGGCAACGTCCACCGCGTCGGCGAGGTCGTCCGCGACCTGTGGCGTCGCGACCAGGACAGCGGCGTGTCGGCCGGCGAGAAGCGCATGCTCCAGAAGGCGCGCCAGGTGCTCGTCTCCGAACTCGCGCTCGCGCAGTCGATGACCGACGAAGAGGCGTCCGCGGGCCTCGACGAGGTGCTCGCCTCGTCGATCGCGACCCCCGAGGCCGTCGCAGCCAAGTAGGACCCATGCCAACGAAGAGCGCCCCGCCGGTNGCACGCCGACGACCGCGATGGCGACGATGGGACCGAACGACAGGGCGGCCTTGGCGATCGTCCAGGCACGGCTCTCGCGTTCCGGTGCCGGCAGTTCGGCGGGCGACACGTAGACCGGGGCCTGCCCGCCGTCACCGGACGCGCCGCCGCTGAGCTGCAACACCCGCGTGTCCGTCCACGTCCGTCCGTCGAAGTGGACCTGGCGTTCCTCGTCGGTCGGGTGCGGGTACCAGCCCGCGGCGTCGGCCTGCGACGGCTTGTCCCGCTGGAACCGCAGCACCCTCGAGTCGCCCCAGGTCTCGCCGTCGAAGTGGAGTTCCTTCGTCGGGTCGTCGGGGTGCGGGTACCAGCCTGCGGTCGTAGCCATTCCTCCAGTATGACAGCGGGATCGGGGATGCCGAGACCGTCCGATGGGCGGCAGAATGGAGACAATCATGACGACGACACCGCGACCTCGAGCCCCACGTCCACAGATGATCCTCGAGGTGATCCGCAGTTCCTGGGTCACACCGCACCTCGTGCGCCTCACCCTCGGCGGTCCCGGCTTCGCCGACTTCCAGCCCAAGGACGCCACCGACAGCTACGTGAAGATCTCCTTCGCCAAGCCTGAACTCGGCCTCGAGCCGCCGTACGACCTCGCGGCGCTCCGCGAGACGCTGGCACCCGCCGACCTCCCGGTCACCCGCACCTACACGGTGCGACGCGTTGACCAGGCGGCGGGCACCATCGACATCGACTTCGTGGTGCACGGCGATGAGGGGATCGCCGGCCCGTGGGCCGCTGCCGCGCAGCCGGGAGACCGCGTCGTGCTCGCCGGCCCCGGCGGTGCCTACCGGCCCGACCCGACCGCCGACTGGCACCTCTTCGCGGGCGACGAGTCGGCGATCCCCGCGATCGCCGCCGCCCTCGAAGCGCTCCCGGCGGATGCGAAGGGGCTCGCGTTCCTCGAGATCGGTGGGCGGGACGACCTCGTCGACCTCGACCACCCGGCCGGGGTGCAGCTCATCTGGGTCGGCCGTGCGGCCCGCGACGAATCGACGGCTGCGCTCCTCGCGACCGCCATCAGCGGACACCCGTGGCCCGACGGACGCGTGCAGGTCTTCGCCCACGGCGAGCGGGAGTCGATGAAGGCGTTGCGCGAGGTGTTCCTCACCCAACGAGGGCTCGACCGCTCCCAGCTGTCACTGTCCGGGTACTGGGCCTACGGACGCACGGAGGACCGCTTCCAGGCGGAGAAGCGCGAACCGATCGGGGTCGTCCTGCCGACGTCGTGACGCCCGCCCCGCGCCGGCGCCGGCGCCGCGCTGCGGGCGGGCGCGGGACTCAGTGCGAGGGGTCGGCCGGCTTGCTGCGCGTCCGGCGGACCCGCGACGGACGCTCGACGCGCGCGCGGATGTCCGGTGGAACGAGGTCGAGCAGCTGATCACGACGCAACGGGAGGTCGAGCAGGCTGAGTTTCATCCGGCCCTTGCGCGAGTGCCGGCTCGGGTCGAGTCGCACGACGTTGGCTGCGTCGCGCACGAGCCGGACGGTCACGACCGCGCCGCTCGCGACATCGGCGAGGACCTGGCCGTCGATCTCGACGGCGGCCTGCTTGGTCGCCGTCCCGATCGAGAACTGCAGGCGCTCCGCCGGCCCGAGGATGAACGAGCGGTCGATGCCCGACATCGGGGCGACCGGCGTCACGACGGTGGCGGCGACGGCGGGGGAGAGCACCGGCCCGCCTGCCGCGTAGTTGTAGGCCGTCGATCCGGTCGGGGTGGCGATCACGATCGCATCGGCTTTGAAGTACCCGTAGGCGGTGCCGTCCACGGCGAGGTCGGCCATGACCACGCCGGTTCCCGGGCGCCGGGCGATCGAGACATCGTTGAAGGCGAGGAGATGGGCGACCTGCTCGCCGGTGGTGATCGTCACCTCGAGGCCGTGGTGCGGTTCGAGGGAGAACTCGTTGTCGCTGACCCGTTGGAGCGCCTCCGCGAGTGCGGCCGGCTCGACCTCCACGAGGAAGCCGACGTTGCCGTAGTTGACGCCGAGCACCGGTGCGGATCGGCCGGCGAGCAGCCGCATCGCCCCGAGCATCGTGCCGTCGCCGCCCATCGCCACGGCGACGTCGACCGACGACGCGAAGGCGTCCTCGTCGAGCAGTTCGACGTCGTCGCCGAGCCGGTTGGCCTCCGCGCGGAGTCCGACGAGGCGCGCGCCGTGTTCGAGCTGCCATGAGCGGAGGATGCGGACGGAGTCGTCGATGTTCTTCGTGGGGTGCGTGATGAGGCCGATCGTCATCGACGGCCCGGTGGGGTGCTTCGTGCGAGTGGTGGTCACCCGTCGAGCATAGGCCGATCGCCTGACAGCGCGACCGGGACCCGGGCGCCCAGCCGGCAGCAGCGTGCCTCGCGACCGACGCGCGCCGGGCCGGGTTTGGGATACTGGAGGGAGCCGGTCCGCCGTGATCCTCGCGGGGCGCCGAGCGTGGAGGAACAACATGAGCGATGTGACCGAGCACCCTGGCCGACCACGGCGGGCGGGGCGGCTGAAGTCGATCCTCATCGGAGTTCTTTGCGCGGTGCTCGTCGTCGTCCTCGGGTTCGTCGTCTGGACCCAGATCGTCATGCAGGGCACCCGTCCCGCCGCACTCACGGTGTGGGAGAATCCGGCGGTCTCCGTCACCGACGTCGGCGACGCGGTGGTCCTCGCCCCGACCGCAGACGCCGAGCGCCCGGTCTCCGGTACCGGTCTCGTCTTCATCCCCGGCGCGAAGGTCGACCCGTACGCCTACCTGTACAAGCTGTCCGGCGTCGTCGAGGAGGCAGGCGTGACCGTGGTCATCACGAAGCCGACGCTCAACCTGGCGTTCTTCGACCAACGGCCGCTGGAGACGTTCACCGCCGCCGCCCCGGGCGTCGACACCTGGTTCGTCGGTGGCCACTCACTCGGTGGGGTGCGCGCCTGCCAGCTCGCGGAGGATCCCGCGGTGACGGGCCTCGTCCTGTTCGGGAGTTACTGCGCGAACGACCTCTCCGGCTCGTCCCTCGAGGTGCTGAGCCTCGCGGGGAGCGACGACGGACTGAGTACCCCGGAGAAGGTCGCCGACGCGCGCGTCCGGCTGCCCGCTGACGCGACGATGATCGAGATCGACGGGGCGAACCACGCGAGCTTCGGTGACTACGGGGTGCAGCCCGGTGACGGTTCGGCGACGATCTCCAGCGACGAGGCCCGCTCCGAGATCACGCGGGATCTGGTCGAGCTGCTCGGCTGAGGGTAGGGGTGGGCTTCAGCGGTCCGCAGGGATCCTGACGATCAGCCCTTCGGGACCGGTGGCCCGACGACGAGCAGGACCGTGAAGACGGCGACGACCACGAGGCCGCCGGCGACCACGAGCAGGATCGGGTGTCGGACGAGCCAGCGCGTCAGGCGGTCGAGGACCCGCTGGTCGCGCGGGTCGGCGCCCGCCTCACGGCGCCACGCCCCGTCGAGCCGGCCGGTGCGGTCCGCCCAGAGGTCGAAGGGGATGGTCGCGTACGGGACGACGGCGCTCACGAGGCCCACGAGGATCGTGCCGATGGGCCAGCGCTGGTTGATCCCGATCAGCAGGACCGTTGCACCGTAGACGAGGAACACGAAGCCGTGCAGCGCGCCACCGATACTCACGCCGACGTCGGTCGTCTTCGTGACGTACTTGAGGATCATCCCGATGATGAGGAGGGTCCAGGTGATCGCCTCGGCGATCGCGATCAGGCGGAAGAGGCGGCGCGGCGACACAAGGGGCTCCAAGGCTCGGGGTGCAGGTCTTCCAGCTTGCCAGGGACGGCTGAGAGGGTGCTCCCAGCGGGCGTCCGGTTCTGCCACCCTGGGTGGATCGGGAATACCCGTCGAAGCGACGGGGTTCACCGATATGTATGCAAACACATACAATCGCCGTGAGAGCCCGCGGCGAGCCACACGACGTTGGAGAACCCCATGACCACACCCCTCGAGTTCGGCATCGACACCTTCGGTGACGTCACGGTCGACGCCGACGGCGCACCACTGTCCCAGGCGCAGGTCCTGCGCAACGTCGTGGAGCAGGGCGTCCATGCCGAGGCGGTCGGCCTCGACTTCATCGGGGTGGGGGAGCACCACCGTGAGGACTTCGCGGTCTCGTCACCCGAGGTCGTGCTGGCGGCGATCGCGGCCCGCACCGAGCGCATCCATCTCGGTTCCGCCGTCACGGTGCTGAGTTCCGACGACCCGGTTCGGGTCTACCAGCGCTTCGCGACGCTCGACGGCATCTCCGGAGGGCGGGCCGAGGCCATCCTGGGCCGCGGATCCTTCACCGAGTCCTTCCCGCTCTTCGGGTACGAGCTGTCGCAGTACGAGGAGCTCTTCGAGGAGAAGCTCGAGCTGTTCGTCGCCCTCCTCGAGCAGGAACCGGTCACCTGGTCGGGCAAGACGCGCGCGCCGCTCCGGGAGCAGTCGGTCTACCCCCGGGTGGAGCACGGGAAGCTGAAGACGTGGGTCGGTGTCGGCGGAAGCCCCGAGTCGGTCGTGCGGACCGCTCGGTACGGCCTGCCGATGATGCTGGCCGTGATCGGCGGTGGACCGCTGCGGTTCGCCCCCTTCGTCGACCTCTACCACCGCGCACTCGCGCAGTTCCAGCTGCCGACCCAGCCCGTCGGCATGCACTCGCCGGCCCACATCGCCGCGACCGATGAGCTCGCGCAGGAGCAGCTCTGGCCGCACTACCGGGCGATGATGGACCGGATCGGCCGCGAGCGGGGCTGGAGCCCGATGACGCGTGGGCACTTCGAGCAGGAGGCCGGCCCGGAGGGTGCGCTGTTCGTCGGTTCGCCCGAGACGGTCGCACGGAAGGTCGCGACCGCGGTCGACGGCTTGGGGCTGTCCCGCGTGGATCTGAAGATCAGCAACGGTTCGCTGTCGCACGAGCACCTCATGGACAGCATCGGTCTGTACGGTTCCGCGGTCGTCCCGCGCGTCCGCGAACTCCTGACCGAGACCTCGACCGCCTGATCCGGCTCAGCGGATCGCCGGCGCGCGGTAGGGCATCGTCAGGGTCAGGACGGTGCCGCCGGTCTCGTCGTCGGCTGCCGGGCCGACCCTGAGGGAGCCGCCGAAGGCGCCGGCCCGTCGATCCAGCTGCAGCAGGCCGCCGGACGGTTCGGCGTCGTCGCGGAGACCGGAGCCGTTGTCGACGACGCGCAGCTCGACGGCGCCCGCCATCGTCCCTCGCCGCTCGGTGGCGGGCGACGAGACCCGGAGGTCCACGACGAGTCGGTCGGCCGCCCCGTGGGTCAGCGCGTTCGTCACGCCCTCCTCGAGCGTGCGGACGACGACCGCGCGCTCCGCGGTCGTGAAGACGTTGTCGATCGGGTCGTCGAGGAGCCGGAACTCCGGAGAGACGTCGAGACTGGTGGTGATCGACGGGGGCAGCCGTTGCAGGATCGCGCGGATGCTCGGGGCGATCCCGACCTCGAGCAGCGGCGGTGACAGGAGCCGGCTGAGTTCCCGCACGTCGCGCTCGCGCACGGTGCGGAGTTCCTCGCCGAGCGATCGCAGGGTCCTGGCCGCATCCGACCCGACGTCCGGGCCGCCCTGTTCGAGTGCTGTCGTGACGGACGCGAGCTGGGCGCTGATCAGGACGAGGTGCTGCTGCAAGGTGCCGTGCAGGCCTTCCGCGACCTCCCGCTTCACCCGCAGCTCCTCACCCTGCAGGGACTGGAGGGCGAGGTCGGCCCGGTGTCGCTGATCGGCGTGCGCGCGCTCCTCCTCGCGGGCGCGTCGCCGGGCGGCACTGAGGCTGAACCCGAACGTCGCGCAGACCGCCAGGGCGAGCGTCGTCGTCCCGGCTTCGACGAGGACCGTCTGCAGGCTCGGGTCGCGGTACACGCCCAGCAGGAGCTGGAGTCCGCTTCGCAGCAGCCCCGTCAGCATCGCCACGAGGAGGACACCCGCGAGCACCTTGGGGCGCCACCATTCGTGGAGCGACGGCCCCCACCTCGACCACAGCAGGAGTGCGAGCACGAGGATCGCCGCGCTCAACGAGACGAGGTTCGCGGTGACCCGTTCGGCGAGCATGCCACGCGTCCCGCCCGGGGCGACCCAGGTGTAGATGTAGACGCTCTGGAAGGACACCGCGAGCCCGAAGACCGCGGCCATGGCGCCACTTGCCGTGATGAACGCCCGGCTGTCGCTCCAGCGCTCAGCGCGAGCGGTCCGGGCCTCCTGGGTCATGGCTCCATTCTGACCTGCCGTGCCCGCCACCGCCGACATCGACGTGCGGTCGCTCGGGAGCTTCCCCCTCGGTCGTTCCCCGGTCGATCCGGGATACTCGGAACATGCACCACCAGTCGCACTCCGATATCTCGCCCGCCGCGCTGTCCACGGTCGGTGACGCGACGACGGACGCCGCGACCACCAGGCCGCTGCGTGTCGGCGTGATCGAGGATCAACCGCTGCTCGGCGGCATGCTCGCCGAGCTGCTCGACGGGGCGCCAGGCGTGGAGTTCGTCGGGCGTGCCGGTACGGTCGCCGAGGCCCGCAGGCTGTTCCTCCCGGGAACGGTGGACGTGCTGACCATGGACATCGAGCTCCCCGACGGCAACGGGGTGAGCCTCGGCGTCTCCCTCCGCCGGGCGCAACCCGGCCTCGGTGTCGTCCTGCTGTCCGCCTACGACCTCATGGACATGCTGCTCGAGATGCCGGCCGACGTCCGCGACGGGTGGAGCTACCTGTCGAAGACCTCGTCACTCACGCGCGAGATCCTGCTTGAGGCCATCCGGGTCTCCGCTCGTGGCGAGACGATGCTCGATCCCGAACTCATCGACCGGACCCGGCCCAGAGCTGGGTCGAGTCTCGAGTCGCTCACCGATCGGCAGTACGCCGTGCTGCAGCTGCTCGCGACCGGTCGTTCGAACACGGGGATCGCGACCAGGCTCGGGATCGCGGAGAAGTCCGTCCAGAACCACCTCACGGCGATCTACGCGGCGCTCGGGATCGAGCACGACACCTCGAGCAACCCGCGGGTCTCGGCCGTCCTCGCCCTCCTCGCCGAATCCGGCCGCTTGTCCTGACAGGACGTCCGCGGTCGATGCGCGGGCTCAGCGTCCGCGGTCCGGCGCTTCGAGGTCGTCCACCGTCCGATCGGGGCGCCATCCGCGCCAGACCGGATGCCTGAACCGCCCGTCCGGTGTCCACTCGCTGAAGCGGACCTCCCCGATGAGGACCGGTTCCACCCAGTTGGCGTCGGCCGCATCGGCCGGTGGGACACCCACGAGTGTCGTCGACGCCCGACCCAGCCGTTCGAAGCGGAGCGCGGTCGCCGCCAACTCCCGGTCGCTGAAACCGCTTCCGACCCGACCCGCGTAGTGCAGCAGTCCGTCCGAGCCCGGCACCCCGAGCAGGAGTGACCCGATCCCACCCGAGCGCCCGCCCCGACCGGGACGCCAGCCGGCCACGACGACCTCCTCCATGCGTTCGTGCTTGAACTTGACCCAGGTGCTGCTGCGTCGACCCGGCCGGTAGCGGCCGTCGAGCTCCTTCGCCATCACGCCCTCCAACCGCAACCCGCGACTCACCTCGAGCGCATCGTCGAGCGAGCCGTCGATCGTCGGTGGCACCTGGACGACGGTCCCGGATTCGATCGTCCGCTCGAGCAGCTCGCGACGCTCCCGGTACGGCAGCTCCGTCCGATCCGTGTCGTCCAGCGCGAGCAGGTCGAACAGCAGCAGCCGGACCGGCGTCCGACGGCGCTCCCGTTCGACGTCCCGCTCCGCGGTGAGCTGCATCCGACGCTGCAGCAGCGAGAAGTCGGGACGGCCGTCGGGTCCCGACGCCACGATCTCGCCGTCGAGGACGACCGCACGGCCGGCGAGCGACGCCGCGAGCTCCTCGACCACCTCCGGGTACGCCGCCGTGAGGTCCTTGCCGTTCCGGCTCGACAACCGCACCCGCCCCGTCGAGCCGTCGACGCTCGCGATCGCACGGATGCCGTCCCACTTCATCTCGAACGCCCAGGAACCGTCGTCGACCAGCTCGCCGGGTACCGCGACACTCGCGAGCATGGGGGTGGGGATCCCACGAGGCCGTGCGACCGGTGGAGCCGGCGGGTCACCCGGGGCCCGCATCCGGTGGATGAGCCACGACGGCGCCTCCCGTCCCGTCCCGCCCGCGGTCCGGATGAGTGCGAACCGCATCGGCCCGCCGAGCGCGTCTCCCGCCCGGCCGTGCAGGGTCCCGATGACCTCGTCGTCGCGCCACTTCTCCAGCTCGTAGGTGCCCGCGTCCCAGATGGTCACCTCACCGGCCCCGTACTCGCCAGCGGGGATCGTGCCCTCGAAACTGCCGTACTCGATGGGGTGGTCCTCCGTGCGCACCGCCAGGTGGTTGCTGCTCGGATCCGTCGGCACCCCCTTCGGCAGGGCCCATGACACCAGCACGCCGTCGTGCTCGAGTCGGAAGTCATGGTGGAGTTTCCGGGCCTCGTGTCGCTGGATCACGAACGAGGGCGGTGCCCCGGCAACGGCAGGCGTCGGCGGTCCGTCCGGGACGGGCTCGGGCGTCCGCTCCGCATCCCGCTTCCGCCGGTACTCCACGAGCCGGTCCTCGTGCTCCGACGGGCGGATCGTGATCGACGGACGCGGGTCGCCGAGCACCCGCAACGGGTCCTCACCGTCCGCCAGACGCTCGAGCACCGCAGGGAACTCCAGCTGCGCCAACCCGGGATCGTCGAGCTCCTCCCACCGGCGAGGAGCCGCCACCGTCGGCCGTGACCGACCCCGCAACGAGAGCGGCGCGATCGTCGTCTTCGACCCGTTGTTCTGACTCCAGTCGACGAAGACCCTCCCCGTGCGTCGCTGCTTCGACATCTCGCTCACCACGAGGCCCGGCTCGTCCGCGGCCAGCGCCCGCGCGAGCTCATGCGCCACGAGCGACACCTCCTCGGAACTCTGCCGACCGTCCAACGCCGCGTACAGGTGGATCCCCTTGCTCCCACTCGTGAGCGGAACCGGATCCAACCCCATGTCCACCAACACCGCCCGCGCCAGGCCCGCGACCCCCGCGCACTCGGGGAGGGACACCCCCTCACCCGGATCGAGGTCGAGGACGAGACGGTCGGGCGGACGGCGCTCGCCGGATCGGTCGAACCGCCACTGCGGCACGTGCAGCTCGAGCGCACCCAGCTGCGCCAGCCACGTGAGTGTCGCGAGATCGTCGACGATCGGGTACTCGTTCGTGTGATCGCTGTGCTCGATGGGGAGCCGCTGGACCCAGTCGGGAGCCGAGGAGCCCAGGTCCTTCTGGAAGAACCCCGACTCCGGCGACGCAGCCGTCCCGACGCCGTGCACCCAGCGTTTCCTGGTCACCGGCCGATCGGCCAGGTGCGGGAGGAGGTGTTCGGCGACCGCGGCGTAGTAGGCGAGGACCTCGGCCTTCGTCGTGCCGGTCTCGGGGTACAGCACCTTGTCGAGATGGGTGAGCTGGATCCGGCGTCCGTCGACGTCGACCCACTGCGTCTGCGCGCCGCCACCGCTCGTCCTCGCCATGGCGATCAGCCTGCCGCCCACGGGCGTCAAGGGCTAGCCCTTGACGATGTTCCGGGTGTCTACTGGTCACCACGACAGCGCGGGCGGATCCGCCGGCGGACGGGAGCGGTCATGCGCGCGATCTGGAAGGGTGCGGTCACCTTCGGCCTGGTGAACGTCCCGGTGAAGGTGTACAGCGCCACGGAGGACCACGACCTCTCGTTGCACCAGGTCCACGACGCCGACGGCGGGCGCATCCGGTATCAGCGCAAGTGCGAGGTCTGCGGCAAGGTCGTCACCTACGACCACATCGACAAGGCGTACCAGGACGGCGAGCAGACGGTGGTCCTCACCGCCGACGACCTGGCATCGCTCCCCGAGGAACGCAGCCGCGAGATCGAGGTCGTCGAGTTCGTGCCGAGCGACGACCTCGACCCGATCATGTTCGACCGCAGCTACTTCCTCGAACCGGACTCCTCCTCGTCCAAGGCCTACGTCCTCCTCCGGCGGACGCTCGAGGAGACCGACCGCACGGCCATCGTGCGGTTCGCCCTCCGCCAGAAGACGCGTCTCGGCGCCCTCCGGGTGCGCGAGGACGTCATCCTCCTGCAGACACTGCTCTGGGAGGACGAGGTCCGCGAGGTGCGGTTCCCGGCCCTCGAGGAACGCGTCCGCATCTCCGCCAAGGAACTCGAGATGTCGGAGGCGCTCGTCGAGTCCTTCTCGTCCCGCTTCCGCCCGGACGCGTTCGTCGACGAATACCAGGCACAGCTCCGGAAGCTCATCGACGCGAAACTCGAGCAGGGCGACGCACTCGACACCGCCGCCACCTTCGGCGAGCAGCCCGAACCCGACGACGACACGGGCGCCGAGCCGATCGACCTCATGGAGGTGCTGCAACGCAGCATCGAACGGCAGCGCGGCACGACCGGCGCGAAGACGGCGAGTGGAGCGAAACGGTCCGGCACCGCCAAGCCCGCCGCGACGAGCAGCTCGGCGAAGACCGGTACCGCGAAGACGGGCACCGCCAAGACGAGTAGCGCGAAGACCGCTACCGCCAAGACCGCGGCGTCGAAGCCGTCGACCGCGACGAAACGCAAGAAGAGCGCCTGAGCGACGACGCCCGGGCTGAGAGGGAGCACGACATGATGGAGCACCGCATCACCCCGTTCCTCTGGTACGACTCGCAAGCCGAGGAGGCGGCGACCTTCTACGTGTCACTGTTCCCCGACTCCCGGATCACCTCGGTGAGCCGCTACCCGGAGGGCGGACCCATGCCGGCGGGCCAGGCGATGGTCGTCGAGTTCGAGCTCGAAGGACTGCCCGTCAGCGCGATGAACGCCGGGCCCATCTTCTCGTTCACCGAGGCGTTCTCCTTCTCCGTCAGAGCCGACACCCAGGACGAGATCGACCGGCTCTGGGACGCCCTGATCGCCGACGGCGGTGCCCCGAGCCAATGCGGCTGGCTCAAGGACCGCTGGGGACTGTCCTGGCAGATCGTGCCCGGCATCCTCGCCGAACTGCAGAACGACCCCGACCGGGAACGCGCGGCGCGAGCCATGCAATGCATGATGGGGCAGACCAAGTTCGTCATCGCCGAACTCGTCGCCGCTGCGGACGGTCGGTAGCGGCTCCTCCACAACCGACCAACCGACGGCACACCGCCCCTCCGAGACGCCGGCGCAGTCCACCGTCAGCAGCTCCTGACAGACTTGCCGCATGTCCCACCCCAGCGCGCCCACCCCCGCCCACCCCGAACCGACCCCCACCGGATCGGTCGCCGAGGCGACGGCGGCGCTCGCCGCACTCACGGGCGTTCCGGGGGCCACGTTCCACGACGGTCAACTCGAGGCGATCCTCGCGCTCGTCGACGAACATCGTCGTGCGCTCGTCGTCCAGCGCACCGGTTGGGGCAAGTCCGCCGTCTACTTCATCGCGACCGCCCTTCTGCGCCGACGGGGCGCCGGGCCGACGCTGTTGGTCTCGCCGTTGCTCGCGCTCATGCGCGACCAGGTGGCGGCCGCCGAGCGCGCCGGCGTGCGCGCGGTGGCGATCAACTCGGCGAACGCGCACGAATGGGACGACGTCCGGGCGCGCCTGGAGGCCGACGAGGTCGACGTCCTACTCGTGTCACCCGAGCGGCTCAACAATCCACGCTTCCGCGATGAACAGCTCCCGACCCTCGTGGCCCGGACGGGCATGCTGGTGGTGGACGAGGCGCACTGCATCTCCGACTGGGGACACGACTTCCGACCCGACTACCAGCGGCTCGCCGAACTGATCGGACGCCTCCCGGCCGAGGTCCCGGTCCTGGCGACCACCGCGACGGCCAACGCACGCGTCGTCCGCGACATCGCCGAGCAGCTCACCGCACCCGGCGCCGCAGGCTCCCACGGAGCCGAGGTGCTCACCATCCGTGGCTCGCTCGCGAGGGCGTCCCTCCGGCTCGGCGTGCTCCGGCTGCCGGAGTCACGGGACCGCCTCACCTGGCTGCTCAGCCACCTCGGCGGGCTCACCGGGTCCGGCATCATCTACACGCTCACGGTGTCCGCCGCAGAGGACACCGCGCGGCTGCTGCGCGAGGCCGGTCACGAGGTCCGGGCCTATACGGGCCGGACCGATCCCGACGAACGCGAAGAGTCCGAGCGGCTCCTCAAGGAGAACCGCCTGAAGGCGCTGGTCGCGACGAGCGCGCTCGGCATGGGGTTCGACAAACCGGACCTCGGGTTCGTCGTACATCTCGGCGCTCCGTCCTCGCCGGTCGCGTACTACCAGCAGGTCGGTCGCGCCGGCCGCGCCACCGAGCACGCAGACGTCCTGCTCCTGCCCGGAGCGGAGGACGAGGAGATCTGGCAGTACTTCGCGACCGCGTCGATGCCGGACGAAGCGCGGGCCACCGCGGTCCTCGACGCACTCGACAGCCAGCCGCGGTCCACGCCCGCGCTCGAGGCGCTCGTCAACCTGCGCCGCACACCCCTCGAACTGCTCCTCAAGGTGCTCGACGTCGACGGCGCGGTCCAGCGGGTGGCCGGGGGATGGGTGTCGACCGGCCAGCCGTGGGTCTACGACCGGGAGCGGTACCGGCGGATCGCCGAGGCCAGGGTGGCGGAGCAACAGGCGATGCTGGCCTACGAGCGCGGCGACGAGTGCCGGATGCTCGTGCTGCAACGTGAGCTCGACGACGCGAGCGCGGTGCCCTGTGGCCGATGCGACCGGTGCGCCGGGCCGTGGTTCCCCACCGAACTCGACAGCGCCGCGGCCGTCTCCGCTTCGGAGGCACTCGGTCGGGTCGGCGTCGAGCTCGAACCGCGGGCGCAGTGGCCCACGGGAGCCGACCGCCTCGGCGTCACCGCGGACGGCGCAGCGGTGAAGGGGCGCATCGCGCTCGACGACCGCCTCGAACCCGGGCGCGCGCTCGCTCGGCTCACCGACCTCGGCTGGGGCGGTGTCCTCCGTGAACTCTTCGCCGCGGGCGCACCCGATGCTCCCGCCTCCCGTGCCGTCATCGACGCGAGCGTCCGCGTCCTGGCGGATTGGCCGTGGGCGCAACGACCGGCCGCCGTGGTCAGTGTGCCGTCACGGTCGCGTCCGCAGCTCGTCGACTCCGTGGCGAGGGGCATCGCGTCGCTCGGGCGACTGCCCTACCTCGCGGAGCTCGACCTCGTCGGCGACGGCCCGCGCGGTGGTCCGGGCGGCAACAGCGCCTACCGCCTGGCCGGCGTCTGGGACGCCTTCACCGTCGGATCCGAACTCCGGGCGCAGCTCGCAGCGTTGGAGGGCGCACCGGTCCTGCTCGTCGACGACCGCGCCGACAGTCGGTGGACGCTCACCGTCGCCGGTCGCGCGCTCCGCCGCGCCGGTTCCGGCCCGGTCCTCCCGTTCGCGCTCGGGATCGTCGGCTGATCGCCCGTCAGCCCTCGTGGAGGCTGGAGCGGGTGTCCTTGGCGAGGTGCCGCGGCAGCAGGATCGTGCAGACGAGTCCGACGACGGCTGCTGCAGCGCAGATCGCGAAGCTCAGGCGGAAGGCGTCCGCACTGGGTGTCGTGACAGCGCCGTCGGTGACGACCTGTGAGGCCAGGATGGCGCCGATCACCGCACTCGCGATCGTGGAACCGAGCGTCCGCATGACGGAGTTGAGTCCGTTGGAGGCCGCCGTCTCGCTGGGTGGGACGGCACCCATGATGAGCGTCGGCATGGCGGCGTAGGCGAACCCCACCCCGAAGCCGACCGCGGTGGCTGTGAGCACGGTGTGCCAGACCTCGGTCATGAGTCCGATCGCGATCGCGTAGCCGACCGCGATGATCGCGATGCCGATGAGCAGGCTCAACCGGGCGCCCTTGGCCGCGGTCAGTCGAGCGGCGACCGGCGACATCGCCCACATGATGAGACCGCTGGGCATGAGGCAGAGGCTCGCGATGAGCATGTTCTGCCCGAGACCGACTCCGGTGCCGACCGGCGCCTCGAGGATGCCCGGGAGGACGACCGTGCTGCCGAAGAAGGCGAAGCCGACCGTGATGGATGCGAGGTTCGTGAAGAGCACCGTCCGTCTGGCGGCGATCCGCAGGTCGACGAGCGGACTGGCGGACCGTATCTCGAACCATCCCCAGAGCAGGAGCACGACGACGCCGCCGATCAAGCAGCTGAGGGTCCGGACGCTCGTCCAACCCCACTCGTTGCCCTTCGAGACGGCGAGGAGGATGGGGACGAGGCCGGCGGCGAGACCGATCGCGCCGATCCAGTCGAAACCGCCTTCGCTCCGGAGGGTGCTCACCGGGACGAAACGCGCGACGAGGACGAAGCCGATGAGGCCGAGGGCACCCGCGACCCAGAACAGCACATGCCAGTCCAAGTACTGCGAGATCACCGCGGAGATCGGCAGACCGACGGCACCACCGATGCCGAGCGTGGCACTCACGAGCGCGACCGCGGGCCCGAGGCGCTTCGCGTGGAGCACGTCGCGCAGGATGCTGATGCCGAGCGGGATCACGCCCATCGCCATCCCCTGGAGGGCCCTGGCGACGATGAGCGGGACGATCGTGGACGAGAAGGCGGCGAGCACCGAACCGGCCATCATGATCCCGAGCAGGACGAGCACCATCCGTCGTTTGCCGTAGAGGTCGCCGAGCCGACCGGCGATCGGGGTCGCGACCGCGGCCGACAGGAGCGTCGCCGTCACGACCCACATGCTGTCGGAGGCGTGTACGCCGAGGATCGTCGGGAGCGACGGCACGAGTGGGGTGACGAGCGTCATCATGAACGCCGCGACGAGACCGGTGAAGGCGAGGCTCGTGACGACCGCGCGCTCCGGAAGCGGCTTGCGGAGAGCCGCCCGCTCCTCGTCGCTGAGCCAGGGACGCTCGGCCCCAGGCTGGTCCTCGTCGTGGTCGTCGGGCTGCGCTGAATCCTGCGTCACGGGTCCTGTTCCTGTGGAGAGTCGATGCGGCCGAGGCCACTCGGAGTCGAACACCGTCCGTCGGTGCGGTATTCCCGGCTCGGCCGGGCCGATGTCGTCGGCCTCGTCGTCGACTCAGCGCGGGAGGCGGGGGATCGCCGCGATGAGCTGCTTCGTGTAGGCCTCGGCGGGATCATGGAGGACCTGCGCGGTGGCGCCGGCCTCGACGACCTGCCCGTGTCGGAGCACCATCGTGCGTTCACACAGCGCTGCCACCGTGCCGAGGTCGTGCGAGACCATGACGAGCGCCAGACCGTTCGAGGCCCGCAGCTCGGCGAGGAGCTCGATGATCTGGATCCGGGTGCTCATGTCGAGGGCACTGACGGGCTCGTCGGCGAGGAGGAGCCGGGGGTTCGGGACGATCGCGCGGGCGATGGCGATCCGCTGCCGCTGGCCGCCCGAGAACTCGTGCGGGAACCGCGACGCCGCGTCGGCGGGCAGTCCCACCGCCTCGAGCGCCTCGGACGCGCGGACGGTCGCCTGCTCGGTGGTCGCCAAACGGAGGGATCGCAACGGTTCGGCCACGATGCGCCCGATGCGCTGCCGCGGATCCAGCGAGGAGTACGGATCCTGGAAGACGGCCTGCACCGATGCGCGGAACCGACGGACCAGCGTCCGGTCGCGGGGGTCCAGAGCGCCACCGTCGAACCGGACCGAGCCCGTGGTCGGCCGGTCGAGGCCGAGCAGCAGCCGGAGGAGAGTGCTCTTGCCGGCGCCGGACTGACCGACGATCCCGACGGCCTCTCCTGCGCCGACGGCCAGCGACACGTCGTCCAGGGCCTCCTGACCGCCGCGGTATCGGAAACCGACCGCGTCCAGCTCGAGGATCGGCGTCGCCGTGATCGGTGCATCGGTCATCGTGGGTCCTCCAGCGCGTCGTCGAGCGCGCGTGCGCTGGCGACCAGACGACGGGTGTCCTCGTGCTTCGGTGCCGTCAGCACCTGCGCCACCGGGCCGCGCTCGACGGCGCGACCCTCGCTCAGCACGACCACCTCGTCGACCATGGCCGACACGACGGCGAGGTCGTGACTGATGAACAGGAGCGCCATGCCGCGTTCCCGGACGAGACGGTCGATGAGCGCGAGCACCTCCGCCTGGACGGTCACGTCGAGGGCCGTCGTCGGCTCGTCCGCGATGAGGAGCTGCGGGCGACCGGCGAGCGCGATGGCGATCGCGATGCGCTGCCGCTGCCCGCCGGACAGCTCATGGGGGTAGGAGGCGGCGATGCGCGCGGTGTCGGTGAGGGACACCTCGACGAGGGCCGCTTCGACGGCCTCCTTGAGCCGTTCGCCCCGGAGTCCCAGATGGCGACGCAGGGGCTCGGCGAGCTGGGCGCCGACCCGCATGAGCGGGTCGAGTGCGGTCAGCGGCTCCTGGAAGACGAGTCCGGCCACCCGACCGCGGAGCGGCCGCAGCGCGCGGTCCGGGGCACCGATCACCTGGGTGCCGGCCAGTTCGACGCTGCCGCTCGCGCTCAGCTGGTCGCCGAGCAGCCCGATCACCGCGAGGGAGGTCAAGGACTTCCCAGACCCGGAACCGCCGATGAGGCCGAGGCGACCCCCGGCGGCGATGGTCAGGTCCAGCCCGTCGAGGAGCGGCCGGTCAGCGCCGTCGGGAGCACCGCGCCGGATGCCCCGGGTGATGGTCAGGCCGGAGATGTCGAGGAGATCGCTCATGCGCCGCGCCTCCTCGTCGGATCGCCGAGGTCCCGCAGGCCGTCCGCGATGAAGTTCACGCCCACCACGAGCATCACCACGGCGACACCCGGAGCGATCGCACCGATCGGTGCCGTCGTGACGGTGGCTTGGGCCTCCTGCAGCAGGCGTCCCCAGGAGGCGTTCGGCGGTGGCGCGCCGAGGCCGAGGTACGACAGGCTCGCTTCGGCGAGGACGGCGATGCCGAACTGCAGCGCGAGGTTCACGCTCAGGGTGGGCCAGATGTTCGGGAGCACGTGCTGGCCGATGACACCGGCCCAGCTCGTCCCGGCGGTCCTGGCTGCCACCACGTACTGCTCGCTGAGGACCCGCTTCGTGAGGATGCGGGTCAGGCGGGCCACGATGGCCGACATGGCGAGTCCGATCGCGATGATCGCGGTGCCGAGTGACGCGCCCTGTGCGGCCACGATGAGCATGGCGAGCAGGAGCACCGGGAAGGCGATCACGACGTCGAGCGCGGCGGAGATCGTGTCGTCCAGCCAGGCCGACGCGAAGGCCGCGGCGAGTCCCACGGCGATGCCGATGACCGCCCCGACCGCGACGGCCCCGGCGCCGGTCGCGAGCGCGATGCGCGCGCCGATCATGAGCTGGGTCATGAGGTCGCGACCGAGCTTGTCCGTACCGAGCCAGTGGGTGCCGCTCGGCCCCTCGAGGCGACCGCCGGAGGTGTCCGTGGGGGCGAAGGGCAACCACACGAGCGAGACGGCCGCCAGGACGGCGATGACGCCGACGAGGACGAGTCCGACGGTCAGCGTCGCGGACCGGGCGCGGCGCCGCACGGGGCGCCGGTCGGCGAGCGCGGTCTGGGCGTCGACGGCGCTCATCGGAGCCCGTTCCCCGAGATCGAGGTGCGCAGACGCGGATCGATGAGCCGCTGCGCGATGTCGGCGACGAAGCCCGTCAGGAGGACGACGAGGGTCGAGACGAGGAGGATGCCCTGGATGTTCGGGTAGTCGTGCTGCTGGATCGCCGTCAGGAGCATCGACCCGAGGCCGGGCAGGCTGAAGACGCTCTCGACCACGACGGCTCCGAGGAAGGTGGTGGCGAGCTCGATGCCGAGGATCGCCACGACGGGCACCGCGGCGTTCCGGGCGCCGTGTCGGAGCAGGGCCTCGCCGAAGCCGGCTCCCTGCGCCCGTGCGGAGCGCAGATAGTCGCTCCCGACCACGTCGAGCGTGGTGGAGCGGACGTATCGGGTGATCGACGCACTCATGACGATGGCGATGGTGATGACCGGGAGGGCGAGGCTCGTGAGCGCCGCGGCAGGATCGGCCCAGTCGTCGCGCGGGAAGCCACCGGACGGGAACAGGCGGAGCGTCACCGCGAACACGCTGACGAGCAGGATGCCGACCCAGAACACCGGAACGGCGATCCCGAGCTGCGAGAGGCCGGACAACGCGATGCCGTACCAGCGGTCGGCCCGGAGGGCGGACACGACACCGGCCACGAGGGCGAGCACCACGGCGAGGAGGAACGCGAGGAGCGTCAGCGGCACGGTGACCTGGAGGCGCGACGCGATCTCGGGCCCGACCGGGAGCGAGCTCACGAACGAGGAACCGAGGTCGAGGGTGAGGACGCCGCCGAACCAGGCGGCGAACTGCTCGCCGAGCGGCCGGTCGGCTCCCACCTGCTCGCGCGCCGCGTCGATCTGCTCCTGCGTGGCGTTCACCGAGAGCAGGGCGTTCGACGGGTCGCCCGGCAGCAGCCGGAGCAGCACGAACAGCACGGTCATGGCGACGAGGAACGACACCACGAGGAACGCGGATCGGCGCAGCAGGTAAGCGAGCATGGTGGACCTCAGCGTAGCGAGGCCCGGTCCGACCGGGCGGTGCCGGTCGGCCCGGGCGACGACTACTTGCGGACGATGTCCGCCACGAAGAACTGCGAGTTCAGGCCGTTGACGCCGTACCCCGAGACGTCGCTCGCGGCGACGACGATCTGCGGGTAGAGGTAGAGCCACACGCTCGCCGCGTCCTCGGCGATCTGCTCGTTGACGAGCTTCAGCTTCGCCGTCTGCTCCTCGGTGGTCGTCGCCTGCTCGGCCTCCGACACCCACTGGGTCACCTCGGGGTTGTCGTAGCCCCAGTAGAAGTCCGGGTTGCCGTACCAGACGACGTCGCGGTCGTTCACGTGCTCCTGGAGGGTCGCCTGGAAGTCGCGTTCCTTGAACACCTTCGAGTACCACTCGTCCGCGCTGATCGTGTTGATCTCGACCGTGATGCCGACCTTCGCGAGTTCACTCTGGAGGAACTCGGCGACGGCCGGGTGCGGGTCGTAGCTCGGGGTGTCGAGGGTGAAGGTGAAGCCGTCGGCGAAGCCCGCTTCGGCGAGCTGCTGCTTGGCGAGCTCGGGGTCGTACGGATTCACCTGCGTGAGGTCCTCATACCAGGGGTCCGTCGGCGGCACCATCGATCCGATGAGCGTGCCGTAGTCGCCCCAGATGGACGAGAGCAGCTTCTTGGTGTCGATCGCGGAGTACACGGCCTTGCGGACGAGCGCCTGGTCGAACGGGGCGACCCGGTCGTTGAAGGCGAGCAGCTCCTTCGTCGTGGAGTCGCCGTCGGAGACGACGTAGTCCGCGTTGTCGGTGAACTGGCTCAGCTGGTCGGGGCTCTGCACGCTCGTGATGATGTCGATCTGCTTCGTGACGAGCGCATTGCTGAGCGCGGTCGCGTCGGTGAAGTAGGTGAAGACCACCTCCGCGTTCTTGGCGGGCTCACCCCAGTAGTCGTCCCAGCGCTCGAGGCTCAGGGTGCTGCCGCGCTTCCAGTCGCCGAGCGTGTACGGACCCGTGCCGTCCTCGGTGGTCTTGAGGTCCTTCGCCGCGTCGTTGACGATCCAGACGTAGCTCAGGTTGTAGATGAAGGAGATGGAGCGCTCGGAGAGGGTGATCACGACCGTCTTGTCGTCGGGGGTCGCGATGTCGGAGATCACCGCGAAGCTGCTCTTCCGCGCCGACTGCGAGTCCTCGGCGGTCACGGCTTCGATGCTCGACTTCACGTCCGCCGAGGTGAGCGGGTCGCCGGAGTGGAAGGTGACGCGGTCCTTGAGGGTGAACGTGTACGTCAGGCCGTCGTCGCTCACCGTGCTGTCGGCGGCGAGCACCGGCTCGACCTCGCCGTCGTCCGTGAGGCGGTACAGGCCCTCGTACACGTTGCCGGTGAAGGCCTCCGTGACGCCCTGGCCGCCGCCGCCGGTGTTGCTGAGGTTCTGCGGCTCGTAGAGCGAGCCGATGGCGATGGTCGCGTCGTCGCCCGTCGCCGAACTGCCACCACCACCGGCGCAGCCGGCGAGGGCGACGGCGGCGGCGACGGACAGGGCGACGAGCCCGATGGTTCTCTTCACGGATACTCCTGTGGTGTGGGTGTGATGATGCTGGTGCAGGCTGTGGGGTGCTGGGGGTCAGACGGCGTAGAGGTCGAAGCCCTCGCGGAGCCGGACGATCCGTTCCCCGGCGAGGACGTCTCCGGTGAACCGGTTCTGCGGCGGCGGCATCGGACAGTTGTACTGCACGGAGAAGCCGCAGGGCGGTACGAACGCGCGGTTGAAGTCGAGGACGACCTCGCCCGCCGTACCGAAGCCGCCGTCGTGGGTCCGCTGCACGAACAGGAACCGACCGGCGCCGTAGGTGCCCGACTCGTCGTCGCGGCCGTTCGTCGCGTCGCCGAACACGAGGAGGAGCGTGCCGCCGTCGTCGAAGGCGCTCATCGTGTACTCGACGCCGTCCCGCGTGAACACGATGTCGCCGGGGACGACGAGCTCCCGTGATCCGCCGTTGTCGCGGATGTGCTCGAAGGGCACGGTCCGCGAGCCGTCGACCGGCGTGAACCGCGCCGTCTGGACCCAGGCGGGGTCGTACGGGAACACCTCGATGCCGTCGAACGCGCGGATGGCGGGTGCGTTCGCGTCCCATCGGCGGATGCCGACCTCGTCCTGGCCGGTGTCGAGGTGGGTGCGGCGGAGCGTCGTCACCGTGACGCCGCTCGGCTGCTCGGCGGCGATGCCCGCTGCGGCCTCGTCGACGGTGGCCGGCGTCTCCTCCGGGAGCCACCGTGTCTCGACGAGGGCGAGGTTGCCGAGCGGCGCGGTCACGGCGGCTCGACGCTCGTCGCGCCAGGCATCGTGCTCGGCGATCGCGTTCGGCTGCGGGGCGGTGTGGATCGGCATGTCTCGATTCTCCGGATGACGACGGGCGGGTCCCAATCGTGTGTCCTTCGGAGTCCAGCTCGTTTCGGGCGGGAACTATTCCCGAGCCCGGCGACGACCCTGCGCGGGACGGCGAGCGACGGGGTCGCGACGTTCTGGGAGGATGTCCTCATGAACGCCACGCTCGTCCGCATGCCCGCCGATCGACTGCGGGGGTGGATGCTCGCCGCGAACGCGCAGTACCGCCTCGAACGCATCGAGGCGGGGGAGACCGAGGCAGAGGCGACGGCGAAGGCGGCGCAGTCCCTCGCCGAGACGTTCCCGGCCGGCCGGCTCCAGGTCGGACACCTCGTCTTCGAGGTGGTCCTCGACGAAGCCGCAGTCGGCGTGCTCTGGATCGGACCGCGGAGCACGAGCCACCCGGACGAGTGGTGGATCTGGGACGTGGAGATCGACGAGTCGTTCCGCGGGCGTGGGCTCGGCCGGCAGGCCATGCAGCTCGCCGAGACGGCGGCCAAGGAGCAGGGCGCGAAGACGCTCGGGCTGAACGTCTTCGGGTTCAACCGGATCGCGCGCGGCCTGTACGAATCGCTCGGCTACGAGACGATGGCCGTGCAGATGCGCAAGGCGCTCTAACGCGGGTCCAGCCCGTCGATCAGCTCGGTCATGACCCGGTCGGCGAGTGACGGAGGCTTCGGGTGCCCGTCGGCGGTGGTCCGCGAGGTCGTCGCCCGGTCGAGCGCGAGGACCTCGCCGTGGAGGTGCTCCATCTTCGCGTCGAGCCTCGAGGCCGCCTCGGCTGCGTGCTTGAGCTCGGCGAGCAGGCTGTCCGGCACGGCCTTGTCGTACTTGTAGTAGATCTTGTGTTCGAGGCTCGCCCAGAAGTCCATGGCGATCGTCCGGAACTGGATCTCGACGGGCACCTGCACGACGCCGTCGGACATGAACACCGGAACCTCGACGATCACGTGGAGGCTCTGGTACCCGTTCGGCTTCGGGTTCGCGATGTAGTCCTTGACCTTCACCACGGTGATGTCCTGCTGGCTCGTCAGGAGTTCGAACACCTTGTACGTGTCGGAGATGAAGCTGCAGGTGACGCGGATACCGGCGATGTCCGTGATGTGTTCGCGGATGTCGTCGATGTCCTGCCCGTACTGCTTTCGTTCGATCTTGCCGATGATGCTCTCCGGCGACTTCAACCGCGAGCTGATGTGCTCGATCGGGTTGTAGTCGTGGATCTGCGTGAACTCCTCCTTGAGGATGTTGAGCTTCGTGGTGATCTCGTCGATGCCGAACTTGTACAGCATCATGAACCGCGTGAACTCGTCCTTGAGGCGCTTCAGCTCCTCGAGGTTGTCCGACGACGTTGGTCCGGTCATGGGCGTGCGCTCCAGCTCTATCTCCGACGGGCCGACGGCCCGCTCGCACTCTACTGAAGCGGCCTTGGAACGCCTCTCAGCCTCCTGTGAATCAGGACCGTGCCGGGCCGTTCAGTGCTGCAGGGCCGCGCGGCGACGTGACGAGGCCTGGAGCCGGCGGGCGCGCCCGGCGGTCAGCATCAGGCCGAGGACGACCCCGGCGACGGCACCCGACGTGTTCGCGAGGAGGTCGCGGGGATCGCTCACGCGTCCGGGGATCGCGAGCTGCGCGGCCTCGATGCCGACCGTCAGCGTGGCCGCGACGAGGATGGCGAGCCACCAGCGCCGCCGTCCGAGCAGGAGCAGGAAGAAGACGCCGATCGGGACGAACATGGCGATGTTCGCTCCGAACTCCAGACGCTCGTAGGTGACCCACGCCGTCGACTCCCACCGGGCGAGGATGTCGACGAGTCGGTACACGAGGGACTCGGTCCGGCCGTCGAAGGGCCGTGGGCCGAGGGTGATGGCCGCCACGAGCGCGAGGTACACCACGGTGAGGGTGCTGAGCACGGGATGGCGGCGGAACATCGGCCCAGCATGCCCGAGCCACCTTGGCGGCGCTTGAGTGTTCCCTGGACGGGGACGATGCGTCGCCGATGAGGCCGGGAGGGTCGTCAGCTGCGCGTCAGCGCCCCCGCAACCGCTCGATGTCGCGACGTTCACGCTTCGTCGGTCGACCGGCGCCGCGGTCTCGGACGGCCACGACCTGCCGTTCCGCCGGCGTCGGCAGCGGGGGAGAGCGGTCGATGAGGCACTCCGCCGCGACGTCCGCGCCGACCCGTTTCGCGATGAGGCGTCGGACCTCGACGATCCGGTCGAAGCCCGCCACGCGGAGCCGGACCTCGTCGCCGATCCTGACGGGTTGTGCCGGCTTCGCCCGATCGCCGTTGACCCGGACGTGGCCGGCTCGACAGGCTGTCGCGCCGGCCGAGCGGGTCTTCGTCAGCCGGACCGCCCAGATCCATGCGTCGACGCGTACGCTCGACGGGCTGTCCATCCTCCGATGGTAGAGCAGCCCATCGGTAGACTCGACCCGTGACTGACGGGGCGGGGCGCGGGGCTCGACGGACCGGTGAAGACCGCGTCGTCACCCTCCCCAACGCGCTCAGCGTCTTCCGGATCCTCCTCGTCCCGGTCTTCCTGGTCCTCCTCGTGCAGGGGCAGGACCTCTGGGCCCTCGCGACGCTCGCGTTCTCCGGCGTCACCGACCTGCTCGACGGGTGGATCGCGCGACGGTTCGACCAGATGACGAAGCTCGGTCGACAACTCGATCCGGCCGCCGATCGCCTCTACATCCTCGCGGCGTTGATCGGTCTCGCGGCCCGCGGACTCATCCCGTGGTGGTTGCTCATCGTCGTCTTCGCCCGCGACCTGCTGCTCGTCGGGCTCGCCGTCGTCCTCCACCGGTCGGGTACGGGCGTGCTGCCCGTCATCCGCGTGGGGAAGTGGGGCACGGCACTCCTCTTCATCGGACTCCCGGTCCTCATGCTCGGTCAGGCGTTCCCCGCCGTCGCGATGATCGCGACGCCGCTCGGTTGGGTGTCGGTGATCGCCGGAGCGACGCTCTACTGGTGGGCCGGCATCCTCTACCTGCTGCAGACCGTCCGCATCTCGGGGGATGCCCGTTCGAAGCAGCGGGAACGGGCCGGATCCGGCGGATCACCCTCGACCGGGCGGCTCGACAGTGACGCCACATCGGATACGCTTGACGGAGAGGAGGTCGACGGTGGCTGAGCACGATGAGAAGTATCCCGCGACCGGGGCGTACACGCCGGGAGCCGTCGACGACGGTGCCCCGACGAGCGGCTCGGGCGATCGGGAAGTCGACACGACACTGACCTTCGGTGAAGACCTCGGAGCGGCCCTCGCGGCGATCGACTCCGACGTCACCGCTGAGGAGCACGAGGCGATCGCGGCCCTGCCGTCCGGCTCCGCGCTGTTGATCGTCCGTCGTGGTCCGAACGCCGGTGCGCGGTTCCTCCTCGACGCCGACGTCACCACCGTCGGACGTCACCCCGAGGCCGACATCTTCCTCGACGACGTCACGGTGTCGCGTCGGCACACCGAGTTCCACCGTCACGGGACCGCGTTCGAGATCCGCGACCTCAACTCCCTGAACGGCACGTACTTCGACGGCGTCCGCATCGACAAGGCGATCCTGCGCGACGCCGCCGAGGTGCAGATCGGCAAGTTCCGCCTCACCTTCTACGCGTCGCGGATCGACCTCGCCTCCCAGCTGGGAAGCTAGTGGCGGCAGCCAGCGCGAACGCGCGAAGCGACGGCGCTCCGCTGCTGAGCATCGGGCAGGTCCTCGCACGCCTCACTCCGGAGTTCCCCGAGCTGAGCAATTCGAAGCTCCGGTTCCTCGAGGAGCAGGGGCTGGTGTCCCCGGCGCGGACGAAGTCCGGCTACCGGAAGTTCTCGAGCGAGGACCTCGAACGCCTGCGATTGATCCTGTCCATGCAGCGCGACCACTACTTCCCCCTCAAGGTCATCCGCACCTACCTCGTCGAGGTCGACGCTGGGCGGTCGCCGCTGTTCCCGGGCAGCGGGCAAGCGGCCGGCGCGCCATCGATCCATCCCGGGGTCCGCAGGTTCTCCCGGAACGAACTGATCCGTGAAGCCGGCGCCACCCCGATGCTGTTCAACGACGCCGTGAGCGCGTCGCTCATCCTGCCCGCCGAGAATTACGGCGAGGACGTCGCGTCCCTTCTGCGGATCCTCGTGGAGCTGCAGCGCTCCGGCATCGAACCCCGGCACCTCCGCGGGTTCCGCGCCTCGATCGAGCGCGAGGTCGGGCTCATCGAGAGTGCGTTGAGCGCCGTTGCCAAGCGGAACGACGCCGCCGGCCGGGCACGTACCGCCGACCGGGCGCTGGAGATCGCCGCACAGCTCGAGGGCGTGCGGTCGAACCTCGTCCGCTCGGCACTCGAGCGACACCAATCCTCCTGATCGACCTCCCAGGGCGTAGACTGCCCTCATCCATCACGGCCAGGTCACAGTTCGATCACTCGTCACGACACGCCGCCCGTTTCGAACGGATGTCGCAGCGTTGACCGGGGCGGATCGGTAGCGTGGTGGGAGTGGTCAAGTCGGCTCGACGCCCCCGTCGAGACCGTACCGACCGTGCAGCGAACATCGAGGAGAAGCAGACATGAGTGAACTCAGTCGCGACGGGGCGTCACGGTACGGTGACCTCGGGCTGCTGTTCACCGACGGGCTTCCGGAACTCGAAGAGGGCCAGGGCTACCGCGGAGCGGTCGCCGCCCGTGCAGCCGGAATTAGCTACCGCCAGCTCGACTACTGGGCCCGGACGGGTCTGGTCGAGCCGACCGTGCGCGGTGCATCCGGATCCGGAACGCAGCGTCTCTACGGTTTCCGCGACATCCTCGTCCTGAAGCTCGTCAAGCGCCTGCTCGACACGGGCATCTCCCTGCAGCAGATTCGTACGGCGGTCGACCAGCTCCGCGAAGCGGGCATCGTCGACCTCGCCCAGACCACGCTCATGAGCGACGGTGCGAGTGTCTACCTCTGCACCTCCAATGACGAGGTCATTGACCTCGTCAGCCGCGGACAGGGCGTCTTCGGCATCGCCGTCGGCAAGGTGCTGCGCGAGGTGGAGTCGACGCTCATCGAGTTCGACGCACAGTCGGCCGACCCCATGGACGAGCTCGCAGCACGTCGCTCCGCTCGGAGCGCCTGACCCGAGCCGAAGGCGCCGGTCCCTGAGCCTGTCGAAGGGCCGCTCCCTGAGATTGTCGAAGGGCTCACCGACGCGCGCCACACGTTCCCTCAGCACGGATCCCTGGTTGGTACTTGGTGCTCCTGCCGGTCCTTGGAGCTCCTGCCGGTCCCTGAGCGCGCCTGCCTGTCCCTGAGTGCGCCTGCCGGTCCCTGAGCCTGTCGAAGGGCGACCCGAGCGAGCGCCTGGTCCGTGAGCCGACCGAACGGTCCCGCCGCGACCTCAGCTGTCGGTGGAGGGCGCCTCGACGGCAGCTGGGCTGGCGACCGCAGCCGGCTCCGGGGGAGTGCCGTCGGCGTACTCGCCGACGCGGCCCGTGCGCAACACGCGGTCGAGGAGGGAGTCGAAGTTCTTCGCCATCTCCTGCGCCGTGTCGCCCGGCCACACGTGGACAGGTTTGGCGGCACCCTGAGCCTGCTGGAGGGACGTGCGCTCCAACAGCTGCGGGTTGAGGATGAGGGGACCGAACATGTCGCGCAGTTCCTTGATGCGGAACTGGTGCTCCATCGACTGCGGGCGCACGCGATTTACGATGATGCCGAGCGGCTGCAGCCGGGGGCTCAGCCCACGACGGATCTCCTCGACGGCGCGGAGGGCGCGGTCGGCTGCGGAGACCGAGAACAGACCCGGCTCCGTGACGACGGCGACGCGGTCGCTCGCCGCCCAGGCGGTGCGGGTGAGCGCGTTGAGCGAGGGGGCGCTGTCGATCAGGACGAGGTCGTACTCCTCCTCGACGTGCGCGAGCGCCTCTTCCAGGCGCCAGATGTCGCGGATGCTGGGGTGCGGGCCGTCGAAGTTGATCGCAGACGGGCTGCCGATCATGACGTCCATCTTGCCCGGGTGGATCTTCGTCCAGCCGCTCGCCACGATCGCCTGCTCGACGATCTTCTTCTTCGGCGAGGTCAGCACATCCGTCACCGTGAGGTGCCCTGCGACGTCGACGGCCATGCCGGTCGAGACGTCGGATTGGGGGTCGAGATCCACGACCAGCGTGCGGATGTCCTTCGAGAACGCGGCGGAAGCCAGGCCAAGGGTGACGGTGGTCTTGCCGACGCCCCCCTTCAGGGAGCTAACGCTGAGTACATGCACAAGGCTCAACGTTACCGTGACTAGGCTAGGGAATCTCAACGTTTGCTGAGTTGGCTGTTGTGGGAAGGGTTCCATGTTCAGGAAGATTCTTGTCGCCAATCGCGGAGAGATCGCCATCCGGGCGTTCCGTGCCGCGTACGAGCTGGGGGCGAAGACGGTTGCGGTGTTCCCCTATGAGGACCGCAACTCGATGCATCGGCTGAAGGCCGATGAGGCTTACCAGATCGGCACGGAGGGTCATCCGGTGCGCGCCTACCTCGACGTCTCGGAGATCATCCGCGTCGCGAAGGAGTCGGGCGCCGACGCGATCTACCCCGGGTACGGCTTCCTTTCCGAGAATCCGGAACTGGCCGAAGCCGCTCGAGCAGCCGGCATCACCTTCATCGGTCCGCCGTCCTCCGTCCTGGAGATGGCCGGCAACAAGGTGACCGCGAAGGAGCACGCCATCGCGGCCGGGGTCCCGGTCCTGAAGTCCACGCCGGCCAGCCGCGACATCGAGGAGCTCCTCGCGGGAGCCGCCGACATCGGGTTCCCGATCTTCGCGAAGGCGGTCGCCGGTGGTGGTGGTCGTGGCATGCGCCGCGTCGACAACGCCGAGGACCTCCGCGGCGCCCTCGAGGCCGCCATGCGCGAGGCGGACAGCGCCTTCGGCGACCCGACCATGTTCCTCGAGCAGGCCGTCGTCCGCCCCCGGCACATCGAGGTCCAGATCCTGGCGAGCGCCGACGGCGAGACCATCCACCTCTTCGAGCGCGATTGCTCCGTGCAGCGCCGGCACCAGAAGGTCGTCGAGATCGCGCCGGCCCCGAACCTCGACGAGGGCACCCGTCAGGCGATGTACCGCGACGCCATCGCGTTCGCCAAGTCGATCGGCTACGTCAACGCCGGGACGGTCGAGTTCCTCCTCGACACCGCGGGGGAGCGGGCCGGTCAGCACGTGTTCATCGAGATGAACCCGCGCATCCAGGTCGAGCACACCGTGACCGAGGAGGTCACCGACGTCGACCTCGTCCAGTCGCAGATGCGCATCGCCGCCGGCGAGTCGCTCGGCGACCTCGGCCTCACGCAGGAGTCCCTGCACCTCCGTGGCTTCGCCCTCCAGTGCCGCATCACCACCGAGGACCCCACGGCGGGCTTCCGTCCCGACACCGGGAAGATCACGACCTACCGCTCTCCGGGCGGCGGCGGCATCCGACTCGACGGCGGTACGGTCGCCTCCGGCGCACAGATCAGCCCCCACTTCGACTCGATGCTCGCGAAGCTCACCTGCCGCGGCCGCACCTTCGAGGCGGCCGTCACGCGCGCCAAGCGTGCCCTCGCCGAGTTCCGCATCCGCGGCGTCTCCACGAACATCCCCTTCCTGCAGGCGGTCCTCGAGGACGCCTCGTTCGTGGCCGGCGACCTCAGCACCTCCTTCATCGACGAGCGTCCGCAGCTCCTGCGCGGGCACGTCTCGAAGGACCGCGGGACGAAGATCGTCAACTGGCTCGCCGACGTCACGGTCAACCAGCCCAACGGGTCGCGTCCGTCCGGCGCGGACCCGGTCGACAAGCTGCCCGCGATCGACATCACGACCGACGCCCCGGCCGGCTCGCGTCAGCGACTGCTCGAGCTCGGCCCGAAGGGCTTCGCTGACGCCCTCCGCGCTCAGACCGCCCTCGCCGTGACCGAGACCACCTTCCGCGACGCCCACCAGTCGCTCCTGGCCACGCGCGTCCGGACGAAGGACCTCCTCGCGGTCGCACCGTTCGTCTCCCGGCTCACCCCCGAACTGCTGTCCGTCGAGGCCTGGGGTGGCGCGACGTACGACGTGGCCCTCCGCTTCCTCGGTGAGGAGCCGTGGGAGCGACTGGCCTCGCTGCGTCAGGCGATGCCGAACATCGCGATCCAGATGCTGCTGCGCGGCCGGAACACCGTCGGCTACACGCCCTATCCCACGGAGGTGACGAACGCCTTCGTGCGGGAGGCCGCCGACACCGGGATCGACATCTTCCGGATCTTCGACGCCCTCAACGACGTGTCGCAGATGCGCCCGGCCATCGACGCGGTCCTGGAGACGGGGACGACCGTCGCGGAGGTCGCCGTCTGCTACACCGGTGACCTGCTGAACCCGGCCGAGGACCTCTACACCCTCGACTACTACCTCCGTCTCGCCGAGAAGATCGTCGAGTCCGGTGCCCACGTGCTCGCCATCAAGGACATGGCGGGGCTCCTCCGTCCGTCCGCGGCGGCCAAGCTCGTCGCGGCGTTCCGCGAGCGGTTCGACCTGCCGGTCCACGTGCACACGCACGACACCCCCGGTGGACAGCTGGCGACCCTCCTCGCGGCGAGCAACGCGGGCGCCGACGCCGTCGACGTCGCGAGCGCGCCGATGGCCGGCACGACGAGTCAGCCGTCCGCGTCCTCGCTGGTCGCCGCGCTGGCCCACACCGAGCGCGACACCGGCATCTCCCTGCAAGGGATCGCCGACCTCGAGCCCTACTGGGAGGCCGTCCGCGCGATGTACCGGCCGTTCGAGTCAGGACTCGCGGGCCCGACCGGTCGCGTGTACACGCACGAGATCCCGGGCGGTCAGCTGTCGAACCTCCGCCAGCAGGCGATCGCCCTGGGGCTCGCGGACCACTTCGAGCTCATCGAGGACATGTACGCGGCCTCCAACAAGATCCTCGGTCGGGTGCCCAAGGTGACCCCGTCGAGCAAGGTCGTCGGCGACCTCGCGCTCCACCTCGCCGCCGTCAAGGCGGATCCGGCCGACTTCGAGGCCAACCCCGACAAGTACGACGTCCCGGACTCCGTCGTGGGGTTCATGGCGGGCGAACTCGGGGAGCTCCCGGGCGGATGGCCTGAGCCGTTCCGCTCGAAGGTCCTCGCCGGTCGTTCCGTCGACATCGGGATCACGCCGATCTCCGCTGAAGACCAGGCCTCGCTCGACGGCGAGTCCGCCGAGCGCCGGTCGACCCTCAACCGGCTGTTGTTCCCGGCGCCGACCAAGCAGTTCGAGCAGCAGCGCGACCTGTACGGCGACCTCTCCGTCGTCGACACCGCCGACTACCTGTACGGCCTCGAGCCGGGCATGGAGCACGTCGTCGAGATCGACAAGGGCGTCCGGCTGTTCGTCGGGCTCGAAGCGATCGGCGCGGCCGACGAGAAGGGCATGCGCACCGTCATGGCGACCCTCAACGGGCAGTTGCGTCCGGTGTTCGTCCGCGACCGCAGCATCGAGGTCGACTCCCGCGCTGCAGAGAAGGCCGACACCTCCGTCCCCGGCCAGGTGGCCGCGCCGTTCTCCGGCGTCGTGACCGTGAAGGTCGCCGTCGGCGACCGCGTCGAGGCGGGCCAGCCGGTCGCCTCGATCGAGGCCATGAAGATGGAGGCGGCGATCACGACCGCCGTCGCCGGCGTCGTCGAGCGCCTCGCCATCCCGGCGACCCAGCAGGTCGAGGCGGGCGACCTGCTCGTCGTCGTGAAGCCGAGCGCCTGACCCTCCCGAGACCGGCCGCGTCCCTCCTCGAGGCGACGCGGCCGGTCTCCGCGTCCACCACACCTGTCCCGCCCGGAAGGATCCAACCCGTGACGACACGACCCATCAGACACTTCGGCGACCCGGTCCTGAAGGCTCCGACGGCCGAGGTCGTCACGATCGACGACGACATCCGCAGCCTCGTCCGCGATCTCGTGGACAGCGTGGAGCTCCCCGGTCGTGCCGGCGTCGCCGCGACGCAGATCGGCGTCGGGCTCCGCGTGTTCAGCTACAACGTCGACGGCGTCATCGGGTATCTCATCAACCCGAAGCTCGTCGAGGTGCGCGGTGAACTCGAGGAGATCGGCGAGGGCTGCCTGTCGGTGCCCGGGCTCTGGTTCCCGACGCCGCGCCATCCCTACGCGCGTGCCGTCGGCATCGACCTCGACGGGCAGGAGCTCGTCGTCGAGGGTGAAGGACTCCTCGCCCAAGCCCTGCAGCACGAGACCGACCACCTCGACGGCATGCTCTACCTCGACCGACTGTCGAAGGAGCACCGCCGCGAGGCGATGAAGCAGGTCCGCGAGAGCGACTGGTTCTAGACGCCGGTCGACGGGCCCGGCGGTCGTCGATCGACCGCCGAGCCCGTCGAGGCGCTACTTCAGGGACATCCCCTGGGTCTCGGGCGAACCCGCTCCGAGGTACATGCCCTCGATCGTCTCTGCGAAGTCCTTGAGGATCACGTTCCGCTTGATGCTGAGCTTCGGCGTGAGGTGACCGCTCGCCTCGGTGAGCTCGTCGTCGAGGATGACGAACTTGCGGATCGACTCCGCGCGGGACACCTTGGTGTTGGCCTCGTCGATGGCGCGCTGGACGGCGGCGAGCACTGCGGGGTTCCGAGCAGCCTCGGCGGCGCTCATCGACGCGTCCTGGCCGTTGTTGGCGAGCCATGACGGCAGCATCTCGGTGTCGAGCGTGATGAGGGCGCTGATGAACGGCTTCTGATCGCCGACGACGACGACCTGCCCGACGACCGGGGTCGCGCGGATCGGGTCCTCGAGCGCCGCCGGGGCGACGTTCTTGCCGCCCGCGGTGACGATGATCTCCTTCTTCCGCCCGGTGATCGTGAGGAAGCCGTCGGCGTCGAAGGAGCCGATGTCGCCGGTGCGGAACCAGCCGTCGTCGAAGGCCTCCGCCGTCGCCTCGGGGTTCTGCCAGTACTCCTTGAAGACATTGATCCCGCGCACCTCGACCTCGCCGTCGTCGGCGATGCGGAGGGAGACGCCGGGGAGCGCCGGTCCGACCGTCCCGATCTTCGACTTCTGGGCGAGGTTGACCGTCGCGGGCGCGGTTGTCTCGGTGAGGCCGTAGCCCTCGAGGATCACGATGCCGAGCGCGTGGAAGAAGTGACCGAGTCGCGGACCGAGGGGAGCGCTCCCGGAGACCGCGTACCGCACCCGGCCGCCCATGGCCGTGCGGATCTTCGACAGCACGAGGCGGTCGAGGACCCGGAACTTCACCTTCAGGCCGAACGGCACGGAACCGCTCTCGAGGGCCTTCGAGTAGGCGATCCCGGTCTCGGCGGCTGCACGGAAGATCTTGCCCTTGCCGCCGGCCTCCGCCTTCTGCTCGGAGGAGTTGTAGACCTTCTCGAAGACCCGGGGGACCGCGAGGAGGAACGTCGGCTTGAAGGTGCCGAGCGAGGGGAGCAGCTGCTTCGTGTCGGGCTGGTGGCCCGTCTTCACGCCGGAGTGCACGCACAGCACGGCGATGAAGCGCGCGAAGATGTGCGCCGTCGTGATGAAGAGGAGGGTGGAGGCACCGGGAGCGGACACGACGTCCTTGAGCGCGACGGCCGAGTTCCGTGACAGCTCGACGAAGTTCGAGTGGGTGAGGACGCACCCCTTCGGCCGACCGGTCGAGCCGGAGGTGTAGATGAGGGTCGCCATGTCGGAACCCACCGCCAGGTTGCGGCGGCGTTCGATCTCCTCGTCGGGGACGTCGATGCCGCCGGCCGCGATCTTGTCGAGGTCACCGAGGTCGATCTGCCAGACCCGTGCCACATCGGGGAGGTCACCGTGCACCTCGTCGAAGCGGGCGAACTGGTCGGGTGTCTCGACCAGCACGCTCGTCGCTCCGGAGTCGCTGAGGATCCACTGCACCTGGCTCGGCGAGCTGGTCTCGTAGATCGGGACGAGGAGTGCTCCGGCGAACCAGACGGCGAAGTCGATGAGGGTCCACTCGTACCGGGTCTTGCACATGAGCCCGATCTTGTCGCCGGGTTCGATCCCCGCGGCGACGAGGCCCTTCGCCAGGGCGACGACCTGCGCGTGGAACTCGGCGGTGGTCACGTCCACCCACTCCGACCCGCGGGGAACGGCGAACAGCGCGGCGTCGGGCGCAGCAGCCAGGCGCTTCACGAGCAGATCGGTCGCATTGGCGGATGGGTCTGCTGCGACGACTGCAGGGACGTCGAACTGTTCCACGGCAACTCCTTCGGTACCAGGTCGGCAAGATGTTGCTCCATCCTAGAGCACGTGTCTTTGCGCGGTTTCTGTGGCGCGCACACGCTCAGTAGACTCGACTGCGGCGCGCGGGCGACCGACTCGACTGACGGTCGGTCACACGCCGCTGCCGGTATCGGCGACATCAGGACAGGGAGACGGCACCGTTATGGCAAACGCGATCGGCATCGACATCGGCGGGACGAAGATCGCGGGCGGGGTCGTCGACGACGACGGCCGGATCCTCGCGGCCGGGCGCACGCCGACGCAGGCCTCCGATCCCGACGCCATCATCGACGACGTCGTCGCCATGGTCCGATCCTTGGACGACGGCAGCATCTCGAGCGTGGGCGTCGCAGCGCCGGGGTTCTTCGACGCCACGCGCTCGACCGTCTACTACTCGCCGAACATCGCCTGGCGGAACGAGCCCCTGCAGGCCCGGCTGGCCGCGCGGTTGCCCGACAAGGTCGTGACGATCGAGAACGACGCGAACGCCGCGGGTTGGGCCGAGTTCCGGTTCGGTGCGGGGCGCGAGGAACGCAGCATGGTCATGGTGACGATCGGCACGGGTGTCGGCGGAGCGATCGTCCTCGACGACCGGCTCCTCACCGGTGGCTTCGGCAGCGGTGCGGAACTGGGACACATGCGCCTCATCCCGGACGGTCTGCCCTGCGGCTGCGGCGCGCGTGGCTGCGTCGAGCAGTACTGCTCGGGGAACGCGTTGCTCCGACTCGCGAACGAGGCAGCGGACGCCGGTGGCGACGGTGCCGCCCTCGCCCGAGCCCGTGCCGCGGCCGGCGGGCTGCTGAACGGACACCACGTCTCCGCCCTGCTCGAGTCCGGCGATCCCGGCGCCCTCCGGTGCCTCAATGAGCTCGCCGATCTGCTGGGGCAGGCCCTCGCGAGCATGTCGGCCATCCTCGACCCCAACATCTTCGTGATCGGCGGCGGCGTCGCCCAGGCCGGCGACCTCCTCCTGGACCCCGTTCGTGAGGCGTTCCTGACGCACCTCCCGGCGCGCGGGTTCCACCCGGAGCCGTCCTTCAGCATCGCGCAGCTCGTGAACGACGCCGGTGTCATCGGCGCCGGCGATCTCGCCAGGAGCGCCCTCGTCCTCGGCTGACGACGACGGCAAGACGGAGGAGCACGATGTTCTACTGGTTCATGAAGTACCTGGTCGCCGGACCGATCCTCAAGTCGATCTTCCGGCCGTGGGTGATCGGCGCCGAGAACATCCCGGAGCACGGCGGCGCGATCATCGCCAGCAACCACCTGTCCTTCATCGACTCGGTGATCCTCCCGTTGTGCGTCGATCGGCGGATCTCCTTCCTGGCCAAGAGCGAGTACTTCCGCGGCAAGGGATTCGGTGGCTGGGCCACGAAGACCTTCATGCTCGGCACGGGGCAGCTCCCGATCGACCGGTCGGGCGGCAAGGCCTCCGAGGCCTCGCTCAACACCGGGCTCGCGGTCCTCGGTGGCGGTCACCTGCTGGGGATCTATCCGGAGGGCACCCGCAGTCCCGATGGGACGATGTACCGCGGCCGCACCGGCGTCGCGCGGATGGTGCTCGAGGCCGGGGTCCCCATCGTCCCCGTCGCGATGATCGACACCGAGAAGGTCATGCCCATCGGCACGAAGCTGCCCCGGATCCGCCGGATCGGGATCGTCATCGGCAAGCCGCTCGACTTCTCGCGGTTCGAGGGCATGGAGGGCGACCGCTTCATCCTCCGCAGCGTCACGGACGAGTTGATGGTCGAACTCCGCAAGCTCTCGGGCCAGGACTATCGCGACGTCTACGCCACGAGCGTCAAGGAGCGCGCCGCGTCGGCGTGACGCTAAGCTGAAAAACCGGGCCGCGATCGCGGTCCGTTCCCCCTTCCGGGCGGGCTCCGGAGCGCGTCCGGTCGAAGAGAAACAGGAAATCCGTGTCCCACGCTACAGAACCAGTCGTCATGGCCGAACCCTCGGTGATCGCCGGACTGGACTATTGGCGTGAGCTGCCGATCAAGCAGCAGCCGTCATGGCCGGACCAGGCCGCGGTGGCGCGTGCCTCCGCCGAACTCGCGACGCTCCCTCCGCTGGTCTTCGCCGGCGAGGTCGACATCCTGCGCGACCGGTTGGCTCGGGCGGCGAGCGGCAACGCGTTCCTGCTCCAGGGCGGCGACTGCGCCGAGACCTTCGCCGGTGCGACGGCCGAGCAGATCCGCAACCGCGTGAAGACGGTCCTGCAGATGGCCGTCGTGCTGACCTACGGTGCGTCGATGCCGGTCGTCAAGATGGGCCGGATGGCCGGGCAGTTCGCCAAGCCGCGCTCCAACGACTCCGAGACGCGGGGCGACGTCACCCTGCCCGCGTACCGCGGCGACATCGTCAACGGCTACGACTTCACCCCGGAGTCGCGCACGGCCGACCCCGCTCGGCTCGTCAAGGGGTACCACACCTCCGCATCGACGCTGAACCTCATCCGGGCGTTCACCCAGGGCGGGTTCGCCGACCTCCGTGAGGTCCACAGTTGGAACAAGGGGTTCGCCGCCAACCCGGTGAACCACCGATACGAGGGACTGGCGCGCGACATCGATCGTGCGATCAAGTTCATGGAGGCGGCCGGAGCCGACTTCGACCAGCTGCGCGGTGTCGAGTTCTACTCGAGCCACGAGGCGCTGCTCATGGACTACGAGCGACCGATGACGCGGATCGACTCGCGGACCGGCACACCGTACAACACCTCCGCCCACTTCGTGTGGATCGGGGAGCGGACCCGCGAGCTCGACGGCGCGCACGTCGACTTCCTGTCGCGCGTCCGCAACCCGATCGGCGTGAAGCTCGGCCCCACCACCTCGGCCGACGACATGCTGCGTCTCATCGACAAGCTCGACCCCGAGCGCGAGCCCGGGCGCCTCACGTTCATCACGCGGATGGGTGCGGGCAAGATCAGGGACGCCCTGCCTCCGCTGCTCGAAGCGATCAAGGGTGCCGACGCGACGCCGCTCTGGGTCACCGATCCGATGCACGGCAACGGACTCACGACGCCCACCGGCTACAAGACGCGTCGCTTCGACGACGTCGTGGACGAGGTCAAGGGGTTCTTCGAAGCCCACCGCGCCGCAGGGACGCACCCCGGCGGCATCCACGTCGAGCTCACCGGCGACGACGTCACCGAGTGCCTGGGCGGCTCCGAGCAGATCGACGAGGCCACCCTGGCGACGCGGTACGAGTCGCTGTGCGATCCTCGCCTCAACCACATGCAGTCGCTGGAGCTCGCCTTCCTCGTGGCGGAGGAGCTCGCCGCCGCGAAGTAAGTCTCACACGACGAAGCGCCCATGCCGGGTTCGGCATGGGCGCTTCGTCGTCCGCGACACCTACGCCTGGGAGATCCTGACCAGGTTGCCCGACGGGTCGCGGAACGCGCAGTCGCGCGCGCCCCAGCCCATCTCCTTCGGTTCCTGGAGCACGTCTGCGCCGGACGCGCGGACCCGTTCGAACGTGGCGTCGAGGTCGTCGGCTCGGAAGACGAGCATCGGCAGCACCCCCTTCGTGAGGAGGGCCTGCAGCGCGTCCCCGTCAGCCTGCGAACGACCCGCGTGCGGTTCGGAGACGACGATGTCGAGGCCGGGCTGCGCGTCGCTGCCGAGCGTCACCCACCGGAAGCCGCCGTTGGCGACGTCGTTCCGGACCTCGAGTCCGAGTGCGTCGGCGTAGAAGGCGATGGCCTCGTCCACGTCGTTCACCGTGATGTTGCAGTACTGGAGTGAGATCGTCATGACGACGACGTTACGCCGGGCGCTGGAGGCCCGCTTCTCCGATCCTGCTCGATCCACTCGGACCGGACACCCGGCGATGGGCAGGCCTCGTGGTCGTCTTGGCGACGCAGTCCGGCATCGCGTCGACCGCATGATGTTCGCGCCGACGGTACGCGCTCGGCGTCTCGCCCGTGATGGCGGTGAAGGCCGAGCTGAACGATCCGAGCGAGGTGGCCCCGACGGCCAGAGCGGCGTCCGTCACCGAGCTCCCCGCCCGGAGGAGCGCCATCGCCCGTTCGATCCGACGGGTCATGAGGTGGCCGTACGGCGTCTCGCCGTAGACCGCACGGAACCGCCTCGCGAAATGCGACGGCGACATGTGCGCCGTCGATGCCATCTGCGGCACGTCGAGCGGTTCGGCGTAGTCGCGGTCGATCAGGTCGTGCGCTCGTCGGAGGCAGGCGAGTTCAGCGAGGTCCTCCGGGCTCATGCGGCGAGCGTAGCAGGACGGCGACGGCTCGTTCCGACGAGCGGACGAGCGCCGTCCGGCCGGGTCACAGACCGAAGTCGGTGATGTTGACGGTCGAGCCCTTCTTGACGGATTTGCCCGCCGGGGGATCGGTCTTCTTCACCTTGAAGATGTCGCGGAACGCCTCGGCCACGGCGATGTCGCCCACGGTGAACCCCGCGTCCTGCAGCGTCGTGATGGCCTGGTTGATCGTCTGGCCGGTGGTGTCCGGGACGGCGACCAACTCGACACCCTTCGACACGATCAGCGTGACGTCGTCGCCCGGGATGAACGCCGTCTCGTTCCCGTCGGCATCGGTCTTGGCTTGGATGCCGATGACCTGCCCCGCGGGGATCGTGTCGTCGAACGCCTCGTCGGAGGTGCCCACGCCGAGCCCGACGGATTCGAGGGCGTCGCGCGCCTGGTCCGGTGTCATCCCCGAGACCGAGGGCACCTGGCCGGCCGACACGAGCAACGTCACCGTGGAGCCCTGGAAGGACGGCCCACCCTGGCTGTAGTCGGCGCCCGAGGTCGCGTCGGTCGCCGCGAGCACGATGTCCTTCGCGATGCTCGGGTCGAACTGCTGGTTCACGGTGCCGACGGCGACGCCGAGCGCGTCCAACTGCTGTTCGGCGTCGGATTGTGCGAGCCCGGCGAGGACCGGGATGTCCACCGGCTGCGGTCCCTGGGAGACGAGGACCGTGACGGAGCTGCCCTTGTCGATCTTCGACCCGGACGGCGGATCGCTGCCGGCGACCGTGCCGGCCGGGACGGTGAGGCTGAACGTCGCGCCTTCGACGGGCACGAAGCCCAGCTCCACGAGTTTGGCGGACGCCTGGTCGAAACTCCCGTCGGCGACGTTCGGGACCTCGACGAGCGAGCCGGGGCCCTGGCCGAAGTACCATCCGGTCCCACCGGCGAGCGCGGCGAGCATGAGGACGATCGTGAACAGCGCGACGCCCACGCGGCTGCGCTTGCGCGCCTTCGTGGCGAGCTTGCCCGGACCGTCCGTCGCGTCGGCGCGCACCGGGACCTGCTGCGGTTTGGTGTTGCGGCCGATGACCTGGGTGACGTCGTCGGCGTGCTCGCTCGAGTAGGAGGCCGGCATGACGATCGTGGGTTGCGCCCCGGTGGCGACCGAGGTGAACCCGAGACTGGACTCGATGGACCGCAGGCGCTCGAGCATCTCGCCGGCGTTCGACGGACGATCGTCCGGTTCGCGCTCGGTGGCCCAGAAGACGAGGTCGTCGAGTTCCTTCGGGACGGCGGGGTTCTTGGCGCTCGGTGCGGGGACCGATTCGTTGGCGTGCTGGTAGGCGATCTGCATCGGCTGCTCGCCCTTGTAGGGCTGCTCGCCGGTGAGCATCTCGTAGAGCATGATCCCGAGCGCGTAGATGTCGCTCCGCGCGTCGGCCTGTCCACGGGTGACGAGTTCGGGGGAGAGGTAGGCGATCGTGCCGAGGAGCGCTTGGCCGGTGGCCGTGTTCGCGCTCGCGGCTCTCGCGAGGCCGAAGTCGCCGATCTTGATGCGTCCGTCGTCGGCGAGGAGGACGTTCTCCGGCTTGACGTCGCGGTGGACGATGCCGGCGCGGTGCGCGGCGGCGAGTCCGGACAGTACGGCGTCGAGGATGTCGGCGGCCTGCCGAGGGGTCAGCGTGCCGTTGTCGCGGATGAGGTCGCGGAGGGTGATCCCCGGCAGGTGCTCCATGACGAGGTACGCCATGTCGGAGTCCTGGCCCTGGTCGAACACGCTGACGACGTGCGGGTTCGCGAGCCGCGCGGCGGAGCGCGCCTCCTGGATGAAGCGGTTCTTGAACGTCGTGTCGTCCGAGAGGTGGCCGTGCATGACCTTGATCGCGACGCGCCGTTCCAGCCGGAGGTCAGTGGCGAGGTAGACCGTCGCCATGCCGCCACGGGCGATGCGTGAGCGCACCTGATATCTCCCGTCGAGGAGACGGCCGATCATCGGATCGGTCTGCTGGTTGCTACTCACCAGTCGAGTGTATGGAACGTCGAGCGCGAAGAGCTGTCAACACCCCGGGAGGGCGGCGAGGCGCCTGGATCGTTACCCGAACGCGATCCGACGGCGCCGATCGGAGCGTGGTCGTGGCAGACTGCTGTGCGTGACTGAGCAGAATTCCGAACTCGTGTGGTTCACCCTTCCCGATCTGGCGACCGAACTCGGGCTGCCGATCCGACGCATCCGTCAGTACCTCGAGGAGCGCGACCTCCTCGCCGTCCGGCGTGACGGCGTGCTGCAGGTGCCGTCGTCGTTCATCGCGGACGGCGGGCCGGTGCACAACCTGCGCGGCACGCTGACGCTGCTGTCCGACAACGGCTTCGACGATGAGGCCGCGATGGTCTGGATGCTCGAGGACGACGACGCGATCGGGACCTCGCCGATCGAAGCCCTCCGCGAGGGACGACGGTCCGAGGTTCGCCGGGTGGCTCAGGCGCTCGCCTGATCCCACGCCGTCCGAGCCGGACTGCTCAGGTCTCGCGGCGTGCGACCGCGACCGCGAGACCGCGCAGGTGGGCCCGTGCGTCGTCGTTGATCGGAGCCTCGCCCAATGCGGAGAGCGCCCGTGCGACGTGGTCCTGGATGAGCTTCTCCACCTGGTCGACGGCTCCACTGTCTCGGATGGTCGCCTGGAGCAGACCGATCTGGTCGTCGTCGAGTTCGGGATCCCCGAGCAGTTCGTCGAGGATGGTGCGCGCGCCCGGCTGGAGGGCCTCCCGCGTGAGCGCGATGAGGATGGTGCGCTTCCCCTCGCGGAGGTCGTCGCCACTCGGCTTGCCGGTCACGGCGGGATCGCCGTAGACGCCGAGGAGGTCGTCGCGCAGCTGGAAGGCGATGCCGAGGGGGAGGCCGTACCCGCGGAGCGACGCGAGCTGCTGCTCGTTCCCGCCACCGAGGAGTGCTCCGAGCACGAGCGGCGACTCGATGCTGTACTTGGCCGATTTGAAGATCAGGACGCGCTCGGCGCGGCGACGCTGTTCGTCGTCGGCGGCGTCGCGCCAGGCGCGCTCCTCGAGGATGTCGAGGTACTGGCCGGCCGTGACCTCGGTCCGCATGCGGTTGAACTCGGCCCGCGCTGCGCGAGCGGCGGTGCGGTCGTCCAGCTGGTCGAGTCCGTCGTCGAGGAGTTCGTCGCTCCAGCCGAGGAGCAGGTCACCGAGGAGCGTGGCGGCTCCGGTACCGAAGGTGGTCGGGTCGCCGTCCCATCGGCTGCGACGGTGCAACTCCGCGAAGGAGACGTGAGCCGACGGTGCACCCCGGCGGGTGTCGGAGTTGTCGATGATGTCGTCGTGGACGAGCGCTGCGGCATGGAACAGCTCGAGTGCTCCGCAGGTCGCGATGACGGTCTCGAGGCCGCCCTGACCACTGGCGTGCCTCCCGGTGGAGACGGCCTGCCAGCCCCGGAAACAGAACTGTGCTCGGAACCGCTTCCCACCGCTGAGAAATTCCCGGGAGAAGTCGAGGAACGGGGAGAGCTCCGGGCCGATCTGCGCGACAATGGAGCTTCGCGAGGAGAGAAAGTCGGAGAGCCCGCGGCCCACCAGGGTGGCGAGTTCATTGCTTTCGATCACGCACCTAGCCTAGTCATGCTTCGGTGGCTAGACTCGATCAACAACGTCGCGTCGTGTGACCTTGAGGGGAATCAGATGCCACTTTCAGAGCAGGAGCAACGGCTCCTCGATGAGATGGAACGCCACCTCTACCGCAGCGATGCCGATTTCGTCTCCAAGGTCAGCGCTGGCGCGGGCAAACCGAGTTACCGCGGAATCGCGCTCGGCTCCCTCATCGCGGTGGTCGGGGCGATCGGCCTCGTGCTCGGAGTCGTGATCCAGCAGCCCATCGTCGGTCTGCTCGGGTTCGCGATCATGCTCACGGGCGTGCTCGTGGCGACCAAGCCGACCCGGGCTCCACTCGAACAGCCGCGTCCTCGTCAGGCTGCTCCGGCCGGCCAGAAGTCCTCGCGTCTGATGGACCGCTTCAACGACCGCTGGGACAAGCGTCAGTCGGGCGACGAGCGGTAACGATGCCAGGTCTCCCGGTCGCTCCGCGGCCGGCCACTTGACTCCACTTCCCTCCCTCGCGGCGCCGCCGCACCACGACTCCAAACGGGGCCGATCTTCGGATCGGCCCCGTTTCGTCGTTCCAGGCCCTCCCTGATCGTCCCGGGTATGGCAAAACCCCTCCATTTCCCTCCACCCCGCAGAGTCTTGACTTTGCGGGGTTTTTTCATGGACAAATGGTCCGATGTGGAGGGATGTGCTGCATTGGTGGGGCAAAGTGGAGTAAAGTGGAGCCCAACCAAGATGTTGGCCAGAACGATTGGGGGCGGGGGCGTATGTTCCTCGGTAGTCACGCCCCCAAACTCGACGAAAAAGGCCGCATCATCCTGCCGGCGAAGTTCCGCGATGAGCTCTCCGGCGGGGTCGTCATGACCCGAGGCCAGGAGCACTGCATCTACGTCTTCAGCACGCGGGAGTTCGAGGCGCTCCACGAGAAGATCCGCCAGGCTCCGGTCACCAGCAAGCAGGCCCGCGACTACCTGCGCGTGTTCCTCTCCGGAGCGAGTGCCGAGACCCCCGACAAGCAGCACCGCGTGACCATTCCGTCCAACCTCCGCCAGTACGCCGGGCTCAGCCGCGACCTCGTGGTCATCGGCGCCGGCAGCCGCGCGGAGATCTGGGACGCCGAGGCATGGGAGTCCTACCTCGCCGAACAGGAGAGCGTCTTCTCCGAGACCGCCGAGGAGGTGATCCCCGGACTCTTCTAGTGCCCTGCCCCCTGACTCCCAGCCGTCCCGCCCTGACACACTTCCCCGGTGCCAGGTCGGAGCCCGCCCTGACACACTTCCCCGGTGCCAGGTCGGAACGGATGGGGATCAGGGGTCAGGGACCGTCCGGATTACGCATATGGCCATCAACGACATCCACACCCCGGTCCTCCTCGAGCGATGCATCGAGTTGCTCGCCCCCGCCGTGTCCCACGAGGGTGCGGTCCTCATCGACGCCACGCTCGGCATGGCGGGCCACGCCGAAGCGATGCTCGAGCGGTTCCCGCAGTTGACCCTCATCGGGCTCGACCGCGACCTCGATGCACTCGACATCGCTCAGGAGCGGCTCGAGCGCTTCGGGTCGCGAGCCCGGTTCGTCAAAGCCGTCTACGACGACATCGACGAGGCGGCCGAGGAGCTCGGGTTCCCACAGGTGGACGGGATCCTGTTCGACCTCGGTGTCTCCTCACTGCAACTCGATCGGACCGAACGCGGCTTCTCGTACTCGCAGGACGCGCCCCTCGACATGCGGATGGACGCCTCGAGCGAGCTGACGGCGGAGACGATCCTCGCCACCTACGACGAGGTCGCGCTTCGGAAGATCTTCTGGGAGTACGGCGACGAGAAGTTGGCGCAGCGCTACGCACGCCGCATCGTCGAGGAACGCCAGCAGCGACCGCTGACGAGTTCCGGTCAGCTCGTCGAGCTCATCGATCGGGCCACGCCGGCGGCCGCACGCCGCACCGGCCACCCGGCCAAGCGGGTCTTCCAGGCGCTGCGCATCGAGGTCAACGCTGAGCTGTCTGTCCTCGAGTCCGCCGTGCCCCGCGCGCTCGACCTGCTTCGGGTCGGAGGACGGATCGTGTTCCTGTCCTACCAGTCGCTCGAGGACCGGATCGTCAAGCGCGAGCTTCAGGCGCGGGCGAAGTCGACCACGCCGGCGGGGCTGCCCGTCGAGCTCCCGGAGCACAGCGCGGAGCTGAAGCTCCTCGTCAAGGGCGCCGAACTCGCCACCGAGGCCGAGATCGACGAGAACCCCAGAGCGAAACCCGTGCGACTCCGCGCGGCCGAACGGCTGAGGAGGCCAGCATGAGCGGAGCGACCGCAGCACTCGATCTCGCACCCGAACGGCTCGGACGTGCTCGGCCGCAGCCGACCCGGACGGCCCCCGAACGGCAGCACATCCGTGCGGTCACGACCGGGGCGCGCTCGAAGCTCCGACCACGGCCGATGTACGCGGTCATCGTCGTCGGTGCGGTCGTCGCCATCGTCGTCGGTCAGTTGCTCCTCAGCGTCGGGTTGAGCCAGGGCGCGTACCAGATCCAGCAGCTCGAGGGGAAGCAGGTCGAACTCGGCCGCACCTCGGCCGCGCTGGCCGAGGACCTCGACCGCCTGGCCTCCCCGCAGTACCTCGCCGTGAACGCGCAGGCGCTCGGCATGGTGGGCAACTCGCTCCCGACCTACCTCCGGCTCTCCGACGGTGCTGTGCTGGGGACGCCCACGCCGGCGTCGGCGAGCACGAGTCCGATCTTCAACGCCGCCCTCGTGCCGAACGCACAGGCCGCGACGCTCCCGCTCGTCGGCGGACAGAACGCCGCCGCCGCAGACGGCGCGTCGAGCCAGGAAGCGGTCACCCCGCCCGTACCGTTGCAGGACGGGCTGCCGTCGCCGACCACACGATGACCGGACGGCTCACGGTGGAGGACGACGCCCTGCTCGGAGGTGCGACGTCGGGAGAGGACGCGGTGCGGGCATCATGGTGAGACACACGAAGACCACGCGCCGACGCCTCGCGTTCACCATCGTCGCGGTCTCCATCGTGATGACGCTCTTCGTCCTCCGTCTGGTCGACATCCAGGTGGTCCGCGCGAGTGCCTTGAGCGCCGAATCCCTCGAGAAGACCGAGACGGGCGACACGATCCTCGCCACCCGCGGCAGCATCCTCGCCTCCGACGGTTCGGTGCTCGCCGAAGCCGTCATGCGCTACAGCATGGCGGCATCCCCGAAGGACGCCGGCCCGTTCGAGCGCGACGTCGACGGCAGCGAGCAGACGATCACCCTCGAGCAGGCGACGAACGAGATCGGCGCGATCATCGGGAAGCCCGGTCCGGAGGTCCTCGCGCTCATCACGGACGCCCTCGCCGCGGACAAGGACTCGCTCTACGCCCTCATCGCCAAGAAGCTCACGCTCGACCAGCTCCGAGCGCTCAAGGCACTGGAGATCCCGTGGACGACCTTCAAGGAGGAGCCGTACCGGGTGTACCCGAACGGTGCTGTCGCCGGCAACATCGTCGGCTTCGTGGGCGAGGAGGGCGAGGCCCAGGCGGGCGTCGAACTCATGGAGAACTCCTGCCTCGCCGGCAAGAACGGTCGCACGACGTACGAGAAGGGCAGCGGCGGTCTCCCGCTCCCCGGCACCACGGTGACGAAGCCGGCGAAGGACGGCGGCGACGTCGTGCTCACGCTCGACAAGGACATCCAGTGGTTCTCGCAGCAGTCGCTCGCCGCGCAGGCCGAAGCGGTCGGTGCGAGCTGGGGCGTCGTCACGGTGATGGAGGTCAAGACCGGCAAGCTCCTCGCCGTCGCTGAGTACCCGGCCGTCGATCCCGGCAACGTCAGCGCGACACCGTCCGAAGACCGAGGCTCACGGGCCTTCGCCGCGCCGTTCGAACCGGGATCGACGTACAAGTCGCTCACCGCCGCGGCGCTCATCGACCAGGGTGTCGCGAACCCGAACTCCCAAGTGGTCGCTCCGTTCCGGTACAAGCCCTCGAACGGTGCCGACATCAACGACAGCGAGTTCCACGCGGATCTGAACCTCACCCTGTCGGGTGTCATGGTCGAATCGTCCAACACGGGGATCTCGCAGTTCGGCGAGAAGATGAGCGCCGACACCCGCTACGCCTACTTCCAGAAGTTCGGTCAGCTGCAGAAGACCGAGGTCGGCTTCCCGAGCGAGTCCGGTGGCCTCATGGCGGACCCAGCGGACTGGGACAACCAGACGGATTACGCGACCATGTTCGGTCAGGGCTTCTCGACGACCGCGATCCAGGGCGCCAGTCTGTACCAGACGATCGCGAACGGCGGTGTCCGCATGCCCGTCCAGCTGGTCGAGGGTTGCCGGAACGCCGACGGCACCATGACCGACGTCCCCGACGCGACCGGAACCCAGGTCGTCTCCGCCGACGCGGCGAAGCAGGTCAGCGACATGCTCGAGATGGTCGACCAGGAGAGCTGGGTGGCCAAGAACGTCGACGTCCCCGGCTACCGGGTGGCGATGAAGACCGGCACCGCACAGCAGCCCGACGGCGATGGAGGCTACAGCTCGAGCTACCTCGTCTCGATGGCCGGTTTCGCTCCTGCAGAGGCGCCGCAGTTCGTCGTTTCGGTGAACCTGGCCGACCCGGTTAAGATGAATTCATCGGCTGCAGTCGCTCCCATCTTCCGGGATGTGACCACCCAGGTGCTGAAGAGCAGGGGAGTGCAGCCGTCCACGGAGCCGGCACCGAACCTGCCGCTCAGTTTTTGAACGACCTCATGAAGGATGGGCTCAGCGTGAACAATCAGGGCCCGATCAGCCTCAGGCCGGAACATCCGCAACGGCGGGCGCTCTCGCAGCTGGTGACCGAATTCGACCTCGACCTGCACGGATCAGCCGACGGCGTGGAGATCAGCGGTGTCAGCCTGAGCTCCGGTGCCGTCGAGCCCGGTGACCTCTACATCGGCATGCCGGGTGTCCGCGCCCATGGCGCCGCATACGCCGAGCAGGCGAAGGAACGCGGCGCCGTCGCGGTGCTGACGGACGACGCCGGACGAGACCTGGCCGCAGCGGCCGGCCTGCCGATCATCGTCGTGCCCGAGCCGCGTGCCGCCCTCGGGCACCTCGCAGCCTGGGTGTACCGCACCGCCGAGGAGCCGCCGACGCTGTTCGGTGTGACCGGCACCAACGGCAAGACGAGCGTGGTCTATCTCCTGAGCGGCATGCTCGCGCAACTCGGGATCGTCTCCGGGCTGAGCTCCACTGCGGAGCGGCGCATCGGCGAGCTCGCGGTGACGAGCTCCCTCACCACGCCGGAGGCCAGTGAGCTGCACGCGTTGCTCGCACGCATGCGCGAGTCCGAGGTGCGCGCGGTCGCCATCGAGGTCTCCGCCCAGGCGCTGACCAGGCACCGCGTCGACGGCATCGTCTTCGACGTCGTCGGCTTCACCAACCTCAGTCACGATCACTTCGACGACTACGGCGACTTCGACGAGTACTTCGCGGCCAAGCGGGAGCTGTTCGAACCCGATCGCGCACGACGTGGTGTCGTCACGATCGATTCCGAGTGGGGCGGCCGACTCGTCGAGCAGAGCCGGATCCCGGTGACGACCCTGACGACCCGCCCGGAGGTCGACGCCGACTGGCGCATGACGATCCTCGAGGAGACCGCCGGCTCCACGACGTTCCGACTCGACGGCCCCGGCGACCGGGTGCTGGTGACGAGCGTGCCCCTGCTCGGCTGGTTCATGGCGGCGAACGCCGCGCTCGCGATCGTGATGCTCGTCGAGTCCGGCGTGGAGTTCGACATGATCGCCCAGGCCCTCGAACGAGACGGTGGGATCGACGCCTACATCCCCGGGCGGGCCGAGCGGATCAGTGGCGACCGCGGCCCGGTCGTGTACATCGACTACGGGCACAGTCCCGACGCGTTCCTCAACACCCTCGCAGCCATCCGCGCCGTCACGCCGGGCCGCGTGATCATGGTGTTCGGCGCCGACGGAGACCGCGACACGACGAAGCGTCGCGACATGGGTGCGATCGCTGCACGGGGTGCCGACGTCGTGGTGGTCACCGACTTCCACCCACGGAGCGAGGACCCGGCGTCGATCCGACGCGTGCTCCTCGAGGCCGCCCGCGAAGCCGCGCCGCACGGCGAGCTGCACGAGGTCGCCGATCCGGCGACCGCCTTCCGCACGGCGCTGGCGCTTGCCGGTCAGGGCGACACCATCCTGTACGCCGGACCGGGGCATGAGGACTACCACGAGGTCGCCGGTGTGAAGCTCCCGTACTCGGCGCGCGACGACTCGCGTGAGGCGCTGCGAGAGGCAGGGTGGCTCTGATGATCGACCTGACCCTCACCGAGATCGCTGCTGCGACCGACGGCCGACTGATCCCCGGTTCGGCGGACCCCGGCCTCGTCGTGTCCGGCGTCGCCGACACCGACTCCCGACTCATCACGCCCGGCGACATCTTCGTCGCGAAGCCCGGCGAGGAGACCGACGGACACCTGTTCGCGGATGCGGCGGTCGCGAACGGCGCCGCCCTGCTCATCGTCGAACGGGAACTGGCCGTCGCCGTGCCGCAGATCGTCGTCGAGCACTCCGTGACCGCGCTCGGCGCCCTCGCCACCGAGGTCATCTCGAGGGTGCGCGCGCTCGGACGACTCCGGATCGTCGGCATCACCGGATCCAACGGCAAGACCACGACCAAGAACCTCCTGGCCGCGGTCCTCGAGCGGGTCGGCGAGACGGTCAGCCCGAAGGCCTCCTTCAACAACGAGGTCGGTGCACCGATCACCATGCTGCGCGTGACGAACGAGACGCGGTTCCTCGTCGCGGAGATGGGTGCCAGCGGCATCGGCGAGATCGCCCGACTCATCCGCATGGCGAAGCCCGACATCGGCGTGGTCCTGAAGGTCGGACTCGCCCACGCGGGGGAGTTCGGTGGGATCGAAGCGACCGTCACGGCGAAGACCGAGATGGTGTCCGAGCTGCTCCCGGAGGACGTCGCCGTCCTCAACCTCGACGATCCACGGGTGGCGGGCATGGCCGACGCCACCCGGGCACGCGTGCTCTGGTTCGGCCTCGACGATCGCGCCGCCGTTCGCGCGACCGACATCGTCGCGACGGCGTCCGGAACCGCGTTCACGCTGCACCTGCCCGACGGTTCCTCTGCGCCCGTCCGCTTCAAGGTGCTCGGCGAGCACCACGTCATGAACGCCCTCGCCGCGGCCGCAGCCGCCCACGAACTCGGTGGGGAGATCGACCTGATCGTCGACGCCCTCGAGAGCGTGAGCCGGGCGGAGCGCTGGCGGATGGAGCCCCTCGGTGGACGCGACGACGTGTCCATCATCAACGACGCCTACAACGCCAGCCCCGACTCGATGTCGGCCGCCATCCGGACCCTCGCCCAGATCGGTGCTGAACGCGGCCGGACCATCGCGGTCCTCGGCGCCATGAGCGAACTGGGCGACTGGGCGGGCGAGGAACACGACCGGATCGGGCTCCAGGTCGTCCGGCTCGGCATCGGCCGCCTCGTCGTGGTCGGCCCCGAGGCCCGCCGCATGCACATCACCGCGATCAACGAAGGGTCGTGGGACGGGGAGTCGGTGTACTTCGCGACCGCGGACGAGGCGTTCGCGTACTTGAGCGCGGAGATCGCCCCGGGCGACACCGTGCTCGTCAAATCGTCGAACGCGGCCGGACTCCGGTTGCTGGGCGATCGACTGGGGGAGTTGTACGCATGAGAGTCCTGTTGGCCGCGGGAGCGATCTCGCTGGCGTTCTCCCTCTTCCTGACCCCGCTCTTCATCAGAGCGTTCCGCAAGCTGGCCTGGGGCCAGTTCATCCGCGACGACGGACCGCAGAGCCACCACACGAAGCGCGGGACCGCGACGATGGGCGGCGTCATCATCATCGTCGGCACCCTCGTCGGTTTCTTCGCGAGCTATCTGATCTTCCAGGAACAGGTCGGCGTCTCGGCGCTCCTCGTCCTGCTGATGATGGTCGGTCTCGGCATCGTCGGGTTCATCGACGACTTCCTGAAGGTGCGGAAGAAGCAGAGTCTCGGCCTCGGCGGGTGGGCGAAGGTCGCCGGACAGCTCATCGTCGCGACGGTCTTCGCCGTCCTCGCGATCAACTTCCCGAACACCGAGGGGTTCACCCCGGCGTCGACCAACATCTCGATCATCCGCGACATCCCGATCAACTTCATGGCGATCGGCATCCCGGTGATCGGCATCCTGCTCTACATCCTCTGGACCTCGGTGATCGTGGCTGCGACGTCGAACGGTGTGAACGTCACCGACGGGCTCGACGGGCTGGCCACCGGCGCCTCGATCCTCGCGATCGGCTCGTACATCATCATCGGGTTCTGGCAGTTCAACCAGTCGTGCTTCAGCTCCTCGCTCGCCTCCGACGTGGCGTACAAGTGCTACGACGTCCGGGACCCGCTCGATCTCGCCGTGGTCGCGGCGGCGATCGTGGGCGCGCTCATCGGGTTCCTCTGGTGGAACACCTCGCCGGCGCAGATCTTCATGGGTGACAGCGGTTCGTTGGCGCTCGGTGGAGCGCTCGCGGCTCTGGCCATCCTCAGCAAGACCGAGCTCCTCCTGGTGCTCGTCGGTGGGCTGTTCGTGATCGAGGCCGGTTCGGTGATCGTGCAGCGCGCCTACTTCAAGGTCACCCACGGCAAGCGCATCTTCCTCATGAGCCCCATCCACCACCACTTCGAACTCAAGGGTTGGGCCGAGGTCACCGTCGTCGTCCGATTCTGGATCATCGGTGGTCTGCTCGTCGCCGCGGGTGTGGGTTCCTTCTACCTCGAGTGGTTGAGCCGTTGAGCGCCGAGCGCCTCGACGGACTCCGGAGCTGGCACGCCGACTGGCGGGGACTCCGGGTCGCCGTCCTGGGGCTCGGGATGACCGGGTTCTCCGTCGCCGACACGCTCACCGAGCTCGGCTCGGAGGTACTGGTCCTGGCAGGCGAGGCCGCGGACGAACGCGCCGAACTCGTCGGCGTCATCGGTGCGCGGCTCATCCAGCGGGACCTGTCGACCGTTCCGTCCGAGCTCGTCGAGTTCGCTCCGGAACTCGTCGTCGTCTCACCCGGATTCCACCCCGACCACTCCGTCGTCACCTGGGCACAGGCGACCGGGGTCGCCGTCTGGGGCGACATCGAGCTCGCCTGGCGGGTCCGCGACAAGGTCGGCACCCCGGCCGAGTGGATCTGCGTCACGGGCACGAACGGCAAGACCACGACCGTTCAGCTGACGGCGTCGATGCTCGTCGAGGCGGGCTTCCGCGCGGCGCCCTGCGGCAACATCGGCGTCCCGGTCCTGGACGCCGTCCGTGATCCGCAGGGCTTCGACTTCTTCGTCGTCGAGCTCTCGAGTTACCAGTTGCACACCCTCGGCCTGCAGGGCGGTCGGAGCATCGTCTCACCGCTCGCCAGCGTCTGCCTGAACCTCGCCGACGACCACCTCGACTGGCACGGCTCCGCCGAGGCGTACCGGGCGGCGAAGGCCGTGGTGTACGAGAACACGAAGGTCGCGTGCGTCTACAACCGCGCTGACGCGGCGACGATGTCGATGGTCGAGGAGGCCGAGGTCGTCGACGGTGCCCGCGCCGTCGGGTTCGGCCTCGACGTCCCCGGACCGAGCGACTTCGGCGTCGTGGACGGCATCCTGGTCGACCGCGCGTTCCTCGACGACCGTCGGACGAGCGCCCTCGAGATCACGACGGTCGAAGCGCTCGCCCAGCGCGGGCTCGCCGCCCCGCACATCGTCGCCAACATCCTGGCGGCAGCGGCACTCGCCCGGGCCGCCGGCATCACGGTCGAGGCCGTGCGCGACACCCTGCTGTCGTTCGGTCTGGACGCGCACCGGATCCAGCTCATCGCCCGGAGGCTCGAGGTGGACTGGATCGACGACTCGAAGGCCACCAACCCGCACGCCGCCGACGCATCGCTCGCCGCCTACCGCTCGGTGGTGTGGATCGTCGGAGGCCTGTTGAAGGGCGTCTCGATCGATCGTCTGGTGGAGCGGCACGCCGACCACCTGCGCGCGGCCGTCGTGATCGGCGCCGACCGCTCGGAGGTCCTCGCGGCATTCGCGCGACACGCGCCGACGTTGACCGTCATCGAGGTCGACGCAGCGGAGACTGAACACGTCATGCCGGAGGCCGTTCGCCGGGCCGCCGAGGTCGCGCAGGCAGGGGACACCGTGCTCCTCGCTCCTGCAGCCGCCTCGATGGACCAGTTCACGGACTACGGGCACCGTGGTCGCCTGTTCCAGGCCGCCGTCGAAGCAGAGCTGGGAGGTGAGGCGGATGATCGATCCGCCTCGCGCTGACCCGCGCCGCGTGCGGTCGTCGTCGTCCCGGATGATGGGGACCGCCTCAGGTAGTGGGACACCCGACGCGCCGACGTCGCCGAGAGGCATGTCGAGTGCGCGGATCTCGCTGGGCAAGGTGCTGCGTCCGGAGTCGAAGAACTACTTCCTCCTGCTGGGTGTCACCCTCTTCCTCGTCGGGCTCGGGCTCGTCATGGTGCTGTCCTCGTCCTCCGTCGAGTCCTACGAAGCCGGCGACGGGTATTTCGGGCTGTTCTGGCGCCAGGCGACGTTCGCGATGATCGGTGTCCCGCTCATGCTGATCGTGAGCCGCTTCCCGGCACGGTTCTGGAAGAAGTGGGCGTGGGTGTTCCTCCTCGTCGCGATGGGCCTGCAACTGCTCGTCTTCACACCGCTCGGCTACGAGATCGGCGGCAACCGCAACTGGATCGAGATCGGCGGCTTCACCGCGCAGCCCTCGGAAGCGGTCAAGCTCGCGCTGGTCGTGTGGCTCGGGCTCGTGCTGACGATCAAGCAACCGCGTCTCCTCGAGTGGAAGCACGCCCTGATCCCGGTCATCCCCTTCGCCGGTCTCTCCATCGGCCTCGTCCTGCTCGGTGGCGACCTCGGTACCGTCGTGATCATGGCCCTCATCGTGTTCTCGGCGCTGTACTTCGCCGGAGTGCGACTGCGCCACATCGCGATCCCGGTGGTCGCTGGGGCTGTGCTGTTCCTCATCATGGCCGTCACGAGCGCCAACCGCATGCAGCGCATCATGGCGTTCTTCGGCGACGGCAAGGGCGACTACGAGAACGCCGACTGGCAGTCGACCCACGGCACGTGGGCGCTGGCGAACGGCGGCCTCTGGGGCGTCGGTCTCGGCAACTCGCGCGCGAAGTACGGGTGGCTGCCGGCGATCTCGAACGACTTCATCTTCGCGGCGATCGGCGAGGAGCTGGGCCTCATCGGCGCCGTCCTCGTCCTCGGGCTGTTCGTCTTCCTCGCCGTCATGTTCATCCGGGTGATCCGTACCAGCGACGACTCCTTCGTCCGGATCACCACCGGCGCCATCATGGCCTGGATCATCGGCCAGGCACTCGTGAACATCGGCGTCGTCCTCGGAGTCCTCCCGGTGCTCGGCGTGCCGTTACCACTCCTGTCCTCGGGCGGCACGGCGCTGCTCACCACCCTCGTCGCGATCGGGATCGTCCTGTCGTTCGCCCGGGAGCGGGGGCGCCCCGCGTCCCAGCAGTCCCGTCGGTCACCCGCTCGACGTCCCCAATCCTCCGGAGTCACCCGATGACCACCTACCTTCTCGCCGGCGGCGGCACCGCCGGCCATGTCAATCCGCTGTTGGCGGTGGCCGACGGACTCCGCGCCAGAGACCCTGAAGCGACGATCCTCGTCGTCGGCACGGCGGAGGGCCTTGAGGCTCGACTCGTCCCGGAACGCGGTTACGAGTTGCTCACGATCCCCAAACTGCCTTTCCCCCGCCGTCCGAACATCGACGCACTCCGCTTCCCCAGTCGCCTCCGCCGGGCGGTCGCAGCCGTCGTCGCGATGATCCGGGAGCACCGCGTGGACGTGGTGATCGGTTTCGGTGGCTACGCGGCCGCGCCGGCGTACACGGCGGCCAGGCGCGCCGGCGTCCCGCTGGTCATCCACGAAGCGAACGCGCGTCCAGGCCTCGCGAACCGACTCGGTGCGAGGTACACGCCCTACGTCGGTGTCGCCTTCCACCACACGCCCATCCGCAACGCACGCTTCGTCGGCATGCCGCTGCGTCGCGAGATCGAGGAGTTGGACCGCGAGACGCTCCGGCCGGCGGCCCTCGCCGAGTTCGGCCTCGTGTCGGACCGACCGCTGCTGCTCGTCACCGGCGGTTCGCTCGGCGCGAGACGGATCAACGCGACGATGAGTCAGAGCGCCGAAGACGTCGTCGCGGCCGGCTGGCAGGTGCTCCACATCACGGGTGCGAAGAGCGAGATCTCGGATCCGGGTGTCGACCACTACCACCTGCTCGAGTACTGCTCCCGGATGGAGCTCGCCATCGCCGCAGCCGACTTCGCGGTGTCGCGTGCGGGCAGCGCCACGGTCAGCGAGCTGTGTGCGGTCGGGCTGCCGGCCGTCTACGTGCCCTATCCGGTCGGCAACGGTGAGCAGCGCTTCAACGCCGCCGACGTCGTGCGTGCCGGGGGAGCGGTTATGGTAGATGACGCGCAGTTCGTGCCGGCCTGGGTGCATGAGCACCTCGTCCCGTTGCTGAGCGATCGGCACCGGGTCGACGACCTGGCCGCCCAATCCATGAGCGTCGGTGTCTCCGACGGCACGGCTCGCGTCATCGCCCTCATCGATGAGGCGCTCCAACCATCGGTGCAGCGCGTGCGCGGCCGGTGATCCAGTCTTCCCAGAAAGCGTGACACCGTGATCAAGCCAGACCCCACCGTCGAGATCCCCGCCGACCTCGGCGTCGTGCACTTCGTCGGCATCGGCGGCAGCGGGATGAGCGGCATCGCACGGTTGTTCGTGAGCGCCGGATCACGCGTGACCGGCTCGGACGTGCGCGAGTCGAAGAACATCGACGCCCTCCGCGAACTCGGGGTCCCGGTCGCCATCGGCCACGATGCGCAGAACGTCGGTGATGCGGACACCCTCGTCGTGACCGGAGCGCTGTGGGCGGACAACCCCGAGTACCTGCTCGCGAAGGAACGGGGTCTGACGATCCTGCACCGGTCGCAGGCGCTCGCGTGGCTGACCTCCGGTACGCGACTCATCTCCGTCGCGGGGGCACACGGGAAGACGACGTCGACCGGCATGATCATCACGGCGCTCCTGGAGCTCGGTGCCGACCCCAGCTTCGTCAACGGTGGCGTGATCGAGTCCCTCGGGCTGAGCTCGGCCCGCGGCGCCGGAGAACTGTTCGTCGTCGAGGCGGACGAGTCCGACGGTTCGTTCCTGCTCTACGACACGGCCGTCGCGCTCATCACGAACATCGACCCCGACCACTTGGACCACTACGGCTCGCTCGAAGCGTTCGAGCAGGCGTTCGTGACCTTCGCCCAGCAGGCACGCGAACTCGTCGTCATCTCCTCGGACGACGCCGGCGCGGTCCGGATCACCCCGGCGCTCCGCGCGGCCGCCGACGGCAAACGCGTGCTGACCTTCGGAGAGGCCGCCGACGCGGACGTCCGACTGCACGACGTCGGCTCCACCGGCCCGGTCTCGTTCCAGCTCAGCTACGAGGGCACCAGCTACGCGGCGACACTCCGCGTGCCCGGGCGCCACAACGCCATCAACGCGGCCGGCGCCTTCGCGGTCCTCGTCGGTGTCGGGTTCGACCCGGCGGACGCGCTCCGAGGTATCACCGCCTTCGGCGGGACGCAGCGTCGATTCGAACTGCACGGTGTCGTCGACGGTGTGAGCGTCTACGACGATTACGCGCACCACCCCACCGAGGTCGCCGCCGCCCTCGCCGCAGCGCGCACGGTGGTCGGCGACGGACGCATCATCGCGGTCCACCAGCCGCATCTGTACAGCCGGACCCGCCTGTTCGCCCAGGAGTTCGCCGACGCCCTCGAACGGTACGCCGACCACACGGTCGTGCTCGAGGTCTACGGCGCGCGCGAGGACCCCGAGCCCGGTGTGACCGGTGCGACCGTGTCGACCCGGTTCTCCGACGCGGACCGCGTCGCATACATCGACGACTGGCAGCGCGCCGCGGACTACACGGCGACGGTCGTGCGACCCGGCGACTTCGTCATCACGCTCGGATGTGGCGACGTCTATCGGATCGTGCCGCAGCTCCTCGAGGCCATCGCCGGTCGCGAGTCCGTCTGATGGGCGTCCGGTGAAACGCCCGGACGGCTTCGACCCCGCGGCCAGCCCGCGCCCCGAGCGTCAGACTCGACCGTCGGCGTCCGCGCCGGTGGACCGCGCCGGCGCGCCTGCTGAGCCCGTCGCCGAGCAGGAGACGGACGTCATCGAACTGGACGCCGCGCGGCTCCGGCCGAAGCGGTCGGGTGCCGGCGCACCGTCCCAGCCGTCGGGCTCGAAGTCGAAGGCGAAGTCGAAGTCGGCCTCATCGACGCCGGCACCATCGTCGAAGGTCGACGCGAAACCGGCGGCGGCGTCCTCCGCCTCGGCGACGGCGACCCTGGAGCGCCCGGACGAACCGGAGGATGAGGCGTTCCTCACCCCGCGTGAGGCCGCCAAGCTGCGACGTCGTCACGAACGCCAGGAGATCCGTCGGTTCACGGCCCGCAAGCGCGGCCGCCACCGTCCGTGGGTGATCGCGGCCGCGATCCTCGGCGTCCTGATCGTCGTCTCGCTCGCCGGAGCCTATTCGCCGCTGCTGGCCGTCCGGTCCATCGAGGTCGTCGGTGCGAGCCGGGTGAACCAGGCCGAGATCACCGAGGCGCTCAGCGACCAGCTGGGTCGCCCACTCGCACTGGTCAGCCCGGGCGCCGTCAAGGCGGTACTCGTCGGGTACCCGCTCATCGCGAGCTACTCCCTCGAATCGCAGCCCCCGAGCACGCTCGTCGTGCGGATCGTCGAACGCGAGCCGGTGGGTGTGCTGCAATCAGGGTCGGTGTACACCCTTGTCGACGCCGCTGGGGTCACGATCGAGCGCAGCGACCAGCCGATCGCCGGGTATCCGACGCTCATGGTCACCGGCGGCCCGACCTCCAAGGGTTTCGTCGCCGCGGCCGCGGTGATCCGGGCGCTCCCGACGGATCTCCGCGCCCGCGTGGCGTCGGTCTCGGCGTCGACCGCGGACGACGTCACCCTCACGCTCGTGGACTCGCCCGCCGAGGTCGTGTGGGGGAGTGCCGAGGACTCAGCCGTGAAAGCAGTGATCCTCGCCAAGACGATGGCGGCCACCGATCCCTCCCAGGTGAACCAGTACGACGTGTCGTCGCCGTCCGCCGCGATCGTCCGCTGAGGAAGCACGCCGGGATATTCCCGTCGATGTGCCGACACGCCCGGAAGCGTCCCGACACGGTCGGGACTGGGCCCTAACGTCGTGCTCAGGACAGAAAATGCATACGCAGCATAACTTTAAACCTTAACTAGAGGTTGAGAGTTCTCACGGAGGCCTGAAGTGACTACAAACCAGAACTACCTCGCCGTCATCAAGGTCGTCGGTATCGGCGGCGGCGGCGTCAACGCGGTCAACCGCATGATCGAGCTCGGCCTCCGAGGCGTGGAATTCATCGCCATCAACACGGACGCGCAAGCACTGCTGATGAGCGATGCCGACGTCAAGCTCGACGTCGGCCGCGAGATCACCCGCGGCCTCGGCGCCGGCGCCGACCCCGAGGTCGGACGCCGCGCGGCGGAGGATCACGCCGAGGAGATCGAAGAGGCCATCGCCGGCGCCGACATGGTGTTCGTCACCGCCGGTGAGGGTGGCGGTACCGGAACCGGTGGCGCACCCGTCGTGGCGCGGATCGCGAAGTCGATCGGTGCGCTGACCATCGGTGTCGTCACGAAGCCGTTCGGTTTCGAGGGTCGTCGCCGTCAGGCCCAGGCCGAGCTCGGCGTCGCCCGTCTGAAGGAGGAGGTCGACACCCTCATCGTCGTGCCGAACGACCGCCTGCTGGAGATCAGCGATCGCGGCATCAGCATGCTCGAGGCGTTCGCGACCGCCGACCAGGTGCTCCTCGCCGGTGTCCAGGGGATCACCGACCTCATCACCACCCCCGGCCTCATCAACCTCGACTTCGCCGACGTCAAGTCGGTCATGCAGGGAGCCGGCTCCGCCCTGATGGGTATCGGCTCCTCGCGTGGGGCGGATCGCGCCATCAAGGCGGCCGAACTCGCCGTCGCCTCCCCGCTCCTCGAAGCGAGCATCGAGGGCGCCCACGGTGTCCTGCTGTCCATCCAGGGTGGCTCGAACCTCGGCATCTTCGAGATCAACGACGCCGCCAAGCTCGTCCAGGAGGCCGTGCACCCCGAGGCGAACATCATCTTCGGTGCGGTCGTCGACGACACGCTGGGCGACGAGGTGCGCGTGACGGTCATCGCCGCCGGATTCGACGGCGGCGAGCCTCTCACCAGGACGGCGGCCTCGCCGGCCGACGCGGTCATCTCGGGCGGCGTCATGAGCACCTCGGACGAGGCGCCCAGCGCTCCCATCAGCACCTCGGCCAACACGGTCTCCGAGTCGTCCGAGCACCGCTCGGCACCTGCTGCGGCGCCGGTCGCCTCCGGTGGCGACTGGGGCTCCAGGCAGAACGCGTCCTCACCCTTCTCCGGTGCGACGCACCGTCAGCCCGAGGCAGTCGTCGAGACCGCCGTCGTCGACCCTTCGTTCGACGACGAGGGTGAGCTGGACATCCCCGACTTCCTGAAGTAGTGGGCGGCGACACGATCACCCCGGCCGGATCGGGCTCTTCGGAGCCCGATCCGGCTCTGCTCGATCGCCTCACCACGATCCGCGGCCGCGTCGCAGACGCTGCCCGTGCAGCCGGGCGAGCCGACGAGCCGACACTCATCGTCGTGACGAAGTTCCATCCGGTCGCGCTCGTGCAGCAGCTCGCGGCGGCCGGTGTCACCGACGTCGGGGAGAACCGGCACCCGGAGGCCCGCGACAAGGCCGAGGCGGCTGCGGCGCTCGGGTTGCGGTGGCACTTCATCGGCCAGTTGCAGACGAACAAGGCCAAGCAGGTGCGTCGATACGTCGACGCTGTGCACTCGGTGGACCGACCCGAGCTCCTGCGCGCTCTCTCGTCACCTGACCGACTCCTCGAGGTGTTCCTCCAGGTGAACCTGACCGACGACCCGGGTCGCGGCGGTGTGGTCGGCGATGCGGCGCTCGAAGCGCTCGCCACGGAGGCGCTGGAGGCTGACGGTATCCTCCTGCGAGGCGTCATGGCCGTCGCCCCGCTCGACGAACCACCGGCCGCCGCGTTCGCGCGGGTCGTCGATGCGTCTGCGCGGGTGCGATCCCTCGCTCCGCAGGCCGATGGACTGTCGATCGGGATGAGCCACGACTACGTCGAGGCGATCGAGGCGGGCGCGACACACCTACGCATCGGCACGGCAATCACCGGGAATCGCCCGGTGTGACGTTAATCTCGAAGGTGCAAGGACCGCAGATCACGGAGGAAACGATGTCGAACCCACTGAAGAAGACCATGGTGTACCTCGGGCTCGCCGACGATGATCTCGAGTACGAGCAGCAGCACGCTGCCCAGGCCGAGCCCACGCAGCAGGCCGAGCCTCGCCGGGCAGAGCGTCCCGAGCGCGCAGAGCGGGTCGAGCGCGTCGAGAAGGCCGCTCCCGTGACCCCGCTGCGCAAGCCGGTCCCGGTCCGTCAGCCGGTCGCCCCGAGCTCCGACCTCAACGAGATCCTCACGGTGCACCCCAAGCAGTACCGCGACGCTCAGATCATCGCCGAGAGTTTCCGCGACGGTGTCCCGGTCATCATCAACCTCTCCCAGATGAGCGACGGCGACGCCCGACGCCTCATCGACTTCGCCAGTGGCCTCTCGCAGGGCCTCTACGGGAAGATCGAGCGAGTGACGAGCAAGGTCTTCCTGCTCTCGCCCGAGCACGTCGCCGTTTCCGGCGACAACGGGCAGGGCGCACCGGAAGCGACCGAGGCGACCTTCTTCGCTCAGTCATAATCGAGGGGTGGCTTCTCTCATCTCCGTGATCGGCACGATCCTCTATCTCGCGCTGCTCCTGTACTTCTTCGTCCTTTGGGCGCGGTTCATCCTCGACCTGGCTCGGGTACTCCGCCCGCAGTGGCGACCGTCGGGCGTCGGCCTGGTCCTCGCCGAGCTCAGTTTCACGGTCACCGACCCGCCGATCCGGTTCTTCCGACGTGTCCTGCCGCGCGTCGCGGTCGGTCCCGTCGCGCTCGACTTCGGTTGGACGCTGACGATGCTGTGTTGCATCATCGCGATGACGCTCGTCCAGCTCCTGTAGCCGCCGACGTCGGAGCCCGCGCAGGGTTCGCGACGATTGTGCGGCTACGATAGAACGCCCGTCACCTGACGGGAAGCTCCGACGCTGACAACATGTCTCACCCACTGGGTCAGACTTTGCTAGCGTGGGGGCGTTGTACACAGATTTTCGATTCGACAGTGAAGGTGGTTCGCTATGGCGCTCACTCCCGAAGACGTGGTCCAGAAGCGGTTTCAGCAGACCAAGTTCCGCGAAGGCTACGACCAGGACGAGGTGGACGACTTCCTCGACGAGGTCGTCGTCGAACTGCGTCGCCTCATCCAGGAGAAGGACGAGGTCCAGCAGAAGCTGACCGCGGCCGAGGCCAAGGTCGCCGAGCTGCAGAAGGGCGGCTCCTCCGCTCCCGCCGCGCTCGCAAAGGCTGAGCCCGCTCCCGCACCGGCTCCGGTCGTCGCACCCGCAGCGGCTCCTGCCGCCGAGTCGACCGACAACACGGCCGAGAGCTCCAACAACCTCCTGCAGCTGGCCCGCCGTCTGCACGACGAGCACGTCGCAGAGGGCGCTCAGCGTCGCGACGCACTCATCGCCGAGGGTCACGCGACCGCGGCACGTGTCGTCGCCGAGGCCGAGGCCAAGCAGCGCGCACAGATGCAGATCCTCGAGCAGGAGCGCTCCGTGCTGGAGCACAAGATCGACGAGCTGCGCAACTTCGAGCGTGAGTACCGCTCGCAGCTCCGCGGCTACATCGAGGGTCAGCTGAAGGACCTCGACGCCTCGTCGTCGAGCTCCGCACCCGATGCGAAGTCCGGCGTCACCGCCGACAGCGCAGCGGTCTAGCGCAGACACCCGGTTGTCTCCCGCATCACCGTCGAAGGCCAGCGCCAGGACTCTTGCAGTCCTGGCGCTGGTTGCCGTCGTGGCCTATTCGGCCGATCAGTTCACGAAGTTCCTCGTCACCACCAACCTGACGGTCGGTGAGTCCGTCCCCGTCTTCGGACAGGCGCTGGTCCTGTACTTCGTCAAGAACTCGGGTGCCGCCTTCTCGCTGGGGGCCGGCTACACCTGGATCTTCTCGATCCTCGCCGCGGTCGTCGTCGTCGTCATCGTCTGGTTCGCGCGCCGCATCCGTTCGCGTGCGTGGGCGATCGTCTTCGGTCTGCTCCTCGGCGGCGTGCTCGGCAACCTGACCGACCGCCTCTTCCGAGAGCCGTCCTTCGGCCTCGGCCACGTCGTCGACTTCATCTCGACGCCCTGGATGCTCCCCGCGATCTACAACGTGGCCGACATCTGCATCGTGGTCAGCATGGCGCTGTTCATCCTCCTGACGCTCTTCGGTGTCAACCTCGACGGCACGCGCACGACGCGAGCGAGTGAACGAGCCGCCCAGGAGGCGGAGGACCGCGAGGCCGAAGCCGACGCGGCCGTCCTCGATCCTGCGGAGCCTGGCGACGCGAGCCCGGACGCAGGTCGCCCGTGAACGAGTCCCGCAGTCTGTACGTCCCCGACGGACTCGACGGCGAGCGCGTCGACGCCGGACTCGCCAAGCTCCTGGGCTTCTCGCGCAGCTACGCAGCCGAGGTGGCCTTGGCCGGCGGTGTCACCATGAACGGGAAGTCGGTCGACAAGTCCGATCGCCTGCTCGGCGGCGCCTGGCTCGAGATCGAATGGACGCCTCGGCGGGAGGCCGTGATCGTCCCGATCGCCGTCCCCGACCTCGGTATCGTCCACGACGACGACGAGATCGTCGTCGTCGACAAGCCTGCGGGCGTCGCGGCGCATCCCTCGGTCGGTTGGGAGGGCCCGACGGTGCTCGGCGCCCTCGCGGCGGCGGGCTTCCGTATCTCGACCTCGGGAGCCGCCGAGCGCGCGGGCATCGTCCATCGGCTGGACGCCGGGACGAGCGGCCTCATGGTCGTCGCGAAGACCGAGCGGGCCTACACCTGGCTCAAGCGGGCCTTCCACGACCGCGAGGTCGAGAAGATCTACCGCGCTGTGGTGCAGGGGCATCCCGATCCACTCGCCGGCACCATCGACGGACCGATCGGCCGCCATCCACGTCACGACTGGCGGTTCGCCGTGACCGCCGACGGCAAGCCGTCGATCACGCACTACGAGACGCTCGAGGCGTTCCCGTACGCCTCGCTGCTCGAGGTGCACCTGGAGACCGGCCGCACCCACCAGATCCGCGTGCACATGGCGGCCCAGCGGCACCCCTGCGTCGGCGACGCGATGTACGGAGCAGACGCTGCGCTCTCAGCGCGGCTGGGGCTGAACCGCCAGTGGCTCCACGCCACGAAGCTCGGGTTCGCCCACCCGGCCACGGGAGAGTTCGTGCGGTTCGAGGCTGCCTATCCGGCGGACCTCCAGCACGCCCTGTCCGTGCTCGAACTCGACTGAACCGACGCCCAGCCCTCCCGGCGCCATGCGTGACGACGTCGCAGGAGTCGACCGTCAGCGGTGACGGTTAGGCTGGATCACAGACCACCTCGGCGTCCGCGCCGAACCCCACAGCACGATCCCCGGAGGCGCCGTCCGTGCCCACGTCCACCGATTCGTTCGTCCATCTGCACGTCCACAGCGAGTATTCGATGCTCGACGGAGCAGCCCGCGTGAAGCCGCTCATCCAGGCCGCGGTCGAGCAGGGCATGCCCGCCGTCGCCGTGACCGACCACGGCAACATGTTCGGTGCCTTCGACTTCTGGCGCACGGCGACCGATGCCGGAATCAAGCCGATCATCGGGACCGAGGCGTACATCACCCCGGGGACCGCGCGCGGCGACCGGACGCGGATCAAGTGGGGCGACGGTGGGGGAGACGACGTCTCCGGCGCCGGCGCCTACACCCACATGACCTTGCTCTCGGAGACCACCGAGGGGATGCACAACCTGTTCCGGCTCTCGTCGAAGGCGTCGATCGAGGGGTACTACTTCAAGCCGCGCATGGACCGCGAGATCCTGAGCCAGTACAGCGCCGGCCTCATCGCGACGACCGGATGCCCGAGCGGCGAGGTGCAGACGCGACTCCGTCTCGGCCAGTACGACGAAGCGGTCAAGGCCGCGGCTGACTTCCGTGACATCTTCGGCGCGGAGAACTACTTCTGCGAGATCATGGACCACGGGCTCGGGATCGAGCGCCGGATCATGGCCGACCTCATCAGGCTGTCCAAAGACCTCGGTCTCCCGCTCCTCGCGACGAACGACCTCCACTACACGCACGCCGCGGACGCCAAGGCCCACGCCGCCCTCCTCTGCGTGCAGTCCGGCTCCACCCTCAACGACCCGAACCGGTTCAAGTTCGACGCCGACGAGTTCTACCTGAAGTCCGCGGACGAGATGCGCCGGCTGTTCCGCGAGTATCCCGAGGCGTGCGACAACACCCTCGCGATCGCCGAGCGGTGCGATGTCGCCTTCGACACCTCGGCCAACTACATGCCGCGATTCCCCGTGCCGGAGGGCGAGAACGAGGAGAGCTGGTTCATCAAGGAGGTCGAGACCGGGCTGAACCTGCGGTACCCGAACGGGATCCCCGCCGACGTCCGGGAACGGGCGAACTACGAGACGCGCGTCATCGTGCAAATGGGCTTCCCCGGGTACTTCCTCGTCGTCGCCGACTTCATCCAGTGGTCGAAGCGCAACGGCATCCGGGTCGGTCCTGGTCGTGGTTCCGGTGCCGGTTCCATGGCGGCGTATGCGATGCAGATCACCGACCTCGACCCACTCCGCCACGGCCTCATCTTCGAGCGGTTCCTCAACCCCGACCGCGTGTCGATGCCCGACTTCGACGTCGACTTCGACGACCGTCGCCGCGGCGAGGTCATCAAGTACGTCACCGAGAAGTACGGCGACGAGCGCGTCGCGCAGATCGTCACGTACGGCACCATCAAGGCCAAGCAGGCGCTCAAGGACTCGTCGCGCGTCCTCGGCTTCCCGTTCGGCATGGGCGACAAGCTGACGAAGGCCATGCCGCCGGCGGTCATGGGCAAGGACATCCCGCTCGAGGGCATCCTCGACACCAAGCACCCGCGGTACAAGGAGGCGGTCGATCTCCGTGGCATCCTCGACACCGACCCGGAGGCGCGGACCGTCTTCGAGACCGCGCTCGGCATCGAGAACCTGAAGCGCCAGTGGGGCGTGCACGCGGCCGGCGTGATCATGTCGAGCGACCCGCTCATCGACATCATCCCGATCATGAAGCGCGAGCAGGACGGCCAGATCGTCACGCAGTTCGACTACCCGGCGTGCGAGTCCCTCGGATTGATCAAGATGGACTTCCTCGGGTTGCGCAACCTGACGATCATCAACGACGCCCTCGACAACATCAAGAGCAACCGCGACATCGAACTCGTCCTCGAAGACCTCGAACTCGACGACCGCGGTGCGTACGAACTCCTGTCCCGAGGCGACACCCTCGGGGTGTTCCAGCTCGACGGCGGACCGATGCGCGCGCTGCTGCGCCTCATGAAGCCCGACAACTTCGAGGACATCTCGGCGCTGATCGCCCTGTACCGGCCCGGGCCGATGGGCGCGAACTCGCACACGAACTACGCGCTGCGGAAGAACGGCCTACAGGAGATCACCCCGATCCACCCGCAGCTCGAGGAACCGCTCTCCGAGATCCTGTCGACGAGCTACGGCCTCATCATCTACCAGGAGCAGGTGATGGCGATCGCGCAGAAGGTCGCCGGCTTCTCCCTCGGGCAGGCCGACATCCTCCGTCGTGCGATGGGTAAGAAGAAGAAGTCCGAACTGGACAAGCAGTTCGAGGGCTTCTCCGGCGGCATGGTCGCGAACGGCTTCTCGATGGAGGCCGTCAACAAGCTGTGGGAGATCCTCCTCCCGTTCTCGGACTACGCGTTCAACAAGGCGCACTCCGCCGCCTACGGGGTCATCTCCTACTGGACGGCGTACCTCAAGGCGCACTACCCGGCCGAGTACATGGCCGGTCTGCTGACGAGTGTCGGCGACTCCAAGGACAAGATGGCGCTCTACCTCAACGAGTGCCGCCGCATGGGGATCCAGGTCCTGCCGCCCGACGTCAACGAGTCCATCGGGTTCTTCGCCGCAGTCGGGGAGGACATCCGGTTCGGTCTGGGTGCCGTCCGCAACGTCGGTTCGAACGTCGTGGAGCTCATCCGGCAGGCACGCGAGCGCGAGGGCCGGTTCACCTCGTTCCACGACTTCCTCCGCAAGGTGCCGTTGCCGGTGGCGAACAAGCGGACCATCGAGTCGCTCATCAAGGCCGGCGCGTTCGACTCCATGGGCGACAGCAGACGTGCGCTCTACGAGATCCACGAGGACGCCGTCGACTCGGTCGTGAAGGACAAGCGTGCCGAGGCGTCCGGGAGCATCGGCTTCGACTTCGACAGCCTGTTCGCCGAGGTCGGCGAGGTTCCGCTCGCGAGCGTCCCCGCGCGTCCCGACTGGAGCAAGCGCGACAAGCTCAACTTCGAACGGGAGATGCTGGGGCTGTACGTCTCGGACCACCCGCTGGCCGGACTCGAGATCGAGTTGGCGAAGCACGCCACGACGACCATCACCGACCTCATGACCTCCGAGGGCATGGACGGCGAGACCGTCGTGATCTCGGGGCTCGTCACGAGTGTCCAGCATCGGATCGCCAAGGCCTCCGGCAACCAGTACGGCATGATCCAGGTCGAGGACTTCGGCGGCGAGATGACCGCCATGTTCATGGGCAAGGCGTATCAGGAGTTCGCCTCCGAACTCGTCGGCGACTCGATCGTGGTGGTCCGCGGACGGGTCAGTGTTCGAGACGACGGGATGAACCTCCACGCGTACAGCATCTTCTCGCCCGAACTGCCCGAGGCCGGTGCCGACCGCATGCTCCAGCTGTCGATGGCGGACGCCCGGGCGACGACCGAGACGGTGACCACGCTCAGCGACGTGCTCACGCGGCACGCTGGGTCGACCGAGGTCCGATTGAAGCTCGTCCGAGGCGAGATCGCGCGGGTGTTCGAGCTGCCCCATCGCGTCAGTCTCTCGTCCGGACTCTTCGGCGAGCTGAAGTCCCTGCTCGGCCCGAACTGTCTCGGCTGACCCCGTTCGGAGGCGGGCGGCAGCCGGGACGGACCGCTGCGGACGATAGGCTGTGACGGCCATGATCACCACCATTGACCTCAGGGGAGTGCGGCCGAGCCGCACCGAGCTCCTGGACATGCTGCCCCGTCCCGTCGTCGACATCACCGCGGCAGCGCATGCCGCGCAGGCGCTGATCGACGCCGTCCGAGCGGACGGTTCCGAGGCCCTCTTGGCGCAGGCAGACCGGTTCGACGGGGGACGCCCCGAGCGGATCCGCGTCCCACAGGCCGAGATCGACGCCGCCGTCACGGCACTCGGGCCGGCCGTGCGCGCCGCGCTCGTGGAGGCCATCGACCGGGTCCGGACCGCCACGAGAGCGCAGGTCCCGCCGGAGCGCACGACCGAGCTCGCCGACGGCGCGACCGTCGTGCAGCGCTGGGCCCCGGTCGGCCGTGTCGGCCTCTACGTCCCGGGCGGGAAGGCCGTCTACCCCTCGAGTGTCGTCATGAACGTCGTGCCGGCCCAGGAGGCCGGCGTCGGTTCCGTGGCGCTCGCTTCGCCCCCGCAGCGCGAGTTCGGCGGCCGCGTCCACCCGACGATCCTCGGTGCCGCAGGGTTGCTCGGGGTGACCGAGGTCTACGCCATGGGCGGCGCCGGAGCGATCGGTGCGTTCGCCTACGGGGTACCCGACCTCGCCCTCGACCCGGTCGACGTCGTGACCGGTCCCGGCAACATCTTCGTGGCGGCCGCCAAACGCCTCGTGAAGGGGCAGGTGGGGATCGACGCCGAGGCCGGGACCACCGAGATCCTGGTCATCGCGGACGCCGGCGCCGATGCCCGGCTCGTCGCAGCCGACCTCGTCAGCCAGGCGGAACACGACGAGGCGGCGGCATCGCTGCTCGTCACCGACAGTGCTGCGCTCGCCACCGCGGTGGAGGAGTGGCTGCAGCGGTACGCCGCAGGCACACGTCACGGAGCGCGCGTCGTCGAGGCCCTGGGCGGGCCGCAATCGGCGATCGTGCTCGTCGACGACCTCGAGGCCGCCGTGGCGTTCAGCAATGCGTACGGACCGGAGCACCTCGAGGTGCAGACACGCGACCCGGAGTCGCTCCTCGGCGCCATCACCAACGCCGGCGCGATCTTCCTCGGCGACCACACCCCGGTCAGCCTCGGGGACTACCTGGCCGGGTCGAACCACGTCCTCCCGACGGGCGGCCAGGCACGGTTCTCCTCGGGCCTCGGAGCGTTCACCTTCCTCCGGCCGCAGCAGGTCGTCCGGTACGACGAACCGGCGCTCCGTCAGGTCGCGGCCCACATCGTCGCCCTCTCGGGCTCGGAGGACCTGCCGGCGCACGGTGAGGCGGTGACGGCCCGGTTCGGGCTCGTCGATGCCGAGATCCGTGCGGCGGACGACACCGCCGCCCCCACCACCCCCGAGGGAGCCCGCTGATGTACTGCCCGTTCTGCCGCCATCCGGATTCCCGGGTGATCGACTCGCGCACCAGCGACGACGGACTCGCCATCCGCCGACGCCGGCAGTGCCCCGAGTGCGGGAGGCGCTTCAGCACCATGGAGACCTCGAGTCTCGGCGTGATCAAGCGTTCCGGCGTGGTGGAGCCCTTCAGCCGGGAGAAGGTCGTGAGTGGTGTCCGCAAGGCCTGCCAGGGCCGCCCGGTGACGGACTCCGACCTCGCCGTGCTGGCTCAGCGGGTGGAGGAGTCCATCCGCGCCACCGGCGCGTCGCAGATCGACGCGAACGACATCGGTCTGGCGATCCTCGCGCCGTTGCGGGAGCTGGATGAGGTCGCGTACCTCCGCTTCGCCAGTGTGTACCAGGCCTTCGAGTCGCTCGACGACTTCGAGTCCGCGATCGCGCTGCTCCGCGTCGAGCACGCTTCCGGTGCCGCCCCCGTGCCGTCCGAGGAGCTCTGAGCCGTGTACCGCTTCCTCTTCTCGCAGGTGCTGTCCAAGCTCGATCCCGAACGCGCACACCACCTGGCCTTCGACGTCATCCGCTCGCTTCCCGCGACCGGCTTCGGCCCCGTCATCAGGCGCTGGACGGCGCCGCGACTCGACCAGTCGGTGGAGACGCTGGGGCTGCGGTTCGAGACCCCGTTCGGTGTCGCCGCCGGCTTCGACAAGGACGGCAAGGGCGTCCTCGGCCTCGGACTCCTCGGGTTCGGCCATGTCGAGGTGGGCACGATCACGGCGATCCCGCAGCCGGGCAACCCCAAGCCCCGGCTGTTCCGACTCATCGCCGATCGGGCGGTCGTCAACCGCATGGGCTTCAACAACGGGGGAGCCGACCAGGCCAGGCGTCGGCTCGAACGGACCGCGCGGGTGAGCCGCCGACCCGTCCTCGGCGTGAACATCGGCAAGAGCCGTGTCGTGGACGTCGCCGACGCCACGGCCGACTACGTCCGGAGCGCGACGCTCCTCGCGCCCGTGGCCGACTACCTCGTGGTCAACGTCAGCTCGCCGAACACCCCTGGGCTCCGCGGCCTCCAGGAGCTCGACCAGCTCGCGCCGCTGCTCGAGGCCGTCCGCGCCGCCGCCGGTTCGACGCCGTTGCTCGTCAAGATCGCGCCCGACCTGAGCGATGCGGAGGTCGACCGCATCGCAGAGCTGGTCGTCGAACTCGGCCTGGACGGCGTCATCGCGACGAACACGACCATCTCGCGCGACGGACTGACCACCGATCCCGCCATCATCGAGGCGGCCGGGGCCGGCGGACTGTCCGGTGCACCGCTGGCCGCCCGCTCGCTCGTCGTCCTGCGGCGCATCCGGGCCATCGTGCCCCCGGAGTTGTGCGTCATCTCGGTCGGGGGCGTCGACACCGCCGAAGACGTCCAGGAGCGCTTGGACGCAGGAGCAACCCTCGTGCAGGGCTACACGGCGTTCCTCTACCGCGGGCCGCTCTGGGCGAGGCACATCAACCGCGGGCTCGACCGGCTGGCTCGAACCGGCCGCTGAGCGGCACCACGCGTCATCGNGCGCTTGACCTGCGGCTTGGGCAGGCGGAGCGGGCGCAGCTGCAGCGCTCGCATGGCGGCGTACCAGCGCACGCCGCGCTCGTCCTGCCCGAACTTCGCCCGCAGCGCCTTCCGGACGCGGAAGCCGAGGAAGAAGCAGTCGGCGATCGCGATGATGAAGAACACCCAGAGGGTGAGCATGCCGTAGACCTGGATCTCGGGCACCGGCATGAAGGTGAGGATGATCACGAGGAACATCACCGGGATCATGAACTCGCCGATGTTGAACCGGGCGTCGACGTAGTCGCGGACGAACTTCTTCTGCGGACCGCGCTCGCGTGCCGGGAGGAACTTGTCGTCGCCGGCGGCCATGCCGGCCTGCGCCCGCCGCCGTGCCTCGGCCTGCTGCGCCTTCGCCGCCTTCGAGGCCTCCTTGCGGTCGGAGGGGACGAGCGGACGCTTGTTCTGCGCCTCGCGTTCCGCCCGTGAGGGGGTGGGTCGACCCTTCGCCTCCTTGGCTCCGCGGGCGAGGCGCTCAGCCGTCTGCGCTGCGGTCTCGACGATCGGCTCTGATGCCGGGGTGCTCTGCTGTTTGGCCACGATGGAACGTCCTTGATTCGGGGATTCCCTTAAGATTACTCGCATGACGACAGGTACCACGACGGAATCGACCCAAGACCCACGCAACGACCAGGAAGTCCTCGATCGGCTGCGCGAATCCGTCGCCGGTGCGTTGCCGTCGTCGATCGCCGATCTGTCGGCGCTCGTCCGCATCCCCTCGGTCTCGTGGTCGGCGTTCGACGCGGCCGAGGTGGCGCGGAGTGCCGAGGCGGTCGCGGAGCTCGCCCGCGGTCTCGGTGTCTTCGACGAGGTCTCGGTGCGCCGGTCCGCCATCGACGGCGGCGCGGAGCTCGGACAGCCCGCCGTGCTGGCCCGCCGCGAACCACGGAACGGCCGACCGACCGTGCTGCTCTACGCGCATCACGATGTCCAGCCCCCCGGAAGCGACGACAAATGGGACTCGCCGCCGTTCGAGCCGACCGTCCGCGACGGCCGCATCTACGGACGGGGCGCGGCTGACGACAAGGCCGGCGTCATGTCCCACATCGCCGCGATCCGAGCCGTCACCGAGGTCCTCGGCTCCGACCTCGACCTCGGTATCGTGCTGTTCATCGAGGGCGAGGAGGAGTTCGGCTCGCGGTCCTTCGGTTCCTTCCTGGAGGAGCACCGCGACACCCTCGCTGCGGACGTGATCGTCGTCGCCGACAGCGACAACTGGGACGAGCGGACGCCGGCGCTGACGATCGGTCTGCGCGGCAACGTCACGTTCCGGCTGCGCGTGAAGACCCTCGACCACGCCTCCCACTCCGGGATGCTCGGGGGAGCGGTGCCGGACGCGATGCTGGCCACGGTCACCCTGCTCGCGACCCTGTGGGACGCGGACGGTTCGGTGGCGGTCGACGGACTCACCTCGCACGACGCCGTCACCCCGGAGTTCGACGAGGCGCAGCTCCGCGCCGAGTCAGGTCTGTCCGAGGGGGTCTCGCCCATCGGCCGCGGCTCCATCCTCAGCCGGATCTGGTCGCAGCCCGCGATCACCGTCACGGGCATCGACGCACCGTCGGTGGCCAACGCCTCGAACACGCTCATCCCGGAGGTGTCGGTGCGCATCAGTGCGCGGATCGCCCCCGGGCAGGATCCGGCCGAGGCCTACCGTGCACTCGAGGCCCACCTCCTCGCCAACAGCCCGTTCGGCGCACAGCTGACGATCGACGAGGTCGACCAGGGGAGCCCGTTCCTCGTGGACACGAGCGGTTGGGCCGTCGCCGAGGCGAAGCGCGCCATGGCCGACGCCTGGGAGGTCGAGCCCGTGGAGACGGGTGTCGGCGGATCGATCCCGTTCATCGCCGACCTCGTCCGGGTCTTCCCGGACGCCCAGATCCTCGTCACCGGTGTCGAGGACCCGCACTCGCGCGCCCACAGCCCGAACGAGTCGCTGCACCTCGGCGTCTTCCAGAAGGCGATCCTCACGGAGGCGGTGCTCCTCGCCCGCCTGGCGGCCGCACCCCGCCCGTCCTCCGACGCGTAGTCGGCGCCGGACGCGCCGCCGGAACCACGGGGTGCGTCCGGCGCGGCAGGCGGTAGAATCTCACACAGGCGTCGACCCGGCGCCGCCAGACCTCGCGAGGAGCATCATGAGCGACACCATCCTGACCGAGACCAAGATCGACGCGGCTCACGGCGTCGGCCTGTCCGACACGGCGGCGCAGAAGGTCAAGAGCCTCCTCGAGCAGGAGGGTCGCGACGACCTCCGTCTCCGCGTGGCCGTCCAGCCGGGTGGGTGCTCGGGCCTCATCTACCAGCTGTACTTCGACGAGCGCATGCTCGACGGCGACGCCACGGTCGACTTCGACGGCGTCGAGGTCATCGTCGACAAGATGAGCGTCCCCTACCTCGACGGCGCCAAGATCGACTTCGAGGACACCATCCAGAAGCAGGGGTTCACCATCGACAACCCCAATGCCGAGGGCAGCTGCGCCTGCGGCGACAGCTTCCACTGAGCCAGATTCTTCCTGAAGGGGAAATTACCCGGTCGCGGGTGGTTTCCCCTTCGTCATTCCGGTCACGATCCCGCACCGCGGACGCGAATGGTCCGGCGTTCACCGCCCATCCCCACTAGACTGGGGGGCGATCCACAGGTGTGTATTCGAAAGGTTTCAGAGGTGCGCTCGACTCGTCGTCTCAGATGGGCTGCCATTCCGGTCGCAGCCACACTCGCCATAGTCCTGGCGGGTTGTACGCAGGCGGAACTGCATGGTTACCTGCCGGGATTCGTCGAGGGCGAATCTCCCGTCACGAACCACACGGACCGCATCGCGGGCCTGTGGGTGACGGCATGGCTGGTGCTGCTCGCAGTCGGTGTCATCACGTGGGGGCTCATCATCTGGGCCGTCATCGTGTACCGACGCCGCAAGGGACAGACCGGTCTCCCGGTCCAGCTGCGGTACAACATGCCGATCGAGATCTTCTACACGATCGTCCCGCTCATCCTGGTGCTCGGCTTCTTCGCCTTCACGGCACGCGACCAGAACGCGATCGAGACCCAGTACGAGGATCCCGACGTGGCCATCGAGGTCTTCGCCAAGCAGTGGGCGTGGGACTTCGTGTACGACGAGGCCGTCAACGGCCAGGACGTCTGGACCGCAGGCGTGCAGGCCGATGAGAAGCCCGGTGGCGTCATCGACCAGGACGCACTCCCCACGCTCTACCTGCCCGTCGGCAAGACGGTGAAGATCGCGCTGCAGTCGCGCGACGTCATCCACTCCTTCTGGGTCATCGACTTCCTCTACAAGAAGGACATGATCCCGGGCAAGACGAACTACATGTCCTTCACCCCCGAGCGCGAGGGCACGTACGCCGGCAAGTGTGCCGAGCTCTGCGGCGAGTACCACTCGCTCATGCTCTTCAACGTGAAGGTCGTCTCGCAGGCCGAGTACGACAAGCACCTCGAAGACCTGGCCGAGTCGGGCAACATCGGCGACTACGGCACGGAATACGATCGCAACAGCAACCTCCCCGGCACCAAGGCGCCGGCAGGTCTCGAAGAGCACGGAGACGGGGAATGACCTCCACCACGCTTCCCGCAGGCCAGGCGAGCGTCGTCGGACGCACCTCGGTCGAGCGCAAGGGCAACATCCTGGTCAAGTGGATCACCTCCACCGACCACAAGACCATCGGGTACATGTACCTGATCGCCTCGTTCATCTTCTTCTGCCTCGGCGGTGTGATGGCGCTCATCATCCGCGCCCAGCTCTTCGAGCCCGGCGGCACGATCGTGGAGACGAAGGAGCAGTACAACCAGCTCTTCACGATGCACGGCACGATCATGCTCCTCATGTTCGCGACGCCGCTCTTCGCCGGGTTCGCGAACGCGCTCATGCCGCTGCAGATCGGCGCACCGGACGTCGCCTTCCCGCGACTGAACGCCTTCGCGTTCTGGCTCTACGCCTTCGGTAGCCTCATCGCCGTCGGTGGCTTCCTCACCCCGCAGGGTGCCGCCGCCTTCGGCTGGTTCGCCTATGCGCCACTGTCGAGTACGACGTTCTCGCCAGGGCTCGGAGGCAATCTCTGGGTCCTCGGCCTGGCGCTCAGCGGCTTCGGCACCATCCTCGGTGGCGTCAACTTCATCACCACGATCATCACGATGCGCGCTCCCGGCATGACGATGTTCCGCATGCCGATCTTCACGTGGAACGTCCTCGTGACGTCCATCCTCGTCCTGATGGCGTTCCCGGTGCTCGCAGCGGCCCTCTTCGGCCTTGCCGCGGACCGCGTGTTCGACGCCCACATCTACGACGCGGCCAACGGCGGCGTCATCCTGTGGCAGCACCTGTTCTGGTTCTTCGGGCACCCCGAGGTCTACATCATCGCGCTGCCGTTCTTCGGCATCGTGTCCGAGATCTTCCCGGTGTTCAGCCGCAAGCCGATCTTCGGCTACAAGACCCTGATCTACGCGACGATCGCGATCGCGGCCCTCTCCGTGACGGTGTGGGCACACCACATGTACGTCACCGGATCGGTGCTCCTGCCGTTCTTCGCCCTCATGACGATGCTCATCGCGGTTCCGACCGGCGTGAAGATCTTCAACTGGCTGGGCACGATGTGGCGCGGTTCGGTCACCTTCGAGACCCCGATGCTCTGGTCGATCGGCTTCCTGATCACCTTCGTCTTCGGTGGACTCACCGGTGTCATCCTCGCTTCGCCGCCGCTCGACTTCCACGTCTCCGACTCCTACTTCGTCGTGGCGCACTTCCACTACGTCGTGTTTGGCACGGTCGTGTTCGCCATGTTCGCCGGCTTCTACTTCTGGTGGCCGAAGTGGACGGGCAAGATGCTCAACGAGAAGCTCGGCTACTGGCACTTCTGGCTGCTCTTCATCGGCTTCCACACGACGTTCCTCATCCAGCACTGGTTGGGCGTCATCGGGTTCCCGCGCCGCTACGCGACGTACTCGCCTGAGGACGGCTTCACCTGGATGAACCAGCTGTCGACCGTGGGCTCGTTCATCCTCGCCATCTCGCTGCTGCCCTTCTTCCTGAACGTGTACATCACGATCCGGAAGGCTCCTCGAGTCACTGAGGACGACCCGTGGGGTTACGGTGGATCGCTCGAGTGGGCGACCAGCTCGCCCCCGCCTCGTCACAACTTCGTCTCCATCCCGCGCATCCGCTCGGAGCGCCCGGCCTTCGACCTCCACCACCCCGAGGTCGGTATCCCGGTCGGCGTCGGTCCCGCGAAGGACGCGCCTGACGCACCCACGCTCGACCTCGACGCCGGAAAGGTGAAGTAGCCGCCATGCGCGCCAATATCATCCTCTTCACGATCCTGACGGTGTTCTGCGCCCTCCTCTGCGCGGTCTACACGGTGTGGTCGCTCGTCGACCCGCTGCACGGCCGGGTCGAATGGGTCGGCACGGTCACCCTGGCTCTCGCCGCGATCCTGAGCGCCTTCCTCGGCTTCTATCTCAGTCGGGTGCACAAGAGCCAGGGCGCAGAGCTCCCCGAGGACACGCTGACGGCCAACATCGACGACGGCGACCCGGAGATCGGGCACTTCAGCCCGTGGAGCTGGTGGCCCATCATCCTCGCCGGTGCGTGCGGTCTGCTCGTACTCGGTCTGGCGGTCGGGTTCTGGATCGCGATCATCGGCATCCCGCTGGTCGTCATCGCGGTCGTCGGTTGGAACTACGAGTACTACCGCGGATACTTCGCACGCTGATGGTCGCCTCGTTCAGCATCCGTCGTGGTCAGCCCGACGACCGTTCAGCCGTCTTCGCGCTGGCCGGCCAGCTGATCACCGGGTCCATCCCGCCTGTTGCGGACGACTTCATGGCGGCGTACAACAACGTCATGCGCCCTCGTGAAGACGAGACCAACGTGCTGTACGTTGCGGTCGACGAAGCGAACCGCGTTGTCGGATACACCCTGATGACGGTGTCGCGGCTGCTGCACGCGGCCGGCCTGACCGCCCACCTGCAGGAGCTCGTCGTCGACGAGACCGCCCGCGGCGCCGGCATCGGATCGGCCCTCGTCGAGGCGAACGAGCACTACGCCGTCGAGCGCGGTGCGCGCCAGCTGACGATGTCCACCTCTCGAGCCGGCGACTTCTATCGTCGTCTCGGTTACAACGTGACGGCGGAGTTCTACAAGAAGATCCTCCCGCTGGGCTGATCCCCAAGCTGTCATCGAAGAGCCCCCGAGCCATGCTCGGGGGCTCTTTCGTGTTCTGGTGCTCGCCTGGACGTGGAGAACAAGCAGTCGGATTGGTGCGCGCACCCGCCCCCGAAGGTCGTGATCGTCACCCTTCCGTCCGGCGAGGCTGCTCCCGGTGGGCAGCCGTACTGGTGACGCCTCCTCATGCCTGATAGACCGGGGGAGCGCCCGCCGGTCCCTGAGGCTGTCGAGGGGCACACGCCGCTCGCAGAGGATTCAGGGTGTGTATCAACGAGACCTGGCGCAGAGGGGGAACCTGGCGCTGAGCCTGTCCGGTGGCACACGCTTCTGCAAACGACCCAGGGTGCGTACGAAGAGACCTGGCGCAGGCAGTCCGGTCCCTGAGCCCGTCGAAGGGCAGCAGTAGTCCGGTGTCTCCTCAGTACGGCCCCGATCACCCTGGGTCGGGAACGTCGCCGCCGGGGCCGGTCGATCGGCTCCCATCGTCTGCTGTCGCACAGGAATGCGGCAACCGCGGTGAGCGAACGCGGGTCCCTGAGCGTGTCGAAGGGCTTCACCTCATCCGCAGCGGCCTTCGGCGCCCGGAGAACGGGGGAGAGGGTGCACGGACCTCCGCTGTCGCACGCGTCTTGCCGCGGCGCAGTTCGGCGATCCCCGCCCGCAACGNTGGTGGTCGCCGTGGGAACGTTCGATCTCCGTGTTCGTGACCGGAGCGATCCGATCCTCGAAGAACCAGCGGGACATCGCGGCGCGAGCCTTCTGGACGCCGGTGATCTTGCCCTTGGCGTTCGGACGGATCATCAACGGCTTGTGGTCGTCGTAGCTCGCGAGGCGCCAGCGCTCGTACTCGTCGACGGGCTCGTGGACCTCGATGAACTCGCCCCCGGGGAGGCGGACGATGCGCCCGGTCTCGTAGCCGTGGAGGAGGATCTCGCGGTCCTTCTTCTGCAGCGCCAGGCAGGTGCGCTTCGCGATGAAGTAGGCGATGAACGGTCCGAGGATGAGGATCGCCTGCAGCGTGTGGATCACGCCCTCCATCGTCACCTTGAAGTGGGTGGCGATGATGTCCGAGCTCGCAGCAGCCCAGAGGGCGGCGTAGAAGGTGACACCGGCAGCACCGATGGCGGTGCGGGTCGGCGCGTTGCGCGGACGGTCGAGGATGTGGTGCTCACGCTTGTCACCCGTGATCCACGCCTCGACGAACGGGTAGATGAACACCGTGACGATGAACAGACCCAGGACGAGGACGGGAAGGATGATGTTGAACGAGAACGTGTGATCCCAGAGGACGAACTCGAGGTGCGGCGGAACCAGTCGGAGCGCGCCGTCGGCGAACCCGATGTACCAGTCAGGCTGCGTACCCGCCGAGACCGGGGAGGGGTCGTACGGTCCGTAGTTCCAGATCGGGTTGATCGTGAACAGCGAGGCGATGAGCATCACGACACCGAAGACGATGAAGAAGAAGCCACCGGCCTTCGCCGCGTAGACGGGGAGGACGGGGAATCCGACCACGTTCTGCTCGGTGCGACCGGCGCCCGGGAACTGCGTGTGCTTGTGCACGACGACGAACACCAGGTGCAGGGCGATGAAGAGCAGCACCAGCGCCGGCAGGAGCAGGATGTGGAGCGTGTAGAGGCGGCCGACGATGTCGGTGCCCGGGAACTCCCCGCCGAAGAGCAGGAAGGTCGTCCACGTGCCGATGATGGGCAGACCCTTGACCATGCCGTCGATGATCCGCAGACCGTTACCGGAGAGCAGGTCGTCGGGCAGCGAGTACCCGGTGAAGCCCTCGGCCATGGCCAGGATGAACAGGACGAAACCGATCACCCAGTTCAGCTCACGCGGCTTGCGGAACGCACCGGTGAAGAAGATGCGCAGCATGTGGAGGCCGATGGACGCCACGAACAGCAGGGCCGCCCAGTGGTGCACCTGACGCATCAGGAGGCCGCCGCGGATGTCGAAGGAGATGTCGAGCGTCGACGCCATGGCGACGGACATCTCGATGTTCTTCAGCGGGACGAAGGACCCGTCGTAGTGGACCTCCGCCATCGATGCCTGGAAGAAGAAGGTGAGGAAGGAGCCCGACAGCAGGATGATGACGAAGCTGTAGAGCGCCACCTCGCCGAGGAGGAACGACCAGTGGTCGGGGAAGATCTTGCGGCCGAACTCCTTGACGGCGACCGAGATGGACGTCCGCTCTTCGAGGTAGTTCGCTGCGGCGCCGGTGAATCCACCGGAGCTCTTCGCCGGAGCGGCCTTGGCCTGCTCAGGGGCGCGTGTTGCGGTCGAGGTGCTCAATGACGCTCCCAGAAGCTCGGGCCGACAGGTTCGTGGAAGTCGCTCCGCGCGACGAGGTAGCCCTCGTCGTCGACGGTGATCGGCAGCTGCGGAAGCGGCCGGGCGGCCGGTCCGAAGATGACCGCGCAGTGGTTCGTGACATCGAACTGCGACTGGTGGCAGGGGCAGAGGAGGTGGTGCGTCTGCTGCTCGTAGAGCGCGACCGGGCAACCGACGTGCGTGCACACCTTGGAGTAGGCGACGATGCCGTCGTAGGACCAGTCCTTCTTCGACTCCTCCTCGACGAGGTCTTCGGGCTTCAGTCGCATGAGCAGCACGATCGCCTTCGCCTTCTCGTTGAGGACGTGATCGGCCTCGTGGAGGTTCTCGGGGATCACGTGGAACGCACTGCCGAGGGTCACGTCGGACGCCTTGATGGGCGTACCGGAAGGGTCACGGGCGAGGCGGGTGCCTTCCTTCCACATCGTGTGCTGCATGAGCTCGACGGGGTCTTCGTCGTACGGCGCGAGACCGCGGAACAACGCGATGCCCGGGAGCGGGAAGACGATGAGGGAGCCGATGAGGCTGTTGCGGATGAGCGCGCGTCGTCCGATGCCGGACTCGACGTTCGCCTGGTGCATGATCTCCACCGCGCGATCGCGGCTGGCCTGGTTGCCGCCGACCTTGTGACGGTAGTCGATGCCCTCTTCGTCGTGCATGAGGGCCTTGCCCCAGTGCACGGCGCCGATACCGATCGCGAGCAGGGCCAACGCCATGCCGAGACCGATGAACAGGTTGTTCAGGCGCACCGAGGCGATGTCCTCGGGCTCGATCGGGAACGCCATGTAGGCGGCGACCGCCCAGACGCTGCCGGCGATCGACAGGTAGAAGAGGGTGTAGACGGCGCGCTCGGCCCGCTTGTCCTTCTTGGGGTCGAGGTCCGTGACGCGCTTCCGGTGCGGAGGCAGGCCGGGGTCGACGACGGCGTCGCGGGAGATGACCCCGGTACCGGTCGCGACCTGCAGCTCCTGCCCGTGGGCGGACGGATCGGCAGACGAGTCGGCGGCTGGGTGACCCGAGCCGCTCGAGTTGTCGTGAGCCATGGTGCTCCTTCTTACGTGTTGTCGATCCGCGTCGGTCAGTTCGACTTCGCGGTGATCCAGACGGTGAGGGCCACGATCGAGCCGAGGCCGAAGATCCAGAGGAACAGGCCCTCGGAGACGGGGCCGAGCGAGCCGAGGTCGTTGCCGCCCGGTGACGGGTTCTTCTCCATGAACTTGAGCGCGGTGATGATGTCGCGCTTGTCCTCGGGGGAGAGGTTCATGTCGTTGAAGACGGGCATGTTCTGCGGGCCGGTGATCATGGCCTCGTAGATGTGGGCGGCGCTGACGCCGACGAGCGAGGGAGCGTACTTGCCCTCGGTCAGGGCGCCACCGGCGGCTGCGACGTTGTGGCACATCGCGCAGTTGATGCGGAAGAGCTGTGCGCCGTTCGAGGCGTCGCCCTCACCGTCGAGGTACTGCTCCTCGGGGATCTCCGGACCGGGTGCGACCGAGGCGACGTAGGCCGCGAGGGAGGAGATCTGCTCCTCGGTGAACTGCACGGGCTTCTCCGGGGCCTGCGGGCCCTGGTTCTGCAGCGGCATCCGGCCGGTGCCGACCTGGAAGTCGACGGCGGCGGCACCGACGCCGAGGAGGCTCGGTCCGGCGGTCGTGCCCTGCATGTCGAGGCCGTGGCAGGTGGCGCAGTTCGCGGAGAAGAGCTTCTCGCCCTCGTCGACGGAGGCCTGTGACTTGGCAGCGGCGACGGGCTCGGCGCTGGCCGTGCTGACGCTGACGGCTGCGTAGGCGCCACCGGTCACGAGGAGGCCGATCGCGAGCAGCGCCGCCGAGGCGAACGGGCTGCGGCGGCCGCTCTTGCGCGTGGCGCGGGCGGCCTTCTTGGACGCCTTGGTGGTCGTCGTCTGGGTGGGGTCAGTCTTCATGGAGTCAGTCATTCCGGGTCAGCGCAGGATGTAGATGACGAAGTAGAGGCCGATCCACACGACGTCGACGAAGTGCCAGTAGTACGAGACGACGATGGCGCTCGTCGCCTCCTTGTGGCCGAATCGTTTGACGGCGTAGGCACGGCCGATCACGAGGAGGAAGGCGATGAGGCCACCGGTCACGTGCAGGCCGTGGAAGCCGGTCGTGAGGTAGAACGCCGAGCCGTACGCGTTCGAGCTGAGGGAGATGCCCTCGCTGACGAGCGTCGCGTACTCGAGGATCTGGCCGGAGACGAACACGGCGCCCAGGGCGTAGGTGAGGAAGAACCACTCGACCATGCCCCACTTGCGCGGGCTCCAGCCCGTCATGCGGGGCTGCATGCGCTCCGCTGCGAAGACGCCGAACTGGCACGTGAACGACGAGGACACGAGGATGATCGTGTTGATCGTCGAGTACGGGACGTTCAGGCGACCGGCTTCGGCCGCCCACAGCTCGGGGGCCATCGATCGCAGCGTGAAGTAGATCGCGAAGAGGCCGGCGAAGAACATGACCTCGCTGCCCAGCCAGACGATCGTTCCAACCGCGACCGTGTTCGGTCGGTTGATCCGGGGCGCGCTCGGCGCAAGGTTGATTGAGGTGCTCGTCACCCCTCCATTATGGCCGAAAGCCGGAGCGGTTTTTCGCATTTCGGGGGCGGCGAGGACGCTCGGTTCAGTAAGGCTAGCCTTATTTCCTGACCGGAATCTTCGGTTCTGCTGCGGGATTCATGTGATCTTCGCCTCCACAGGCCGCTCGAGGCGTCGGCGAGTCGCACTTGTAAGATCGTCGACATGCCTCTCACGACCTGGCCGACGCTCATCGGCGACCTGCTCGCCGGAACCGATCTCAGTGTGTCCGAGTCGACGTGGGCCATGGAACGGATCATGACCGGCCAGGTGACGGACGCCCAGCTCGCCGGCTTCCTGATCGCGTTGCGCCGTAAGGGGGAGACGGTCGACGAGATCGTCGGGTTCCGCGACGCGATCCTCGACCACGCGAAGCCGCTCGTCGCCCCGTCCCGGGCCCTCGACATCGTCGGCACCGGCGGCGACCGCTTCGGCACGGTCAACATCTCGACGACCGCCTCCATCGTCGCCGCGGCGACGGGCATCCCCGTCATCAAGCACGGCAACCGTGCGGCGAGTTCCGCCTCGGGATCGAGCGACGTGCTCTCGGCGCTGGGCGTCGACCTCGCCCTGCCGACGGACCTGGTGGGGGAGGTGCTGGCGTCGACGGGCATCACCTTCGCGTACGCGGCGGCGTTCCACCCCGGTTTCGGCCACGCTGGACCGGTCCGTGCGGAGCTCGGCGTGCCGACGGTCTTCAACTTCCTGGGCCCGCTCGTCAACCCGGCCCGGCCGGAGGCGTCGGGGGGCGGCGTCGCGCACGCCGACCGCATCCCGCTGTTCGTGGGCGTCTTCCAGACGCGCGGAGCGACCGCCCTCGTCTTCCGGGGCGACGACGGACTCGACGAACTGACGACGACAGGGCACAGCCACCTCTGGGAGGTCACCCGCGGAGCCGTCACCGAGCACGACCTGGATCCCCGGGAGCTCGGCATCCGCCGTGCGTCGATCGACGATCTCATCGGCGGTGACGCCCAGCAGAATGCCGGTGTCGTGCGCGCCACGCTCGCCGGCGAGGAGGGTCCGGTCCGCGACATCGTCCTGCTGAACGCCGCGGCCGGGATCGTGGCGTTCGAACTGTCGGAGGATCCGACGCAGGCCCAGCGGCCGATCCTCGAGCGGTTCGCCGCCGCACTCGTGTCCGCCGCGGCCGTCATCGACTCGGGTGCGGCGGGCGCGACCCTCGACGCCTGGGTGGACGCCACCCGCACGCTCGGCTCGCGCTGATCCGCGCCGTGGCCGGGTCTTCCGGCCCTACCGGCGGTGGGCCGCAGCGCGTAGGTTGAGACCCGATGCCGGCATACCCGGTCGGCGGACCCGAACCGATCTTGCAGGAGGATTCAATGAAGAAGCTCATCAATGATCCCAAAGACGTCGTCGTCGAGGCGGTGGCCGGATTCGGCGCCGCGCACTCCGACCTCGTCACCGTGTCGCTCGACCCGGTGTTCATCGCCCGAGCCGATGCCCCGGTCGCCGGGAAGGTGGGGATCGTGAGCGGCGGCGGCAGCGGGCACGAGCCCCTCCACGGCGGGTTCGTCGGATTCGGGATGCTCGACGCCGCCGTGCCCGGCCCGGTGTTCACCTCGCCCACTCCGGACCCCATCCTCGCCGCCACGAAGGCGGTGGACGGTGGTGCCGGCGTCCTGCACATCGTCAAGAACTACACGGGTGACGTCCTCAACTTCGAGACCGCGGCCGACCTCGCGCTGGCCGAGGGCATCGAGGTGCGCTCGGTCATCGTCGACGACGACGTCGCGGTGAAGGACTCGCTCTACACGGCGGGGCGACGGGGTGTCGCCGGCACCGTCCTCGTGGAGAAGCTCGCCGGGGCACGTGCCGAGGCCGGGGGAGGACTCGACGAGGTCGCCGACCTCGCGACGAAGGTCAACGAGCGCACCCGAACGATGGGCGTGGCACTCACCCCGTGCGTCGTCCCGCACGCGGGCGAGCCGAGTTTCACCCTGGCCGACGACGAGATCGAGATCGGCATCGGGATCCACGGTGAGCCCGGCCGTAAACGCATCCCGCTGGAGCCCGCCGACCGGATCGTCGACCGGCTGCTCGCCGCCATCCTCGAGGACCTTCCGTACGCGCCGGGCGAGCGGGCCCTCGTCCTGGTGAACGGGATGGGCGGGACGCCGCAGGTGGAGCTCTTCGTCGTCTTCCGCCGCGTGGCCGAGGCGCTCGCGGAGCGCGGGATCGAGGTGGCACGGTCGCTCGTGGGGAACTACACGACCAGCCTCGAGATGCAGGGTGTGTCGATCACCCTCCTGAAACTCGACGACGAACTGATCGAATTGTGGGACGCCCCGGTGCAGACCGCGGCGCTCCGGTGGGGACGGTAGACGGATGGGATTGAACGGAGCCTGGGCGATCGCCTGGATGCGGGGGAGTGCGGCGGTCGTCGCAGAGCATCGGGTGGAGCTGATCACGCTCGACCGCGACATCGGGGACGGCGACCATGGCGAGAACCTCGACCGCGGGTTCTCCGCCATCCTGCCGAAGCTCGACGAGCAGCCTGCTGATGCGACGCCCGCCGACATCCTCAAGATCGCCGCGACGACGCTCATCTCGACCGTCGGAGGCGCGAGCGGCCCGCTGTACGGCACCGCGCTGCTCAAGGCGTCGATCGCCGTGGCCGGCCAGGAGGACCTCGACGCCGATGCCGTCGTCGCCCTGCTGACGGCGGCACGCGACGGGATCGTGCTCCGTGGCAAGGCCGAGGTCGGCGACAAGACCATGGTGGACGCGTGGACACCCGCCGTGGACGCTGCATCCGCGGCGGCGGTGGCGGGGGAGTCGCCGGCACGGGTGCTGGCCGCAGCCGCGGACGCCGCGTGGGGTGGCGCCGCCGCGACCGAACCGCTCGTCGCCCGCAAGGGGCGCGCCAGCTACCTCGGAGAACGGGCCATCGGGCACCGCGACCCTGGGGCGCAGTCCACCTCCTATCTCCTGCAAGCGGCGGCCGCCGCCGCCGCTGGGGAGGGTGCTGCATGAGCGGGGGAGCCGTCGGCCTCGTCTTCGTCTCGCACAGCGCGCTGATCGCGGAGGGGCTCATCGCCCTGGCGCGGCAGATGGCGCCCGACGCGGCCCTCGCCGCAGCCGGCGGTACCGATGAGGGAGGGATCGGCACGAGCTTCGAGCTGGTCTCCGCCGGAATCGCCGCCGTGGACTCCGGGGCCGGGGTGGTGGTGTTGTGCGATCTGGGATCGGCGATCCTGACCGCTGAGACGGCACTCGACTTCCTCGACGACGACGTCCGAGGCCGGGTACGCATCGTCGACGCCCCGCTCGTCGAAGGCGGGGTCGCCGCAGCGGTGGCCGCGCAGACCGGCGCGTCGCTCGACGAGGTCGTGGACGCCGCGCGGTCTGCAGCCGGCGGTGACCCTGCCCAGCACGGCGCCGACGAGGCGACTCGGGCTGGTGGGTCCGACGACCCGGCAGCGCCCCACGCCGCAGCCTCCGTGACCCTGCGGAACAAGGACGGGCTCCACGCTCGACCCGCTGCGGAGTTCGTGAAGCTGGCGAGCACGTTCGCGGCCAAGGTGGTCGTGAACGGGAAGGACGCCAAGAGCCTGCTCGGGATCATGTCACTGGGCCTCGTCAAGGGGGCGGTCGTGGAGCTGCAGGCGGACGGTCCGGACGCGGAGGATGCCATCGGGGCACTGGCGTCGCTCATCGAATCCGGCTTCGGAGAGGTCTGACGGGTCGCGCTCGGGGCGGAAGCAGGTCGGCGCCCCGTGCGCAACGGGGTGGTCGACGCTGCCGGTCGGCGTAGCATGACCCGCATGAACGAGCAGACGAAGACGTCGGACACCGAAGACCGCCAGTGCACGGTCTGTGGCCATCCGCTCGCCGAGCACACCTTCGACCGTTCCTCCGGGCACGATCACTTCATGACCTGCCCGACGGGGGAGCGGCTTCCGGACCCGGCGCAGTCCGCCGTCCCGGTCAACGAGTTCGGGATGCCGCTCTGGGACCAGGACCCCGATCGACCTGCTCCGTCGGCCTGACGACCCGGTGGCCTACGCCGTCATCCGAGGAGGAGCAACGACCGGACGGCGACGCTGACACCCGTTGTGCTCGATGCCGGCGTCTCGTGCAGTGCGCTGCCGTCGACGAGCCAGCGCACCCATCGGACGAGCTGCTCCGGCGTGGCGTCGGAGCGGGCAGCGCTGGTGCGAACCGCCTCGGTGATGTGGTCGAGGAAGAAGCGGTCCACCATGTCCCGCTCGACCTCGAGGACGGCCGCCACGGCGTGGAGATGCGCCATCCCTTGGACCGCGCGAGCGAAACCGACCGTCTGGTCGGCGGCCCGTTGGCGGTCGAGTGCGCCGAGATAGGTGGTCAACGCAGGGCGCCCAGGCCCGGCTCGCGTGGCGAGGTGCAGTTGATCCTCGGTCCAGGCGGCGCTCACCCGCAGCAGCGTGACCAGGATGTCGAGCTTGGTGGGGAAGTAGTGGAACAGGGTCCCCGAGGAGATGTCCGCCGCCCGGCAGATGTCCGCCGTCGAGGTGGTCTCATACCCCTCGGTGGCGAAGCAGCGGTAGGCCGCAGCGAGGATCGCGGTCTGGCGCGCGGTGAACCGCTGTGGGTCGACGATTCTCGGCATGACTGCTCCCGTATTCCTAGAGCACTCACTCTAGAGCACGCACTCTATCAATTCGGTCCAGGTCAGAGGCGACTTCCCGGCTGAGCGATCATGTCGCGCAGCCCGGAGCGCAAGGCGGTGCTCCCTCACGGTCGGACGCTCGGCGGTCAGTTCGCCGCTGAGTCCGACGATGACGATCAACCCCTGGTTGGCAGTCGCCGACGCACACGCGTCCGTAGCGTCGATGGCACGAGGCAACCGCTACGAGCAGGAGGAAGACGCCATGACGATCGACGTGGAGGGGCTGACCAAGGCATACCGAGGCACGTACGCGGTGCGCGATGTGAGTTTCAGCGTCCAATCGGGCACGGTCACCGGGTTCCTGGGGCCGAACGGCGCCGGCAAGTCCACGACGATGCGTTCGATCGTCGGGCTCGACCGTCCCACCGCTGGTCGTGCACGTATCGACGGCTCTGAGTACCGAGCGTTCGCCGCGCCGCTGCGCGAGGTCGGTGCTCTGCTGGACGCGAGGGCGGCGCACCGGTCGCGCTCGGCGCTGAACCACCTCGCCTCGATCGCGGCGACGCACCGCATTCCGCGCTCGCGCGTCGACGAGGTGCTCGAGGCGACGGGTCTCAGCGCGGTCGCCAGGAAGAAGGTCGGCGGGTTCTCCCTGGGGATGGGTCAGCGCTTGGGGATCGCCGCGGCACTGCTGGGCGATCCGGGCACGCTCATCCTCGACGAGCCGGTCAACGGCCTGGACCCCGAGGGCGTGACCTGGGTCCGGGAGCTCCTGGCCCGGCTGGCGGCCGAGGGGCGGACGGTGTTCCTGTCCTCGCACCTCCTGAACGAGCTCGCGCTCATCGCGGACCACGTGATCATCATCGGTCGCGGCGAGATCATCGCGGACGCTCCCATCGGTTCGCTCACCGAGCAGGGAGACGGTCGTGTCCGTGTTCGCGCCCTCGATGCGCCTGCACTCACTCGCCGGATCACCTCAGCGGGGGCGACCGTCGCGTCGAGCGAGCCGGGCGTGCTGGACGTGGAGGGCCTCTCCGCGGAGCAGATCGCCCGTGCCGCGCACGAGGCGGGAGTGCTGATCACTGAGCTGACGCCCCTGCGCCAGACCCTCGAAGAGGCCTACAACCGACTCACCCGCGACGCGCAGGAATTCGTCTCCGCCTGACGTCGCGTCCCCCTCGAAAGGACACCATCCTCATGAGCACCACCACCGGCATGGCCGCAGCACCCGTCGTGCGGCGCTTCTCCGCAAGCGATGTCAGCCTCGGCGGCACCATCGTCTCCGAATGGATCAAGTTCCGTGGACTCGCCTCGAACCACGTCCTCGCAGGATTCGCGTTCCTGCTGCTGACCGCGAACGGGATCGCGATGCCCTGGGCGTACGTCTTCCGCGACCGCGAGTCACCGAAGGCGGACTACGACGCCTACCCCGAGATGATCGTCGACAAGACCGGCTACGTCGGCATCGTCCTCGCGGTGCTCGCCGTCCTGATGATCACGAACGAGTACCGGTCCGCTCAGATCGGCACGACGCTGCTCGCGGTTCCGCGCCGGACGGCGGTGCTCGTCGCGAAGGCCTCGATCATCGCGGGTGTCTCGTTCCTCATCGGTGTCGTCAGCGCAGCCGTCGGGTTCGCGCTCGCGCCCATCATCCTGGCAGGGGGCGGGTACGGCTATGTGCTGGAGACACCCGACCTGGCGCGGTTGGTGCTCGGATCCGGGCTCTATCTGGCCACCATCAGCATCCTCGGAATCGCACTCGGCACCATCATCCGCAACGTCGTCGCCGCGGTGCTCGCGACGATCGTGTTCCTCCTCATCGTGCCGGTGATCCCGCAGATGTTCTCCGAATACGGCACCGAGATCACCCGCTTCTTCCCGATCCAGGCCGGCTCCCTGCTCCTCGCCCCGACCGGTACGGACCCGATGGGACCGTGGACCGGGTATGCCGTTCTGCTGATCTGGACGCTGGCGTCGTTCGTCGTCGCAGCGATCACGTTCCTTCGCCGGGACGCCTGAACGGTGCCCACGAGGTGCGCGAGGGAGAATGAGAGCCGAGCTCAGCGTGGAGGTGGCAAGGGTATGAGTGCGATCCAGCCGATCGTGGACGCCGCGGAGGTCGACCGTGTCCTCGGCACACGCATGCTGCGCTGGTTCAGCGCCCACCGGCGTGTGGTCGACGCACTGGTCGCTGGGACCTGTCTCCTGGTCCAGGCGCTCGGGCTGGTCCTGCCGGGTGCGCAATCGCTCTGGCCGGGGTTGCCGTTGGTGATCCTCTCGAGCGTGCTCCTGTTGTGGCGGCGTCGGTATCCGCGGGCGATCCTCGTCGCCGTCGCGCTCGCGAACACGGCGGGTGTGCTCTTGCCCGCCCCCGTCGCACCGGTGACGCTGCCCGCCGCCGTCGCGCTGTATACGGTAGCCGCCATGCTGCCCACCAGAGCCGCGCTGTCGGGCTACGTGGTCCTCGTGGGGCTCCCCGCTTCGGGACTGCTCGTCCGTCTGCTCATGACGGGGTCGACCCAGGCCCCGTCGTTGCTGGAACCGCTGGCGCTGCTCGCTCTTGCCGCAGGTGTCGCCGCCCGCGGTGTGACGCAGCGCCGAGCGGCCCTCACGCAACTCGTGAACCAACGACTCACCACGGCGCGGGTGGTGGAGCGGCAGCGGATCGCCGCGGAGATGCACGATGTCGTCGCCCACTCGCTGTCGACGATGATCTCCCTCGCGGACGGGGCGTCCAGCGGCTGGGAACGGCACCCCGGGCGGTCGGCCCGAGCGCTTGAGCAGCTGGGTGGTGTCGGGCGCAGCGCGCTGGGCGAGATGAACCGCGTCCTGCAGGTACTCCGAGAGGGCGATGCGGTGCTGGATCAGCGCCTGCATCGGTCGGGACACAACGTCTCCGACGTGGAGGAGGTCGTCGAAATCTTCCGCAGCACCGGCATGCCCGTCACGCTCACACGCTCCGGCGGGGCCATGCCGGAGCAGCCCGCTCTGGTGACGACGGTCTACCGGATCGTCCAGGAGTCGCTCACCAACGTGTTGCGGTACGCCGTCGGCCCCACGCGAGTCGAGGTCGGCATCGACGTGGCGCCCGGCACCGTCGCGGTGCGGGTCACCGACGACGGCCGCATCGACACCCACCGAACTCGCGCTCCGAGCCAGGGGAGTGGGCAGGGGCTCCCGGGTATCGCCGCTCGAGCCGCGGCGTACGGCGGCACGAGCGAAGCAGGTCCGTGCGCGGGCGGGGGCTGGTCGACGAGCGTGACGCTGCACATCGACCGAGGAGCAGCGACGTGAGCACGACCAGTCCCTCGATCATCAGCGTGCTGGTGGTGGACGACCAGGAACTCGTCCGGGTGGGCAGCGCGCTGACCCTGGATTCCGCGCCCGACATCGAGGTCGTGGGGGAGGCGGCGACAGGTGAGGAGGCGATTCGGCGTGCACGGGAACTGCGACCGGACGTCGTCCTCATGGATGTGCGGATGCCCGGCATGGGCGGCGTCGAAGCGACCAGGATCATCACCACGGTCCACCCGGCCACACGCGTCCTCATCCTCACCACCTTCGACATCGACGAGTACGCGTTCGGAGGCCTCCACGCCGGCGCCAGCGCCTTCCTGCTGAAGAGCACCCCACCAGACCAATTGCAGGAGGCTGTTCGGACGATCCATGCCGGCGATGCCGTCGTCGAACCCAGGATCACGAAGCGACTCATCGAGCACTATGCCTCCGGTGGACGGTCGCGCGAGCACGGGGGAGCAGGTGGGACAGCCCACCCGCTGGACCCGCTCAGCCCGCGCGAGCTCGACGTGTTCGGATGCATCGTCGTCGGGCTGTCGAATCGTGAGATCTCCGACGCACTCCACCTGTCGCCGTCCACGGTCAAAACGCACGTCAACCGGATCTTCGCCAAGTTGCACCTCCGCGACCGGGTCCACGCGGTGATCCTGGGACAGGACATCCGAACCCGAGCCGCGGGGCGGGGCTGATTCGGGTGAGTTGACATAATGTGCATTATCAGCTCTTTAAAGCCCGCCGCGAGCGGGGTCGGATCGGGTCACGTCGGCCTGCATCACCGACCTGAGGATCGCGACGACGACCGGGGCGCGTCAGGAGCCGATGTACCGAGCGAGATGTTCTCCGGTCAGCGTCGAGCGATCGGCGACGAGCGCTGCGGGCGTCCCGGTGAACACCAGGCGTCCGCCGTCATGACCTGCGCCGGGTCCGAGGTCGACGATCCAGTCCGCATGCGCCATGACCGCCTGATGATGCTCGATGACGATGACCGACTTGCCGGAGTCCACCAACCGGTCCAGGAGCCCGAGCAGATTCTCCACATCGGCGAGGTGCAGGCCCGTCGTCGGCTCGTCCAGGATGTAGACCTCGCCCGAATCGGCCATCTGTGTCGCCAGCTTGAGTCGCTGTCGTTCACCTCCTGACAGGGTCGTCAACGGCTGTCCGAGGCTGACGTAGCCGAGCCCGACGTCGGCGAGTCGCGCCAGGATGACGTGCGCTGCGGGCGTCCGGGCCGGCCCGTCGGCGAAGAAGGCCTCGGCCTCCGTCACCGACATGGCGAGCACCTCGCTGATGTCCCGCTCCCCCAGCTGATATTCCAGAACGGAAGCATCGAACCGGCGGCCCTCGCACACCTCGCAGACGGTCGAGACGCTCGCCATGACGCCGAGATCGGTGAAGACGACCCCGGCGCCGTTGCAGTTCGGGCAGGCTCCCGCCGAGTTCGAGCTGAACAGCGCCGGCTTGACCCCGTTGGCCTTCGCGAACGCCTTGCGGATGGGCTCGAGCAGACCCGTGTACGTCGCCGGGTTGCTGCGACGCGAGCCGCGGATCGGGCTCTGGTCGACCGTCACCACACCGGGACGCCCGGCGACCGAGCCGTGGATGAGCGAGCTCTTGCCCGAGCCGGCCACACCCGTGACGACCACGAGGACGCCGAGCGGCACGTCGACGTCGACGCCCTGCAGGTTGTGCCGGTCGGCGCCGCGGATCTCGATGACACCGGTCGGCCGACGCAACGCCGGCTTGAGCGCGGCGCGGTCGTCGAAGTGGCGTCCGGTGAGCGTGTCGCTCGCTCGGAGGCCCTCCACACTCCCCTGGAACGTCACCTGTCCCCCGCCGGTCCCGGCTCCGGGGCCGAGGTCGACGACGTGGTCGGCGATCGTGATCGTCTCCGGCTTGTGTTCCACGACGAGGACGGTGTTCCCCTTGTCGCGGAGCCGCAGGAGCAGTTCGTTCATCCGCTGGATGTCATGGGGGTGCAGTCCGACGGTCGGCTCGTCGAACACGTAGGTCACGTCGGTGAGCGACGACCCCAGATGGCGGATCATCTTCGTCCGCTGCGCCTCCCCGCCCGAGAGGGTGCCCGTCGTGCGGTCGAGTGAGAGGTATCCCAGCCCGATGGCGACGAAGGAGTCGAGCGTCTCCTGCAGGACCGTCAGGAGCGGGCGCACCGACGGTTCGTCGAGCGCCCGGGTCCACGCCGCGAGGTCGCTGATCTGCATCGCGCACAGTTCGGCGATGTTCCGACCGGCGATGCGCGAACTCCGTGCGCCCTCGCTCAGGCGGGTCCCCTCACACGCCGGACACGTGGTGAAGGTGACGGCGCGGTCGACGAATGCGCGGATGTGCGGCTGCATCGCCTCACGGTCCTTCGAGAGGAACGACTTCTGCACCTTCGGGATCAGGCCCTCGTAGGTCATGTTGATGTCGCCGACCTTGACCTTCACCGGCTCCTTGTGGAGGAAGTCGTGGAGCTCCCGCTCCGTGTAGTCCTGGATGGGCTTGTCCGCGTCGAGGAATCCGGATCCGGTGAAGATCCGCACACCCCAGCCGTCGGGTGTGTAGCCGGGGATCGTGAGCGCGCCCTGGTTGAGCGACTTCGTGGCGTCGTAGAGCTGGGAACGGTCGATGTCGTTCACGGTCCCCATCCCCTCACACCGCGGGCACATGCCGCCGGTGATCGAGAAGCTCCGCCGTTCCTTCGTGCTCTGTCCCCCGCGCTCGATGGTCACCGCTCCGGCGCCGCTGATCGAGGCGACGTTGAAGGAGAAGGCCTGCGGAGACCCGATGGACGGGTCTCCGATCCGACTGAAGAGGATGCGCAACATGGTGTTCGCGTCCGTCGCCGTACCCACCGTCGAACGCGAGTTCGCGCCCATCCGCTCCTGGTCGACGATGATCGCCGTGGTGAGTCCCTCGAGCACGTCGACGTCGGGCCGCGCCTGCGACGGCATGAAGCCCTGGACGAACGCGCTGTAGGTCTCGTTGATCATCCGCTGCGACTCGGCTGCGATCGTCCCGAAGACGAGTGAGCTCTTCCCCGAGCCGGACACACCCGTGAACACGGTGAGGCGGCGCTTCGGGAGGTCGACGTCGACGTCGCGCAGATTGTGCTCGCGGGCACCCCTGACCCGGATGACGTCGTGGCTGTCGGCGGCCCTGGTGTGCATCGGCGTCTCGGTCATGGCGATCAGCGTATCCGTCGTCATCGGCTGGCGTCTCGCCTGGATCGGCACCGGGCCCGCGCGACATGGAAGGTCATGCTGTGAAACACCTGTGTGAATGCGTCACACTGGTGGAACGCACCCGGTCTGCTCGGGAGCGCCGCACTGTCCACCGTCAGGAGCCGACCATGTCCGAATCATCCACCACCACCTACACGCTGAACTCCGCCAAGCTGACCGCGAGCCAGATCTCCGGTGTCCGATGGGCCTTCGCCGTCGGAGGGATCCTCACGATCCTTTTGGGTGTCTTCCTGCTGGTCGCGCCGAAGGCCTCACTGGTCGCCGTCGCGTGGATCTTCGCCGTCTACTTCCTGATCGCCGGGATCGCCCGCATCGCGCGTGGCGTCGTGGCCCGGGAGCACGGCGGACTCTGGCGGGTCCTCACGATCGTGTTCGGTGTGCTGCTGCTCGCCGCCGGCGTCTACATCTTCATCGATCCGCTGCTCGGCATCGGCGCACTCGTCTTCGTGATCGGTGTCTCCTGGATCGTCGAGGGCGTGGCCTCGCTGTTCGACTCGGCACCGGACGTGTCGCGGTGGATCACGATCCTCTACGGCGTCATCAGCGTCGTCGCCGGCGTGTTCGTCCTCGCGAACCCGCTGCTCGCCGCCGTGACCCTCCTGCTCGTCACCGCGTTCTTCCTCATCGCAGCCGGCGTCGTCGAGATCATCCAGGCGATCACCTTCGGCAAGCAGGTCAAGCGGGCCGGTCTCGCCGGCTGACCCGGGTGGCAGGACGACGAACGCCCGGCCCCTCGAGGGACCGGGCGTTCGTCGTGTCAGGATCGTCGACTACTCGGCGATGAAGTCGCTCGTGTCCCCCACGTAGCGGGTGTGGTCCTCGGGGATCGGGTCCACGGCGGCCGAGGCGACCTCGGCCGCGAACTCGCCCACGTTGTAGAGACGACCGGCCGACTCCTTGCGGGAGCTGATCGCACCGGGGTTGGCGCGTTCGAGGAGGGTCGCGGTGATGGTCCCCTCGATCATGTCGCCCGAGACGACCACGAACTCGACACCGGCGGCGTCGAACTGGTCCTGCTTGGCGCGGAGCGCATCCTCGCCCGCGCGCTTGGAGGTCGCGACCGGCACGTACTCGGGCATCGTCGGCGTGGTCCGGATGAAGTGCGCCTGGTGGCTCGTGACGAACACGATCCGCGAGCCGGGGCGGAGCAAGGGGAGGGCGTGTTCGACGACGCTCACCTGTGCGTCCCGGTTGAGCTGCATGGCGTAGTCCTCGGCCATGCCGCTCTCCATCCCTCCGGAGGCGTTCAGCACCAGGACGTCGAGGTCGCCGAGTTCGGCCTTCGTCGTCGCGAACATCGCGGCGACCGAGGCGGGGTCGGTGAGGTCGGCTCCGACCACCAGGGCCTGCACGCCGAGGGCTCGCACCTCGTCGGCGAGCTTGACGGCGCGAGCCTCCTTGTTCCGGTAGTTGATCACGACGTTGGCGCCGGCACCGGCGAAGTACCGGATGGTGTCGGCACCGATGCCGCGGGACGAGCCCGTCACGAGGACGTTCTTCCCGGAGAGGGATCCGGCGGCCAGGGGGTTCGTCACGTGAGGGCTCCTTCAGATCTGGGGCCGCTCATCGGCGGCTGGTTCCAGCCAACGACCTTACCAACAACCGGCAGACGGATCCGGTTCGGTGGTCCGCCCAGCTGATAGCGTTGAACCCGACCGGCGCACCGTCTCGCGCTCCCCCGGACTGCGAGGCGGCAGACGCGAGAGCCGATCCGGGAGGAATCCGCACCATGGACGTCATCACCGAGTACGCCTGGATCGCCTGGTTGGTCCTGATCCTCGTGTTCGTCATCATCGAGATCCTGTCGCTCGAGTTCACCTTCCTCATGCTCGCGCTCGGCGGCACCGTCGGGCTGCTCTCCGGCCTCCTCGGCGCTCCGTGGTGGCTCCAGCTGCTCATCGCAGCCGCTGCCGCCCTCCTGCTCCTGTTGGCCGTCAGGCCGCCGCTGCTCCGAGCGTTGCAACGCGGCGCGGACCCGGCGAAGAGCAACGTCGACGCGCTCCTCGGCATGCCGGGGCTCGTGCTCTCGACGGTGACCCCGCACGGTGGCCAGGTGAAGCTCGGCAACGGCGAGGTCTGGACCGCCAGGACCCCGCACGACTCCCCCTCGTCGTCCCTCGAGCCCGGCACGCGCATCGTCCTGTCCGTCGTCGACGGTGCCACCGCCGTCGTCGTCCCCGTCCCAACCCACCCGGCACCGCTGGGCGAGCAGAAGGAGTAGTCGTGAACGACGTCTCATCAGGAGCGATCATCGGCTGGGTGATCGCGGCCATCGTCGTCATCTTCGTGCTGGTGGTGCTGTTCCGATCCATCCGCATCATCCCGCAGGCGAGCGCCGGCGTGGTCGAGCGGCTCGGCAAGTACCACAAGACCCTCTTGCCGGGTCTGAACCTGCTCATCCCCTTCATCGACCGGTTGCGGCCGCTCATCGATCTGCGCGAGACCGTCGTCTCCTTCCCGCCGCAGCCGGTGATCACCGAGGACAACCTCGTCGTCTCGATCGACACGGTCGTCTACTTCCAGGTGACCGACGCCCGAGCCGCGACGTATGAGATCGCGAACTACCTGGGTGCCGTCGAGCAGCTGACCACGACGACGCTCCGAAACGTCGTCGGTGGGCTGAACCTCGAGGAGGCGCTGACGAGCCGCGACGAGATCAACAGCAAGCTCCGCATCGTGCTCGACGAGGCGACCGGTAAGTGGGGCATCCGCGTCGGACGCGTCGAGCTCAAGGCGATCGACCCGCCGCTCTCCATCCAGGACTCCATGGAGAAGCAGATGCGGGCCGAGCGCGACCGTCGAGCCCTCATCCTCACCGCTGAGGGAACCAAGCAGTCGGCGATCCTGACAGCCGAGGGTGCGCGGCAGGCGGAGATCCTCCGCGCCGAGGGTGATGCCCAGGCAGCCGTGCTCCGTGCTCAGGGTGAGGCGTCCGCCATCCAGACGGTGTTCAAGGCCATCCACGACGGCGACCCCGACGAGAAGCTCCTGGGCTACCAGTACCTGCAGATGCTCCCGAAGCTCGCGGAAGGCCAGGCGAACAAGCTCTGGGTCATCCCGAGCGAACTGACCGAGGCGCTCAAGGGCATCGGCTCCGCCTTCGGGCCGGGCAACACCCGCGACCCTGCGGCCACGGCACGGGCGGCGGCCGCAGCTGCGCAGACGCCCTCCTTCACCACAGCGCCGGCCGCGTCACCCCAGACGCCACCGGCGCCGACGACTCCCGTCCAGCCCGAGGGCTGAGCACGCGGTGACAGTGGTCCTCCCCTACTTCCGTCCGGCCCGCCCTCGGGTCCTCGCCCATCGAGGGCTGGCCGGGCCGGGGGTCCCCGAGAACACGCTGTCGTCCTTCCGCCGTGCCCTGGCGGCCGGCGCCGAGTACGTCGAGACCGACGCGCACTGCACGCGCGACGGACACGCCGTCCTCTTCCATGACCCGTCCCTGCGACGCATCACCGGCGATCCGAGACCGATCGCCGACCTCGAACTCGCGGAACTCCAGCGGATCGACCTCGGCGGCGATCGCATCCCGACGCTGTCGGAGGCGCTGGCCGAGCTCCCCGGGGCACGCTTCAACCTCGACATCAAGGCCGCGGCCGCGGCTGCACCGGCGGCTGCCGCGATCATCGGCGCAGGTGCCGCCGATCGGGTGCTCGTCACTTCCTTCGACGAGGGCAGACGTTCCGCGATCGTGCAGGCCGTGGGGCTGGAGGCCGGTGCCGACTCCGTGGTCTCATCCGCGTCGGCCCGGATCCTGCTCCGCGTCCTCCCCGCAGCCGCCCTCGGGCTCCGTGGAGCACTCCGTCGGTCGCTCACCGGTGTCCAGGCGCTCCAGGTGCCCGAACGGTTCCGCGGCGTACCCGTCGTGACGAAGCGCCTCCTCGCACAGATGCACGCGCTCGGTGTGGAAGTGCACGTGTGGACGGTCAACGACCCCGACGACATGCGACGACTGCTGGATCTCGGTGTCGACGGCCTCGTCACCGACCGCTGTGATCTCGCGCTCGACGTGGTCCGCTCGCGCTGACGGCTCAGCTCTCCGCATCCGGCGTGGCTGCAGCTGGGCATGAGCTGATAGCCAGATGGGTGAACGGAACAGTTTACCCAGCTTGTGGGTTTATAACTGTGGATGCCGAGCGAGAGGAGACCACACAATGGCAGATCGCAGTTTGCGCGGAATGCGCCTGGGCGCCCAGAGTCTACAAACGGAAGAGGGCGTCATATTCTCGGCGCGGAGCAACCACATCTACCGGTGTCAGAGTTGCGAGCGCGAGACCACCATGACCTTCGCCGCCGATGCGGAAGTCCCCGAACTGTGGGAGTGCCGGCACTGCGGTGCGGAGGCCGTTCTCCTCGTCGACTCGAAGCCCGTCGTCGTCGACCGCGGTGATGTGAAGACGCCCCGCAGCCACTGGGACATGCTGCTCGAGCGCCGCTCGCGCGATGAGCTCGAGGAGCTGCTCGAAGAGCGCCTCTCGTATCTCCGGGCCCGTCGCGGCCAGCAGAAGAGCGCGTGACACCGAGCCCCTGACAGGCCTCCCCTCGATCGGCTGATCCGGTACCGGATCAGCCGATCGTCATGTCCGGGGCCGGTTCGGGACGCGCCGGGGCCTGCCAGCGAAACCGGCGAGGACCAGCGAGGCGAGTCCCATGCCACCGATGAACATCTCGAGCTGGTGACCGAAGGCCATCGACGGCGTGACCGTGTCCGTCAGCGGCACCTCGGAGACCATCGAGCCGGGGCGGAAGGCCGGGATGCTGTCGATCGTCGAGCCGTCGGGCCCGATGATCTGGCTGGTCCCCACCGTGGAGATGTTCACCACGGACCGAGCCGATTCGATCGCCCGGAGCCGTGCGATCGCCAGCTGCTGTTGATTCTCGTCCGTCTGCCCGAAGTCCGCGTTGTTGGTCTGGGCGAACACGATCCGCGCGCCGCCCGCCACCGCGTCGCGGGTGAGCTGGTCGTCGGCGATGTCGAAGCAGATGCTGATCCCTGCGAGCACGCCGTCGATGTCGAAGACGTTGTCCTTCGTGCCCGGGGTGTACTCGCGCTGGATGAGGCCGATGAGGTCGGGTGCGAACGGCTCCCAGAACTTCCGGTCCGGGACGTATTCACCGAACGGGACCGGGTGCTTCTTGTCGTAGACGTCGCGGACGCCATCCGAGGCGTCCCAGAGGAGTGACGAGTTGTAGTAGCGGTCGCCGCGTTGGGAGATCGCACCGACGACGAACGGTGCGTCCATGCGACGGCTCAACGCGTCGAGGGCTGCAGCCGATTGAGGAACCCGCTGCGGGTCGAGGTCTGCGCTGCCCTCGGGCCAGACCACGACGTCGACGTCCGCGTCGAGCACCTGCAGCGTCTCGTCGATCTGGGTCTGCATGACGGTGCCGGGTGCTGCGGCGTCGAAGTAGCCGGCGGGGCCGTTGCCCTGGATGGCAGCCACCCGCATGCTCCCGGTCGTCGCCGTCGGCCATGCCGGCACGACGAGCACCGCGATGACCGCGAGGACCGCGGTCCCGACCCTGCTGACCGTCGGGAGCTCGGCGGTCGCCGCGAGCTGCAGGGCGAGTGCCACGAGCAGCACCATGAGGAACGACAGCCCCGAGAACCCGACCCAGGCGACGAGCGGTGCGAACGGGCTCTCGGACTGGCTGAGCGCCATCCTCGCCCACGGGAATCCGCCGTAGGGCCAGGTGCTCACGAGCGTCTCGCGGGCGGTCCACAGGGCGGCGACGACCGCGGCGGTCAACCAGACGTGTCCCCCGATTCCGGGGAAGGCACGCGGCACCCAGCGGTACGCCAGGGTGATGAGCACGGCTCCGAGCGCGAAGAAGATGGCCTCGAGCGTCGACAGTGCCGCCCACGGGACGGGACCCAGGTAGGCGGTCGCCCACTCGATGTGGATCAGGTAGAACGACTCCCCCGCCAGGAAGCCGACGAGGAGTGCACCGCCGATGCTGCGCCCCATGAGGGTGAGGAGGACGAGGGCGATGCCGACGAACGTCAGGGGCCAGACCCCGCGGTCCGGGAAGCCGGCGTCGAGGACCGGGCCGGCGGCGATGGCCACGACGGCCGCGAGCCAGAGCGGGAGCGGCGGACGACGGTCGACCAGCGCGTCGACCGGTCGGAGCCGGCCGCTCCGATGATGCAGGGACCTCACAGCGAGCTGTACGCGACGATGCCGCGTCGGATCGAGTCCAGCGCCTCACGCGAATGACGACCCACCGGTCCGTCGACGACGCGGAGCTGATCGAGCAGGTCGATGGTCTGCTTGCACCACCGTACGAAGTCGCCGGCGGCGAGTTCCGCCTCGATGAGCACGGTGTCGAGGTTCGCACCCTTGGCCCACTGGTGCATCGCGAGGGAGAGGCCGGTCGAGATCGGGTTGCTCCCCGGGAGGCGGTGCTCCCGCTCGCTGTCGTCGAGCCGGCTCCAGAGGTCCTGCGTCCGTTCGAGCGCGGAGCGGAACGGGCCGCGGGGCAGGAAACGCTCCGGAGTGTTCTGCTCCTCACGCCGTGGTTCGTACACGATCGCGGCGGCCATCGCCGCGAGGGATGCGGCATCGAGGTCGTTCCAGGCACCGGTTCGCAGGCATTCCGCCACGAGGAGGTCCCGTTCTCCGTAGATGCGCTTCAAGGTGCGTCCGGGAGCCGCGACGACGACCGCGCCGTGCTCGTCGCGTGCCAGGTACTCGTACTCGAGCAGCACGTCGACGACCCGGTCGAACACGCGCGCGACCGCGCCCGTCCGCGTCTGGATCTGCTGCCGCAGCTGGTCGGTCTGCTTCTTGAGCTTGAACCATCGTTCCGCCCAGCGAGCGTGGTCCTCGCGGTGCGGGCAGACGTGGCAGGCATGAGCCCGCATCCGCTTGCGGAGTTCGGCGAGCTTGCGTTGGCGACGGTCCTTCGACGCGCGCGAGCCGTTCGGTTCGCCCTTGCGTTCGAGGTCCGTGAGCTCACGGCGAATGCCCGCGTACTCGACGAAGTTCCCGAGGTGGCAGGCCATGGACTTCTCGTAGCCGGCGAGCGACGACTCCTGCTCGCGTACCTTCCGGGCGATCCCGACGACGGCTCGGTCCGCCTGGAACTGCGCGAAGGACGACTCGAGGATCTGACGGGTGCGTTGACGGCCGAACTGGTCGATCAGGTTGACCGCCATGTTGTAGGTCGGGCGGAAGCTGGAGTTGAGCGGGTAGGTGCGTCGGGAGGCCAGCGAGGCGACGGACTGCGGGTGCAGCCCCTCGGTCCACTGGATCACGGCGTGGCCCTCGACGTCGATGCCGCGGCGTCCGGCACGCCCGGTGATCTGGGTGTACTCCCCCGGGGTGATCGGGACGCGTGCCTCACCGTTGAACTTCTCGAGCTTCTCGAGGACGACCGTCCTGGCCGGCATGTTGATGCCGAGCGCGAGGGTCTCGGTCGCGAAGACGACCTTCACGAGCTTCCGCCGGAAGAGCTCCTCGACGACCTCCTTGAACGCCGGCAGGAGACCGGCGTGGTGGGCGGCGACGCCCCGCTCCAGACCGTCGAGCCACTCCCAGTAGCCGAGGACGGCGAGGTCCTCGTCGAGCAGGGTCCGGCAGTGCTCGTCGACGATCTGGCGGATCTCGTCGCGTTCGTGCGCCTCGGTCAGCCTGATGCCGGAACGGAGGACCTGCTTGACGGCCTGGTCGCACCCGACACGGCTGAAGACGAAGAAGATCGCAGGGAGCAGGTGGTGGTCGTCGAGCATCTGGACGAAATGCCCACGGTCGAGCTTCTCGGCCCGATGCGGGGCTCGGCGCTGGTTGTAGCGGCTGACGTCCTTGTATTGACGGCTGTTCGGCGCACGGCCGCCGAACTGCGCCATGCGGACGAGCTCCGGGTTGACCTGATGGGTGTCGGCGAGGCTCGGCGCGGCGAACAGGTCGATGAGTTTGTTGCGCATCAGCACGTGCTGGGTGAGGGGCACCGGGCGCTCCTCGGACACGATCACGGCGGTGTCGCCGCGGACGGCCTGCAGCCAGTCACCGAACTCTTCGGCATTCGACACGGTCGCGCTCAGCGACACCATCCGGACGGCCTGCGGGAGGTGGATGATGACCTCCTCCCACACCGCTCCGCGGAACCGGTCCGCCAGGTAGTGCACCTCGTCCATGATCACGAAGGCGAGGTCGGTCAGCGCGTCGGAGTCCGCGTACAGCATGTTGCGGAGGACCTCGGTCGTCATGACGACGATGCGGGCGTTGCCGTTCACGTTCGTGTCGCCCGTGAGCAGGCCGACGTGCTCGGACCCGTACTCGGCGGTGAGCTCCTGGAACTTCTGGTTGCTGAGCGCCTTCATCGGCGTGGTGTAAAAGACCTTGCCGCGGTCGCCGTGCATGGCCAGCGCGATCGCGAACTCGGCGACGATGGTCTTGCCGGCACCCGTCGGTGCTGCGACGAGGACACTGCTGCCGTTCTCGATCCGCTCGCACGCCTCGAGTTGGAACGCGTCGAGGTCGAAACGCTGCCTCGCGCGGAACTCCTGGAGCCTCGGTGTCGCGTTCCGGACCGCTGCTGCCCGATACCGCTCGGCAGGGGAAGCGGTGTCGCTCATGCGAGCCCCGCGCTACCGAGTTCGGCGTCGATGCGTCGCTGCCGCTTGGCCGCACTGCGGTCGTGGAGGACGGCGACGCCGTAGGCCGCGAAGTACAACAGGACCATCGGGATCGCCAGGACGAACATCGACACGATGTCGGCGGCAGGCGTGGCGATGGCCGTGAAGAGCACGATGACGAGGATCGCGACCCGCCACGCCTTGATGATCGCCGCTGCGGAGAGCACGCCGACGAAGTTCAACAGGACGAGGAACACGGGCAGGACGAAGGCGACACCGACCGCGAGCACCAGCTTCAGGACGAAGTCGTAATAGGTGGTGGCGTCGAGGAAGTTGGCCGCCGCCGTCGGGGTGAAGCCGAGCATGAGCTCGACGATGTGCGGCAACACGAACCAGCCCGCGTAGCAGCCCGCGAGGAACAGCGGCACGGCGGTCGCGAAGAACCCGATCGCGTACTTCAGCTCCTTGCGCGTCAGGCCGGGCACGAGGAACGCCCAGATCTGGTAGAGCCACACCGGGCTGGACAGGACGACGCCGGCGGTGAGGGCGATCTTCATCCGCAGGTCGAACGCGCTCGTGACGTTGGTGAAGTTCAGGAACGCCTGCCCGCGATCGTCGGCGATGACGAGGATGGGGGCGCTCATCGCCTCGATGATCCACTCGGAGGCGATGAAACCCGCGACCATGCCGACGATGATGCCGATGGCGGAGTAGAACAGCCGCTTCCGCAACTCGACGAGGTGCTCGCCGAGCGACATCCGCCCTTCGCGGTTCTGTTTCTTGGGACGCTTCTCGGTCAGGGCCACGGCGACATCGTCCGTTCCTGAGCAGCGTGTTCGAGGCGCACTCGTCGGGGGCCAGGTGCTGGCGTCATCGGGCTCGGGTGGTCCTCAGGGTTACGGCTTGACCGGCGGGTCGGTCGGCTTCTGCGGGGCCGTCGCGGCCGGAGTCGGGTCGGCGGGCGTCGTACTCGCGGGCGGAACCGTGCCCGTCGCGTCGGGCGAGGCGGGCTCGTCGTCGCGCATGCTCTTGACCTCGCTCTTGAAGATCCGCATCGACTGGCCGACGCTGCGGGCGAGACCCGGGAGCTTCGGTGCTCCGAACAGCAGCAGGACGATGAGGAGGATGATGACGAGGTGCCACCCGGTGAATGCGTTGCCGAACATAGTCTTCGTTCCTGATCTTCGAGGTCGAGGTCCACTCACTCTACCCTGCATCTCCCGCTCTGCTGCCGGGAGTCTCGGGAGTCAGCTCGCGGATGTCGTGCGGTACTGCGCGAGACCGGCGGCCGCCCAATCGGCGACCGCGTCGCGCGCGTCCGCCGGGCCGAGCACGGTGATGAGCCCGGGGTGTGCGGCGACCAGTCGTTTGAGGCCGTGATGGTGCGCGAGGCGTAGGGTCGCGGTCACCTCGGCGTCGCTGTCCTCGCGGGCTGCGGAGCTGCCTGGCGCGCTGTCGACGGCGACCACGTAGTCGTCGATGAGCGGCAGGACCGAGCGTCGGACGAGCACGGTGACATTGCGGTCGGAGTCGCTCGGCTCGAACAACGCGGTCGGGACGACGACGTCCGCTTCGCGGAACACGACCTCGGCGTCGGTCTCCCGCAGCTCGGTCATCCGATCGAGACGGAAGCGACGCGTCGCCTCGCGCAGGTGGCACCACCCGTAGAGATACCAGTCCTGATCCTGGGACTCGAGACGCAGCGGGTCCACCAGTCTCGCCTCGGTCGCCCCACTCGCGTCGACGTAGTCGAACGCGACGCTGTGGCCGGCGGCCAGAGCCGACCGGATGATGCCGACCGCGTGTGCTGAGTAGGACTCGGTGACCGCGAGCTGGCCTGGTGCGGACGACGCCCCGCGGGCGAGCTTCGCCATCACGCCGCCGATGACGTCGCTGTCGACGAACTCGGGAAGGCGCTGGAGCGACTGCAAGCCGGCGATGAGGGCCGAGGCCTCGCGGGCTGAGAAGCGAGGACTGTCGTCGAGGGCGACCCGGTGGGTGAGGACGATCTCGTCGTCCTCCTCGAAGCTGCCCCAGTCGATGTCGAAGAGGTCGCCGGCGAGGTACTGCCGGGTGTCGCCCGGCACGCCGGACACCGTCAAGAGCTCGACCGCTTCTCGGATCTGGCGCGGGGACAGACCGAAGTGCCGCGCGGCCTCGTCGACCGTGACCCGCTCGCGGTCGATGAGGTACGGCACGAGCGAGAGCAGGAAGATCAGCTTGTCCTGGGCGCGGGGCGCCGCCGGTCGCTTAGCCACGGGCGGTCTCCTCGGGGCGGGGTGCGTCGTCGGTCGCGCGGTGGCGGGCGACGACCAGCTCGAGTCTGGACGCCACGGCCTCGACGAGCGCCGGAGGGTCGAGGACGACGACCTCCGGGCCGAACCCGGCGAGCTCGTCGGCGAGGATGTGGTGGTCGAGGTACGGGATGGTGAGTTCCGTGCGCTCCGTGTCGCTGACGCCGTAGCGGTTGCCGAGGCGGGCCGCGGCGTCGGTCCCGGGCCGGACACGGACGAGGGCGCGTTGCGACGAGGACACGCGGCGCAGGCCGTCGATCGCGTCGGCGGCGTGGTCGCGGTCGTCGGCGGGGAACGACTCCCCCGTCGGCTTGACCGGACCGACGATCCGCGACAGGAGGAACGTCCGGGGCTCGTCCACCGTCCGGTCGGTCGCGTAGAGGTGCCAGCGACCCTCGTGCTGGACGAGCGCCAAGGGTGCGACGGTGCGGACGCGTGGCCGCGCCTCGCCGGGCTTCAGGTAGGGGAAGGCGACCACGGACCGACGTTCGAGCGCCGCGTCGAGCGGTTCGAACGAGGCCTCCCGGGTGCGGAGTCTCGGCGCGTATCCGATGATCGGTTCGTCGGGCTCGATGCCGAGCGACCGCAACTTCGTCATCGCGCGCTGCGACTGGCCGGAGAGCGACCCCTCACGCCACACGGTGGCTGCGAGCGACAGCAGCGACAGCTCGGCCGGGGTGAACCGGACGTCGGTGGGGAGCTCGTAGGCGCCTTTCGGGATCCGATAGCGCATCGACTGGTTGTTGCCGGGTTCACCCGGCTGCTCGATCGTCTCGAGCGGGACGCCCAGTTCGCGGATGTTGTCCTTGTCGCGCTCGAACTGTCGCTCGAGGCTGGCGTTGCCACCGCCACTCGAATACTGCTGGCGGTACCCCTGGACGGTCGACAGGATCTCGTTCTTCGTCAGGCCGGTCTGCGTGGCGAGGAGAGCGAGCACGAGGCTGAACAGTCGCTCCTCCACCGGGACCGGCTTCGGGGACTCGCGGGCTGAGGACACCGGTCCAGTCTACCGACGGACAGCCCGTCCCCCACCCGCGACGCGGGCGTGGGACGGGCCGTATCCGAGGCGTGTCGGTTACTGCGCCGCGCGCTGCGTGCCGAGCACGTCGATGACGAACACGAGCGTGGCGCCGGCCGGGACGCTGCCCGAACCCTGCTCGCCGTAGCCATCCTTCGGCGCCACCACGAGGATGATCTGCGAGCCGACCTGCTGGCCGACGACCGCGTCGTTGAAGGCCTTGATCATCTGACCGCCGTCGGCCTGGAAGACGAGGGGCTGGCCCTTCTCCCAGCTGCTGTCGAAGACGCTCTTCTGATCCCACAGCACGCCGGTGTAGTTGACGATGACCTGGTCGCCGGCCTTGACCGTGGCACCGTCGCCGACGCGGGACAGGGTGTGCTTCGTCTCGGTCGGTGCTGGGGCCGCCGGGATGGTGATGCCGGGCTGACCACTCGGAGCGGTCACGACGGAGGGGAACCCTGACGGGATCGGGCGCTCGGCACCGTCGGCCTTGGGCAGCGCCGCACCCTGGATGTCGGCGACGAGGATGATCGCGTCGTCCTTCTTGATGCCGTTCGCCTCGCTGCCACCGCTCGGGCCGAACGCGTCCTCGGGTGAGATCGCCGCGACGACACGGGATCCGACCGTCGTGCAGGCGAACGCCTTCGCGAAGCCGGGGAGGCTTCCGGACAGGGCGATGAGGGTGCTCGCGGGCCCGTTGAAGTCCGTCTGCTGCAGGACGTCGCCCGTGCGTCCGTTGAGGAGCATCAGGTTGAGGTTGACGGTGCCGTCGGCCGAGACCTGCTGACCGTCGCCCTGGATCACGACCTGGCGCTCCGTCGTCTTCGTGTACAGCGGCTTCGGGAGCTCCACCTTCGGGGTGGCGCCGAAGTCACCCGACACGCTGATGAGCTTCGTCGCGTCGCCGGCGGACGCCGCGGTGTCGCACGAGGACGAGCCCGGCGCGGTGCACCCGGTGAGGGAGACGAGCAGGAGGCCTGCTGCGGCGATGAGAGCTGGTGCAGTGCGCACGGATCCTCGTTTCGGTGGTACGGGTGGGACGGCAGGTCGCCGTCGCACAGTTTAGTCGACGTGGACCGGGGTCAACGATCGTCGCCGAGAGGCGGCTCAGCGGCGGACGGTTCGATCGACTCGTCGGGCCCCGCATTCTCGCCGTCGAGGCCCCGCGCCCGGGAGAGCTCGGCGCTCGCCCCGGCGCTCCTGGCGCGCTTCCGCAGGATCTTCGCGCTCGCGGAGCGTTCCCCGAGGGCGCCCGGCGTCCACAGCTCGACGTCCTCGGCGCTGAAGTCGCTCTTCGAGGCGCGTCGCTTCAGCTCGGGCAGGACCGTACCGGGCGCGAGCTTCCGTGCGGTGATGAGGAAGCCCGTGTGTCCGATCATCCGGTGGTCCGGTCGCACGGCGAGCCCCTCGACGTGCCACCCGCGCATCATCGTCTCGTTCGACTGCGGGTTCGTGAAGCCGCCCGTCCCTCGGATCGCCTCGGCGACCCGGGACAGCTGGGTGACGGTGGCGACGTAGCAGAGGATCACGCCGCCGGGCTTCAGCGCCTCCCAGGCGACGTCGAGGCACTCCCACGGTGCGAGCATGTCGAGCACCACGCGGTCGACGGATTCGGCGGGCATCGTGTCGGGCAGGGTCTCCTGGAGGTCGCCGACCGTGACCGACCAGTTCTGCGGGTCGTAGCCGAAGAAGGTCGCGACGTTGCCGCGGGCGACGTCGGCGAACTCGTCCCGACGCTCGAAGGAGGCCAACCTGCCCGACGGTCCGATGGCCCGGAGGAGCCAGAGGGAGAGCGCGCCGGAACCGACACCGGCCTCGACGACCGTCGCGCCGGGGAAGATGTCCGCCTGGCCGATGATCTCGGCCGCGTCCTTCGGGTAGATGATGGCGGCACCGCGAGGCATCGACATCACGAAGTCGACCAGCAGCGGCCGGAGTGCGAGGTGCTCGATGCCCTCGGTGTTGGCGACGACGCTGCCGTCCGGCAGGCCGATGATCGTGGTGTGCTCGATCATCCCGCGGTGGGTGTGGAAGACCTTACCGGCCTCCAGCGTGATGGTGTTCTTCCGCCCCTTCGGTCCGGTCAGCTGGACGCGGTCGCCCTCGCGGAAGGGCCCGCTGTTCGCCGGCTGGTGGTTCGCGCTCATCGCTGTGCTGCCTCTGTCTCGGGGTGGTGGGTGGAGCCGCTCGCGGTCGAGCGCAGCTCGGCGAGGTCGGCGACGGAGCGCCCGGCGAGGGTGTCCCAGGTGGTGTGGTGCGGGCCCTCGGGGATCGGCACGATGTGCGGGACCGACACGGCGATGGTCCCAGCCGCGAGCGCGGACGCGAGACCGGTGGCGGAGTCCTCGATCGCGATGCACTCGCGCGGGTCGACACCGAGTGCCTCGGCGGCCCTCAGGTAGGGGTCCGGGTGGGGCTTGGGCTGCTCGACCTCGTCGCCGGCGACGATGAGGTCGAACGCGTCGAACGGGATGCCGCTCGCGATGTCCTCGGCCATGGACCGGATCGACATGGTGACGAGTGCGGTCGGCACGCCGGCCTCCCGGAGCTCGTGGAGCAGCTCCTGGGCGCCGGGACGGAACGGGACGCCGCGTTCCTGGATGAGGCGCCGCACGTGGTCCGTGAGGTGGGCGACGATCGTGTCCGCGTCCAGCGCGACCCCGCGGCCTTGGAGCACTGCGGCCGAGTCCCAGAGGCCGTTCCCGACGAGCAGGAGGCCGTCCTCATGGGTCCAGGTGCCACCGTGGGCCGCGACCAGCTCGGTCTCGGCCTCCATCCAGTAGGGCTCGGTGTCGACGACGGTGCCGTCCATGTCCCAGAGGACTGCGGCAGGGAGGAGAGTGGTCACGGGGTGCCATGCTACCGGGTGGTGAAGCGCCTATCCTGGATGGATGGTCGCGGAAGGTCCCCGTGCACCGAGGAGTGAGACGTGACGGAAGACACCAAGGAGCCGCTGGGCGGTCGCCTGCTCGTCGTGGCGTTCGAGGGTTGGAACGATGCCGGCGAGGCGGCGAGCGGCGCGGTGCGCGTGCTTCGCGACTCGCTCGCCCTCCGCCCGCTGCTCGAGATCGACCCGGAGCCCTACTACGACTACCAGTTCAACCGGCCGACGGTCGGCGTCGACGAGGACGGCAAACGGTCCCTGACCTGGCCCGGTACCACGATCTCGGGGCCCGACCCCGAAGCGGCGAAGCCTGCGACCCCCCTGGCGGAGGACGCCGCGCTCCGGGTCAGCGAGGGCGGCGGCGACAACGTCTACGTGTTGCTCGGTGCCGAGCCCTCACGCGGCTGGAAGGCATTCGTCGACGAGATCCTCGCCGTGATCACCGAGCAGCGCATCACCGGCATGGTGATGCTCGGTGCGATGCTCGCCGACGTGCCGCATACGCGACCCATCTCGGTCTTCGCGTCGAGCGAGAACGCGGAGTTGCGGCAGGCCCTGCAGCTCGAGCGCAGCACCTACGAGGGGCCGGTCGGCATCCTCAGTGTGCTGGCCGACGCCGCCGAGCGGCAGGGCGTCCAGAGTCTGTCGGTCTGGGCCTCGGTCCCCCACTACGTGCACAGCGCGCCCTCCCCGAAAGCCGTCCTGGCGCTGATCGACAAGCTCGAGGAGCTCATCGACGTCGTCATCCCCCGCGGAGCCCTCGTCGAGGAGTCCGGCGAGTGGCAGAGCGGGATCGACACGCTCGCCGCCGAAGACGAGGACATGGCCGCCTACATCCAGCAGCTGGAGCAGGCGCGCGACACCGTCGAGTCGCCCGAGGCGAGCGGCGAGGCCATCGCCAAGGAGTTCGAGCGGTACCTCCGTCGGGACGAGGGCAAGGGCGACGAGCCCTGGCGGAAGGACCGCGAGTAACCCGGTCCCTTCGCTGTCGCGCGACTCCGGTGAGCCGCCGTCCTGCTCAGCGAACGCCGAGGAGCGCGTCGACGGCCGACCGCGCGAGGTCGGCGTCGTCGACGCCGGTCGTCGCTGCGGCGTCGACGAGTGCGATGGCACCAGGGGTGTCGAGGTCGTCCGCCAGTCGGACCCGCATCGCCTGCAGCAGCTCGACGGCGGACGCTCCACTCGCGGCGTCCGTCGCGAAGGCCGAACGCCAGGTCCCGAGCCGACGATCGGCCAGGACGAGGTGCTCGTCGTGCCACTCCCAGTCGTTGCGGTAGTGGTTCGCGAGGATCGCGAGTCGGATGGCCGAGGGGTCTGCTCCGTCGGCGGCCAAGCGTGAGACGAGGACGAGGTTGCCGAGGGACTTCGACATCTTCGTGCCCTCGTAGGCGACCATGCCGGCGTGGCTGAACACCTTGGCGAGCGGGCGACCGGACAGCGCTGCGGCGTGCCCGGCACTCAGATCGTGGTGCGGGAAGACGAGGTCGGAGCCGCCACCCTGGACCGTGAAGTCGGATCCGAGGTGCTGGAGGGCGATGACCGAGCACTCGATGTGCCAACCGGGGCGTCCTTGGCCGACGGGTGACTCCCAGCTCGGCTCGCCGTCGCGCGCCGCCCGCCAGAGCAGTGGATCGAAGGCGTCGCGTTTCCCGGCGCGGTCGGGGTCTCCCCCGCGCTCGGCGAAGAACGCGGCCATCGTCGCCTCGTCGAGCCCGCTCTCCGCACCGAGGTGCCAGACGTCGTCGGCCGCGGCGCGCACGTCGAAGTAGACGTCGTCTCCGGCGGCACTGTCCGGGGTGGCGACCGTGTAGGCGACACCGCGCTCGATGAGTAGCGCGACGGCGTCGGCGATCGGTCCGATGACCTCGGTGACCGCGACGTAGTCCTCGGGGGGAAGGATGCTGAGGCGTTCCATGTCGCTCCGGAAGAGTTCGACCTGGCTCGCTGCGAGTTCGACCCAGTCGACGCCGGTCGCGGTGGCCCGCTCGAGCAGCGGGTCGTCCACATCGGTGACGTTCTGGGCGTAGTGCACCTCGTAGCCGGCGTCCAGCCAGACGCGCTGCAGGGTGTCGTAGGCGAGGTAGCTCGACGCGTGGCCGAGGTGGGTCGCGTCGTACGGCGTGATGCCGCAGACGTACAACCGCGCCGTGCGTTCGGCGGAGGCCTCGATGAGCCCGGCGCTCGGGGTGTCCCAGAGACACGGGGCCGTGCCGGAGCCGGGCAGCTGCGGGACGACCGGGGCGGACCAGGCCCTCACGCGTTGATCACGCCCGTGCCGAGCAGCACCAGCAGGACGACGCCGAGCACGATGCGATAGACGACGAAGGGCAAGAAGCTGCGCTTCGAGATGTAGCTCATGAAGAAGGCGATGACCGCGAGGCCGACGACGAAGGCGATGACGGTGGCCACGAGCGTCTCGACCGGTCCGTACGGGCTCGGCTCGCCGATGCTCTTGAAGACCTGGTAGAAGCCGCTGCCGAACACCGCGGGGATCGCGAGCAGGAAGGCGTACCGCGCCGCAGCACGGCGCTCGTAGCCCATGAACAGTCCCGCCGTGATCGTGCCACCGGAGCGGGAGACACCGGGGATGAGGGCGAGGGCCTGGGCGCCTCCGAAGATCGCGCCGTCGCGGTAGGTCAGGCTCTTCAGTCGTCGCTTCTTCGCTCCGACGGCGTCGGCGACACCGAGCAGGATGCCGAACACGATGAGCATGATCGCGACGATCCACAGTGAGCGGAAGGTCGTCTCGATCTCGTCCTGGAACAACAGGCCGAGCACGACGATGGGGACGCTGCCGATGATGATCAGCCACCCCATCCGGGCGTCGGCGTCATCCCTCGGGATCTTGCCGACGAGGGCCTTGCACCAGGAGGAGATGATGCGGACGATGTCGCGCCAGAAGAACACCACGACGGCGGCCTCGGTACCGATCTGGGTGATCGCGGTGAACGCCGCGCCAGGGTCCTTCGCCCCCGGGAGGAACTCGCCGAGGATGCGCAGGTGTGCGCTCGACGAGATCGGCAGGAACTCGGTGAGTCCCTGGACGAGTCCGAGGATGATGGCGTTGATGAGGTCCACAGGGCACCTTTCTGCAGCCGGATGGCTGGTGTTCGGCCGGATCCGGCAGTCGTCGGCGGGGCGGCTCCTGGAGCGTCTCGCGGCTCGGAGGGCGCGGAGACGGACCGTGGGAAGTCAGTAGTCGAGGAGGAGGTCCGTGAGGACCTGCCTGCCAAACCCTAGCGCGTCGAGCGGCACGCGCTCGTCGACTCCGTGGAACATCGCGGGGAAGTCCAGGTGTTCCGGCAGGCGCAGCGGAGCGAAGCCGTACCCGGTGATGCCGAGGAGCGACAGCGCCTTGTTGTCGGTACCACCGGAGAGCATGTACGGGAGCACCGGGGCGCCGGGGTCATGGCGCCCGAGGGTCTCGACGACCGCGTCGACGAGCGGACCCGAGAACGGTGTCTCGAGGCCGATGTCGCGGTGCATGACGACGATCTCGATGTCCTCACCGACGATCTCGGCGACGCGCGCGAGCACGGCGTCCTCCTCGCCGGGCAGGGTGCGGATGTCGACGAGCGCCTCGGCGCGATCGGGGATCACGTTGTGCTTGTATCCGGCCTGCAGCAGGGTCGGGTTGCTTGTCGTGCGGAGCGAGGCCTGGATGAAGCCGGAGGCGGTACCCGTCGCGAGGGCGAGCTCGTCCGGGCCGAGCCGTTCGGGCGTGGTCCCGAGGATGGTGGCGATCTCCCGGAGCAGCTGCTCGGTGGTGTCGGTGAGTCGGACGGGCCACTCGGTGCGTCCGATGGCCGCGACCGCTTCCGCGAGGCGGGTGACGGCGTTGTCCTGCACGTAGCGGGATCCGTGGGCCGCTCGTCCGGTCGCGACCAGTTTGATCCAGACGAGGGCCTTCTCCGAGGTCTGGAGGAGGTAGGAGCGGCGTCCGCCGAACGTGATCGAGTACCCGCCGACCTCGCTGATCGCCTCGGTCGCGCCGGCGAAGAGCTCCGGTCGTTCCGTCACGAGGTGGTGCGAGCCGAACACGCCGCCGTTCTCCTCGTCCGAGAACATCGCGATCACGAGGTCGCGTTCCGGGCGACGGCCGCTGCCGAGGATCTCGCGGAGCGACGCGAGGATCATCGCGTCCATGTTCTTCATGTCGACGGCCCCGCGTCCCCACAGCAGGCCGTCCTTGATCTCGCCGCCGAAGGGGTCCACCGACCAGTTCGCGGGGTCGGCGGGCACCACGTCGAGGTGCCCGTGCACGACGAGCGCAGGCTTCTCGGGGTTCGCGCCGGTGACCCGTGCGACCACGCTCGTCCGGCCCGGAGCGGCGTCGATCAGCTCCGGCTCCAGTCCGAGGTCGCGGAGGTACGCCTCGACGTACTCGGCCGCCTCCGTCTCGCCGTTGGAGCGGCCCTCACCGTAGTTCGTCGTGTCCATGCGGATGAGGTCCCGCGCGATCCGCGTGGTCTCGTCGAGCGTGAGGTCGGATGCGTCTGAGCCGGAGGTCATGGCTCCACGGTACCCGTCGGCCCTGACCGCTGCACCTCTCCCCCGATTGCACGGTCGACGCACGGCCGGAGGGCAGCGGGAAGTTCCTCTGACGGTACGAGGTGGTGAACGGCTGTCGAAATCCGTGCTAGAGTTTCTTCTCGTGCCCAGCGAAAGCCGGACACGATCACAACACGCGCGGGTGGCGGAAATGGCAGACGCGCTAGCTTGAGGTGCTAGTGCCCTTACGGGCGTGGGGGTTCAAGTCCCCCTTCGCGCACACCGTGTTGAGACGGCGAACGGCCGGAGCGAAAGCTCCGGCCGTTCTTGTTTTCCCGCCGGACTCCACGAGACGCCGACACCCGAGATCCTCTTCGGCCAGAGCGAGAAGCGGCGCACCTCCCCCGGTCCCTGAGCCTGCACCGCCGGTCCCTGAGCCTGTCGAAGGGCAGCTCCGGCGGGCTGACCGCGATGCAGGAGAACGCGCGCGCGAGAAGAAGCGCTGTCCTCAGTGCCCGTGGCCCAGGCGCCGACGGAGCAGGTCGATGCGCGACTGCAGCTGCGTCACGCTCGCCTGTGCCACGGCGGGGCCGCCGCAGACGCGTCGCAGTTCGGCGTGCACGAGTCCGTGCGGCTCCTTCGTGTGCTTGGCGTAGAGGCCGACCAGGGTGTTGAGCACCTGGCGCTGCTCCTTGAGGGTGCGGTAGAGCGGAGCGGGGATGTCCGCCTGCGGACTCGGCGAGGCGGCGTTCTTGTCGACGAACGCCCCGCGCTTGGCCTGGCGGCTCTGGCGCTGCACGAGCAGCTCGTGCACCTGTTCAGGCTCGAGGAGCCCGGGGAACCCGATGAAGTCGAACTCCTCCTCGGTGCCCGGCTGGGCGAGCTCGCCGAACTCGTCGCCGTCGAACACCACCCGGTCGAAGTGCGCGTCCGAGGAGACGGCCTGCCAGGTGAACTCCTCGAGGAGTGAGTCGGAAGCCTTGTCCTCGCGCTCCGCGGCCGCCATCATCGCGTCCTCCGGGTTGAAGAGGTCGCCCTCCGCGTCCGGGTCGCTCGGGCGGTCGAGTGCGTGGTCGCGTTCGAGCTCGAGTTTCTCAGCGAGGGCCATCAGGTTCGGCACGTTCGGGAGGAAGATGCTCGCGATCTCGCCGCGTCGACGTGCCCGGACGAATCGCCCGATCGCCTGCGCGAAGAACAGCGGCGTGGCGGACGACGTCGCGTAGACGCCGACGGCGAGTCGTGGGACGTCCACGCCTTCCGACACCATGCGGACCGCGACCATCCAGCGCTTGGTGTTCCCCGAGAAGTCGGCGATCCGGTCGCTGGCCTCCTTCTCATCGGAGAGGACGATCGTGGGCTGCTCCCCCGTCAGCTCGTGCAGGATGGCGGCGTAGGCTCGCGCGGTCGTCTGGTCGGTGGCGATCACGAGTCCGCCGGCGTCGGGGACCGCTTGACGGACCTCGGACAGCCGGAGGTCGGCGGACTTCAGGACCGCCGGGATCCAGTCACCCTGGGGGTCGAGGGCGGTGCGCCAGGCCGCGGAGGTGATGTCCTTCGTGTTGCCCTCGCCGAGGCGGGCCTCCATCTCGTCGCCGGCCTTGGTCCGCCAGCGCATGTGGCCGGCGTAGACCATGAAGAGCACCGGACGGACGACCCCGTCCTGGAGTGCTCGACCGTACCCGTAGTTGTAGTCGGTGACGGAGGTCCGGATGCCCTGGTGATCCGGCTGGTAGACCACGAACGGGATCGGTGCCGTGTCTGACCGGAACGGGGTCCCGGTCAGGGACAGGCGACGAGTCGCCCGCGAGAAGGCCTCGTGGATGCCGTCGCCCCAGCTCAGGGCGTCGCCGCCGTGGTGGACCTCGTCGAGGATGACGAGGGTGCGACCCGAATCGGTCGTGCGCTGATGCACGGGCGGGTTCGCCGCGACCTGGGCGTAGGTGACCGCGACACCGTGGTAGTGGCGGCCGAAGACCTGATCGCGGTTCGCGAAGTTCGGGTCGAGGCGGATGCCGACCCGGCTCGCGGCCTCGGCCCACTGGCGCTTCAGATGATCGGTCGGGGCGACGACCGTGATGCGGTCGATCGTTCCGCGATGGAGGAGTTCGGAGGCGAGCCGCAGCGCGAACGTCGTCTTGCCTGCGCCCGGTGTCGCCGCCGCGAGGAAGTCACGGGGTTCGGTCGTGAAGTACTGCTCGAGCGCCTCGGCCTGCCAGGCTCGAAGTTTGCTCGCCGTGCCCCACGCTGCGCGTTCCGGGAAGGCCGGTGAGAGGTGTTCGGCTGCGGACCCGCCCAGGTGCTGGGTCGAAGAGATTTCCGCGTTCACTGGAGACCACTGTACCCGGCCGCACCGACACCGCCGACCATCGTGTGCGTCCCCGACACCCATCCGGATGTCCGACTCGCGACTGATCCGCCAGCCGAGGGGCGGGCGTACGCTGGAGGTTCCGGATGCACAGCAGGAGGAACCACCCATGACCGAACAGCACCATCCCTGGTCGCGGTACGTCGCCATCGGCGACTCGTTCACGGAGGGGATCGGCGATCCTGAGCCGGGGGCGCCGGGCGGGCACCGCGGATGGGCCGATCGCGTCGCCGAGGTGCTGGCCGCGCAGAACTCGGACTTCGCCTACGCCAACCTCGCGGTGCGCGGCAAGCTCGCTCAGCAGATCCTCGACGACCAGGTGGAGCCGGCCCTGGAGCTGCACCCGGACCTCATCACGATCTCGGCGGGCGGCAACGACGTGATCCGGCCCGGCACCGACCCCGACGACATCGCCAGACGACTCGAGCAGGCGATCATCCGACTCCGGAGCGACGGAGCGACGGTCGTGCTGTTCACCGGCGTGGACGTCGGCTTCTCCCCCGTCTTCCGGAGCATCCGCGGCAAGGTCGCGATCTACAACGAGAACCTGCGGGCCATCGCCGCCCGACACGACTGCATCATCGCCGACCAGTGGGCCCTCCAGGCGATCCAGGATCCGCGGATGTGGGCACCGGACCGCCTACACCTGAACGCGCTCGGCCACCACGAGGTCGCCCGCCTCGTCCTGCACGCGCTGAACGTCGAGAACGACCTCAAGCCGCTGCAGCCGGAGCCGCTCCCCGTCAGGCGTTGGCGTCAGGCCCGGACCGAGGACTTCGCCTGGGCGCGCGAGTACCTCGTGCCGTGGGTGCTCCGTCGGGTGCGGCACCAGTCGTCCGGCGACCACATCACCGCCAAGCGACCGCTCGCCGGCCCGTTCCTCACGGTCGCAGCGCAGGACCAGGAACTCGACGTCTGACCGTCCGGCCGATCACCCGGGCTCCGGCGTCTGCTGCGGTCACGGGTTGGTCAGGCGCCACCAGGGCGTGACCGGCGCGACGTCCGCGTCGAGGGCCAGCGGGACGTCGATCGTCGCCGCGCCGCCCTCCGCGCCCGCCCCCACGGTGTAGCTGAGCTTCCCGACCGTCGAACCGGCGGCACCCGCGTCGATGGCTCTGGCGCGGCTCTCGACCGTGATCGGGGTGTCCTGCCAGACGAGCACGGAGGCGTCGGAGGCCACGACGACCTTCGCGGCCTGGTCCCACGCGGTCGAGTAGGAGCCGACCGACTGCCCGGCGGTGGCGAGCTGGACCTGGTGGAATCCGGCCGGCACGCTCTGCAACAGGGAGACCACGGCCTCGTTGAGCACGGTGTGGTCGTCGGCACCGAGGATGACGCCGACGACGGTCACCGTCCGCCCCGCCACCTGGAGGTCGGCGGAGAACAGCAGGCAGGCGCCCGAGGCGTCGTCGGTCCCCGTCTTCATGCCGGTCACCCCGTACTGGCCGAGGAGGGCGTTCGTGTTCTCGACCTCGCCGATGGCGGGCAGCACCGCCGTGGGCTCCTTGACGATCGACGAGAGCACCGGGTCGGCGAGCACGAGCTTGCCGATGGTCACGAGGTCGCTCGGGGTGCTGACGTTCGTCTCGCCCAGGCCGCTCGTGTTCGTGACGGTCGTGCCCGTCAGCCCACGTGCATCGAGCCAGGCGCGCGCCGCGTCGAGGTACGCGTCGACCGAACCGAAGGCCCAGACGGCGAGGGAGATGCTGTAGTTGTTCGCCGACGGGAGGAGCAGTGCTTCGAGCATCTGCCGCTGGGTGAACACCGACCCGGCGACGACGGGTGCCGCTGAACCGTTCTCCGCGATGGTGTCGTAGTAGAACCCGACGTCGGCGTCGGTCAGCGTGATGGACGGGCCCTGATCCCCCGCGGCGAGCGGCTTGGCCTCCAGCACGACGAGGGAGGTGATCGTCTTCGTGATGCTCGCGATGGGGAACGGCGTCTGCTCGCCACTCGAACTCAGGACGCCGTCGAACCCGACGGCACCGATGGCCCCTCGCCCGAATCCGGGCCAGGCGACCGGTGTCGTCTGCTGGACGAGCGAGGTCGTGAGGGTGTCGCTGGAATCGAGCGTCGCAGCCGCGGCCGGCACCGGTCGGAGCAGCGCGCCTGCGCTGTACCCGAACACCCCGATGAGGAGGGCGAGGACACCGAAGACGGCGAGACGGCGGCGGCGGTAGATCTGTCGTCTCGTGAGTGGCACCCGGTCATGCTACCCGGCGCTCCTGCGCGTACCCTGTCGCGACGTGCCGCCGACCGGGTGGTCCTCGGGCAGCGTGGGACCGTGGTCAGCGGACCCGGAGCTCCCAGAGGGCGACGGCACTGGCCGACGCGACGTTCAGCGAGTCGACGCCGTGGAGCATCGGGATGGTCACGATCGTGTCGGCGGCGGCGAGGGCCGAGGCGCTCAGACCGTCACCCTCGGCGCCGAGCACGATGGCGAGTCGTTCCGGCGCGGTCCGAGCATAGGTGTCGAGGTCCACGGCATCGTCGGCCAAGGCCAAGGCGGCCGTCTCGAAGCCGGCATCCCACAGGACGCCGGAAGCGACGTCCCATTCCGGCAGGCGGGTCCACGGCACCTGCAGGACCGTGCCCATGCTGACGCGGACGCTTCGGCGGTATAGCGGGTCGGCGCAGCGCGGGGTGATGAGGACCGCGTCGGCACCGAGGCCGGCGACGGAGCGGAAGATGGCGCCGACGTTGGTGTGGTCGACGATGTCCTCGAGGATGACCACCCGGCGGGCGTCGGCGAGGAGTTCGGCGGGGTCGGCGAGCGGTGGGCGGTGCATCGCCGCGAGGGCTCCCCGGTGCAGGTGGAAGCCCGTCAGCTGCTCGAGGAGTGCGGGCTCGCCGACGAAGACCGGGACGTCGTGGTCCTCGAGGAGTGGCGAGACGTCCTCGAGCCACTTCTCCTGCAGCAGGACCGATCGCGGTCGGTGCCCGGCGCGCAGCGCACGTTCCATGACCTTCGTGGACTCGGCGATGTACAGGCCACCGGCGGGTTCGGACACCCGGCGGAGGGCGACGTCCGTCAGTCGCGCGTAGTCGTCGAGTCGTCCGTCGTCGAGATCGGTGATCCGGATGACCTGCATGTGAGACGTCCTCTCGACGCGATGTTCGACCTCCACCTTGCCAGAGTGGGAACACGATCGAAAACGAGGCCGTTTAGACTCAGGGGAAGTGATGGCCCGGAGCACTCCGGTCATCGCGGACGGATGGACGGAGCAGGCATGAGCACGCTGATCGCAGCAGGGGATCCCGCTGACGAGACGGCCGAGGCCGGGCTCGAACGGGCGATCGAGCTGCTCGCGGATCGCCGTGTCGCCTTCCTCACCGGGGCCGGCGTGAGCACGGACTCCGGCATCCCCGACTACCGGGGCCAGGGCGCTCCGGTGCGGACCCCCATGACGGTCGACCAGTTCCTGTCCAACGACGACGCCGCGCGCAAACGCTACTGGGCCGGCAGTCACCTCGGGTGGAAGCGGTTCGACGGCGCTCGCCCGAACGCCGGCCACCGGGCGATCGCACTCCTCGAAGAGGCCGGCATCGCCGACGGCGTCATCACGCAGAACGTCGACGGCCTCCACGTCAGGGCCGGCTCGCGCCGCGTCGTCGACCTGCACGGGTCGATGGACCGCGTCAGCTGTCTCTCCTGCGGGCAGAGTTACGCCAGGTCGAGCATCGCGGAGCGCATGACGGCCCTGAACCCCTGGCTCGACACCGAGACGGACGTCACGATCAACCCGGACGGCGATGCCGAGGTCGGACGGGTCGACGAGATCGTCGTCCCCGTGTGCACGGTCTGCGGTGGCATGTTGAAGCCGGACGTGGTCTTCTTCGGCGAATTCATCCCGACGGAGAAGTACGCCGAGGCGGCAGCACTCGTGCGCGGCGCCGACGCACTCGTGATCGCCGGCTCCTCCCTCGTGGTCAACTCGGGGATCCGGCTCCTCGAACTCGCCCGCCGGAAGCGGTTGCCGATCGTCGTCATCAACCGCGGCGTCACGAAGGCGGACGGCCGCGCGGACGTGAAGCTCGACGCTGGTGCCAGTGAGACGCTCACCGGGATCGCCGCTCGCCTGGTCCCGTCCGCCTTCACGAGCGTCGTCTCGCAGGAGGCGACCGACGCCTGACGCCTCAGGCGTCGGTGCGGTCGTCCGCGAGGAACGCGGTGAGGCGCTGCGCCGCGTCGTGCGGCTCCTCGTAGTGGATGAGGTGTCCGACGCCCGGGATGACGTGCAGCTGCGCGTCGGCGAACCGCTTCGCGAGCGCGTACTGCGCGGCCACGGGCGTGATGTCGTCACGCTCGGCGGCGATGAGCAGCGTGCGGCTCGGGATCCGGTCGGCGTACTCGCTGACGTCGTGGCTGACCGAGGCAGTGAATGACTCGAGGACGACCTCCCGGTCGGCGAAGGCGCTGAAGTACTGGTCGTGCTGGGCGTGGATCCACCGACGGAGCGTCGGGTCCTTCGTCTTCGACATCGCGACGCTCATGATGCGCACGACACCCTTGTTCCGGAGGAAGGCGAATCCCAGGCGTTTCGGGAGCTTCGCGGACGACCAGTAGTAGAAGACCGCGAGCCTCGTCAGGACACCTCGAGGGCCCTGGAGCGCCGGGGCGGCGATCGGGTTCACGAGGATGAGGTCGTCCGGTCGGAGTCCCCCGGCGACGGCGGCGCTCGACACGATCGAGCCGAACGAGTGCCCGAGCAGGACGACACGGCCGGTCAGGTGCAGTTCCTCGATGAACCGTCCCAGCCAGGCGGCGTACCCCTCGACGGAGTGGGTGGCCTCGGGGAAGGGAGCCGAGCTGCCGAAGCCGGGGAGGTCCGGAGCGATGATCCGGAACCCGGAGAGCTGCGCGACGACCGGTTCGAGGCCGTGGTGGTCGCCCCGGAACCCGTGCACCATGACGATCGTCGTCGACGCCTCGTGGTCGCCGTAGTCCCAGAACCGGGTCTCGGCTCCGTCCACGATGAGCGAGCGCTCCCGGACGGGGATGCGGTCGAGCTGGTCGGCGTACGGTGATTCGACGGGCATCCACTCAGTCTAGGCAGTCCGGCTCCGCGTTCACCCGACGACGCGGACCGTGCCGCCCCGGCGTGGCACAGGACCCTGTCGGAGGTGCGTCATAGGGTGAAGGCGTGAACACGGTCGATGCGAATCCCCACTGGACGGACCGCCTGGCGGTCTTCGATCTCGAGACGACGGGCATCGAGGTGGAGACGAGTCGCATCGTGACCGCCTTCGTCGGTGTCATCACCGCGGACGGTTCGGTCGAACGTTCGTGGTCGTGGATGGCCGATCCCGGGGTCGAGATCCCCGCTCGCGCCGCCGAGATCCACGGCGTCACGACGGAGCGGGCCCGGGCGGAGGGGCGTCCGGCGCCGGCCGTCGTCGGAGAGATCGTCGCCGTCCTCACCGAGCTGTTCGCCGCGCGGACCCCGGTGGTCGCCTACAACGCTCCGTACGATTTCTCCCTCCTGCACTTCGAGGCGGAGCGACACGGGGTGACGTCGATCACCGACCCGTCCCCCGTCGTCGACCCGCTGATCCTCGACCGGCGGCTCGACACCTTCCGGCGCGGCAAGCGGACGCTCGAGGTCGTCGCCGCCCTACACGGCGTTCCGCTCGAGGGTGCGCATGACGCGGGGGTGGACGCCGTCGCCGCCGGACGCGTCGCTCAAGCCATCGGTCGGCTTCATGCCGACGCCCTGCCGACGAGCGTCGACGAGTTGCACGAGGCCCAGCGGACCTGGTCGCTCGAGCAGGCGGAGAGCTTCCAGTCCTACATGCGCCGCGTGCGCGATCCCGAGTTCGTCGCCGACGGTGCTTGGCCCATCCGCACCGGACGCCCTGCCGCCCGACCCGAGGCGCCGATCATCGTCCCAGCGGACCAGCTGCCCATCGGCATCTGAGCTGTACGGCTCGGCACGACGACGAACGCCCCGATCCGAGGATCGGGGCGTTCGTGTATTCCAGCTGAAGGACTACTTGCCGAAGCCCTTGAAGCGCTGGTTGAACTTCTCGACGCGACCGGCGGAGTCCATGATGCGCTGCTTGCCCGTGTAGAACGGGTGCGACTCGGACGAGATCTCCACGTCGATCACCGGGTAGGTGACGCCGTCGAGGTCGATCGTCTTGCCCGACGAGACCGTCGAGCGCGTGAGGAACGTCGCGCCGGAGGCGAGGTCGCGGAAGACGACGGCTTCGTACGTGGGGTGGATGTCAGATTTCATCAGCAGTCCTTGTTGAGTGGATGGTGTGGGTAGTACCCGCGCTCGGAACTCCAGGCACGAGGCAGAAAGCTCTTGGCTCCGCGAGCCAAAGGTCGACTTTACCAGACTCGGCGCGCGTCTGCTCGCCAGCCGAGGACGACTCGCCGAGCATGGCGGTCAGGAGGGAGCGACGGCCGAGCGTCCGGCGCGGGCCGAGCGGGCGTGGAACCGGCCGTCCTCCTCGGTCAGTTCGATCGGGAGGTCGAAGGTCTCGCTGAGGTGCTCGGCCGTGAGTGTCTCGGCGATCGGGCCGGCGGCGACGATGCCGCCGTCGCGAACGAGCAGGACGTGGGTGAAGCCGACGGGGATCTCCTCGACGTGGTGGGTCACCATGATGATCGCCGGTGAGTCGTCGGCGCTCGCGTAGCCGCCGAGCAGCTCGACGAGCTCCTCGCGTGTGCCGAGGTCGAGGCTCGCGGCCGGCTCGTCGAGCAGGAGGAGTTCGGGGTCGGTCATGATGGCCCGCGCGATCTGCACGCGCTTCTGCTCGCCGTCGCTCAGTGTGCCGAAGCGGCGGTCGGCGAGGTGGTCGAGCTTCCATTCGGCGAGGACCCGCGACGCGCGCTTCACGTCGATGTCCTCGTACTGCTCGACCCAGCGCCCGGTGACCGAGTAGGCCGCCGTGAGCACGACGTCCAGGACGGTCTCCTCCGGCGGCACCCGCTTCGCGAGGGCGGAGGACGCGAAGCCGATGCGTGGGCGCAGTTCGAAGACGTCGACCCGGCCGAGCGTCTCGTCGAGCACGGAGACCGTGCCCTTCGAGGGGTGGATGAGCGTGGCCGCGAGCTGCAGGAGCGTCGTCTTGCCGGCGCCGTTCGGGCCGAGGACGATCCATCGCTGGTCGCCCGTCACCGTCCAGTCGACGCCATCGAGGATGGGGTTGAGATTACGGACGACGGACACATCGGAGAACTGCAACACGCTCGGCATGGTCCTAGCCTATCCGCCAAGACTCGTCGCGCGTCGCCGTCCTCCGAGGTGTCCGCAGGTGGTTCAGACCAGGCTGCGGTAGAGCTCCGCCGTCTGGGTGGCGATGCGCGACCAGCTGAAGTCGGACTCCGCGCGTCGGCGACCAGCGGCCCCGTAGGCCCTCGCCTGGGCGGGATCCTGGACGACCTCGGTGAGGGTGGCGGCGAGGTCGGCGACGAAACGCTCCGGGTCGAGCGGGGTGCCGGTGCCGTCGGACGCCTGCGCGAGCGGGACGATCCTGCCGGTCACAGCGTCCTGCACGACCTCCGGGATGCCGCCGGTACCCGTCCCGACCACGGCGGCACCGCAGGCCATCGCCTCGAGGTTGACGATGCCGAGCGGCTCGTAGATCGATGGGCACACGAAGGTCGTGGCGGCGGTGAGGACGGTGCACAGCTCGTGACGCGGGAGGAGTCGTTCGATCCACACGACCCCGGTGCGCTCGCGCTGCAGCTCCTCGACGAGCCCCTTGACCTCGGCGAGGATCTCGGGGGTGTCGGGAGCGCCGGCGCACAGGATGAGCTGCACGTCGGGTGGCAGCAATCGGGCCGCGCGGAGCAGGTACGGCAGCCCCTTCTGACGGGTGATCCGACCGACGAAGACGACGGAGGGACGGGACGGGTCGATACCGAGGGACCGCAGCAGCTCGTCGTCCACGCGTGGTTGCCAGTCGGTCAGGTCGATGCCGTTATAGATGACCTGCACCTTGGCCGGGTCGAGGCTCGGGTACGACCGCAGGATGTCGCGACGCATGCCGTCGCTGACCGCCACGACGGCCGCGGCGCCTTCGTAGGCGGACTGCTCGATCCAGCTGGACACGCGGTACCCACCGCCCAGCTGCTCGGCCTTCCACGGGCGGAGCGGTTCCAGACTGTGCGCGGTCACGACGTGCGGGATGCCGTGCAGCAGTGACGCGAGGTGACCGGCGCCGTTCGCGTACCAGGTGTGCGAGTGCACGAGGTCGGCCCCGGCGACGTCCTGGGCGATCAGGAGGTCCGTCCCGAGTGTCGTGAGGGCGCCGTTCGCCCCCTGGAGCTCGGCCGGGACACCGTACGCGACGGTGTCGGCCTCGTCGCGTGGCGCGCCGAAGCAGCGCACGGTCACGTCGATGTCGCTGCGGAGGGATTTCACCAGCTCCGACACGTGGACGCCTGCGCCGCCGTAGATCTCCGGCGGGTACTCCTTTGTCACAAGATCAACTCGCATGTCTAGACGCTAGTACAGGTCTCGTCCGGCATCTATTGTGAAGCCATGGCCGCCTCAAAGAAGATCTTCGGAATCGTCCTCGCTGGTGGGGAAGGGAAGCGGTTGATGCCGCTGACCGCAGACCGCGCGAAACCGGCCGTACCGTTCGGCGGGCAGTACCGCCTGATCGATTTCGCGCTGTCGAACCTCATCAACTCCGGACTCACCCAGATCGTCGTCCTCACCCAGTACAAGTCCCACAGCCTCGACCGCCACGTCTCGCAGACCTGGCGGTTGTCCGGCCTGCTCGACTCCTATGTCGCGTCCGTGCCGGCGCAGCAGCGTCTCGGGAAGCGCTGGTTCAGCGGATCCGCCGACGCGATCCTGCAGAGCCTCAACCTGATCCGCGACGAGAAGCCCGACATCGTCGTGGTCGTCGGCGCCGACCACGTCTACCGCATGGACTTCGCGCAGATGATCGAGGCGCACATCGCCTCGGGCAAGAAGGCGACGGTCGCCGCGATCCGTCAGCCCATCTCCCTCGCCGACCAGTTCGGCGTCATCGACGTCGACGCGGACGACCCGACGACCATCGCCCGCTTCCTCGAGAAGCCGCTCGACGCGCCGGGCCTGCCCGACTCCCCCGGTGAAGTGCTCGCCTCGATGGGCAACTACGTCTTCGACGCCGACGCACTCATGCAGGCGGTCATCGACGACGGCGAGGTGACGAGCTCGAACCATGACATGGGTGGCGACATCGTCCCGTACTTCGTCGATCGCGGCGAGGCCGGCGTCTACGACCTCCAGCGGAACGATGTACCCGGATCGACGGATCGCGATCGCTACTACTGGCGCGACGTGGGGACGATCGAGTCGTTCTATGAGGCCCACCAGGACCTCATCTCGACGCTCCCGATCTTCAACCTGTACAACCGCGACTGGCCGATCTTCAGTTCTCAGCTGAACTCGCCGCCGGCGAAGTTCGTGCGGGACGCGAAGGGCAACCTCGGCCAGACCATCGACTCGATCGTCTCGCTCGGTTCGCTGCTGTCCGGTGCCCACATCGAGCGCAGTGTCCTCGGGCCGTGGGCGCTCGTGGAATCCGGCGCCCACGTCTCCGACTCGGTCGTGTTCGACAAGGTCCACATCGAACCGGACGCCGTCGTCAAGCGGGCTATCCTGGACAAGGATGTGGTGGTCACCTCCGGCGCGAGCGTCGGTGTCGACCACGACCGTGACCGCGCTCGCGGCTTCACCGTCACCGAATCCGGTCTCACCGTGGTTGGCAAGGGAGTACGCGTCGTTCCATGAGTACCGAGCGTTCGGCAGTGGCGGATCCCGAAGCAGCACTCCCCCCACAGGCCGGACGAGGCGTCCGGTTCCTCGCGGTCCTCGACGCCGACTCGACGCTCATCGAGAACGAGGTGATCGAGCTGCTCGCCGAGGAGGTCGGCAGCCTCCCGGAGGTCGCCGCCATCACCGAGCGCGCCATGCGCGGTGACCTCGACTTCGCCGACAGCCTCCGGGCCCGGGTCGCGACGCTCGCGGGCCTGCCCGTCGACCGGATCCCGGTGATCGCCGAACGGATCCGGACGACGGCCGGCCTGGAGACGCTGATCGGCCGGCTGCATGCGCACGGGTCGCGGATCGGTGTCGTGTCGGGCGGGTTCCATGAACTACTCGACCCGCTCGCCGAGGCACTCGGCCTCGACCATGTGCGGGCGAACCGCCTCGAGACCGCCGACGGTCGGTTGACGGGAGGCCTCAGCGGTCCCATCATCGACGCGGCGGCGAAGGCGGCCGCACTGCAGGAGTGGGCCGACGAGGACGGCGTGCCGTTGGCACGGACGATCGCGATCGGCGACGGAGCCAACGACCTCGAGATGATGGCCGTCGCCGGGCTCTCGGTCGCGTTCAACGCGAAGCCGATCGTCCGCCGCCAGGCCGACCTCGTCGCCGGGCGGGTCGACCTCGCCGGCGTCCTCCCGCTCCTCGGGCTCTGATCCGCGCGTCGGGGTCAGCGCCCGAGGTCGGGTTCTGCTCTGTGGGGTGCTGCCCGGGTCAGTGACCCATGCCGAGGCCGCCGTCGACCGGGATCACGGCGCCGGAGATGTAGCCCGCGTCGTCACCGGCGATCCACGTGACGACCTTCGCGACCTCGTTCGCACTCGCGAAACGCGCTGCCGGGATGCTCTTCTTGTACTCGGCCTGGGTCTCGGCGGGCAGTTCGGCGGTCATGTCGGTCTCGATGAACCCCGGGGCGATCACGTTCGCCGTGATCCCACGTGCACCGAGCTCGCGGGTGATGGATCGCGCCATGCCGATGAGGCCGCTCTTCGAGGCCGCGTAGTTGACCTGTCCGGCGGACCCGTAGAGACCCACGACGCTGGAGATGAGCACGATGCGCCCGAAGCGTGCCTTGAGCATGCCCTTGGACGCGCGCTTGACGACGCGGAAGGAGCCGCCGAGGTTCGTGTCGACCACCTGGTCGAAGTCGTCCTCGCTCATCCGCATGAGCAGGGTGTCCTTCGTGATGCCCGCGTTCGCGACGAGCACCTCGACCGGCCCGAGCTCCGACTCGATCTCGGTGAACGCCGCGTCGACGGAGGCGGCGTCGGTGACGTCCGCGCGGACCGTCAACGTGCCCGCGGGGCCCTCGCCGGATCGTGCGGTGACGGCGACGCGGTGACCCTGCGCGACGAACTCCTCGGCGATGGCGAAGCCGATCCCCCGGTTGCCTCCGGTGACGAGTACGGTGCGTGGTGCGGTCATGGTCGATTCCTCTCCTGCGGCGATACCGGCCGACTCGTGCGGCGGCCGTCGGGGCGCGCGGCGTTCCGGCCGCGGACCCGTACCAGCATATGGGGGTACTCCCTTTCTCCCGGTGATTTGGGGGCTTCGCCCACCCGCCGAGCGCGTAGGCTGGTCATGGCATGAAGCAGCAGAGCATCACCTCCCTCCCACCGGCTCCCGAACAGGAGCGCCGGCAGCGGCTCATCAAGTACTCGATCACCATGGGTGTCCGGTTGCTTTGCCTCGCTGCGCTCCCGTTCGTCCAGGGCGGTTGGATGTTCGCGGTCGCAGCCGGTGCCATCTTCCTGCCGTACGTCGCCGTGATCATCGCGAACGCCGGGTCGCTGCCGTCACAGGGGGCCATCGAGCGCCCCACCGGTGTCGTCGTATCCCAGCGGCCGATCATCGTCGACGACTCGGTTCCGCCTCGTCCGGCCGACCAGGCATGATCGGGTTCGGTGCCGAGCCCGACGGCGTGATGTGCTCGCGGGCCGGCTGCCGCGCGGCGGCGAGCTGGCGGATCGAGTGGCGCAATCCGAAGATCCACGCGGAGGACCGCGTGAAGGTCTGGACCGCCTGCGACGAACACGTCGACTTCTTGGAGGCCTTCCTCGAAGCCCGCTCCTTCCCGCTCGAGCGGCGTCCGCTGGCGTCGGCGGTCGGCTCATGAGCGCGGGTTGGCGGTTCGCCTTCAGCCGCCGTTGGCTCGGCTACCTCGGCGTCGCGATCGTGTTCGCGATCGTGTGCGTCCTCCTCTCCAACTGGCAGCTCGCCCGGGCGAGCGAGAAGGAGGAGGAGGTCCAGCGCATCGAGACCAACTGGGACGCGACTCCGATCCCGCTCGACGAAGCGCTACCGTCGCTCGACTCCTTCAGCGTGGCCGACGAATGGCATCCGGTGTCGATGAGCGGTACCTACCTGCCTGACGAACAGCTGCTGGTCCGGAACCGTCCCCGGAACAACCAGGCGGGCTTCAACGTCCTCACACCGCTCCGACTTGCCAACGGAGACGTGTTCATCGTCGACCGTGGCTGGGTCGCCGCGAACGATTCACTCGAAGCACCCGAGTCGGTCCCGGCGCCTCCGAGCGGAGAGGTCTCGGTCGTCGTCCGCATCCGACCCGGCGAACCGACGCTCCCGGGCCGCGGGGCCGCCGACGGCCAGGTGGCCACGATCAACCTCCCGCAGATCGCCGAACTCCGCGGCGAGACGCTCTACTCCGGTGCGTACGGCATGCTCCTCTCGGAGAGCCCGGCGCCTGCCGAGGCGGCACCGCTCGGTCCGATCAAGCCCGAGCCGAACGAGGGGATGCACCTCTCGTATGCGCTGCAATGGGTGGTCTTCGCGCTGATGGGCTTCATCTTCCTCGCCTATGCCGTCCGTCAGGAGTACCGCATCCTGAACTCCGACGACCCGAAGGAGCAACGGCGTGCGGCTGCGCGCGCCGAACGGCTCGCCGCGAAGGCACGGTCTGACGCCGACATCGAGGATGAGATCCTCGAAGCGAGTCGCTGACCCGACTGCCCCGAGCCGTCGACGGACGGGGCGTACCCGGCCCGTGATGCTCACGGGCCGGGCGCGCTGGCCCGCTGGCGCTAGGCCAGGCTGACGAGGTCCTGGTAGTCCTTGTTCCAGTGGTCCTCGACGCCGTCGGGCAGGATGAGCACCCGCTCGGGGTTGAGCGCCTCGACGGCGCCCTCATCGTGACTCACGAGCACGACGGCACCCTCGTAGTGGGCGAGCGCGTCGAGGATCTCCAGCCGGCTGGCCGGGTCGAGGTTGTTGGTCGGTTCGTCCAGAAGGAGCATGTTCGCGCCAGAGACGACGATCATCGCGAGAGCGAGTCTCGTCTTCTCGCCGCCGGACAGCACGCCCGCGAGCTTGTTGGAGTCGTCGCCGGTGAACAGGAACGAGCCGAGGACCTTGCGCGCTTCCATCTCGGTGATGTTCGGCGACGAGGAGACCATGTTCTCCAGCACGCTGCGCTTCACGTCGATCGTCTCGTGCTCCTGCGCGTAGTAGCCGATCCGCAGGCCGTGCCCGGGCTCGAGCTGCCCGGTGTCGGGCTGGTCCACTCCGGCGAGGATCCGCAGCAGGGTCGTCTTGCCCGCACCGTTGAATCCGAGGATGACGACCTTCGAGCCACGGTCGATCGCGAGGTCGACGGCCGTGAAGATCTCGAGCGAGCCGTAGCTCTTCGACAGGTTGCTCGCCATGAGCGGCGTCCGACCACAGGGCGCCGGGGTCGGGAACCGCAGCTTGGCCACGCGGTCTTGCGCGCGGACCTCTTCGAGCCCGGAGAGCATTCGTTCGGCGCGAGCCACCATCTGGTGGGCTGCGGCCGCCTTGCTGGCCTTCGCACCGAACTTGGCCGCCTGGAGCTGGAGCGCCGTCGCCTTCTTCTCGACGTTGGTGCGCTCCTTCTTCCGGCGCTCCTCGTCGGCTTCGCGCTGACGCTGGTAGTTCTTCCAGTTCATGTTGTAGATGTCGATGACGGTGCGGTTCGCATCGAGGTAGAAGACCCGGTTGACGGTCTCGCCGACGAGCTCGATGTCGTGCGAGATCACGATGAACCCGCCCTTGTACTGCTTGAGGAACTCACGCAGCCAGACGACGGAGTCGGCGTCGAGGTGGTTGGTCGGCTCGTCGAGGATGAGCGTCTCGGCGTCGGAGAAGAGGATGCGCGCGAGTTCGATGCGGCGGCGCTGTCCACCCGAGAGCGTCTTCAGCTGCTGATCGAGGATGCGGTCGGGCAGGTTCAGGTTCGATGCGATGGAGGCCGCCTCGGCCTCTGCGGCGTAGCCGCCGAGCGCGTTGAACCGGTCGGTGAGGTTGCCGTACTTCTTCATGGCGGCTTCCGCCACCTTCGGGTCGTCGCTCGCCATGGCCATGCTCGACTCGTGCATGCCGAGCGCGAGCTGGCCGAGACCGCGCGCATCGAGGATGCGGGTGCGGGCGAGGTCCTCCGGGTTGCCGGAGCGCGGGTCCTGCGGCAGGTACCCGATCTCGCCACCGCGATCGATCTTGCCGTTCGTCGGGAGGGTCTCCCCCGCCAGCGTCTTGGTCAGGGTCGTCTTACCGGCACCGTTACGGCCGACGAGGCCGATCTTGTCGCCGGCGGACACACGGAAGTTCACGTGCTCCATGAGCACGCGTGCCCCCACGCGGATCTCGAGGTCGTGCACACTCAGCACAGGCATAGTCCATTTCTTCGGGTGCGTTTCGACAACGCGGAGGGTGGGGGTCAGCCTCCCAGTATAAATCGTGAATCCGATGCTCAGCACCGCGGCCGTTCCGGCAGGGTTCCGGCGCAGCCGGACGACCGTCAACGCAGGGCGGAGATCCGTCCGACCGCCTCGGTGAGGAGCTCGGGTGAGCAGGCCAGGTTGAGTCGTGCGTGGCCGACGCCTCCGGGCCCGAACGGGGCTCCCTCCTGCAGGGCGACGCGCGCCTCGCGCAGGATGCGCCGCGCCGGGGGCTCGGTCCAATCGAGCGCGGTGCAGTCCAGCCAGGCGAGGTACCCGGCGGCAGGCGGACGGTAGCCGACCTCTGGCAACTCGGTGCCCAGCAGCTCACCGAGCAGCCGCCGGTTGCCGTCGAGCAACCCGAGGAGCCCGTCCAACCAGGGCTCTCCGGCCTCGAAGGCGGCGACCGAAGCCAGCACACCGAACTGGCCCGTCCGCCAGAACACCTCGACCGGCATCCCCGCGACCACGCTCCGCGGCCCCGGGCCGGCGGTGACCATTACCGCGCACTTCAGGCCGGCGAGGTTCCAGGCCTTGCTCGCCGACAGGACGGCGTACCCGTGTTCGGCGGCCTCGTCGGACACGCCGAGATAGGGGACGAACCGCTCGCCCGGCTGGGTGAGCGGAGCGTGGATCTCATCGCTCACGACCGTGACCCCGTACCGCGCGGCCAGCGCGGCGACCGAGCGGAGTTCGTCGACCGTGTGCGGCCGACCGATCGGGTTGTGCGGGTTGCAGAGCAGGAACGCCTTCGCGCCGTTGCGGAAGGCGGCTTCGAGACCGTCCAGGTCGAGCCGCCAGCCTCCGGCGGGATCGTCGGCGCGGCTGGACCCGAGCAAGGGGACGTCCACCACGACTCCCCCGGCCTCGGTGACGAGGTCGAAGAACGGCGGGTAGACCGGCGAGGTGATCACGACGCCCTCGCCGGGCGAGATGACGCGACGCATGATCTCGACGATGCCCATGCTGACGTCGGCGGTGGTGAACACGGAGCCGGGATCCACGTCCCATCCCCAGCGTCGCGCTGCGAAGTCGGCGAACACCTGTGGGAGCCGTGTGCGGCTCGCGACATACCCGGCGTCACCGCGGTCGATCGCCGCGTGCAGGGCATCGCGGATCACGGGTGCCAGGGGGACGTCCATCTCGGCGACGAACATGGGCAGGACGTCGTCGGGGTACTCGGACCACTTCTCGCTCGTCCGGCTGCGCAGGACGTCGAGAGGGTCTGCGGACACGATCTCGGTCATGCCTCGACCCTATCCGGGATCAGCCGGACGACGCCGCCGGGAACAGGACGACGGACGGCTGCATTGCAGCCGTCCGTCGTCGTTGAGGTTCGATCAGATCGAGAAGCCGAGGGCACGCATCATGTCGCGCCCGTCGTCCGTGATGCGCTCCGGTCCCCACGGCGGCATCCACACCCAGTTGATGCGGAAGGCGTCGACGATGCCGTCGAGCGCTTGACCCGTCTGCTCCTCGAGGACGTCCGTGAGCGGACATCCGGCGGAGGTCAGGGTCATGTGGATGATGAGCGCGTCGTTCTCGTCATCCCAACCCAGGTCGTAGATGAGACCGAGGTCGACCACGTTCACCCCGAGCTCGGGGTCCATGACGTCCTTGAGCGCCTCTTCGACCTCGTCGAATCGTTGCGGACTGAGCGTTGTTACCATGTCGTTATCTTAGACCGCTCGCGCGGCTTCAGGCACCTTCCGGGGCGACGACGGCATCGACGAGGAAACGGTCGTAGCCTTCGTTCTCGAGTCGGTCGGCGAGCTCGGGACCGCCCTGCTCGGCGATCTTGCCGGCGACGAAGACGTGCACGAAGTCCGGCTTGATGTAGCGCAGGATGCGCGTGTAGTGCGTGATCAGCAGGACGCCGAGGCCCGTGTTCTCCTTGGCGCGGTTGACGCCCTCGGACACGATCTTGAGGGCGTCGACGTCGAGGCCGGAGTCGGTCTCGTCGAGGACTGCGAACTGCGGCTTCAGCAGCTCGAGCTGGAGGATCTCGTGACGCTTCTTCTCGCCACCGGAGAAGCCCTCGTTGACGTTGCGCTCGGCGAAGGCAGGCTCCATGCGCAGGTTCTTCATCGACTCGCGGACGTCCTTGATCCAGCCGCGGATCGCGGGCGCCTCGCCGTCGACCGCGGTCTTCGCCGTGCGAAGGAAGTTCGTGACCGTGACACCGGGGATCTCGACGGGGTACTGCATCGCGAGGAAGAGTCCGGCACGGGCGCGCTCGTCGACGCTCATCGCGAGGACGTCCTCGCCGTCCAGCGTGATGGATCCGCTGTCGACGGTGTACTTCGGGTGGCCGGCGATCGTGTACGCGAGCGTGGACTTACCCGAACCGTTCGGACCCATGATCGCGTGGGTCTCGCCCTTCCGGATGGTGAGGTCGACGCCACGCAGGATCGGCTTGGTGCCCTGTTCGGTTTCGACGCTGACGTGCAGGTCGCGGATTTCGAGGACTGACATGGTGCTAGATCTCTTTCGTTGCGGTCGGGTCGATGTAGATGTCGCCGTCGATGAGCTCGACGGTGTAGACGGGGACCGGCTCGTAGGCCGGAAGGGTGAGCGGCTTGCCCGTCGTGAGCGAGAACTGCGAGCCGTGTGCCCAGCATTCGAGGTTGCCGTCCTCGACGAAGCCTTCGGACAGCGAGATGTCGCCGTGGGTGCAGACGTCGCCGATCGCGAACAGTTCGTCCGATGCGTCGCGCACGAGGGCGATCGGCACGCCGTCCACCACGACCCGCTTGGCCTGGTTGACGGCGAGCTCGTCGAACGAGCACACCTTCGTCGCCATCAGTGCTGCGCTCCGCCGGTGCCCTGTCCGTCGGCGCCGAGCAGTTCGGCCTCGATGGCCGCCGAGAGGCGCTCCTGCAGCTCGGTGTCGCCGATCTGCTGGATGATCTCCACGAGGAAGCCGCGGACGACGAGTCGTCGTGCCTCGTCCTCAGGGATGCCTCGAGCCTGCAGGTAGAAGAGCTGCTCGTCGTCGAAGCGTCCGGTCGCGCTCGCGTGACCGGCACCGGCGATGTCGCCGGTCTCGATCTCGAGGTTCGGAACGGAGTCGGCACGGGTGCCGTCGGAGAGGACCAGGTTGCGGTTCTGCTCGTAGCTGTCGGTGCCGACGGCACGGTTGCTGATGAGGACGTCGCCGATCCACACGGACCGCGCACCCTCGCCCTGCAGTGCGCCCTTGTAGGTCACGCGCCCGCGGGTGTTCGGTGCGTCGTGGTGCATGTAGACCTGCTGCTCGAGGTGCTGACCCGCGTCGGAGAAGTACACGCCGAGCGAGTCGAGGTCCGAGCCCTGACCGGCGAGGTGCAGGGTCGGGTTCACCCGGACGACCTTGCCGCCGAGCGACACCACGACGTGCTTGAGGTGGGCGTCGCGACCGATGGACGCGAAGTGGCTGGCGAGGTGCACGGCTGCGTCGTCCCACCACTGCACGGTCACGACGGTCACGTCGGCCTGCTCGCCGACGACGATCTCGACGTTCTCGGTGAGGCGGGCGTCGCCCGCGTTCTCGATGATGATGAGGCCGCGGCTGAACGGTGCGGCGGTGATGACGGTGTGCGCAGCGCGGGCGCCGTCGCCGAGCCCGCTCCGCTCGAGGCGCAGGGTCTTGGACTCCTCGCCCGTGACCGAGATCGCCAGCGCCTGGTCGAAGCTCGACCAGGCGTTCGCGGAGGCGCGCTCCTCCGGCACGCCGGCGGAGCCGACGCGGGCGTCGTCGCGACTGATCCACTCGACGCTGAAGCCGTCGACGTCGTCGTGCGTGATCGGGGTGGGCGAGCCGTCGAGCTCCCCCGCGGTGAGGTCGGTGAACTGCGCGACCGGGCTGAGCTTCCAGACCGCCTCGCGTCCCGTCACCGCTGGGAAGTCGGCGACATCATAGGAGCTGAAGCGCTCCGATCGGGTCTGCACCGGGATGACGCGTCCTGCGCCGTCGCTGTGTGCCGTGATGCCGTGCTGTCCTTCGGTCTGAGTCGGTGCTGCAGTCGTCATTAACCGACGGATCCTTCCATGCCCATCTCGATGAGCTTGTTGAGTTCGAGTGCGTACTCCATGGGCAGTTCGCGGGCGATCGGCTCGATGAAGCCGCGGACGATCATCGCCATGGCCTCGTCTTCCGGCATGCCGCGGCTCATGAGGTAGAAGAGCTGCTCCTCGCTGACCTTGGACACCGTCGCCTCGTGTCCGAGCTGGACGTCGTCCACACGGATGTCGATCGCCGGGTACGTGTCGCTGCGGGAGATGGTGTCGACCAGGAGCGCGTCGCAGCGCACGGTGTTGGCCGAGTGATGGGCGTTGGCGTCCACCCGGACCTCGCCGCGGTATCCCGCGCGTCCGCCGCCTCGGGCGATCGACTTGGAGACGATGGACGACTGCGTGTACGGAGCCATGTGGATCATCTTCGCGCCGGCGTCCTGGTGCTGGCCGGGACCGGCGAACGCGACGGACAGGGTCTCGCCCTTGGCGTGCTCGCCCATGAGGTAGATGGACGGGTACTTCATCGTGACCTTGGATCCGATGTTGCCGTCGATCCACTCCATGGTCGCGCCTTCGGCGGCCGTGGCGCGCTTCGTGACCAGGTTGTAGACGTTGTTCGACCAGTTCTGGATCGTCGTGTAGCGGACGCGGGCGTTCTTCTTGACGATGATCTCGACGACCGCGGAGTGCAGCGAGTCCGACTTGTAGATCGGCGCGGTGCAACCCTCGATGTAGTGCACGTAGCTGCCCTCGTCGGCGATGATCAGCGTGCGCTCGAACTGACCCATGTTCTCGGTGTTGATCCGGAAGTAGGCCTGCAGCGGGATCTCGACGTGCACGCCGGGCGGCACGTAGACGAAGGAGCCACCCGACCACACGGCGGTGTTCAGCGCGGCGAACTTGTTGTCGCCGGACGGGATGACCGTGCCGAAGTACTCCTCGAAGAACTCGGGGTGCTCACGCAACGCCGTGTCGGTGTCCATGAAGATGACACCCTGCGCCTCGAGCTCCTCGTTGATCTGGTGGTAGACCACCTCGGACTCGTACTGCGCGGCGACGCCGGAGACGAGGCGCTGGCGCTCCGCCTCGGGGATGCCGAGCTTCTCGTAGGTGTTCTTGATGTCGTCCGGCAGGTCCTCCCAGGTCTGAGCCTGCTTCTCGGTGGACCGGACGAAGTACTTGATGTTCTCGAAGTCGATCTCGGAGAGGTCGGCGCCCCACGTCGGCATGGGCTTGCGCTCGAACAGCTGCAGGGCCTTGAGGCGGCGCTGCAGCATCCAGTCCGGTTCGCTCTTCAGTGCGGAGATGTCGGCCACGACCTCCGTGGAGATGCCGCGGCGCGCTGAAGCGCCGGCGACGTCGCCGTCGTGCCATCCGAACTCGTATTGGCCGAGTCCGGCGAGCTCCGGGCGATCGATCAGGATGTCTGACATGTGTCCCTCTTTCCTCCCTGGAGACAACCACCGGCTGGAGGTCGTCATTCCCTCCCATGGCACGCGCCTGATCGGAGCGGATTGGGGAGGGGATGTGCGGGCGGCTTCTTCGCGAACCTACAATGTTCATGAACCATGGCGCTTCTCGCGCGCACCGTGAACCTCATAATCCTACAGCTTCCTGTGGGTTGTGGGTGAGGACGGTGGATACCGCAGCCGTGGCCACCGCGAACCGAAGGATCGACCCGTGTCACACCACTCCAAGACCGCCGGTCGACCGACGCCGGCACCGTCCCTTCCCGACCGGGTGCGGGCCACCCGGTTCTGGCAGTGGTTGCCGACGACGATCGACAAGCGCGTACGGGTCGTCGCCTGGCTCTCGTTCGCCTTCCAGCTCGTCCTCATCGGGACCGGGGGCGCCGTCCGCCTGACGGCCTCCGGGCTCGGATGCCCGACGTGGCCGCGCTGCACGGACGACTCCTTCGTCAACACGCCGGAGATGGGCATCCACGGCTTCATCGAGTTCGGCAACCGCCTTCTGACCTTCGTCCTCGCGGCCATCGTGATCGCCGCGTTCCTCGCGGTGATCCGCATGCGTCGGCAGCGCCCCGACCTCTTCCGACTGACCCTGCTCCAGGGCCTGTCGATCCCCGCGCAGGCGGTCCTCGGCGGCATCACCGTCCTCACCGGGCTGAACCCGTACGTGGTCGGGCTGCACTTCGTCATCTCGATCGTCCTGGTCGCCCTCGCGACGATGCTCGTCCATCGGGTCTACCGCGGGCCCCGTGGTGCGGTGAAGGTCATGCCCGGCTGGTACCTCGGCGTCGTCCACCTGACGAGCCTCTTCGTCGCCGTCACCGTCGTGTTCGGCATCCTGACGACGGGCTCGGGCCCGCACGCCGGCGACAACTCGAAGGAGGTGCCGGCGCCGCGCAACGGGTTCGACCCCGAGTTCCTCCAGCACCTGCACAGCTGGCCCGCCTACGCGACGCTCGCCGGCACCATCGTGCTGCTCGTCGGCGCGATCGCGCTCGGTGCCCGCCGCGGGTCGCGCGGGGTGCGCACCGCGGTCTCCACGCTGCTCGCGGTCGAAGTGGTGCAGATCATCGTGGGGCTCACCCAGGCCCGCCTCGGACTCCCCGAGGTGCTCGTCGGGCTGCACATGGTGCTCGCCGGACTGCTCGTCGCCGCGATGACCTGGGTCGTGCTGCAGCAGCGGATCCCGGTCCGGACCGCGTCACGCGTCGAGGAGTCGGCATCCCTCAGCGTCTCCCGCTGACGGCTCAGACGCACTTCCGCTGACGGGTCAGCGGGCCTGCTGACGACTCACTGCGCCTGCTGACGACTCAGAGCATCCCGACCGCGGTCACGCGGACGACCGCGGTCCCGGTCTCGTCGGAGGCGTCGAGATCGATGACCGCGCTGATCCCCCAGTCATGGTCGCCGGCCGGATCGGCGAACACCTGACGCACCCGCCAGACACCGCCCGTGTCGCCGACGGGGCGCTCGTCCTCGTCGTCGACGACCAGCAGCGCCGGGCTCCGTGCTGCAGCGCCGGTCGGGAGTTCACCGTGCTCCTCGAAGTACGGATCCATGGCGTCCGCCCAGGTGTCGGCGTCGAATCCAGCCGACGCGTCGAGCTCGCCGAGCGCGTCGTAGTGCTCCAGCGACGCGAGCTGGACCCGGCGGAAGAGTTCGTTCCGGACGAGGACGGTGAACGCCCGGCGGTTGGCGAGGACGCTCCGTGGCGTGGGTGGGAGTGACCGACTCGTCTCCGCATGGCGTTCGGGGTCCGGGTGGGACAGTTCCTCCCACTCGTCGAGCAGACTCGAGTCGACCTGTCGGACGAGTTCTCCGAGCCACTCGATCAGGTCCTGGAGCTCCTCGTCCTTGAACTCGTCCGGCACGCTCTGCCGGATCGCCCGGAAGGCGTCGGAGAGGTATCGCAGGACGAGTCCCTCGGACCTCGAGAGACTGTAGAACGAGACGAACTCGCTGAAGTTCAGTGCACGCTCGATGAAGTCGCGGACGACCGCCTTCGGGCGGAGCTCGAGGTCGAGTGCCCACGGCTGCGCGGCGGTGTAGCTCGTGAACGCCGCCTCGAGGAGTTCCGCCAGCGGTCTCGGATGGGTGACCGCCTCGAGGAGCTCCATGCGCTGGTCGTACTCGATCCCCTCGGCCTTCATCGCCTGCACGGCCTCGCCCCTGGCGAGGTGCTGCTGGGCCATGACGATCTGGCGCGGATCGTCGAGCGTCGACTCGACCACCGAGATGACGTCGAGGGCGAAGCCGGGCTCCGCGGGGTCCAACAGCTCGAACGCGGCGAGGGCGAACGGCGACAGCGGAGCGTTGAGCGCGAAGTTCGGCTGCAGTTCGACCGTGAGGCCGATGACGACCTCACCCGTCTCGGGGTCGATCGTCTGGGTGATCACCCCTGCCGTTCGGAGGGTGCGGTAGATCTCGAGTGCCCGCCTGGCCAGGGCGAAGCGTCTCGCCCGAGGCTCGTGGTTGTCGAAGACGAGGGAGCGGATGGTGCCGAAGCTGTCGCCGCCGCGTGCGATGACGCTGAGCATCATCGCGTGGGTGAGCTGCATGTGGCTGGTCAGTGTCTCAGGCTCGGCCGCGACGAGGCGCTGGAAGCTCGGCTCCCCCCAGGACACGAACCCCTCCGGCGCCTTCTTCCGGATGATCTTCCGGCGCTTCTTCGGGTCGTCGCCGGCCTTCTCGATGAGCTTGAGGTTCTCGGTCTCGTGCTCGGGAGCCTGGACGACGACGGTGCCCGCGGTGTCGTAGCCGGCTCGACCCGCACGACCGGCGATCTGGTGGAACTCCCGGGCGTTCACCTGGCGCATCTTCGTGCCGTCGTACTTCGTGAGCGCCGTGAACAGGACCGTGCGGATCGGGACGTTGATCCCGACGCCGAGGGTGTCCGTCCCGCAGATGACGCGGAGAAGACCACGTTGGGCCAGCTGCTCCACGAGGCGTCGGTACTTCGGCAGCATGCCGGCGTGGTGCACGCCGATCCCGCTGCGGACGAGCCGGGACAGCGTCGTGCCGAACGCGGTGCTGAACCGGAAGTCGCCGATGGCGTCGGCGATCTCGTCGCGTTGCTCGCGGGTGACGACCTTGAGGCTGGTCAACGCCTGGGCCCGCTCGAGCGCCGCCGCCTGCGCGAAGTGGACGATGTAGATCGGAGCCTGTCCCGTGTGGAGGAGGTCTTCCACGGTCTCGTGGATCGGTGTGGTCGCGTAGGAGAAATGGAGCGGGACCGGTCGTTCGACACCGGTCACGATGGCGGTCTCGCGGCCGGTCCGGCGCTCGAGGTCGCGCGCGAGGTCGCCGACGTCGCCGAGGGTCGCGGACATGAGGATGAACTGCGTGTCCGGGAGGGTGAGCAGCGGCACCTGCCACGCCCACCCGCGGTCGGGGTCGGCGTAGAAGTGGAACTCGTCCATCACGACCTGGTCGATGCCGGCGTCCTCGCCGTGCCGGAGCGCCAGGTTGGCGACGATCTCCGCGGTGCAGCAGACGATCGGCGCGTCGGCGTTCACCGAGGAGTCCCCGGTGACCATCCCGACGTTCTCCGCGCCGAACATCTCGACGAGTGCGAAGAACTTCTCGCTGACGAGCGCCTTGATCGGGGCCGTGTAGTAGCTGCGGCGACCGGAGCTCAGCGCCGCGAAGTGTGCGCCGGCGGCGACGAGGCTCTTGCCGGTGCCCGTCGGGGTGGAGAGGATGACGTTGGCGCCGTCGACGATGCCGATGAGCGCCTCCTCCTGCGCCGGGTACAGGCTCAGTCCGCCGGCCTCGGCCCAGGAGACGAACCGATCGAAGACGATGTCGGGGCTCTCCCCCGCCGCAGCGATCAGCCGGCCGCGTTCCGCTGCGTCAGCCACCGGGTCAGAACGGGAGCAGCGGGTCGATGCCGACGGCGAGGAACAGGAGGGTCAGGTAGGTGATCGAACCGTGGAAGACGCGCATCGGCGAGACGTGCTCGTGGCGGATCGCGAGGTTGTAGAGGCGGTGGGTCTCGTAGACGAACCAGCCGCCGGACAGGAGGGCGACGGCGCTGTACAGCAGCCCCATGTCGGCCACCGGGATGAGCAGGAGCGAGCAGACGACCGTCGCCCACGCGTACAGGATGACCTGGAGGCCGACCTGCGCGCGACCGCGGACGACGGCGAGCATCGGCACGCCGACGGCCTGGTAGTCACTGCGGTACTTCATGGACAGCGGCCAGTAGTGCGGCGGCGTCCAGAGGAACACGACCGCGAAGAGGATGATCGGTGCCCACGAGAGCGAACCGGTGACGGCGGCCCAGCCGATGACGACGGGGAAGCAGCCCGCGATGCCACCCCAGATGATGTTCTGCTGGGTGCGTCGCTTCAGCCACAGCGTGTACACGAAGACGTAGAAGAGGATCGCGCCGACGGACAGTGCGGCCGCGAGCCAGTTGGTGGTGGCGAGGAGCCAGACCGTCGAGACGACGCCGAGCGTCCACGCGAACACGAGTGCCTCGCGCGGCGTGAGCTCGCCGGTCACGAGGGGGCGCTTCTTCGTGCGGTCCATGACCGCGTCGATGTCGCGGTCGATGTAGCAGTTGAACGCCGCCGCGGAGCCGGCGCTCAACGACCCGCCGATGACGGTCGCGATGACGAGCCACCAGTCGGGCAGACCGCCCTTCGCGAGGATCATGACGGGGATCGTCGTCACGAGCAGCAGTTCCATGACCCGCGGCTTGGTGAGGGCGATGTACGCCTTCGCCTTGCGTCGGAAACCGAGCTTGGGGCTCGACACACGTTCTGCTACAGCGACGTCCATTGCTCCTCTAACGTTCGGTTCACCACGCACTGCTCGCCCGGTGCGCGGTCCGCAGACGATTCTACGACACGCGCGGACGGCTCCCTACTCACGGTGCGCAGACGCGCGGTCCCTCACCGGGTGACGCCCGTCCTGCAAGCTCTGCGACGATCCGTGACGTCGCGTGTTCGCGCTCGTCGAACATCGACCCTCGGCTGCAGGGGTTCGCTATGCTGGGAAGTGCTCGCCAGCCACTGTGCACGCGTGCGCCCCCCTTCACCCAGTTCGAAGAGCGGTGTCGTGTGCTCGGACGCCGAAGACGACGTGGGCCGCGAACGCACAGAAGAAGGCTCGACCGCTCGTCGGCCTCCTGTTCCGATGAGAAGGGTCAGTATTCAGTGGCAGATCTGCAGTGGGAAAGCATTGACAGCAAAGCAGTCGACACGGCGCGCATCCTCGCCGCCGACGCGGTGGAGAAGGTCGGCAACGGCCACCCGGGAACGGCGATGAGTCTCGCCCCCGCCGCCTACCTGCTGTTCCAGAAGGTCATGCGACGCGATCCGAAGGACCAGGACTGGCTCGGACGCGACCGCTTCGTCCTGTCGGTCGGGCACAGCTCGCTGACCCAGTACGTCCAGCTCTACCTGGGCGGCTACGGTCTGGAACTCTCCGACCTCGAGGCGCTCCGCACCTGGGGCTCGCTCACGCCGGGTCACCCGGAGTACGGCCACACCGACGGCGTCGAGATCACCACCGGTCCCCTCGGCCAGGGGCTCGCCTCCGCCGTGGGCTTCGCGTACGCGTCCCGCTTCGAGCGTGGCCTGTTCGACCCCGAGGCCGAGGCCGGCACGAGCCCGTTCGACCACTTCGTCTACGTCATCGCCGGTGACGGCGACCTGCAGGAAGGCGTCACGAGCGAGGCCTCCTCGCTCGCCGGTCACCAGCAGCTCGGCAACCTCATCGCGATCTACGACTCCAACCAGATCTCGATCGAGGACGACACCAACATCGCCTTCACCGAGGACGTCAAGGCCCGCTACGAGGCCTACCACTGGCACGTCCAGGTCGTCGACTGGAAGAAGACGGGCGAGTACGTCGAGGACGTCCACGCGCTCAACGACGCGATCGAGGCCGCGAAGGCCGAGACCGACAAGCCGTCGCTCATCATCCTCAAGACCATCATCGGTTGGCCGGCTCCCAAGAAGCAGAACTCCGGCAAGATCCACGGTTCGGCGCTGGGCGCCGAGGAGCTCGCGGCCGTCAAGGAGGTGCTCGGCTTCGACCCCGAGCAGAACTTCTTCGTCGCCGACGAGGTCATCGAGCACACCCGCAAGGCGATCGACCGCGGTGCCGAGGCACGCGCCGAGTGGCAGCAGACGTTCGACGCCTGGGCCGCGGCCAACCCGGAGCGCGCTGCGCTGCTCGAGCGTCTCGAGGCCGGCGAACTCCCCGAGGGTGTCGAGTCGGCGCTGCCCGTGTTCGAGGCCGGCAAGGACGTCTCGACCCGCGCCGCATCCGGCAAGGTGCTCAACGCCCTCGGCCCGGTCATCCCGGAGCTCTGGGGCGGTTCGGCCGACCTCGCCGAGTCGAACAACACGACGATCGAGGGCGGTGCGTCGTTCATCCCGAGCGAGCACTCCACCCACGAGTGGACCGGGAACCCCTACGGTCGCGTCCTGCACTTCGGCATCCGCGAGCACGCCATGGCCGCGATCCTCAACGGCATCGTCCTGCACGGCCCGACCCGCGCGTTCGGTGGCACCTTCCTCATCTTCAGCGACTACATGCGTCCGGCCGTCCGTCTCGCCGCGCTCATGAACGTGCCGTCCATCTTCGTGTGGACCCACGACTCCGTCGCCCTCGGTGAGGACGGCCCCACGCACCAGCCGATCGAGCAGCTCGCCTCGCTCCGTGCCATCCCGAACCTCGCCGTCGTGCGACCGGGTGACGCGAACGAGGTGGCCTACGCCTGGCTCGAGATCCTCAAGCGTCGCGGCGGCCCGACCGGCATCGCGCTGACCCGTCAGAACATCCCGGTGTTCGAGCGCGGCACGGGCGACGCCACCGGCGAGACCTTCGCTGCAGCGTCGAACGTCGCCAAGGGTGCGTACATCCTCGCCGAGGCTCCCGGCGGCACGCCGGACGTCATCCTCATCGCGACGGGCTCCGAGCTCCAGCTCGCCGTCGAGGCCCGTGAGGTCCTGCGCGGCGAGGGCGTCAACGCCCGCGTCGTCTCGGTGCCCGCACTCGAGTGGTTCGAGGAGCAGTCCGCCGAGTACCGCGAGTCCGTCCTCCCGAAGGCCGTCACCGCACGCGTCTCCGTCGAGGCGGGTCTCGGCCTGACCTGGAAGAGCATCGTCGGCGACGCCGGCCGGACCGTGTCGATCGAGCACTTCGGTGCGTCCGCCGACTACAAGACGCTGTTCCGTGAGTTCGGCATCACCACGGAGGCAGTCGTCTCCGCAGCACACGAGACGCTCGGCAAGTAGCCCGGGCGAAGGAGACAGAAGAACATGACTGAAACCCCAACCGCCCAGCTGTCCGCCGCCGGCGTCAGCATCTGGCTCGACGACCTCTCCCGCGGACGCATCCAGTCCGGTGGGCTGGAGCAGCTCATCGCCGACCGCAACGTCGTCGGTGTCACGACGAACCCGACGATCTTCGCGTCCGCGCTCAGCAACGGCGACGTCTACGCCGAGCAGGTCGCCCAGCTCGCCGCCGACGGCAAGGACGTCACCGAGGCGGTCTTCGAGATCACCACCGACGACGTGGCCGCGGCATCGAAGATCTTCCGTGGGGTCTACGACTCCTCGAACGGGTACGACGGCCGCGTGTCGATCGAGGTCGAACCGGGCTTCGCGCACGACGCATCCTCGACGATCGACCAGGCCAAGCAGCTCTGGGCCAAGGTCAACCAGCCCAACGCGATGATCAAGATCCCCGCGACGGTCGAGGGCCTCGAGGCCATCACCGCGGTCATCGGCGCCGGCATCAGCGTCAACGTCACGTTGATCTTCAGCCTCACCCGCTACCGCGAGGTCATCAACGCGTTCCTCACCGGTCTCGAGCAGGCCAAGGCCGCGGGCCACGACCTCTCGACGATCCACTCGGTCGCCTCGTTCTTCGTGTCGCGGGTCGACACCGAGATCGACAAGCGTCTCGACGCGATCGGCAGCCCCGAGGCGACCGCGCTGAAGAGCAAGGCCGGCGTCGCGAACGCCCAGCTCGCGTACCAGGTCTTCGAGCAGGAGTTCGCGAGCGAGCGTGCCACCGCGCTCCTCGAGGCCGGCGCCAACAAGCAGCGTCCGCTCTGGGCCTCGACGGGCGTCAAGTCCGCCGACCTCCCCGACACGCTCTACGTGACCGAGCTCGTCGCCGACGGCGTGGTCAACACCATGCCGGAGAAGACCCTCGAGGCGACCTTCGACCACGGCGTCATCACCGGCGACACCGTCACCGGCTCCTACGCGGCTGCGAACGAGGTCCTCGATGCCATCGCCGCACTCGGCGTGTCGTACGACGAGGTGACGGCGCTGCTCGAGCGTGAGGGCGTCGAGAAGTTCATCGTGTCCTGGGACGAGCTGCTCGAGACCGTGAAGACGGCTCTGGAGGCCTCCAAGTGAGCTTCAAGATCCGCGTGAGCGGCGCGGCGGAAGCCGCTGTCGCATCGGTGGTCCCCACGCTCGTCAGCGACCTCGTCGCGTCGCGCATCACGGACCAGGACCCCACGCTGTGGGGTCCTGCGGCCGAGGCCGAGGCGTCCAAGCGCCTCGGCTGGGTCCAGGCGGTCTCCATCTCCCGCCCGCTGGTCGAGCCGATCCTCGCGCTCCGCGAGCAGTTCAACGACGAGGGTATCGACCACATCGTGCTCGCGGGCATGGGCGGTTCCTCGCTCGCGCCCGAGGTCATCACGAACACGCTGGGTGGCAACCTCACCGTCCTCGACTCGACCGCTCCCGGTCAGGTCCTCGCGGCCCTGGGTGACCGCCTCGAGACCTCGGTGCTCGTCGTCTCCTCGAAGTCCGGCTCCACGGTCGAGACCGACAGCCAGCGCCGCGCCTACGAGGCCGCGTTCACGGCTGCGGGGATCGACCCCGCCGGCCGCATCGTCATCGTCACCGACCCGGGCTCCCCGCTCGAGGCGGCGGCGAACGAGGCCGGCTACCGGGTCTTCAACGCCGACCCCAACGTCGGCGGTCGCTACAGCGCGCTCACCGCCTTCGGTCTCGTGCCGTCCGGTCTCGCCGGTGTCGACATCGGCGCGCTGCTCGACGAGGCCGACGCGGTGCTCGGTGAACTCGCGATCGACGACGCGTCGAACCCGGGACTCATCCTGGGTGCGGCGATCGGTGGCACCGTTCCGCTGCGCGACAAGGTCGGTCTCATCACCGACGGGACGCACATCGTCGGATTCCCGGACTGGGCCGAACAGCTCATCGCCGAATCGACCGGTAAGTCCGGTCGCGGCCTGCTGCCCGTCGTGCTCAACCCGCTCGCTCCCGAGCTCGAGTCGAAGCCGGCCGACCTCCAGATCGTCCGCATCGTCGACGACGCCCACGAGTTCCACCTGCTGCGCCACGACCGCCACGAGGGCGAGATCCTCGTCAGCGGCAGCCTCGGCGCGATGATGCTGGTGTGGGAGTACGCGACCGTCGTCGCCGGGCGCCTCATCGGCATCGACCCGTTCGACCAGCCGGACGTCGAGTCCGCGAAGGTCGCCACCCGTGGTCTGCTCGACAACCGTCCGGAGCCTGAGGCACCCGCCTTCGTCGCCGACGGTGTCGAGGTCCGCGGCTCGGCCGGTCTGCTCGACGGCGTGACCACCTTGTCCGGCGCCGTCGAGGCACTGCTCGCGCAGCTCCCCTCCGACGGCTACGTCGCGATCCAGGGCTACGTCGACCGTCTCGCCTCCCCGCAGCTCGAGAGCATCCGCGACCTCGTCGCGGCGAAGGCGGCACGACCCACGACCTTCGGGTGGGGTCCGCGCTTCCTGCACTCGACGGGTCAGTACCACAAGGGCGGCCCCGCGAACGGCGTGTTCCTGCAGATCACCGAGACGGCCCCCGTCGACCTGGAGATCCCCGAGCGCCCGTTCACCTTCGGCCAGCTCATCGAGGCCCAGGCAGGCGGCGACGCCCGCGTCCTCGCCGAGCACGGTCGTCCGGTCCTCACGCTGACCCTCACGTCGCCGGACCAGAACATCGTCACCCTCTTCGACGCCGTCAACGACTAGCGCGTCACTGCACAAGGAGCTTCATGTCCCCGGTGGAAATCACCCCGGAGTCCAACCCGCTGCGGGTGGACACCGACCGACGCCTCAATCGGATCGCCGGTCCGAGCGGCCTCATCATCTTCGGCGTGACAGGCGACCTGTCCCGCAAGAAGCTGATGCCGGCCGTGTACGACCTGGCGAACCGGGGCCTCCTGCCCCCCGGCTTCTCACTCGTCGGGTTCGCCCGGCGGGACTGGGAGGACCAGGACTTCATGGAGGTCGTCCACGAATCCGTCAAGCAGTACGCCCGGACCGAGTTCCGCGAGGACGTCTGGAACCAGCTCGCCCAGGGCATCCGGTTCGTCCCCGGTGAATTCGGTGACGACGCGGCGTTCGAGAAGCTGAAGGAGACCATCGAGGAGCTCGATGCGGATCGCGGGACGATGGGCAACCACGCGTTCTACCTCTCGATCCCGCCGAAGGCGTTCCCGCAGGTCACCGAGCAGCTCCGTCGCTCGGGACTCGCGGAACCCGCTGACGGTCAGTGGCGCCGGGTGGTCATCGAGAAGCCGTTCGGCAGCGACCTCAAGACGGCTCGCGAGCTGAACGACATCGTGCAGTCGGTCTTCCCGTCGGACTCGATCTTCCGGATCGACCACTACCTCGGCAAGGAGACCGTCCAGAACATCCTGGCGCTCCGGTTCGCGAACCAGCTGTACGAGCCCATCTGGAACGCCAACTACGTCGACCACGTGCAGATCACCATGGCCGAGGACATCGGCGTCGGCGGTCGTGCCGGGTACTACGACGGCATCGGAGCGGCGCGCGACGTCATCCAGAACCACCTGCTGCAGCTCCTCGCCCTCACGGCGATGGAGGAGCCGATCTCCTTCAACGCCGCAGACCTGCGCGCGGAGAAGGAGAAGGTCCTCGCGGCCGTCCGCCTCCCCGACGACCTCGGGGCCGCGACGGCCCGTGGGCAGTACGCCGGTGGTTGGCAGGGCGGCGAGCACGTGCTGGGCTTCCTCGACGAGGACGGGATGAACCCGGAGTCGACGACCGAGACCTACGCGGCGATGCGGCTCGACATCAACACGCGTCGGTGGGCCGGCGTGCCGTTCTACCTGCGTGCCGGGAAGCGCCTCGGACGCCGCGTCACCGAGATCGCGGTCGTCTTCAAGCGTGCTCCGCAGTACCTGTTCGCGGAGAGCCAGACCTCGGCGCTCGGCCAGAACGCCTTGGTCATCCGGGTCCAGCCCGACGAGGGTGTCACCATCCGCTTCGGTTCGAAGGTCCCGGGTGCCGGCACCCAGGTCCGCGACGTCACAATGGACTTCGGCTACGGCCACGCCTTCACCGAGGCGAGCCCCGAGGCGTACGAACGCCTCATCCTCGACGTCCTGCTGGGCGACCCGCCCCTCTTCCCCCGTCACGAGGAGGTCGAGCTCTCCTGGAAGATCCTCGACCCGATCGAGGAGTACTGGGCCGCTCAGGACACGCCGCTCGAGCAGTACGCTCCCGGCACCTGGGGCCCGTCCTCGGCCGACGACCTCATGAACCGCGACGGACGCACCTGGAGACGACCATGATCGTAGACCTGCCAGACACGACCACGAGCAAGCTCTCGAAGGCGCTCGTGACCATCCGCGAGGACGGCGGCGCCGTCGCCCTGGGTCGCGTGCTCACCTTGGTGATCTCGACGCGGCTCGGAGCCGAGGAGGAGGCCATCGAGGCCGCCAACGAGGCCTCCCGCGAGCACCCCATGCGGGTCATCGTCCTCTCCACGGAGCACGACGACCAGCACTCCTCCATCGGGGACCGGCTCGATGCCCAGATCCGCGTCGGCGGCGACGCCGGAGCGAGCGAGGTGGTCATCCTCCGCGCCTACGGTGCGGTCGCCGAGAACGAGGAGAGCCTCGTGACCGGGCTGCTCCTGCCCGACGCACCCGTGGTCGCCTGGTGGCCCGGTGAGGCACCCGAACGCGTCTCGACGTCTCCGATCGGCCGCATCGCCCAGCGTCGCATCACCGACGCGTCCGCGGCGGCGGACACCCACGCCGCCCTCCGCGGTCGCGCGGCGAACTACGCCCCCGGAGACACGGACTTCGCGTGGACCAGGCTCACGCTCTGGCGTGCACAGCTCGCGGCGGTGCTCGACCAGCCGCCGTACGAGCCCGTCACGGCGATCGAGGTGTCCGGAGCATCGGACTCCCCGTCGACCGAGCTGCTCGCCGCCTGGCTCCAGCTGCAGTTGCAGGTCGACGTGACCCACGAGCTCAGCATGGCGCACGGGTCGAGCGGCATCCACGGGGTCCGCCTCACGCGGGCGTCCGGCAACGTCGTCCTCGAGCGTCCCGTTCCCGACATCGCGACGCTGATCCAGCCCGGACAGCCGACGCACGACCTCTCGCTCCCCCGTCGCAGTCTGCGCGACTGCCTCGCCGAGGAGCTGCGCACGCTCGACCCGGACGTCCTGTACGGACAGGTCATCACCGTGGGCCTCCCCGGCCTCGGCGAGCCGGTCACGCTCCGCGCTCGGACGAGCTGATGCCGACCGAGCGACGCGTCCTCGTCTACCAGGACCGCGACCAACTGACGACCTCGGTCGCCAAGCGGTTCCTCTCCCGAACCCGCGAACTGCTCGAGTCGCAGGAGACGGTCCACGTCGTCCTGACCGGCGGTACCGTCGGCACGGGGACGCTCGCCGCCGTGGCCGCGTCGAAGGACCGCGACCGGGTGGATTGGTCCCGGGTGCACCTCTGGTGGGGGGACGAGCGCTGGGTCGCTCGGGACGACGCCGATCGGAACGAGTTGCAGGCACGCGAGGCATTGCTGGAGACCCTGCTGGCGCTTCCGGAGCGTGGCCTCGTCGCCGAACACGTGCACGGATACCCGGCGCCGGAGGACGGCATCGACCTCGACGCCGCCGCGGTGCGCTACGCGGACGAGCTCCGTCGGTTCGCGCGGCCCGGCGAGGACCACCCGCGGTTCGACATCACGTTCCTGGGTGTCGGTCCCGACGGTCACGTCGCGTCGCTCTTCCCGGAGCGGGCCGAGGTCTCGGTCACCGACACCTCGGTCGTCCCGGTGCGGAACTCCCCCAAGCCGCCGTCAGAGCGACTCAGCCTGACCAGGCCGGCCATCAACTCCTCCGTGCGGGTCTGGCTCGTCCTCGCCGGCGCCGACAAGGCGTCGGCACTCGGCCTCGCCCTCGCGGGTGCCAGCTACAACGAGGTGCCCGCCGCCGGTGCCAAGGGACGCAAACGGACGGTGTTCTTCGTCGACCAGGATGCGGCCGCCGAGGTCCCGGATTCGTTGATCCTCCCGGAGTACTAGCGGAGGCCGGCCGCCGAGCCGGTGCCAGCATGCAGAAAGGCCGTTCCCCGAGGGGAANGGAGCTGCTGGAGTGCCTCTTCGAGCAGTTGCTCGGCCTCTTCCTCCGTGCGTCGTTCCTTCACGTAGGCGAGGTGCGTCTTGTACGGCTCGAGCTTCGCGACCTCCGGCGGGTTCGCCTTGTCGCGACCGGCCGGCAGACCGGACGTCGGGCAGTCGATCGTCTCCGGGATCTCCTCGTCGGGGACGTTCGCCGCGAAGTGGCGGACCGTCTCGTTGCCGAGGGCGTCCCAGTAGGAGATGGCGATGCGGTCCGCGTGGTAGCCGTGGTCCTGCTCGCCCATGGGACCGGCGCCGACGCGTGATCCCCTGATAGCGCTTCCGCCTGATGCCATGGTGTTTCCTCTTTCTCGTACTGTCGAGAGTGGTTCGGGTGTGATGCGTCGAGTTGCGTCCCCGGGATCGGGGCTTCGCGGCCGGTCTAGGCGGCGGCGAACTTCGTCAGGAGCCCGATCACGACGATGCAGGCACCCCAGGTCAGGCCGAGGATGACGGTGAAGCGGTTGAGGTTGCGCTCGGCGACCCCTGACGAACCGAGGTTGCTGGAGGAGCCGCCACCGAACATGTCGGACAGGCCGCCGCCGCGGCCCTTGTGCAGCAGGATCAGGAAGGTGAGCAGGAGGCTGGTGATGCCGAGCAGCACCTGCAGGATGACCTGGAGAATCTCCACGTGAGACCTTTCGCATTCGCGTTCAGAGGGGCTGAACCGCCGTCCAGTATACCTCGACGGTTCAGCGGACACGGCTCGGCCCGCGGCTGGTGCCGCGGGCCGAGCCGTGTCGGTGCTGCTGGTGCAGCAGGTCGGTCAGAGCCCGACGTGCTGCGAGAAGCGGGCGATCCCGGCGAACTCCTCGGCGAGCAGGCTCGCACCACCGACGAGGGCACCGTCGACGTCGGGTTCGCGCATGAAACCGGCGATGTTCGAGGCCTTCACCGAACCGCCGTAGAGGATCCGCGTGCGCTGCGCCGCGTCGTCGCCGAGGACCTCGGCGAGCGTGCTGCGGAGAGCGGCCGCGACCTGCTGCGCCTGGTCGGGCGTCGCCGCCTGACCGGAACCGATGGCCCACACCGGCTCGTAGGCTACGACGATGTCCGCGTCCGGCGCGAGTCCGTCGATGGCCGCCTTGAGCTGTGCCACGGGCACGGCCGACGGGCCGTGTTCCTCGAGGTCTTCGGCGGTCTCGCCGATGCAGATGACGGGGACGAGGCCGTGTCGCACGGCTGCGGCCGTCTTCGCCTGGACGACCTCGTCGGTCTCGTTGTGCAGGGTCCGGCGCTCGGAGTGTCCGACGAGCACGTAGCGGCAGTCGAGCTTCGCGAGGAATGCTCCGGAGATCTCACCGGTGTAGGCGCCAGAGTCGTGCTGCGACAAGTCCTGCGCGCCGTAGGCCAGCTTGAGCTTGTCTGCGGCGACGATCGTCTGGACCGAGCGGAGGTCGGTGAACGGCGGGAAGATGGCCACCTCGGCGTCGGCGTAGTCGTGCTTGCCGTCCTTGAGCGTCCAATCGAGCTTCTGGACGAGGGCGATCGCCTGGAGGTGGTCCAGGTTGAGCTTCCAGTTGCCGGCGATCAGGGGCACACGCGTGCGCCCGGGGGTTACTGCTGCCATCCGAGGACCTCCAGTCCAGGCAGGCGCTTGCCCTCGAGGAACTCGAGGCTGGCGCCGCCACCAGTTGAGATGTGACCGAACTGGTCATCATCGAAGCCGAGCGCACGAACCGCTGCGGCCGAGTCACCGCCACCGACGACGCTCAGGCCGTCCGTGCGGGTGAGTGCTTCAGCGACCGCGCGCGTACCGGCGGCGAAGGGCGCGAGTTCGAACACGCCCATCGGGCCGTTCCAGAACACCGTCTTGGACGCGGCGACGATCTCGGCGAACGCAGCAGCCGTGTCCGGTCCGATGTCGAGTCCGAGTCCGGAGGCACCGAACGGGGTGTCCTCGATGGCGTCGGCCGGGCGCACGACGTGCTCGGCGTCGGCACCGAACGCCGAGGCGACGACGACGTCGGTCGGCAGGACGATGGTCACGCCGAGCTCGTCGGCCTTCGCGAGGTACCCGCGGACGGTCTCGATCTGGTCCGCTTCGAGCAGGCTCGAGCCGACGGCGTGCCCCTGGGCGGCGAGGAAGGTGAACAGCATGCCACCGCCGATGAGCAGCGAGTCGACGCGCGGCAGCAGGTGGCCGATGACGCCCAGCTTGTCGGAGACCTTCGAGCCGCCGAGGACGACCGAGTAGGGGCGCTCCGGGGTCTCGGTGAGACGGTCGAGGACCTCGAGCTCGGCGGCGATGAGCAGCCCGGCAGCGCTCGGGAGCAGCTTCGCGAGCTCGTACACGCTCGCCTGCTTCCGGTGGACGACACCGAAGCCGTCGGAGACGACGACGTCGCCGAAGGCGGCGAGCTTGGCGGCGAACGCCTCGCGTTCGCCGTCGTCCTTGCTGGTCTCGGCCGAGTTGAAGCGCAGGTTCTCGAGCAGCACGACGTCGCCGTCGGTCTGCGCGGCGACGGCGTCGGTCGCGGCACTGCCGACGGTGTCGGCGGCGAAGGTCACGGGCTTGCCGAGGAGTTCGGACAGCCGCTGCGCGACGGGCGCAAGGCTGTACTTCGCGTCGGGTGTGCCGTCGGGGCGGCCGAGGTGCGAGACGATGACGACACGCGCACCCTGGTTGATGAGCGCGTTGAGGGTGGGGAGTGCCGCGCGGATGCGGCCGTCGTCGGTGATGACGCCGTCCTTGAGCGGAACGTTGAGGTCGAGGCGGACGACGGCTCTGCGACCGCTGAGGTCGCCCAGCGAGTCGAGGGTGCGGAGGGTCATGAGGAGGGTCTTTCTCTGCGCTGAGCCATGACCACCGACGAAGCCGAACGGGCGCCCTGAAGATGATTCAGGACGCCCGTTCGGACCATGCGGTGTCTGGCTGCTCGGGTGAGGAGTGCGGCAGACAGCCGGTTGGTTAGAGGCGGTCCGCGACGTACTCGGTGAGGTCGACGAGGCGGTTCGAGTAGCCCCACTCGTTGTCGTACCAGGAGGCGACCTTGACCTGCGAGCCGATGACCTTGGTGAGGCCGGCGTCGAAGATCGAGGAGTGCGGGTCGGTCACGATGTCGCTCGAGACGATCGGGTCCTCGGTGTACTTCAGGATGCCCTTGAGGGGGCCCTCGGCGGCAGCCTTGTACGCGGCGTTGATCTCCTCGACCGTGGCCGGGTTGGTCAGCTCGACCGTGAGGTCGGTGATCGAACCGGTCGGGACCGGGACGCGCAGGGCGTAGCCGTCGAGCTTGCCGACGAGCTCCGGGATGACCAGGCCGAGTGCCTTGGCTGCACCGGTGGAGGTCGGGATGATGTTGACGGCGGCGGCGCGCGCACGACGGAGGTCGCTGTGCGGGCCGTCCTGCAGGTTCTGGTCGGCGGTGTAGGCGTGGACCGTGGTCATGAGGCCACGCTCGATGCCGAAGTTGTCGAGCAGGACCTTGGCGAGCGGCGCGAGGCAGTTCGTCGTGCAGGACGCGTTCGAGATGATGTCGTGCGTCGCGGCGTCGTAGGTGCCCTCGTTGACGCCGAGGACGATCGTGGCGACGTCGCTGCCGGTGGCGGGAGCGGACACGAGGACCTTCTTGGCGCCGGCGGTGATGTGCTTGCGGGCGTCGTCGGACTTCGTGAAGCGACCGGTCGACTCGATGACGATGTCGACGCCGAGCTCGCCCCAGGGGAGGTCGGCGGGGTCGCGCTCCGCGAGCACGATGATGGGCTTGCCGTTGACGATGATCTTGTCGCCGTCGAGCTCGACCGTCGCGTCCAGACGACCCGTGATGGAGTCGTACTTCAGGAGGTGGGCGAGCGCCTTGTTGTCGGTGAGGTCGTTGACAGCGACGATCTCGAGGTCGCTGCCCTTGGCGAGGGCGGCGCGGAAGAAGTTGCGGCCGATGCGGCCGAAGCCGTTGATGCCGATCTTGACGGACACAGATGACTCCTGATACTGAGGCGCCAGACGGCGCGATTGTACGGTCTGCTCGGAGTGAGCGCCCTCCCCGAGTGAGGAGGAAGGTGGTCCGTCCCGGCCCGTGGGACCGGGACGGACCGGTCAACTACGACAGTACCAGCAGGCCGTTGGTCTGCTTGCGCGCGACCTCGAAGCGTGCCTGGACGTCGGCCCAGTTGACGATGTTCCAGAACGCCTTGACGTAGTCGGCGCGGACGTTCTTGTAGTCGAGGTAGTAGGCGTGCTCCCAGACGTCGAGCAGCAGCAGCGGGACGGTGCCGGCCGGGAAGTTGCCCTGCTGGTCGAAGAACTGCTGGATGTTGATGCGCTGACCGAGGGTGTCCCAGGTGAGCGCGGCCCATCCGGATCCCTGCACGCCGAGCGCCGCGGCGGTGAAGTGCGCCTGGAACTTGTCGAAGCTGCCGAAGTACTCGTCGACGGCCGACTCGAGCTCACCGGTCGGCTTGTCGCCGCCGTCCGGGGAGAGGTTGTTCCACCAGATGGTGTGGTTGACGTGACCGCCGAGGTTGAACGCGAGGTCCTTCTCGAGCTTGTTGACGTTCGTGAAGTCGTTGGCGTCGCGGGCCTCAGCGAGCTTCTCGAGGGCCGTGTTCGCGCCGGCCACGTAGGTGGCGTGGTGCTTGTCGTGGTGGAGCTCGGTGATGGTCGCACTGATGTGCGGCTCGAGCGCACTGTAGTCGTACGGCAATTCGGGCAGTGAGTAAACAGCCATTCTTCGTGATCTCCTCGTGTTGTCCCGTGCGCTGTCTGCACACGGCTCTGAGCGTCATCACCCAGTCTAGTGAGCGGCAACCGTCGGGAGTCGGGGCTTGTTCCCAGCATGACGAACCGCGACGATGGCGGGTCGGCGAGGATTCACCAGCTGTTTCAGTCCTCGTAATCCGCCGGGAGGTTGGCGTCGGTGCCCGGGATGCCGAGATCGCTCGCGTGCTTGTCCGCCATGGCGAGCAGGCGCCGGATGCGGCCGGCGATGGCGTCCTTCGTCATCGGAGGGTCGGCGAAGTGGCCCAGTTCGTCGAGGCTGGCCTCACGGTGGTCGAGGCGCAGGGCACCGGCGTACTGCAGGTGGTCGGGCACCTCGTCGCCCAGGATCTCGAGGGCGCGCTCGACGCGCGCGCAGGCCGCCACGGCCGCCTGGGCGGAGCGGCGCAGGTTGGCGTCGTCGAAGTTGACGAGGCGGTTCGCGGTCGCCCGGACCTCCTTGCGCTGCCGCATCTCCTCCCAGGAGGTGACGGTGCCGGTGGCACCCATGAGCGACAGCATGCCGCTGATCGCGTCGCCCTCGCGGATGACGACACGATGGATACCGCGGACCTCCCGCGCCTTCGCGGAGACACCGATGCGGCCGGCGGCACCCACGAGCGCCATCGCGGACTCGTTACCGGGGCACACGACGTCCAGTGACGCGGATCGGCCGGGGTCGGTGAGCGACCCGGTGGCGAGGAACGCCCCCCGCCAGACGGCGGCGAGTTCGTCGCGCGACCCGGTGGTCAGCCGGTTCGGCAGCCCGCGGACCGCACGCCGCCGGGCGTCGAGGAGTCCGGTCTGCCGGGCGAGGGTCTCGCCACCCTCGATGACGCGCACCACGAACAGGCTCGGCTTGCCCGAGCTGCCGGGGTTCTGCACGAGGATCTCGCTGCGGATCCCGTAGAGCTCGCCGATGTCGCGCCGCACCCGCTGCGCGAGGGTCGGACTGTCGAGTTCGGCTTCGATCGCCACGCGTCCGGAGATCGTGTGGAGTCCGCCGGAGAAGCGGAGCAGGGACGCGAGTTCGGCCGCTCGGACCGAGTTGCGGGTCTCGCGGACGAGCGCCAGTTCGTTCTTGACGTCGGCGGTGAGGGCCACGGTGGTTCCTATCTGTCGTGATCGCGCCGTCGGAGTGCGGCGTCGATCCTGCATGTTCGCGATCCGGAGGCGTGGTGCCTCGGACCGTTCGGGCTCCGCCGCGGCTGCGTCGGGCCCGTGGGCGTCATTCGCGCCCGAGGTCTCGGTGCCGGACGTGTACGGCGACGCCGGACTGGTTCCGCAGCCGGTCGGCGAGTTCGAGGGCGACCGCGACCGAGCGGTGCTTGCCCCCCGTGCAGCCGACGGCGATGGTGACGTGACGCTTGTTCTCACGCTGGTACCCGGCGAGGACGGGTTCGAGGGCGTGGGCGTAGCTCTCGAGGAACTCGGCGGCTCCGGTCTGCGAGAGCACGTACTCACTGACCTCGGGGTCCTGACCGCTCAACGCACGCAGCTCCGGAACCCAGAACGGGTTCGGGAGGAACCGCATGTCGGCGACGAGGTCCGCATCAGGCGGCAGGCCGTATTTGAACCCGAAGCTCAGCACGGTGACCTGGACACCCGGTGTCTCCGCGCCGGCGAAGAGCTCACGCGTGGTCGTGGCGAGCTGGTGGATGTTGAGGTCGCTCGTGTCGATGATGACGTCGCTCGACTCACGGATCTCGCTCAGTCGGTGACGCTCCGCCACGATGCCGTCGAGGATCGTTCCCTCGCCCTGCAGCGGGTGCGGCCTGCGGACGGCTTCGAACCGGCGGACGAGCGCCGCGTCGGTCGCCTCCAGGAAGATCATGCGGAGGTGCGTCCCGCCCCGGAGCGCCGGCACGATCTCCTGCAGCTCGCTGAAGAAGTCGCGGCCCCGGACATCGACCACCGCGGCGATCCGCGGCAGACGTGATCCGGCGCGCTCGGCGAGGTCGACGAGGGGACGGAGCATCTGCGGGGGCAGGTTGTCGACGACGTACCAGCCGAGATCCTCGAGCGCGTTCGCGACGGTGGAGCGTCCGGCGCCGGACATCCCCGTGACGATGAGGACTTCCTGCTGGTGCTGCGGCTGGCCCGGGGTCATCGACACGCTTTCCTCGAAGGTCTGAAGTCCCAGCCTACCCATTCCGCGAGGCCTGCGAGGGCTGTGCGGAGCCGGAGGTCAACGCCTCGTGCACCGTGGCCGCCAGTTTGTCGCCGATGCCCTTGACCTCGGTGATCTCGGCCGGCGTCGCGGTCTTCAGGCGCGCGACGGATCCGAAGTGCTTGAGCAGCTCGCGGACCTTCGCCGGACCGAGCCCGGGGATCTCACCGAGGACGGTCGAGATGTCGCGCTTCCGCTTCTGTCGCTGGAAACTGATGGCGAACCGGTGCGCCTCGTCGCGGACACGCTGGAGGAGGAACAGCGCTTCGCTCCCCCGCGGCAGGATCACCGGATACGGGTCCTCGGGCAACCAGATCTCCTCCAGTCGCTTCGCCAGTCCGCACAGGGTGATCCCGGTCAGGCCGGACTCCTCCAGCGCACGCGCGGCAGCGGCGACCTGCGGTTGCCCGCCGTCGACGATGAGGAGCTGCGGCGGATAGGTGAACTTCCGGCGCTTGCGCTCCCCCGTGGTCTCGTCGACCGTCTCGACGGGCTCGGACGACGTGAGGTGCGCGAGTCGCCGGGAGACGACCTGGTAGATCGAGTCGGTGTCGTCGGTGGACTCGGCGACGCCGAAGCGGCGGTACTCGTCCTTGCGGGACAGCCCGTCCTCGAAGACGACCATCGACGCCACGATGTTGGTACCGCTCAGGTGCGACACGTCGAAGCACTCGATCCGCAGCGGCGCCTCGGGCATCCCGAGCGCATCGCGGATGTCCTCGAGCGCCTGCGTCCGGGCGACGAAGTCGGAGCTGCGCCGGGTCTTGTAGAGCATGAGGGCCTGCTTGGCGTTGACGACCGCGGTCTCCATGAGCGTCGCCTTCTCACCGCGCTGGGCGACGCGGAGGGCGACCTTCGAGCCGCGGCGTTCGGCCAGCCAGTCCTCGAGGCTCTCGGCGTCGTCCGGCAGTTCCGGGACGAGCACCTCTCTCGGGACCTCGGTCCCGCTCGCGGCGGCGTACACCCGTTGGACGACGCTGTCGACGAGCTCGGCGGTCGACATGTCGAGCTCCTTGTCGACGGTCCACGACCGCACACCGCGGATGCGGCCGCCACGGACGATGAACTGCTGCACCGACGCGGCGAGCTCGTCGTGGTCGATGCCGAACAGGTCGGCGTCCACGGCGTCGCGCAGGACGACCGCGCTCTTCGCGAGCACCTGGTCGAGCGCCTGGAGCTGATCCCGGTAGACGGCCGCGGACTCGTAGTCCTGGCGGGCCGCGGCGGCCTTCATGTCGGCGGTGATGCGCGTCGTGAACCGGCGGTCGTTGCCGACCATGAACGAGACGAAGTCGTCGACGATCGCGCGGTGTTCCTCGATGGTGACCTTGCCGGAGCACGGGCCGCCGCACCGCCCGATCTGTCCGGGGAAACAGGGCTTCCCCGAGGCCATGGCCCGCTTGTACGCCGAGTCGGAGCAGGTGCGGATCGGGAAGACCTTGATCATGAGGTCGACCGTGTCGTGGACGGCCCAGATCTTCGGGTACGGGCCGAAGTACTTGGCCCCCGGGATCCGGGTGTTCCGGGTGACCATGACGCGCGGCGCCTCGTCACCGAGGGTGACCGCGAGGTACGGGTACGACTTGTCGTCGCGGAACTTGACGTTGAACGGCGGGTCGTACTCCTTGATCCACGTGTACTCGAGCTGCAGCGCCTCGACGTCGCTGCCGACCGTCGTCCAGGTGACCCCGGTCGCGGTCGTCACCATGCGGCGCGTGCGCTCGTGGAGGGTGTGCAGGGGCGCGAAGTAGTTGCTGAGCCTCGCGCGGAGGTTCATCGCCTTGCCGACGTAGAGCACCCGGCCCGAGTCGTCGCTGAAGCGGTACACGCCGGGCATGGTGGGGATCTCCCCCGCCTTCGGCCGGTACGCCAGACCACTTCCGCCGCGGACGGCCGCCACGTCAGCCCGCCTTGCGGCTGCCGCCGGCCTCTGCCTCGAACAGTTCGTTCAGGAAGAAGCCCGTGTGGCTGCCGGGGACCGTCGCGAGGTGCTCGGGTGTTCCCGTGGCGAGGACCGTCCCGCCACCGGCTCCACCCTCGGGGCCCATGTCGATGAGCCAGTCGGCGGACTTGATGACGTCGAGGTTGTGCTCGATCACGATGACCGTGTTGCCCTTGTCGACGAGCCCGCCGAGGACGAGCAGCAGCTTCCGGACGTCTTCGAAGTGCAGACCCGTGGTCGGCTCGTCGAGGACGTAGACACTGCGCCCGTTGCTCCGCCGCTGCAGCTCCGTCGCGAGCTTGACGCGCTGGGCCTCGCCGCCGGACAGCGTCGTGGCGCTCTGGCCGAGACGGACGTAGCCCAGGCCGACCTCGACGAGCGTCTTCAGGAACCGGTGGATCGAGGAGATCGGCTCGAAGAAGTCGGCAGCCTCGGCGATCGGCATGTCGAGGACCTCGGCGATGTTCTTGCCCTTGTAGTGGATGGTCAGGGTGTCGCGGTTGTACCGCGCTCCCCCGCACACCTCGCAGGCGACGTAGACGTCGGGCAGGAAGTTCATCTCGATCTTGATCGTGCCGTCGCCCGAGCAGGCCTCACAGCGGCCGCCCTTGACGTTGAAGCTGAACCGTCCGGCGAGGTAGCCGCGGACCTTGGCCTCCTGCGTCTCCGCGAAGAGGTTGCGGATCTTGTCGAAGACGCCGGTGTACGTGGCGGGGTTCGAGCGAGGGGTGCGGCCGATGGGCGCCTGGTCGACGTGGACCACCTTGTCGAGGTGCTCCAGACCCGTGACCCTGGTGTGCTTGCCGGGCAGCTTGCGCGCGCCGTTCAGCTTGTTCGCCAGGACCCGGTACAGGACGTCGTTGACGAGCGAGGACTTCCCGGAGCCGCTCACGCCGGTGACGGCGGTGAGGACTCCGAGCGGGAAGTCCGCGCTGACCTTCTTCAGGTTGTTGGCCTGCGCTCCGATCACCTGGATCTGACGCTTCGTGTCGATCGGACGACGCTTCGCCGGGATCTCGATGGCCTTGCGGCCGGAGAGATAGTCGCCGGTGAGGGACTCGGTGTTGGCCTCGAGCGCCTCGTACGACCCGGAGTGCACGACGCGGCCGCCGTTGACGCCCGCGCCGGGACCGATGTCGACGATCCAGTCGGCGGTGCGGATGGTGTCCTCGTCGTGTTCGACGACGATCAGCGTGTTGCCGAGGTCGCGCAGGGCCACGAGGGTCTCGATGAGGCGGCGGTTGTCGCGCTGGTGCAGGCCGATGCTCGGTTCGTCGAGGACGTAGAGCACGCCGGTGAGTCCCGAGCCGATCTGCGTCGCGAGGCGGATGCGCTGTGCCTCGCCGCCCGAGAGGGAGCCGGCGGTCCGGGCCAGATCGAGGTAGTTGAGTCCGACCTGGATGAGGAAGTCGAGTCGGACCTTGATCTCGCGCAGCACCTGCGCGGCGATGTGGGCCTCGCGGTCGCTCAGCTCGAGGCGGTCCATGAACGCGCGGGCGTCGGAGAGGCTCAGCTCGGCGACCTCGGCGATGTTGTGGTCGTGGATCAGGACGGAGAGGACCTCCGGCTTCAGGCGACGACCGCCGCAGACCTGGCACGGGACTTCGCGCAGGTACTCGGACCAGCGCACGCGCTGGCTGTCGGTGTCGGCCTGGAGGTACTGACGCTCGATGTACGGGATGACACCCTCGAAGCCCGAGGAGTAGCTCATCTCGCGGCCGAAGCGGTTCTTCCACTTGACCTTGACCTTGAAGTTGTCGCCGCGGAGCACCGCCTCCTGGACCTTCGAAGGCAGGTCGCGCCAGGGGGTGTCGAGCGAGAAGTCGAGGTCGCGGGCCAGCCCGTCGAGCAGCTTCTCGTAGTACTGGTAGAGCCCCTTGCCCTGGGTGGTCCACGGGACGATGACGCCCTCGTTGATGCTGAGTTCCTCGTCGCCGAGGAGCAGCTCCGCGTCGACCGACATGCGCGTGCCGAGGCCCGAGCACTCCGGGCAGGCACCGAACGGTGCGTTGAACGAGAACGTCCGCGGCTCGATCTCGGTCAGCTGCAACGGGTGGTTGTTCGGGCAGGAGAGCTTCTCGGAGAAGGTGCGCCAGGCGTCGTCGCCCTCTTCGTCGACGAAGTTGATCGTCACGAGGCCGTCGGTGAGCTGCAGTGCCGTCTCGAGGGAGTCGGTCAGGCGACCGAGGATCTCGGGCCCGGCGACGAGGCGGTCGACGACGACCGCGATGTCGTGCTTGACCTGCTTCTTGAGGGTCGGCGGTTCCGCGAGCTGGATCGCCTCGCCGTCGACGATGGCGCGCGCGAAGCCCTTGGCCGAGAGCTCCTTGAAGAGGTCGACGAACTCGCCCTTCTTCTGGCTCACGACGGGGGCGACGATCTGGTAGCGGCGTCGCTCCTCGAGCTCCATCAGCTGGTCGGCGATCTGCTGCACCGTCTGGCGCTGGATGACCTCGCCGCAGACCGGGCAGTGCGGGACGCCGATGCGCGCCCAGAGCAGCCGCATGTAGTCGTAGACCTCGGTGATCGTCCCGACGGTCGACCGGGGGTTGCGGTTCGTGGACTTCTGGTCGATCGAGACCGCGGGGCTCAGGCCCTCGATGAAGTCGACGTCGGGGCGGTCGACCTGACCGAGGAACTGGCGGGCGTACGCCGAGAGCGACTCGACGTAGCGTCGCTGGCCCTCGGCGAAGATCGTGTCGAAGGCGAGCGAGGACTTCCCCGAGCCCGAGAGACCCGTGAAGACGACGAGCGAGTCGCGAGGGATCTCAAGGTCGACGTTCTGAAGATTGTGGACGCGGGCACCGCGGACGCTGAGCGTGGAGTGGTGATCTACCTTGGCAATTGACACCCTTCGAGTCTACGCAGCACCACCGACACCGGACTCCCGAGCGGTGTCTGTGGTACTGCGCTCTCAGCGAAGCGCCGGACTAGATGTGCCCGGCCTTGGCCATCTGTCGAAGTTCCTGCTTGAGTTCGGCGACCTCGTCGCGGAGACGGCCGGCGAGTTCGAACTTGAGCTCCGCCGCGGCGGCCAGCATCTGGGCGTTGAGGTCCGCGATGATCGACTCGAGGTCGTTCGCGCCCTCGGCGGCGATGCCCTCCCGACGCAGGTTCGGCGTCGGGCTCTTCTTCTTGCCGTTGTCGCGTCCGGCGAGCAGCGCCGCGGTGTCTGCGCCCTCACGGGCGAGCGCCTCGGTGATGTCGGCGATCCGCTTGCGCAGCGGCTGCGGATCGATCCCGCGCTCCTCGTTGTAGGCGACCTGCTTCTCGCGGCGACGGTCCGTCTCCTCGATCGCGCGCTTCATCGAGTCGGTCAGGACGTCGGCGTACATGTGGACCTCGCCGGACACGTTGCGGGCGGCACGACCGATGGTCTGGATGAGCGAGGTCGACGAGCGGAGGAAGCCCTCCTTGTCGGCGTCGAGGATCGCCACGAGCGAGACCTCCGGGAGGTCGAGCCCCTCGCGCAGCAGGTTGATGCCGATGAGGACGTCGTAGACGCCCTGCCGGAGTTCGCTCAACAGCTCGACCCGCCGGAGGGTGTCGACGTCGGAGTGCAGGTAGCGGACGCGCACGCCGGCCTCGGTCAGGAAGTCGGTGAGCTCCTCCGCCATCTTCTTGGTGAGGGTGGTGACGAGGACGCGTTCGTCGCGCTCGGCGCGGACCCGGATCTCCTCGAGGAGGTCGTCGATCTGGCCGTTGGAGGGCTTGACGATGATCGCCGGGTCGACGAGGCCGGTCGGGCGGATGATCTGCTCGACGATGCCGTCCGCGATGCCCATCTCGTACTTGCCCGGCGTCGCCGAGAGGTACACCGTCTGGCCGACGCGGTTCTTGAACTCGTCCCACCGGAGCGGGCGGTTGTCCATCGCGCTCGGGAGTCGGAACCCGTGCTCGACGAGGGTGCGCTTGCGGGAGGCGTCGCCCTCGAACATCGCGCCGATCTGCGGGACGGTGACATGCGACTCGTCGATGACGGTGAGGAAGTCGTCGGGGAAGTAGTCGAGGAGGCAGTTCGGTGCCTCACCGGCCGAGCGACCGTCGATGTGGCGCGAGTAGTTCTCGATGCCGGAGCAGAAGCCGATCTGCTGCATCATCTCGAGGTCGAAAGTGGTCCGCATGCGGAGCCGCTGCGCCTCGAGGAGCTTGCCCTCGCGTTCGAGCGACTGGAGCCGCTCCGCCAGCTCCTCCTGGATGGTGCCGATGGCGCGCTGGATCGTCTGCGGGCTGGCGGCGTAGTGGGAGGCCGGGAACACCGACACCGCGTCGAGCTTCTTCACGACGTCGCCGGTGAGCGGGTGCAGGGCGTAGAGGGCCTCGATCTCGTCGCCGAAGAATTCGATGCGGATCGCGAGCTCCTCGTAGACCGGGATGATCTCGATGGTGTCGCCGCGCACACGGAAGTTGCCGCGCGAGAAGTCGACGTCGTTGCGGTTGTACTGCATGCCGACGAACTTGCGGATGAGGCGGTCGCGCCCGATGTTCTGCCCGACCTGCAGCGCCGCCATCGCCTCCAGGTACTCCTCCGCCGCACCGAGACCGTAGATGCACGACACGGTCGACACGACGATGACGTCGCGACGGCTCAGCAGCGAGTTGGTGGTCGAGTGCCGCAGTCGCTCGACCTCGGCGTTGATCGACGAGTCCTTCTCGATGAAGGTGTCGGTCTGTGGGACGTACGCCTCGGGCTGGTAGTAGTCGTAGTAGGAGACGAAGTACTCGACCGCGTTGTTCGGCATGAGCTCGCGGAACTCGTTCGCCAGCTGGGCCGCGAGCGTCTTGTTGTGTGCCAGGACGAGCGTCGGGCGCTGGACGGCTTCGATGAGCCAGGCGGTCGTCGCGGACTTACCGGTACCCGTGGCGCCCAACAGGACGACGTCGGTCTCGCCGGCGTTGATGCGCCCGGACAGCTGCTCGATGGCGGCGGGCTGGTCGCCGCTCGGCTCGTACTCGCTGATCACCTCGAAGGGGCGGACGGCGCGTGTTGGTTCCATGCTCCGAGTCTACGGAGGACCACCGACACCACTGCCCCGCTTCGCCCATAGCGGAGCGGGTGAAGCGCTCAGACGCCGTCCTGACGGTCGGGCGCCGGTACAGCGGCCGCGGCGGCGCGGTGCCAGACCGCGTCGACCTGGCTGAGAGTGTGCTCGAGCGAGCCGGCGGTGTCGATCACCACGTCGGCGACGGCGGCGCGCTGCTCCTCGGTCGCCTGGGCCGCGATCCGTCGTTCCGCCTCGCCCCGGTCGAGCCCGCGGAGGTCGACGAGCCGACGGGCGCGCTCCCCCTCCGGAGCTGCGGCGACGACCACGAGGTCGAACTCGTCTGCGCGGCCGGTCTCGACGAGCAGCGGGACGTCGTAGACGACGACGGCACCGGGGTCGCTCGAGGCTTCGGCGATCCGGGCCTGTGAACGCCGCTTGACCTCCGGGTGCACGATGGCGTTGAGGTCGGCCCGCGCCTGGTCGTCGGCGAAGACGATGGAGCCGAGCGCAGCGCGGTCGAGTGCTCCGTCGGGCCCGATCACGTCGGCACCGAAGCGCTTCGCGATGGCGGCCAGTCCCGGGGTCCCCGGCTCGACGGCCTCTCGTGAGAGGACGTCCGCGTCGATGACGACGGCGCCGTGTTCAGCGAGCCGGGCCGCGATGGTCGATTTGCCGGAGGCGATCCCGCCGGTGAGGCCGATGAGGTACATGTCAGCCAGCGTACCCGCGGAGCGTGCAGCGCCTTCGACGAGCGCCCCTCGCACAACGCAGCAGGGGGCCGCCCGAAGGCGACCCCCTGCTGGACACCGACGCTGGTCGGTGCTGGTGGGACTAGTTGCTCGAGAGCTTCTCGCGGAGGGCCGCGAGGGACTCGTCGTCAGCGAGCGTGCCGCCGCCGGCGGAGTCGCTCGAGAACGAGGAACCGGCCGACGAGGACGCGGTCGAGGAGGAAGCCTGGTTGGCCTCTTCGACGGCTGCGGCAGCGACCTGCTTCTTGTGCGCTTCCCAACGAGCCTGGGCGGCAGCGTAGTCCTGCTCCCACTTCTCGCGCTCGGCGTCGAAGCCTTCCTTCCACTCCTGTGTCTCGGCGTCGAAGCCCTCGGGGTACTTGTAGTTCCCGAGTTCGTCGTACTCCGTGAGCATGCCGTAGAGGGCCGGGTCGAACTCGGTGCCCTCGGGGTCGACACCCTCGTTGGCCTGCTTGAGGCTCAGCGAGATGCGGCGACGCTCGAGGTCGATGTCGATGACCTTGACGAAGACCTCTTCGCCGACCGACACGACCTGCTCGGCGAGCTCGACGTGCTTGCCGGAGAGCTCCGAGATGTGCACGAGGCCCTCGATGCCGTCTGCGACGCGGACGAACGCACCGAACGGGACGAGCTTGGTGACCTTACCCGGTGCAACCTGGCCGATGGCGTGGGTGCGGGCGAAGACCTGCCACGGGTCCTCCTGGGTCGCCTTGAGCGACAGCGAGACGCGCTCGCGGTCCAGGTCGACCTCGAGGATCTCGACGGTGACTTCCTGACCGACCTCGACGACCTCGCTGGCGTGCTCGATGTGCTTCCAGCTGAGCTCGGAGACGTGGACGAGACCGTCGACGCCGCCGAGGTCGACGAACGCGCCGAAGTTGACGATCGAGGAGACGACGCCCTTGCGGACCTGTCCCTTCTGGAGGTTGTTGAGGAAGGTGGTGCGGCTCTCGGACTGCGTCTGCTCGAGGAGCGCACGGCGCGACAGGACCACGTTGTTGCGGTTCTTGTCGAGCTCGAGGATCTTCGCCTCGATCTCCTGGCCGAGGTACGGCGTGAGGTCGCGGACGCGGCGCAGCTCGATGAGCGAAGCCGGGAGGAAGCCACGGAGGCCGATGTCGACGATGAGGCCGCCCTTGACGACCTCGATGACCGAACCGGTGACGACGCCGTCGGATTCCTTGATCTTCTCCACGTCGCCCCAAGCACGCTCGTACTGCGCGCGCTTCTTCGACAGGATCAGACGGCCTTCCTTGTCCTCCTTCTGGAGAACGAGAGCCTCGATCGTGTCGCCGACGTTGACGACCTCGGAGGGGTCGACGTCGTGCTTGATGGAGAGTTCACGCGAGGGGATGACACCCTCGGTCTTGTAGCCGACGTCGAGGAGGACCTCGTCGCGGTCGATCTTCACGACGGTGCCCTCGATGAGGTCGCCGTCGTTGAAGAACTTCAGAGTCTTTTCGACCGCTGCGAGGAAGTCCTCAGCAGATCCGATGTCGTTGATTGCGACCTGCTTGGGGGCGGTCGTTGCGCTTGTCATGTAGTAATTGCTCCAGGTGGACAATGATTCAGGCCGGCCTCGCGCACGGCCCCGGACCCGTGGATGACCACGGACGTTGATCGAAGCGATGCTGTTGTGTGAACCGATCCGGGGATCGGTGTCGCTCTGCGAGACGGGCAGGCGGATAGGACGTCACAATTGTGACAGTCCAGTCTAGCGATTTTCCGGGTGTGCAGGCAAGCCACGGTCGGAGAGGATGTCCCGCAGCGCTGGATCGAGCGTCGGGTGCTCGAACCGGTAGCCCGCCTGCAGCAACCGCTCCGGCATCGCCCAGCGACTCTTCAGGACCAGCTCGCTCTCGGTACGCAGGATGGACATCCCGATCTCCAGCAACCAGCGGGGTGCGGGGAGGCCGACCGGCATCCCGAGCACGTACCGCACGGTCCGCATGAATCCGCGGTTGTCGGTGGGGTTCGGGGACGTCACGTTGACGACGCCGTCGAGTTCGGGATGGCCACGGAGGAACCGGACGATGCCGACGACGTCGTCCAGATGGATCCAGCTGAACCGCTGCCGCCCGCCCGGCGTCCCGAAGCGGTGATCCGTGCCGGCGGCACGACGCGATCGGGAACGGGGCCAGTGACCGTCCAGTTGGGGTCCGCCGAGGCCGCCGAGCGCCAACCACTTGAGCGGGGTGAGTGCTCCGCCGTCGCCCAGGACGATCGCGATGCGGAGGGCGACCCGTCGTGTCCCGGGCAGCTCGTCCGCGAAGAACGCCTGCTCCCAGGCGGTCGCGACGTCGACGGAGAACCCGGAACCGATCTCACCGTCGGCCTCCGTCATCGGGCGGTCGTCGGCATGGCGGTAGATCGTGGCGGTCGACGAATTGATCCAGAGCGGCGGAGGCGCAGCGGCTGCACGCACCGCCCGCGCCAGCTCGGTCGTCGTGTCCACGCGGGACCGAAGGATCTCGGCACGATTCGACGGGGTGTAGCGACAGTTCACGCTCTTCCCGGCGAGGTTGACCAAGAGGTCCGCGCCGTCGACCAGCCGGGCGATGCCCGCGTGGTCACCCCACCGCGCGTCGGCGGCACCGCGCCCGATGACGGAGACGGTGGCGCCGTCGGCCCGGAACGACTCGACCAGACGACGCCCGATGAACCCGGACGCGCCGGCGACGACGATCCGTTCGGCCGTCATCCGAGCATCGCCGACCGCAGCGTGTCGAGCCCGACGCCACCGAGGTCCAGTGCCCGACGGTGGAAGTCTTTGATGTCGAAGGCGTCCCCGGCGCGGCGGGCCGCGTCGTCGCGGAGCTGTTCCCAGATGCGCTGGCCGATCTTGTACGACGGCGCCTGGCCGGGCCAACCGAGGTACCGGTTGACCTCGAACCGGACGAACTCCGGCGACATGTTGACGTTGCGACCCATGAAGTCGAAGGCGTACTCGGCGGTCCAGGTCCCGCTGCCGTCCGGCAGCGGCTTGCCGAGGTGCACACCGATGTCGAGGACGACGCGGGCCGCGCGCATCCGCTGACCGTCGAGCATGCCCAGACGGTCCGCCGGGTCGTCGAGGTATCCGAGCTGCTCCATCAGGCGCTCGGCGTAGAGGGCCCAGCCCTCGGCGTGGCCGGAGGTACCGGCGAGCTGTCGACGCCAGAGGTTGAGCGTCTTCCGGTTGACGACGGCCTGCCCGATCTGCAGGTGATGTCCTGGCACACCCTCGTGGTAGACGGTCGTGAGCTCGCGCCACGTGTCGAACTCGGTGACGCCGGCGGGGACGGACCACCACATGCGGCCAGGGCGTGAGAAGTCGTCCGTCGGGCCGGTGTAGTAGATCCCGCCCTCCTGCGTCGGCGCGATCATGCACTCGAGCGCGCGGATCTCCTGCGGGATGTCGAAGTGCGTGCGCCCCAGCTCCTCGACCGCACGGTCACTCGTCTCCTGCATCCATCGCTGGAGCGCGTCGGTGCCGTGCAGCTTGCGCGCCGGATCCTGTTCGAGGAAGGCGACCGCCTCCTCGACGGACGCGCCGGGGAGGATCTCATTCGCGATCGCCTCCTGCTCCGACACCATGCGCGCCAGCTCCTCGATGCCCCATTCGTAGCTCTCGTCGAGGTCGACCGTCGCGCCGAGGAATCGGCGGGACTGCAGTGCGTAGAGCTCGCGGCCGATGGCGTCCTCCTGGGTCGCAGCAGGCAGCAGTTCGTGCGCGAGGAAGTCCGCCAGACGGTTGTAGGCGACGGCTGCGGCGCCGGCACCCGTCGAGAGTTCGGCGGCGAGGGACGCCGGGAGCTGACCGTCCGCCGGTCCGGCGTTGGCGGCGAAGCCGATGAAGAACCCGTCGTCGGCGCCGGTGCGGAGGACCTGCTCGTACACCTCGGCCACCTGGCGGCGTGCCGGGGTGATCCCCCGGGCGATGCCCTCGCGCAGGGTCTCGATGTACCCGTCGACCGCGTCCGGCAACGCGCCGAGGCGGGTCCGGATGGTGCTCCAGTCCTCGACCGTCGCGGTCGGCATCAGGTCGAAGACGTCGCGCAGCTCCTGCGACGGCGACGCGATCACGTTGAGGTCGCGGTGCTGGAGACCGGCCTCCGACGAGGCGAGGTCGAGTTCCAGCTCCGCCGAGAGGTCGGTCTGGGTGACGCGGTCGACAGCGTCGACCGGTGCGGCCGACCGCAGCTCGCGAAGCGTGCGCGATGCCGCTTCGATGTAGGCCTCGTGGCCGGCAGGCGAGTAATCGCCGTACCGCCCGCCGACGTCCGTGCGGCCGATGTAGGTGCCGACCTCCGGTTTCAGCTGGACGAGGGTCTCCACCCAGCTCTCGGCGATGGCGTCGATCGGTGTGCTCTGACGAGGTTCTTCGTGGGACATGACGTCGAGCCTAGTCCGCACCCGCCCGACGCCCGGGTGCGGACCCGCAGGGCGCTCAGTGGGCTGCGGCGTCCCAATCGTGCCCGCGGCCGATCTGGACCTCCAGGGGTACCGACAGCTCGGCGGCACCGGCCATCTGCGCTCGGACGATGCGCTCCAGGGCGTCCCACTCCCCCTCGGCGACCTCGAAGATCAGTTCGTCGTGCACCTGCAGCATCATCTGCGAGCTGAGGGATTCAGAGCGCAGCTCGGACTCGATGCCGATCATGGCGCGTTTCATGATGTCGGCGGCCGAACCCTGGATCGGGGCGTTCAGCGCCTGGCGTTCGGCGTTCTCCCTGACCAGTCGGTTGGGGCTCGAGAGCTCGGGGAAGAGCCTGCGACGACCGAAGATCGTCTCGGTGTAGCCGTCGAGTTTCGCCTGCTCGACGACGTTGCGCAGGTAGTCACGGACCGCACCGAAGCGCTCGAAGTAGTCGACCATGAGCTGCTTCGCCTCAGCGCTCGAGATCCGCAGCTGCTTCGAGAGCCCGAACGCGCTCAGACCGTAGGCGAGTCCGTACGACATCGCCTTGACCTTGTTGCGCATCGCGGGGGTCACGTCCTCGGCGGCGACGCCGAAGATGCGCGCGCCGACGAAGCGGTGGAGATCCTCGCCGGACTTGAACGCCTCGATGAGGCCGGCATCGCCGGAGAGGTGCGCCATGATCCGCATCTCGATCTGCGAGTAGTCGGCGGTCAGCAGGGTCTCGTACCCGGAGCCGGCTTGGAAGGCGGCGCGGATGCGGCGTCCTTCCTCGGTGCGCACGGGGATGTTCTGCAGGTTCGGGTCGGTCGAGGAGATCCGACCGGTGCTGGTCCCGATCTGCACGTACGTCGTGTGGATACGGCCGTCGGGCGTGATCGCCTTGTCGAGCGTCTCGACGATCTGGCGGAGCTTCGTCGCATCACGGTGCTCGAGGAGGAGCCCCAGGAACGGGTGCGGGCTCTTCTCCTGGAGATCGGCCAGGGCGCCGGCGTCCGTCGAGAAGCCCGTCTTGTTGGCGCGTGTCTTCGGCATGGCGAGCTGGTCGAAGAGGACCTCCTGCAGCTGCTTCGGTGATCCGAGGTTGACCTCGCGGCCGATCTGCTCATACGCGTTGCTCGCGAGCTCTGCTGCCCGGTTCCCGAGCTGCTCGGACAGGCCGCTCAGGATGTCGTGGTCGACCGTCACGCCGGTCAGCTCCATGTGGGCCAGCACCTGGAGGACCGGCAGTTCCATGTCGAGCAGTACGCCGAGCGACCCGGCGTCGAGCGCCGTGCGGGTCGCCTCGGCGACCCGGAGGGCGTACCAGGCGGTGCCGCCGGCACCCACGGGGTCGGTCTCGGGGACGAGCTGGTTCGGGTCGGCGACGGGCATCGTCTCGTCGAGATAGCGCGTGATGAGGTCGGCGATGGTCTTGTCGCCGCCGCTCGGACGCAGGAGCCAGCCGGCGACCGCGGTGTCGTAGCCGAGTCCGCCGACCGTCAGGCCGGCGCGCGTGACCGCCTGGAGCTGTGGCTTGGCGTCGTGCATGATCTTCGGGGCGTCGCTCGCCAACCACGCTTCGAGCGGGGCGTAGTCGGCTTCGCCGGGACGCCAGGCGAGCGAGACGATCTCCGTGGGCGTCGCGAGGCCGGCTGCGACCGGCAGGCCTCCGTCGAGGTCGAGGTGGAGACCGATCCCGGCGGGATGTGCGGCGACGGCACGGGTGATCCACGCCTCGAGCTCTTCGTCGAGCAGCTCCTTCTGCGGCGGCATGACCACGCCGCCCGCCTGCGGTGCGGACACATCCGTGTTGGCCTCGAGTCCGTCGAGTTTGAGGACCCGATCGAGCAGCGTGCGGAACTCGAGCCGCCCGAAGACGGCCGCCACCGCGTCCGCGTCGATCGGTCGGCGTTCGAGGTCCTTCGGTCCGACAGGCAGTTCGACGTCGGTGAGGAGCCGGTTGAGGCGGCGGTTGCGGACCGCGTTCTCCTTGTGCTCGCGGAGGCTCTCCCCCACCTTGCCGGTGATCTCGTCGGCGCGCTCGAGGATCTGCTCGAGGGAGCCGAACTGGTTGAGCCACTTCACGGCGGTCTTCTCGCCGACCTTCGGGATGCCCGGGAGGTTGTCGCTCGTCTCACCGACGAGCGCCGCGATCTCCGGGTACTGCTCCGGCCGGATGCCGTAGCGCTCGAAGACCTTGGCTCCGTCGTACCGGGTGAGCGCGGAGACGCCCTGGCTCGACGGGTACAGCAGGGTGACGTCGTCGGTGACGAGCTGGATGGTGTCGCGGTCGCCGGAGACGACGAGCACGCGGAAGCCGTCCTCAGCGCCCTGCTTGGCGAGGGTGGCGAGGATGTCGTCGGCCTCGTAGTCCTCTTTGCTGATCGTCGTGATGTTCATCGCCTTGAGCGCTTCTTCGAGCAGCGGCACCTGCCCCTTGAACTCCACCGGGGTCTCACCGCGCGTGCCCTTGTACTCGGGGTACTCGCGGGTGCGGAAGGAACGGCGCGAGATGTCGAACGCCACGGCGATGTGGCTCGGGTTCTCGTTCTTGAGCAGGCTGATCAGCATGGAGATGAAGCCGTGGATGGCGTTCGTGTGCTGACCGTCGCGGGTTTGGAAGCTGTCGACCGGCAGGGCGTAGAACGCCCGGAATGCGAGCGAGTGGCCGTCGACGACGAGGAGGGTAGGCTTTTCTGATTCCGACACGCGCCCAGCCTACAAGCCGGTGCCGACACGGCTCAGGCCCGATCCGAAGGTGGACATGACGAACGAGACCGACGACGCACTCGAGTTCCTGCGGACGAGGGGCAGCGGCGCACTCGCCGCCAAGATGGGCATCGAGTTCACGGAGTTCACGGTGCAGCGATCCGTCGCCACCATGCCCGTCGAGGGCAACACCCAACCCGCGATGCTGCTGCACGGTGGGGCGTACGTCGTGCTCGGCGAGTCCCTCGGCTCGATGGCCGCCAACCTCTTCGCGGGCCCGGGCAAACTCGCGGTCGGCATCGACATCAACGCGACGCACACCAGGTCCGCCACCGAGGGCCTCGTGACGGGTGTCTGCACCCCGATCCACCTCGGTCGCTCGCTCACCGTGCACGAGATCGCCGTCAGCGACGAGCAGGGACGACGGTGCTCCACGATCCGCATCACGAACCTCATCAAGGACGCACCGACCGGCTGACGAGCCCGGCACCGGACACAGCAGAGCGGCCCGCCCCCGAGGGGACGGGCCGCTCTTGCGACGAGGGAGGAGCGCTACTTCTTGGCGCTGAGCTGCTCGATGATGGCCTGCGCGACATCGTGCATGGTGAGGCGACGGTCCATGGAGGCCTTCTGGATCCAGCGGAACGCCTCGGGCTCGGTGAGGCCCATCTTCTCGTTGAGGAGGCCCTTCGCCCGGTCGACGAGCTTGCGGGTCTCGAAGCGCTCGACCATGTCGGCGACCTCGGCCTCGAGGGTGATGATCTGCTGGTAGCGCGAGAGGGCGATCTCGATCGCGGGAAGGAGGTCGTTCGGCGTGAACGGCTTCACGACGTAGGCGAGGGCGCCTGCCTCGCTCGCCCGCTCGACGAGCTCCTTCTGGCTGAAGGCCGTGAGGAGGACCACCGGGGCGATGTGCGCCTTACCGATGCGCTCGGCCGCGGAGATGCCGTCGAGCTGAGGCATCTTGACGTCCATGATCACGAGATCCGGACGGAGTTCCGTCGCGAGGGCGACAGCGGTCTCGCCGTCGCCGGCCTCGCCGACGACCTCGAAACCGTTGTCGCGGAGGATCTCGACGATGTCGAGGCGGATGAGGGATTCGTCCTCAGCGACGACGACGCGCCGTGGGGCTGCGGGAGGGGTCTCTTGCTCGGTCACCCTCAAATCCTACGGTACTCTGATGCAGGTTGCTGTTCGCCGTGCGGCGGACGCGCCGGTGTGGCGGAATGGCAGACGCGGAGCACTCAAAATGCTTTGTCGAAAGACGTGTGGGTTCGAGTCCCACCACCGGTACCGCGATGAGTGAGAAAGCCCTCCGGGCGCACTCAACATGCTTTGTCGAAAGACGTGTGGGTTCGAGTCCCACCACCGGTACTCTCTTCATCCATTTCAGGCCCGGACTCAGGCTCCGGACTCAGCCCGTCCAGGCTCCGACGACTCGTGAACCGCGCCCGATCGTCAAGCCCCTGCGGGAGGTGTCGGCGACGCCGTAGCGTACCGTCGAGAGCACGGCGTACCTCACGTCGTCCGACACGATGGGACCCGACACCATGACCGCAGAGCACACCGACCCGCGCCAGGACGTCCACGACGCCAGCACCGACGACCGGCTCCAGGGCATCCTGGTGCAGGTCGCAGCAGACCGGTCCCTCACCCCGGACCTCGACGTCCGGGCAGCGCTGGCGGACCGTCTCAGCGACCAGGGCATCGACGTCGACGCCGCTGAGCTCGACCGTCTCGTCGGCTCACTGCCGGGTCAGCCCGGCGAAGAGCCCGGACCGTTCCTCACGGACGGCGCGACCTCGGCCGACGGCGCGAACTGATCAGAAGCCGCGCTCGACGGCGGCGGCCGGACCGTCGGCCTCCGTCGTCAGCTCCGGTCCGCCGACGGCGTCGCCCGTCCACGTGTCGACCCGCCAACCGGTCGTCGTGTCCCCGTCGACGATGATGACGCCCGTGTTCGTGATGGGGTGCGTGCCGATGAAGTGCCCGTCGACGTTCGCCCCGCGCAGCCCGAGCCAGGACCGGAGCATCGCTCCGTGGCTCACGACCACCACGCTCTCCAGTCCGAAGCCCTCGAGCTCCTCGATCACGGCGTCGAAGCGCGCGAACACCTCGTGGCCGTTCTCGCCGCCCGGCATCCGGGTGTCGAGGTCGCCCATCGCCCACGCCACGATGGTGTCGATGTAGACCTGGACGGCCTCGGGCGACCCGAGCATCTCGTTGTCGCCGGCGCTGATCTCCCGGAGTCCGTCACGGACGATCACGGGAAGCCCACTGACTTCGGCGACGGGTGCGGCGGTCTGTTGCGCCCGCACCGCGGTGGAGGCGTAGACCGCGTCGATCCGCTCCCCCACGAGCGCTTTGGGGAGGGCGGCCGCCTGCGTCTCGCCGAGTTCGGTGAGGACGGCCCCGGGGATCGCGGTGTCGAGCAGGCCGGCGACGTTGGACGAGGTCTGACCGTGTCTGATGAGGATGAGGCGCATACCTCCAGGGTAGGCGAGCGACCGGACGGCGGTCATCTCCCGGTGCGGAGTGTGCCGGGATCAGCTGCGCGGGGTCCACTGCGGTTCGGCGCTCCCCAGGACCGCCGCCGGGGACGCGTGGTCGTCGAAGGCGCTGAGCGCGGGGCGGGCCGTCGTCACCGCACCGTGGGTCACCAGGCACCGCGCTCCCGGGAGATCGGACGGCGGGCGTTCCCCGGATCGTGGCAGTCGCTGGAGCGCCGCACCGACGCGCGCGAGCGACACCGACGACCGGCCGGCATCACCGCCGCCGACGACCGCCGCCACGTCGTCGACGATGGCCGCCGCCAGCAGGTATCCCGCGCTGTGGTCGAGCGCCTGAGCCGGCAGGGCACCCGGGGCGCCGTCCTCCCCTTCGACCAGCGCGATGCCCGTGGCGGCCTGGACCAGGCTGTCGAAACCGCGTCGATCACCCCAGGGCCCCGTCGTACCCCAGGCGTCGACGGAGCCGGTGACCAGACCGTCGCGACCTCGCAGACCGAGGCGCTCGAGGGCGTTTGGCCGGTACCCCGTCACCAGGATGTCGGCCTCGTCGCTCAGCGTCTGCAGTGTCGCGAGGCCGCGCGGTGTCGACGCGTCGAGGGTCGCCGTCCGCTTCCCCTGGCCGCTGTCGGTGTGCTGCCACGGGATCTCGGGGACCTGCGGTGGATCCACGCGCAGGACGTCCGCGCCGAGGAGCGCGAGGGTCCTCGTGGACACCGGACCGGCGATCACCCGCGTCAGGTCGAGGACGCGGAGGCCGCGCAAGGGGTGTCTCCTCGTCGGCCGCACCCACGAGGCGATCGCCGAGCCGACGGAGCCGCCATGACGCCTGACGAGCGGTCCATCACCGACGGCGGCCTGTGGTGTGGACGACCACTCGGCAGCGCTCCGGACGGCGACGAGGAGTGCGCCGACTCCCGCGGCCTCCGATTCCAAGTCGAGAGCCGAGCGGGAGGCGATCGCCGAGGCGAGCTCTGCGCGGGTGGCCTCGTCGCCGATCCCGAGCATGGCGCTCAGGCGGCGGCGATGGTGCGGGTAGTTCGCGTGCGTGCGCACCCAGCCGTCTGCCGCGGCGAAGAAGCCGGACAGTGGCGCGAACGCGTCCACGGCTGCTCCGTCGATCCGCAACAGGCGGTCGCTCTGGTAGGCCGCGGCGATCCGCTCGAGGTCGAGAGCCGTGTGCAACGGCTCGTACCCGAGGGCGATGCGGAGTCGGTCGGCGGCATCCTCCACGGCGCCGACGGCGACCGCGGCGAGCTCCAGGACGGCGAATCGGGAGGCCAGGAGTCCCGCCGCACCGGTCGCCTCACGGTCGACGCCTCCCGGCTCCAGGCCCACTGCGCTGCGGAGGGTGTCGTCGACGAGGACGGAACGGTTCATGGGGATCAGGCTAGACCCACGGCGTCCGGAATCGCGGTGCCACCGCACCCCCGGCGGACGACGAAGGCCGTGGTCCCCGTACGGGAGGACCACGGCCTTCGCTGCTGTCGACGACTAGAGGACGTCGCCCACCTTGTGGACGCGGATGTCGTTCGTCGTCCCGGGGATGCCGGGAGGGGAACCGGAGATGATGATGACCGGCTCACCGACGGCGGCCTTGCCCGTGGCGACGAGGACCTCGTCCACCTGGGCGACCATCTGGTCGGTGTGCGTCACGCGCTCGACGACGAAGGACTCGACGCCCCAGTTCAGCGCCATCCGACGACGGATGGCCGGGTCGGGCGTGAACGCCAGGATCGGGATCCGGTTGCGGAGACGGGCCATGCGGCGGACCGACTCCCCCGACTCCGTGAAGACGCAGAGGAACTTCGCCTCGACGAAGTCCGCCACCTCGACGGCCGCCAGCGTGATCGCTCCGGCCTGGGTGCGCGGCTTCGTGCCGAGCGGCGGAACGCGGTCGAGACCGTGGATCTCGGTCGACTCGACGATACGGGCCATGGTCTGGACCGTGATCACCGGGTAGGCGCCGACACTCGTCTCGCCACTGAGCATGACCGCGTCAGCACCGTCGAGCACCGCGTTCGCGACGTCGGAGGTCTCCGCGCGGGTCGGGATGGGGCTGGAGATCATCGACTCGAGCATCTGCGTCGCGACGATGACCGGCTTCGCCATGCGGCGAGCGAGCTCCACCGCGCGCTTCTGCACGATCGGGACGGCCTCGAGCGGGAGCTCGACACCGAGGTCGCCACGGGCGACCATGATCGCGTCGAACGCCTCGACGATGCCCTCAAGGTTCTCGACGGCCTGCGGCTTCTCGATCTTGGCGATCACGGGGACCTTGCGGCCCTCCTCCGCCATGATCTCGTGGACACGGTCGATGTCGGCCGCGTCGCGCACGAACGAGAGGGCGATGAGGTCGGCGCCGAGACGCAGTCCCCAGCGGAGGTCCGCTTCGTCCTTCTCGCTGAGCGCGGGGACGTTGACGGCGACGCCGGGGAGGTTGATGCCCTTGTTGTTCGATACCGGGCCGGCGACGATGACGCGCGTGGTCACGACGGTGTCGTCCGCTTCAACGACCTCGACCTTGACCTTGCCGTCGTCGATCAGGAGGAAGTCGCCCGGCTTGACGTCCTGGGGCAGGCCCTTGAACGTCGTCGAGGAGATCTCCTTGGTGCCGAGGATGTCCTCGGTCGTGATCTTGAAGATGTCGCCGACGGCGAGGTCGTACGGGCCGCCCTCGAACTTGCCGAGGCGGATCTTCGGGCCCTGCAGGTCGACGAGGACGGCGACGGCACGGCCGGAGTCCTCGGTGGCCTTGCGCACGTTGGCGTAGATGGCCTCGTGCACGTCGTAGCTGCCGTGGCTCAGGTTCATCCGGGTGACATCGACCCCCGCATCGATGATGGCCCGGATGTTCTCATAGCTGGAGACTGCAGGCCCCAGCGTTGCGACGATCTTGGCTCGTCTCATGTGTGTGTGTTCTCCATGGTTTCTGCGCACGAGGCGCTTCGGTACTCACTGCTCGGCATGATGCGTCCGACGCTTGTCGTCCGCCTGAAAGCCTAGAGGGAGATGGGCTGGTCCGTGGGACGGACCGGGAAGGGAAGCTGGGTCTCGCCCTCGAGGTACTGGTCGACGGCCGACGCCGCAGCGCGGCCCTCGGCGATCGCCCAGACGATGAGCGACTGGCCACGGCCGGCGTCGCCGGCGACGAACACGCCGGGCTGGTTGGTCTGGTAGTCGTGCTCCCGTGCCACGTTGCCGCGCCCCGTGAAGGGAAGCTGGAACTGCGACTCGAGGGTCTCGCCCTCCGGGCCCGTGAATCCGAGCGCGAGGAGGACGAGGTCGGCCGGGATCTCCCGTTCGGTGCCGCTCTTCGGCACGCGACGGCCGTCGACGAACTCCGTCTCGGCCACGCGGATCGCCCGCACCTCGCCGGCCTCGTTGGAGAGGAACTCGACGGTCGACACCAGGTACTCGCGGTTGCCGCCCTCTTCGTGCGCACTCGCGACCTCGAAGAGCGTCGGCATCATGGGCCACGGCTGGTGCTCGGGCCGCTCCCCCGCCGGCTGCGTGCCGATGGCGAGGTTCGTGACGGAGGCGGCACCCTGACGGTGCGCCGTGCCGATGCAGTCGGCACCGGTGTCGCCGCCGCCGAGGACCACCACGTGCTTGTCCTCCGCCGTGATCTGGTCGGAGACCGTGTCGCCGGCGCCGACGCGGTTCGCCTGCACGAGGTACTCCATCGCGAAGTGGACCCCGGAGAAGTCACGACCGGGGATCGGGAGGTCGCGCGGCACCATGGCACCGGTGGCGATGACGACGGCGTCGTAGCGGGCGCGGAGCTCGTCCCAGCTGATGTCGACCCCGATGTTCACGCCGGCGCGGAACCGGGTGCCCTCGTCCTGCATCTGCTTCAGCCGGATGTCGAGGTGTTTCTTCTCCATCTTGAAGTCGGGGATGCCGTAGCGCAGCAGGCCGCCGATGCGGTCGTCGCGCTCGTAGACCGCGACCGTGTGGCCGGCACGCGTCAGCTGCTGGGCTGCGGCGAGGCCGGCCGGCCCGGAGCCGACGACGGCGACCGTCTTGCCGGTCAGCCGCTCCGGCGGGTGGGACTCGACCCATCCGTTGGCGAACGCCTGATCGATGATCGAGACCTCGACCTGCTTGATGGTCACGGCGGGCTGGTTGATGCCCAGCACGCACGAACTCTCGCACGGCGCCGGGCAGAGACGACCCGTGAACTCCGGGAAGTTGTTCGTGGCGTGCAGCCGCTCGATGGCCGAGCGTCCCTCGCCTCGCCACATGAGGTCGTTCCACTCCGGGATGAGGTTGCCCAGTGGGCAGCCCTGGTGGCAGAACGGGATGCCGCAGTCCATGCAGCGACCAGCCTGCTTGCGGACGGTCGCGGGGTCGCTCTGCTCGTAGACCTCTTTCCAGTCCATGATGCGGACCGGCACGGGCCGGCGCTTCGGGAGCTCGCGCTCCGGTACCTTCAGGAATCCCTTGGGATCAGCCACCGGTCACCTCCAGGATTCGGTTCCATACGATGTCGCCGTCGGGGTCGAGCCCCTCGTCGAGTGCGGTCTGTCGGGTCGCCAGGACTGCCGCGTAGTCACGCGGCAGGACCTTGACGAAGCGGGCGAGTGAGTCCTCGATGTCGGCGAGCAGGCGGCCGGCCAGCGGAGAACCGGTCTCCACGACGTGCCGCTCGAGCAGATCGCGGACGATCTCGGCGTCGGCACTGTCGAGTTCGGACAGGGTGAGCTCCCCCGATGCGAGGGAGTCGCGGTTGACCTGGTCGCGTTCGAGGTCGAACACGTAGGCCGTGCCGCCGGACATGCCCGCGCCGAGGTTCCGGCCGGTCTGACCCAGGATGACGGCGAGACCACCCGTCATGTACTCGAGCGCGTGGTCACCGACGCCTTCGACGACCGCCGTGGCGCCGGAGTTGCGCACCAGGAACCGCTCGCCGACGATCCCGCTCAGGAACATGGTGCCCTGGGTCGCGCCGTAGCCGATGACGTTGCCGGCGATCACGTTCTCCTCGGGCGCGAAGGCTGCGCGCTCGGATGGCCGGACGACGATCTGTCCACCGGACAGGCCCTTGCCGACGTAGTCGTTCGAGTCGCCGATGAGCCGCAGGGCGATGCCGCCGGGGAGGAACGCACCGAAGGACTGCCCGGCCGAGCCGCGCAGGGTGATGTCGATGCTCCCTGCCGGGAGCCCGTTCTCGCCGTGTCGTCTGGTGACCTCGTGGCCGAGCATGGTGCCGACCGCCCGCTCCGTGTTGCGGATGGGCAGGTCGACCGAGAAGTGGCCGCCGTGTTCGAGCACGTCCGAGGCGGCCGTGATGAGCTGCTGGTCGAAGTGCTTCTCGAGCTCGTGCTCCTGCGGCCGGCGGTTGATCCGCGGCTCGTCGTCGGCGAAGACGGGACCCACGAGGACCGGGGCCAGGTCGAGCCCGGACGCCTTCCAATGGTCGATCGCCCGGTCGGCGTCGATCAGTTCGTTGTGGCCGATCGCCTCCTCGAGCGTCCGGAACCCGAGCTCGGCGAGGTACTCGCGCACCTCCTGGGCGATGAACTCGAAGAAGTTCACGACGAACTCCGGCTTGCCGGTGAACCGCTCGCGCAGCACCGGGTTCTGCGTCGCGACGCCGACCGGGCAGGTGTCGAGGTGGCACACGCGCATCATGACGCACCCGGAGACGACGAGCGGTGCCGTCGCGAAGCCGAACTCCTCCGCGCCGAGCAGTGCGCCGATGACGACGTCGCGTCCGGTCTTCATCTGACCGTCGACCTGCACCACGACGCGGTCGCGCATGTTGTTGAGCATGAGGGTCTGCTGCGTCTCAGCGAGGCCCAGCTCCCACGGTGTGCCCGCGTGCTTCAGGGAGTTCAACGGGCTCGCGCCGGTTCCGCCGTCGTGACCGGAGACGAGGATGACGTCCGAGAGCGCCTTCGCGACGCCCGCGGCCACCGCACCGATGCCGGACTGGCTCACCAGCTTGGTGTGGATCCGGGCTTTCGGGTTCGCGCGCTTCAGGTCGAAGATGAGCTGCTTGAGGTCTTCGATGGAGTAGATGTCGTGGTGCGGCGGCGGCGAGATCAGCCCGACGCCCGCCGTGGCGTGCCGCGTCCGCGCCACCCACGGGTAGACCTTCGTCGGCGGCAACTGCCCGCCCTCACCGGGCTTCGCGCCCTGGGCGAGCTTGATCTGGATGTCGTCGGCGTGCGTGAGGTACATGCTCGTCACGCCGAACCGGCCGGAGGCGACCTGCTTGATCGCGCTGCGGCGCGTCGGGTCGAGGAGACGGTCGACGTCCTCGCCGCCCTCACCCGTGTTCGACTTGGCACCGATGCTGTTCATCGCGATCGCCAGCGTCTCGTGCGCCTCGCGCGAGATGGAACCGTAGCTCATCGCCCCGGTCGAGAACCGCTTCACGATCGACGCGACCGACTCGACCTCGTCGAGCGGGACGGGCGGCCGCGCACCGGCACGGAGCGTGAACATCCCGCGGAGCGTCATGAGCTGGGCCGCCTGGGAGTCGACCATGTGGGTGTACTCGCGGAAGATGTCGTACCGGCGCGTCTTGGTCGCGTGCTGCAGCTTGAAGACCGTCTCCGGGTTGAAGAGGTGCGGCGAACCGTCGCGACGCCACTGGTACTCGCCGCCGGACTGCAGGCGTTCGTGGGCCGTCGATGCGGCGTCCTCGGGGTACGCGTACCGGTGACGCTTCGCGTTCTCCTCGGCGATCACCTCGATGCCGACACCGCCGAGCTTCGTCTCCGTACCGGTGAAGTAGCTGTCGACGAGCTGCTGGCTCAGGCCGACGGCCTCGAAGGCCTGTGCTCCGGCGTAGGAGGACACCGTGGAGATGCCCATCTTCGACATGATCTTGAGCACGCCCTTGCCGAGCGCCTTGATGACGTTCTTGACGGCCTGCTCGCGGGTGACGCCCTGGATGAGGCCGCTGCGAACGAGGTCCTCGCAGCTCTCCATGGCCAGGTACGGGTTGATCGCGGAGGCGCCGTAGCCGATGAGCAGCGCGACGTGGTGAACCTCGCGCACGTCGCCGGCCTCGACGACGAGCCCGACCTTCATCCGGTTCTCGGCGCGGATGAGGTGGTGGTGCACGGCGGCGAGCGAGAGCAGCGACGGGATCGGCGCGAGGTCGGAGTTCGAGTCACGGTCGCTCAGGACGATGAACTCCGAGCCGGCGAGGATCGCCTGGTCGACCTCGTCACACATCTCGCGCAGGCGCGTCTCGAGTCCGGCCGAGCCGTCCTCGACGCGGTAGAGCGCCTTGACGGTCGTCGTCAGCGGGCTCGCCGGGTTCGGGTCGATGTGCTGGATCTTGGCGAGCTCGTCGTTGTCGATGACCGGGAAGTCGAGGACGACCTGCTTGGCGTGCTCGGGGCCCCACGAGAGGAGGTTGCGCTCCGGGCCGAGCCCGAGCTTCAGCGAGGTGACGACCTCCTCGCGGATCGAGTCGAGCGGCGGGTTGGTGACCTGGGCGAACTGCTGCACGAAGTAGTCGAACAGGAGCCGAGGGCGGTCGGAGAGCACCGCGATCGGGGTGTCCGACCCCATCGCGCCGAGCGGCTCCGCACCGTTCTGGCCCATGGGCTGCAGGAGGATGCGCACCTCCTCTTCGGTGTACCCGAAGGTCCGCTGGCGGCGGGTGACGGATGCCGGCGTGTGCACGATGTGCTCGCGCTCCGGCAGGTCGCTCAGGTTGATGCGTCCGGCGTCGAGCCAGTCGCCCCAGGGTGCCGATGCCGAGAGCTCGTCCTTGATCTCGTCGTCCTCGATGATCCGCCCGGCCTCGGTGTCGACGAGGAACATCTTCCCGGGGCGCAGACGGCCCTTGCGCTTGACCCGGCTCGGGTCGACGTCGAGGACGCCGATCTCGCTGCCCAGGACGACGAGACCGTCGGTCGTCTCCAGCCAGCGACCGGGACGCAGGCCGTTCCGGTCCAGGGTCGCGCCGACGAGTGAGCCGTCCGTGAAGGTGAGGGCGGCCGGACCGTCCCACGGCTCCATCTGCATGGAGTTGAACTCGTAGAAGTCGCGTCGCTCCTGCGACAGCCCGGTCTGCTTCTCCCAGGCCTCGGGCACCATCATCATCATGGCGTGCGGGAGGGACCGTCCGGTCAGCGTCAGCAGCTCGAGGACCTCGTCGAACGAGGCGGAGTCGCTCGCTCCGGGCGTGATGATGGGGAGCAGGGGGCGGATGTCGCCGATGAGCTCGGACTCGAGCTGCGACTGCCGCGCGCGCATCCAGTTGCGGTTGCCCTCGACGGTGTTGATCTCGCCGTTGTGCGCCATCATGCGCAGCGGTTGGGCGAGCGGCCAGGACGGGAACGTGTTGGTGGAGTACCGCGAGTGGACGATGGCGAGCTTGGTCGCGAACCGCTCGTCGGACAGGTCGGGGTAGAACGGTTCGAGCTGGAGCGTCGTGACCATGCCCTTGTAGACGAGCGTGCGGCTCGACAGGGAGATGAAGTATGCCCCGAGCTCGCGCTCCGCCCGCTTCCGGAGTCGGAAGGCGAGTCGGTCGAGGGCGATCCCGGTCGGCGTCGACGCGCCGGACCCGGTGACGAACAGTTGCTCGAACGCCGGCATGGCCGCACGGGCGAGCTTCCCGAGCTCGTCGGGGTCGACCGGCACCTCACGCCAGCCGAGGACGGTGAGTTCCTCCTCGGCGGCGATCGCGGCGATGCGCGTCTGGAGCTGTGCGCGCTCGGAGGCGTCGGTGGGCAGGAAGGCGATGCCCACGGCGTACGCACCGAGCGGCGGCAGGTCGAATCCGGCGACGCCGCGGAGGAAGGCGTCGGGCATCTGGGTGAGGATGCCCGCGCCGTCGCCGGTCCCGGCGTCGGAACCGATCGCGCCGCGGTGCTCCAGGTTGCGGAGCGAACCGAGGGCCGCGTCGATGATGCTGTGCGAGGCCTCGCCCGTCAGGGTCGCGACCATCGCCAGGCCACAGGCGTCCTTCTCGTTCGCCGGGTCGTACATGCCCTGCTTGGGCGGAACCGAGCTGAATGAAGCGTACGGTGCATGCGCCATGGAATTACCGTCCTCACGAAAGGGGATCAGAAGGGGGACGTCGCTGGCCCTGGGACGAAACGGGTGATGGATCCCCTGCTGAGCCGGGATCCACCGGGCCGACGAGGGTGCGTTCAGCCTAGGAGCGAGAGCCGGTCTTGCTTGTGGCGACCGTGGCTTCGGACGACGGAGTGGATGACGCAGTGCGGTCTGCTCCGTCGGCATCGTCGTCGGCGGAGGCACTGCGCAGCCCCAGGTTCTCCGCGTCGGTGTCGTAGTAGTCTACCGCAGCCTTCGGATCGGCCCAGGAACGGCCGGGGACGTACGGCGACGGCTCGGCACCCGTGTGGCGACGCGACTGGATGACGATGATCGCGAGTCCGACGACGATCGCGAGGATCGCGGCCCAGACATTGGCGCGGATGCCGAAGAGGTACTCGCTCGGGTCGATCCGGATGGTCTCCCAGACCGTGCGACCGGCGCCGTACCAGATGAGGTAGACACCGAACAGGCGGCCCCACTGCGGGTTGAAGCGGTGTCCGATCCAGAGGATGACGGCCACCCCCAGCAGGTTCCAGATGATCTCGTACAGGAACGTGGGGTGGAACAGCGTGCCGGCGGGCAGACCGATCGGGAACGCTGGGTTGCTGGCCTCGATCTCGAGGCCCCAGGGCAGGTCCGTGGGGAGCCCGTAGAGCTCGTGGTTGAAGTAGTTGCCGAGGCGACCGAACGCCTGGGCGAGCAGCAGGCCGGGCGCGAGGGCGTCGGCGAAGGTCCAGAACCGGATCCCCGTCATGCGGCAGCCGATGTAGGCGCCGACCGCTCCACCGATGAGCGAACCGAAGATCGCGATGCCGCCCTCCCAGATGTAGAGCGTCCGCAGGAGGTCGGCACCCGGGTAGAAGTAGTCGCCGGGGTGGGTCAGGACGTGGAAGATCCGCGCACCGATGATCCCCAAGGGGATGGCCCACAGGATGATGTCGAGCACGATGCCCGGCTCGGCGCCGCGCTTCGTCAGCCGCCGGGAGGTGAGAATGGTGGCGGCGATGATCCCGGCGATGATGCAGAGCGCGTACATGTGCACCGTGAACGGGCCCACGCTGAAGGTCGCGATGTCCGGGTTCGGGCTCGGGATGCTGAGGGGTGCAATCACTGCAGTGGTCGCCTTTCGTTACGAACTCTGATCGAGTGTAGGGCTTTCAGCATCGCCGACGTGCTGAGGATACCCTCAGCGGGCGGTGCCGGCCGCGAGTGAACGGGCGACCTCGGTGATCGCCGGGACACCGCCGTCGGCGAGTGCTTTGACGAACACGGATCCGACGATGGCTCCGTCGGCGTACTCGAGGACCGAGCGGACCTGCTCCGCGGTCGAGATGCCGATGCCGACGCACGCGTGCTGTGCCCCCGCCGTGCGGAGACGACCGACGAGGGTCTTCGCGGCCGCGTCGAGGTCCTGCCGGGCACCGGTGATGCCCATCGTGGAGACGGTGTACACGAAGCCGCGGGACCGTTCGGTCACGAGCGACAGGCGGTCGTCGCTCGAGGTCGGTGCTGCCAGGAAGACCCGGTCGAGGCCGTGTCGTTCACTGGCGTCCAGCCAGTCCGCCGCGGCGTCGGGGGTGATGTCGGGGGTGATGAGCCCGGCTCCGCCGGCCGCGGCGAGGTCGGAGGCGAACCGCTCCACGCCGTACTGCAGCACCGGGTTCCAGTACGTCATGACGAGGACCGGGACGTCCACGGCGGCGCGGATGGCGCTGATCGCCGTGAAGACGTCGCGCAACCGGAACCCCTCCGCGAGGGCGGTCATGGTCGCGGCCTGGATGACCGCTCCGTCCATGACGGGGTCGGAGTAGGGCACGCCGAGCTCGAGGACGTCGACGCCGTTCTGCGCGAGCGCGATGGCGGCGTCGATACTCGTCTGGAGGTCGGGGAATCCGACGGGGAGGTACCCGATGAGGGCGCCGCGACGGTCGACGGCGGCGGCGTCGATCGCCGATGCGACCGGTGAGACCGTCGTGTGGTCGGTGGCCGGGGCGGTCATGCGTTCCGCCCGGCTTCGTCGAGGAGCCCGAAGTAGGTGGCAGCCGTCTCGACGTCCTTGTCTCCGCGCCCGGAGAGGTTGATCAGGATGGTCGCCTCGGGGCCCAACTCCTTGCCGAGGACGATGGCCCCGGCCAGTGCGTGGGCGGACTCGATCGCGGGGATGATCCCCTCGGTGCGGCTCAGGAGTCGGAAGGCCTCCATCGCCTCGGCGTCCGTCGCGGGGACGTACGTCGCCCGGCCGGTGTCGGCGAGCCAGGCGTGCTCCGGTCCGACGCCCGGGTAGTCGAGGCCTGCGGAGATGGAATGGGACTCGACGGTCTGGCCGTCGTCGTCCTGGAGGACGAAGGTGCGGGCACCGTGCAGGACACCCGGACGACCGCGGCCGATGGACGCGGCGTGCCGTGGGGTGTCGACGCCGTCGCCGGCAGCCTCGACTCCGTAGAGCGCGACGTCCGCGTCGTCGAGGAAGGCGTGGAAGATGCCGATGGCGTTGGAGCCGCCACCGACGCAGGCGACGACCGCGTCGGGAAGTGAACCGTTCAGCTCGAGGAGCTGTGCGCGGGCCTCTTCTCCGATGATCTTCTGGAAGTCGCGGACCATGACCGGGAACGGGTGTGGGCCCGCCGCGGTGCCGAAGATGTAGTTCGTGGTCTCGACCGACGCGACCCAGTCGCGGTACGCCTCGTTGATGGCGTCCTTGAGAGTCCGCGAGCCCGTCGTCACGGGGATGACGGTCGCGCCGAGCAGTCGCATGCGGGCGACGTTGAGCGCCTGACGCTCGGTGTCGACCTCGCCCATGTAGATCGTGCAGTCGAGGCCGAAGAGTGCGGCCGCGGTGGCCGTGGCCACACCGTGCTGACCGGCCCCCGTCTCGGCGATGACGCGGGTCTTGCCGATGCGCTTCGTGAGGAGCGCCTGGCCCAGGACGTTGTTGATCTTGTGCGAGCCGGTGTGGTTGAGGTCCTCGCGCTTGAGGAAGATGCGTGCACCACCCGCCGATGCGGCGAAGCGTGGCACCTCGGTGATGATCGACGGGCGGCCGGCGTAGTCGCGGAGCAGCGTCGTCAGCTCGGCCTGGAAGCTCTCGTCGGCCTTGGCGGCCTCGTAGGCCGTCGCGAGTTCGTCGACCGCGGCGATGAGCGCCTCCGGCATGTAGCGTCCGCCGAAGTCGCCGAAGAACGGACCGGCTTCGTCTCGGAGGTGCGTCGGTTCCGCGTGGGCGGGGGTGGCTGGTGACATGGTCATGCGGTGGCTCCCAGGAACTGTTCGAGGGTGGCGACGGGGTCGCCGGTGACGAGCGCCTCGCCGACCAGGACGACGTCGGCGCCGTCACGTCGGTAGGCGGCGACGTCGGCGGCGCGGAGCACAGCTGACTCGGCCACCTTGACGGCGTCGGCGGGGAAACGGTCGGTCAACGATCCGAAGAGGTGTGGGTCGAGTTCGAAGGTGCTGAGGTTCCGCGCGTTGACGCCGATGAGCCGGGCACCGATGTCGCTCGCTCTGGCCAGCTCCTCGGCGGAGTGGGTCTCCACCAGCGGGGTCATGCCGAGCTGCAGGACGAGTTCGTGCAGCGACGACAGCGTGGCCTGGTCGAGTCCGGCGACGATCAGGAGGACCAGGTCGGCGCCGGATGCCCGGGCTTCGAACACCTGGTACGGCAGGGAGATGAAGTCCTTGCGGAGGACCGGGATGCGGATCGCGGCCCGGACGGCCTCGAGGTCTTGCAGCGAACCACCGAACTTGCGACCCTCGGTCAGCACGCTGACCGCGCTGGCACCACCCTGGTCGTAGAGCGAGGCGAGGAGCGCAGGGTCGGGGATGTCGGCCAACGCGCCGCGGGACGGACTGGACCGCTTGACCTCGGCGATGATCTTGACCTGGTCGGCCGGGGCGAGCGCAGCAAGGGCGTCGATGGCCGGAGGGGCCTCGACAGCAGCGGCTTCGACGACTGCAGCCGGACGGCCCGCGAGGCGCCCGAGAGCGTCCTCCTTCGCGCCGGCCATGAGGTCGGCGAGCATGTTCAGTGCTCTTTCGCCACGGTCTTGGACCCGCCGACGCCGTATCCCGCCTTGGCGAGGACACCGCCCGTGATCCACCCGAGGAGGAGGACGCCGGCGGAGGCCCAGACGAGGACGGGCATGTCGAGCCAGAAGAAGACCGTACCGGCGGCGAACGCGACCAACATGATGATCACGGCCGTCCAGGCGGCGGGCGAGTGTCCGTGGCCGGGGTCCGAGGGGTCGGTGCTCATGGTTCTCCTTCTGTGCGAGTGCGGGTTCCAGTGTACCGGCAAGCGGTGCGCGGTTCCGTGCGTGGGCCACGAGTTCCCAGGTGGCCCGGGGTGCCGTCGTGGTTCGGCGGAGCGGTCAGCGCGTCGGGTCGTCGCCGCGGCTGAGGTCGTCCCAGGCGCCCACCGGGTCGGCGCTCGGGGCCGTCTCGACCTGCGTGAACCGGACCGCCTGGTACTTCTTCGACGGACCGGGCCACCGGCGGTGGGTGAGCACGGTCGCGAGCCCGGCGAGTCCGAGCACGACGCCGAGCACCAGGGTGATCGCCGGCCAGGCGGTGAGCGTGGTCGCCGCGACGAGGTCGATGGTCGACTGGCTTCCGGCGACGCCCGTAGCCTCGGTCACGGCCGCCGCGCCCGCGGTCGCCGGCGAGGCGAGCACCGCGATCGACGAGATCATGACGCAGGCGCCGATCACGGCCTCCAGCAGGCCGAGGATGATGCGGAACACCGGCCCGGCGATGGCCAGCGCCGCGACGAGGGCGAGACCGGCGAGCGCGAGTGCGGACAGGGCGGGAGCGGCGACGGAGCCGACGACGTCGAGCGCGCCGGAGTGCGGGCCGACGCCCACGAGGCTGATCGAGAGCCAGGTCTGGGTCCACGCTGCGAGGATGAGCGCGTCGGCGAGGACGGCGGTGACGAGGAGCAGGGTCTTCAGGCGGCGCTGACGACTGCGGAGAGCCCTGGAATCGAGCTCGTCGGTCTCGGACGGTTCGTCGGGCCTCGGCGGCTCCACCGGCCCGGACTGGGGTGCTGCGGTGCTCTCGGTCATGCTCCAACTCGATTCATGGTGTCGGCGATGGCGCTGCGACGACGTCGAGGCTCCGGCCGTCGAAACAGCTGCGCGTGCCCGTGTGGCAGGCGGCGCCGTGCTGATCGACCTCCACCAACAGGGTATCCCCGTCGCAGTCGTAGGCGAGCGCCCGGACGAACTGCACGTGGCCGGAGGTGTCGCCCTTGCGCCAGTACTCCTGTCGTGACCGGGACCAGTAGGTGACCCGACCCTCGGTCATCGTCCGGCGGACGGCCTCGGCGTCCATCCACCCGAGCATGAGCACCTCGCGTGAGTCCCACTGCTGCACGATCGCGGGGAGCAGGCCCTGCGCGTCGAAGGTGAGCTGGCCGATCGCGGTCTCCGGGTCGGCGCCCACCGGGATGGTGATGTCCGCGCTCATGCCCGCACCGTCCAACCGGCGTCGGCGAGTTCCTGTTTGACCTGGCCGATCGTCAACTCGCCGTTGTGGAAGACGCTCGCGGCGAGGACGGCGTCGGCACCCGCGGCGATCGCGGGTGGGAAGTCGGCGAGGCGGCCTGCTCCCCCGGACGCGATGACCGGAACCCGGCTGATCTCGCGCATGGCGCTGATGAGCTCGGTGTCGAACCCGGCCTTGGTGCCGTCGGCGTCGATCGAGTTCACCAACAGCTCGCCCGCACCGCGTTCGATCGCCTCGGTCGCCCAGGCGAGCGCGTCGAGTTCGGTCTCACGTCGGCCGCCGTGTGTCGTGACGATCCATCCGGATGCGCTGCCGGCGTGTCGCTTCACGTCCAGGGAGAGGACGAGGACCTGAGCGCCGAAGCGGTCGGCGATCTCCCCCAGCAACTCCGGCCGGGCGATCGCGGCGCTGTTCACGCCGACCTTGTCCGCTCCGCTGGCCAGCAGCCGCGAGACGTCCTGGGTCGAGCGGACCCCGCCGCCGACCGTGAGCGGGATGAAGACCTGCTCGGCGGTGCGGCTGACGAGGTCGTAGGTGGTGTCGCGTTCGGCCACGGTGGCCGTGACGTCGAGGAAGGTCAGTTCATCGGCGCCCTGCTCGGCGTAGCGCTTCGCGAGCTCGACCGGATCGCCGGCATCGCGGAGGTCGAGGAAGTTGACGCCCTTCACGACGCGCCCGTCGGCGACGTCGAGACAGGGGATGACTCGGGTGGCGAGTGACACGGAGGCCTCCGCAATGCGACTGGGACGGGTGATGATGGAGGGGCGACTCAGAGTCGGGCGGCGTGGATGGCCGTGACGAGGATGGCGCGTGCGCCGAGCTCGTAGAGGCGGTCCATGACGTCGTTCGCGTCGCCGCGAGGGATCATGACCCGGACCGCCACCCACTCGGGATCGCGGAGCGGCGAGACCGTCGGCGACTCGATGCCACCGGCGACGGCGGTCGCCTGCTCGAGCAGCCGGACCGGGAGGTCGTAGTCGACGAGCACGTACTGCCGCGCGACGAGCACGCCCTGCAGTCGGCGGATGAGCGTGGCCGTGGTGGGCTTCGTCTCCGGCGACGCGATGAGCACGGCGGTGGAGTCGAGGATCACCGGGCCGAAGATGCCGAGGCCGGCCTTCCGAAGGGTGGTGCCGGTGGACACGACGTCGGCCACCGCGTCCGCGACCCCGAGCTGGACGGCCGACTCGACCGCACCGTCGAGGTGGACGAGCGTCGCATCCACTCCGGCGTCGCGGAGGAAGTTGCCGACGAGGCCGGGGTAGCTGGTGGCGACCGTCTTCCCCGCGAGATCGGAGAGCTCGGAGAACTCGTCGGCCGGTCCGGCGAAGCGGAACGTCGAGCCGCCGAAGCCCAGCTCGGCGAGTTCGGTCGCGGCGGAGTGCGAGTCCAGAAGCAGATCGCGCCCCGTGATGCCGATGTCGAGGGCGCCGGAACCGACGTAGGTCGCGATGTCGCGCGGACGGAGGTAGAAGAACTCGACGTCGTTCCGTGCGTCGACGACGTGGAGCTCCTTGGTGTCGCGACGGGTCGCGTAGCCGGCCTCCTGCAGCATCTCGACGGCGGTCTCGGACAGCGAGCCCTTGTTGGGCACGGCGACTCTCAGCATGGGGTGACTTTCGTGTTGTGCGATGGTGTCTCGACAGGGTGATCAGGAGGCGCGGCGCATGCGCCGCGACGTGCTCCTACAGATGTCGGTAGACGTCGGCGGGGGTGAGCCCCTTCGCCACCATCATCACCTGCACGTGGTAGAGCAGCTGCGAGATCTCCTCGGCCGTCTCGGTGTCGCTCTGGTACTCGGCCGCCATCCAGACCTCGGCGGCCTCCTCGACGATCTTCTTCCCGATGCCGTGCACACCTGTGTCCAGTTCGCGGACGGTGCCGGAACCCTCCGGCCGGGTCTCGGCCTTCAGGCGCAGCTCGTCGAACAGCTCGTCGAAGGTTTTCACGTGCTCCAGGGTACCGGTTCCGGGCGGCGGCGCGCACCGCGGGGGCGCTCGACCGGCCAGCCGAGTCAGTGGGTGTGCGTCGACGCCTCGGCTGCGGCCCGGAGGAGCGCGATGTTCGAGGCAGGATCGGAACCGCTGTAGACGGCCGACCCCGCGACGAAGGTGTCGGCACCGGCGGCGGCCGCGATCCCGATCGTGTCCGCGGAGATCCCGCCGTCGACCTGGAGCCAGACGTCGAGACCGGTGCGCGCGACCTCGGCTGACAGCGCCTGCAGCTTCGGCATGGTCTCCGGCATGAACGACTGTCCGCCGAACCCCGGCTCGACCGTCATGACGAGCACCTGGTCGAACTCCGGCAGGAGTTCCAGGTACGGCTCGATGGGCGTGCCGGGCTTCACGGCGATCCCGGCACGTGCCCCGATGGAACGCAGGCGTCTGGCGAGGGCGACGGGGTCGCTGGTGGCCTCGGCGTGGAACGTCACCGAGTACGCCCCGAGCTCGGCGTAGCCGGGAGCCCATCGATCGACGTCCGAGATCATGAGGTGGACGTCGAGCGGGACCGGAGACACGTCCTGGATGCGACCGACCATCTGCGGACCGAACGTGAGGTTCGGGACGAAATGGTTGTCCATGACGTCGACGTGGACGAGGTCGGCGCTCGCGATCCGCTCCAGGTCGGCCTGGAGGTTCACGAAATCGGCGGACAGGATGCTCGGGTTGATGCGCGCGGACATGTGCTCGAGCCTATCGATCGACAGCGGGTCCGGCCGACTCCGCGGGCTTGCGGAGCAGCGCGATGTACATGGCGTCGGTGCCCTGGCGGTGCGGCCAGAGCTGGACCGCGCCACCGGGCGCCGCGGCGTCGAGCGGTTCGGTCGTGACCTGGTCGAGCACCGCGGAGGTGTCGAGCCGCTCCATCCCGGGATGGGCTCGCAGGGCGCTCTCCACGATCAGTGCCGTCTCACCGACGTGTGGTGAACACGTCACGTACGCCACGATCCCGCCGGGAGCGAGCGCGGTGATGGCTGCATCGAGCAGTGAGCCCTGCAGTCGGGTCAGTTCGGAGACGTCCTTCGGCGTCTTCCGCCACCGCGCCTCCGGTCGTCGTCGCAGCGCGCCGAGCCCGGTGCACGGGGCGTCGAGGAGGATGCGGTCGTAGGTCGCGGGATGCGCCGCCGCGAGCGTCGTGCCGTCGGCGGTCGAGACCGACACGTCGAGCGGGACACCTGCGAGGGCGCGCTCCACGAGACGGGCCCTGGCGGGGACCAGTTCGTTCGCGTCGAGGCGTGCCTCCCCGGCGAGGGCCTCGGCGGCCAGCAGCGCCGCCTTGCCACCCGGCCCCGCACAGAGGTCGAGCCATCGCTCGCCTGACCGGACCGGTACCGCGCGGGTCAGCGCGAGCGCGGCGAGCTGCGAGCCCTCGTCCTGGACGCGGAGGCGCCCGCCGCCGGTCCCGACGAGTTGCACCGGGTCGCCGCCGGCGCTGCGGAAGCCGTACGGCGAGAACCGGTTCGGTTCGGCGTCCTCGGGCCGGTCGGCGAGCCCCGGGAGTGCGATGAGGTTCACCTGCGGGGCGAGGTTGTCCGCGGCCAGCGCGTCCTCGAGTTCGTCGCCGCGGTCCTGCAGGTCGAGCGCCTGCCTGATGGCCCGAACGACCCACGACGGGTGGGCGGTGCTCACGGCCAGGCGGTCGGTGTCGTTCGTGACCTCACCCAGCAGGATCCGCTCCCACTCGGCCGGTTCGGTCCGCGAGATGGTGCGGAGGACACCGTTGGTGAAGCCGGCCGCGGACCGTGACCCGGCGGACCGGGCGAGCTCGACCGACTCGTTCACGGCGGCGTGGCCTGGGACGCGCATGGAGAGCAGCTGATGGGCACCGAGCCGCAGGACGTCGAGGATCGCGTCGTCGATCTCGGTCACGGGACGCTTGGCCGCGTGCGCGATGACCCGGTCGTAGTACCCGCGTCGGCGGAGGGTGCCGTACGTCAGCTCAGTCGCGAGGCCGGCGTCCGCCGGACTCAACTTCGCCTCGGCCAGCCGGTGCGGCAGGAGGAGGTTCGCGTAGGCATCCGAGGTGCTGACGGCGTGGATGACGTCGAAGGCCACTCGGCGTGCCGGCTGCACGGTCGCCGAGTCACGCGGACGCGTGGGACGCTGGCGTCCGCGTCGGGGTTCCTCGTCGCGGGGCCGTCGGTCGCGGCGTCGCTGGCCCTCTGGCTGCTGGCCGCTCACGCGGTGACCAGCCGATCGGTTCCAGCGGACGCACCGCGCCACCAGTCGGCGGCTGGCATCGCCGTCCGCCCGGCCGGCTGCACCTGCAGGAGTTGCAACGGTGTGTCCGCCGTGCCGACCAGGACGAGGCCGTCGACGGACACGATCGTCCCGGGCGCCGGTGGGTCCGTCGGCATCGTCGACACGGGGACGGCACGGTGCACCTTCAGCCGTGCCTCGTCGAGGAGGGTGAACGCGCCCGGCTCGGGGGTCACCCCGCGGATCTGCGACCACACGTCGGCGACGGGGCGGTCCCAGACGATCCGGCCGTCCTGGCCGTCGAGCTTCGGCGCGAGCGACACCTCGCCCTGCTGCGGGGCCGCGACCGCGGTGCCGGCGGCGATGGCGGCGACGACCTCGGCAGTGAGCGGTGCGCCGAGCTCGGCGAGGCGGTCGAGGAGCTCCCCCGAGGTCTCGCGCTCGCCGATCGGCGTCTCCACGGTCGCGAAGACGTCTCCGGCGTCGAGAGCCGGTACGAGCTGGAAGACCGACGCACCGGTGACCGCGTCTCCGGCCATCACGGACCGCTGGACGGGCGCCGCGCCGCGCCAGGCCGGCAGCAATGAGAAGTGCAGATTGATCCAACCGTGTGCCGGCGCGGACAGGAGGGGTTCACGGACGAGCCCGCCGTACGCGACGATCACGCCGAGTTCCGCACGGAGCGCGGCGATCCGCGCGGTCGCGTCGTCGTCGAGCCGTGCAGCGCGGATGACCGGGAGTCCGAGCCGTTCGGCGGCCGCTGCCACCGGCGACGGGGTCAGGACCCGCTTGCGGCCGAGCGGGGCGTCGGGTCGGGTCACGACGGCCGCGATCTCGTGCCCGGCCGAGACGAGGGCGTCGAGCGTCGGAACGGCGACGGCGGGGGTGCCGGCGAAGACCAGCCTCATGCGGTTCGGACTTCGTGGACGGGGTGGATCATGACAGCATCTCCGGATCGTCGAATCGTACTCTGAGTGTAGGCGGGGCTTTCGGTGCCCGCCTGCCGGGCGTCGGCCGTCGACGCTTCGCCGCCTGCGCGACGACGGTCGCCCGCAACTGCTCGGCGACCGCCCTGGCGTGGCCGTAGTCGACCCGCAGGATCGCGACGCTGTCCCCCGCTTCGTCGACGGTCGGGCCGAGCACGCGGCTTCGGTACTCGGCGGGCAGCGCAGTGAGAGCAGCGTCGACGGCGTCGCGGGTGCCGGTGAGGGTCGCGCTCCGGACCGCCGGAGGGAACCCGAGCTCTCGGCGCTCGGCGAGCTCCTCGCTCGCGAACCGCGGCTGCTGCCACAGGGCGAAGGCGTTCGCCACGGGGGCCTCGACGCCGATCAGGAGCACCGGCGCGCGTGGAGCGGCCAGGGCTGCGGCGTTCGACCACCACCGCAGGCAGTCCTCGGCGACACGGAGCGACTCCCGCGCCAGCATGCGGTCGGCGTCGACCAGGAGGACGGCGGCGTAGCCGCCCGCTGCGACGGGCTCCGCGCCGCGGGTCGCGATCACCAGCGCCGGCTCCGGGCCGACCTCGAACTTGGGGGCGTCGCCGTCCGACACCACGACCCGGTACCGGGGGAACGCCCGGCCCAGTTCCTCGGCGGTCCGGCCGGTGCCGGCGGCCGTGACGCGGAACGCGGTGTCGTGGCAGGTCTCGCACGACCACCCTGCCGCGAGGTGACCGCACCACCGGCAGGAGGGCTGCGAACGGGCTGTGGCGAGTTGGAGTGGACCGTGGCACACCGAGCAGTGGGCCCTCGTCCCGCACCGTCGACAGGCGAGGTGCGGCGCGTACCCCGGCCGCGCGACCTGGACCAGCACGGGTCCGTGATGCAGCGCCTCGTCGACCGCGCGCCAGGCGCTCGACGGGATCCTCGCCTGGCTCGTCATGGCGTCGTCGCCGCTCGCCCGGGACACGACGACTCTCGGTCGTACCGGCGGGGTCGGCCCGACCTCGCGCAGCCAGCCGAGTTCGACGAGTCGCTGGGTCTCGGTGCTGCGCGAGTGCGCCGCGAAGACGAGTGCGGAGCCGCTCATCTCCTGCCGGGTCAGCGCGACGTCGCGGGCGTGCACATAGGGGGCGAGCTGTTCCTGGTGGAGGGGGTCGCCGTCATCCCAGAGGGCGATGAGTCCGAGGTCGTGCGCCGGTGCATAGACGGCCGACCGGTTGCCGACGACGATCCGGGGCACCGGATGCAGTCCGTCCAGGTAGGAGCGGTAGCGAGCAGCCGGGGTCTGCTTGGCGTCGGCCCTCGCGACCGCGGCACTGACGCCGAGGTCGTCGAGCGCCGCCAGGAGGTGTTCGACGTCCCGGTAGTCGGGGACGCACAGGATCGCACTCCTCCCCTCGGACAGCTGGTTCACGGCGAGAGCCGCCAGCGTGAAGGACCAGTCGGGGAGCCAGACGCCCGCGCTCGTCGCGGTCAGGGTGGGGATCGCGCTGACCGCGTACCGCTCCCCCGGCGCGAGACGGTCGAGGGTGCCGGGGGCGAACCCCGGGACGGTGCGCCGCTCGACCGACGGAGGCTCCGGCGGGGTCGCGGCCGCCCAGGTCTTCTCCACCCGGACCTGTCGCGGCGGGATGGCGAGACGCAGCACGTCCATCGCGCTGCCGGCGCTGCGATCCGCGACACGGCGAGCGAGCGTCCACAGGGTCGGGGTCAGGACCGGTACCGACGACACGACCGAGCTCAGCGGGCTGAGCGCCCCGCCGAACTCGCTCGAGTCGGCGAGGTCCACGATGAACCCGTTCGCCGACCGTCCGGCCGAGCGCAACGGCACCGAGACGCGCGCGCCGAGCACGGCGTCGTCGGCCAGTTCGTCGGGGATGGCGTAGTCGAACAGGTGGTCGAGCTGTGGCAACGGGGAGTCGAGTACCACCCTGGCGACCCTCGCGCCGATCACGGCTACAGCCCGGCTGCTGACCGCAACGCCTCCACCCGGTCGAGACGCTCCCACGTGAAGTCAGGGAGCTCGCGGCCGAAGTGCCCGTACGCCGCCGTGGCGGCGTAGATGGGGCGGATGAGGTCGAGGTCGGCGATGATCGCGGCCGGACGGAGGTCGAAGACGTCGCGGATCGCGCGCGTGATGTCCGCCTCCGGCACGTGGGCCGTCCCGAAGGTCTCGACGTAGAGTCCGACCGGCGCGGCCTTGCCGATGGCGTAGGCGACCTGCACCTCGAGACGTTCGGCGAATCCGGCGGCGACCGCGTTCTTCGCCACCCAGCGCATGGCGTATGCGGCCGAGCGGTCCACCTTCGACGGGTCCTTCCCGCTGAAGGCCCCACCGCCGTGTCGAGCCGCTCCGCCGTAGGTGTCGATGATGATCTTGCGTCCGGTGAGCCCGGCGTCGCCCATCGGGCCACCGACGACGAAGATGCCGGTCGGGTTGATCAGGTGCGTCACGTTCGAGCTGTCGAGGTCGACCGTCGCGAGGACCGGTTCGATGACGTGACGCTGGACGTCGCGACGGAGCTGCTCCGTGGAGACACCTGGATTGTGTTGCGTGGAGACCACGACCGTCTCCACGGTCTTCGGGAGGAAGCCGTCGTACCCGATGGTGACCTGGGTCTTGCCGTCCGGGCGCAGGTAGTCGAGCTGGCCGGACTTGCGGACCTCGGCGAGTCGCTCGGCGAGACGGTGCGCGATCCAGCTGGGCAGCGGCATGTACTGCGGCGTCTCGGTGGTCGCGAACCCGAACATGATGCCCTGGTCGCCGGCGCCCTGGAGGTCGTAGGCGTCGACGCTGGACTGCTCGCGGGACTCGAAGGCATGGTCGACTCCGGCGGCGATGTCGGCGGACTGCGAGCCGATCGACACGCTCACGCCGCAGGAGTCGCCGTCGAATCCGATGTCGGACGAGGTGTAGCCGATGGACCGGATGCGCTCGCGGACGATCGTCGGGATGTCGACGTAGCCGCTCGTGGAGACCTCACCGGCGACATGGACCAGCCCGGTGGTCACAAGCGTCTCGACGGCGACTCGACTGCGCGGATCCACCTCGAGGAGCGCGTCGAGGATGCTGTCCGAGATCTGGTCGCAGATCTTGTCGGGGTGCCCCTCGGTCACGGATTCGGAGGTGAACAGGCGCAGCTCGGTCATGCGGTCTCCCGTCGGAAGTGGTGATGCGATGGTGGAGGGATCGGCCGTCGTGGTGTTCCGGGGCCCGACCGTTGATCACTCTAGTCGAGGCCTCGGACACGTCGTCCGCCTGTGACGCAGGGCGTCGCGGTGGTGGGAACGGGCCCGACACGACGAATCCGCCGGTCGTCTGGCGCCCGGCGGATTCGTCGTGGTGAAGCGTTATTCGGCGATCGGCTTGATCTGGAGCTTGTCCTCGTTGATCTCGTGCATCGCGATCGAGAGCGGCTTGTCCTCGACGGACGAGTCGACCAGCGGCCCGACGTTGTCGAACAGGCTGCCCTCGTGGAGGTCGGCGTAGTAGTCGTTGATCTGGCGCGCGCGCTTGGACGCGAAGATCACGAGTGCGTACTTGGACTCGACCTTGGTGAGCAGGGAGTCGATGGGCGGGTCGATGATGCCCTTGAGCTTGTCAGCCATGCAGGTTCACACTCCTCGTGTGGTTGTGTTCGGGGAAGATCGGATCGATGCGGGGTGCGCGTCGGACGTCAATCCCCGTGAATCTTCATCAAGTCTACGACCTCTTGGGCCGCGCGGGCCACGTCGTCGTTGACGACACGGTGGTCGAACTCGTCCGCGGCGGCCAGTTCGACCTTCGCAGTACGCAGTCGGCGCTCCCGTTCCTCCTCGTCCTCGGTGCCTCGTCCGACGAGTCGACGGACGAGTTCGTCCCAGCTCGGCGGCAGCAGGAACACCAGGGTCGCCTCCGGCATCGCCTCCCGGACCTGCCTGGCGCCCTGGATGTCGATCTCGAGCAGCGCGCTGTCGCCGGCGGCGAGCGCACGCTCGATCGGCTCGCGTGGCGTGCCGTAGCGGTACGCGTTGTGGACCGTGGCGTGCTCGAGCAGGCGGTCGCCCTCGATGAGGCCGTCGAACTCGTCGTCGGTCACGAAGTAGTAGTTCACCTCGTGCTGCTCCCCCGGCCGGGGCTTGCGTGTCGTGGCCGAGACGGAGAGGTGGACCTCCGGGTAGTGGTCGCGGATGTAGGCGGCCACCGTCCCCTTGCCGACGGCCGTCGGGCCGGCGAGCACGACGAGTCGGCTGCGCGCGGTGCCCGGGTAGCGTTCGGCGATGAAGGCGCGGAGGCGATCCCGCTGCAGTCGGCCGAGACCGCCGAGGCGCTTGACCGAGGAGATGCCGAGCGATTCGAGGATCCGCCCCAGTTTGGTGACGCCGACACTCGGGATGCTGAGGAGGTACTCGGTGATGCGGATGCCGCCCTCGATGCCGTCCGGATCGGCGGTCGCGGCGTCGAGCACCTCCAACGGGGTGCGGGCGCCGGAGGCGATGGACGCCTTGACGGTCGCGCGGGCGCGGCGCTTGCGAACGGCCTCACGTGAGGCGGCGGCCCGGTCGACCTCCGGCATGTTCCTGCCGGGCTGGTCCTGCTCCTGGTCAACCACGGGCGCTCCTCACGGCTGCGACGGAACGTTCGACGGCGTCCGCGATCCCCGAGGGTCCGGCGGCGAGGATGCTCCGGGACTCGGAGACGATGACACCCGGTGCGAGGTCGCCGTAGATGGATCCGAGGTCGGCGACCGCAGCTCCCTGGTGGCCGAAGCCGGGTGCCAGGATCGGGAGCGTGGTCGTCGGCGGTACCTCCGTCAGGCCGAACTCCTCGAGACGGAGCGTGGCTCCGATGACCGCACCGATCGAACCGGTCGCCCCGGGGTGGTGCCGTGCGTTCCAGTGGTCGATCTCGTCGAGCATCGACGCCGCGACGGTGAGGCCGGCGCCGTCCTCGGCGAGCTGGACGTCGCGACCCTCCGGGTTCGAGGTCGCCGTCAGCACGAACACGCCCTTGCCGTGCTGCTCGGCGAGCTCGAGTGCCGGCTGCAGTGAGCCGAAGCCGAGATAGGGGTTCACGGTGAGGGCGTCGACCTCCAGCGGTGAACCGGGGGTCAGCCACGCGTCGGCATAGCCCTCCATGCTCGTCCCGATCTCACCGCGCTTGGCGTCGCCGATCACGAGGAGCCCGGCGTCGCGTGCCGCGGCGAGGACCCCTTCGAGGGCGATGTACCCGGCCGACCCGAACCGTTCGAAGAACGCCACCTGCGGCTTGACGATCCCGGCGCGACCGGCTGCGGCTTCGACGACGGCGAGGCCGAAGGCCCCCGCGCCGGCGGCGGTGTCGGGCAGTCCCCACGCCTCGAGCAGGAAGCGGTGCGGATCGATGCCGACGCAGAGTCGGCCCGACCGGACGAAGACCTCGTCCAGTCGGGTTCCGAACGAAGCCGTCACGAGCGCGCAGCCCGATCGAGTGCGTACTCCTGGAGCGAGCGGACCTCGAAGCCCCCGCCGAGCGCCTCGAAGGAGCCGACCGCGGCGGTGAGCTGCGCGATCGTCGTGAAGAGCGGCTTGTCGGCCGCGACGGCGGCCGCGCGGATCTCGTAGCCGTCCGCGCGAGCCGACCGGCCACTCGGGGTGTTGATGACCATGTCGACCTCGTCGCGGTTGATCAGGTCGACGATCGAGTCGTCCTCGCCCGCGGCCGTGGTCTCGCTGTACTTGCGCACCGTCCGGGCACTGATGCCGTTCCGGTTCAGCACCTCGGCCGTGCCGTCGGTCGCGAGGATGTCGAACCCGAGCTGCTGGAGGCGCAGCACCGGCAGGATGATCGAACGCTTGTCGCGGTCGGAGACCGAGACGAACACCGTTCCGCTCGACGGCAGGCCGCCGTAGGCCGCCTCCTGGCTCTTCGCGAACGCGCGCGGGAAGTCCTTGTCGATGCCCATCACCTCGCCGGTGGAGCGCATCTCCGGGCCGAGCACGCTGTCGACGATCTGGCCGTCCTTCGTGCGGAAGCGCTTGAAGGGCAGCACGGCCTCCTTGACCGACACCGGGGAGTCGATCGGGACCCGGGATCCGTCGACCGGGGGCAGGAGCCCGGAGTCCTTGAGCTCGGCGACCGTCGCGCCGGTCATGATGAGTGATGCGGCCTTCGCCAGCGGGATGCCGAGCGCCTTCGACACGAACGGCACCGTGCGGGACGCACGCGGGTTCGCCTCGATGACGTAGAGGATGCCGGCGCCGATCGCGAACTGGACGTTCAGCAGACCACGCACGCCGATCCCCTGGGCGATCGCGAGCGTCGCGTTCCGCACCCGGTCGATCTCGGCGCGACCGAGCGAGACGGGCGGGAGGGTGCAGCTCGAGTCGCCGGAGTGGATACCGGCCTCCTCGATGTGCTCCATGACGCCGCCGATGTAGAGCTCCTCGCCGTCGAACAGGGCGTCGACGTCGATCTCGATCGCGTCGTCGAGGAAGTGGTCGACCAGCAGCGGCTGGGCCGGGCCCACGATGCCCTGGTCCTCGATGCGCACGAAGTAGTCGGTGAGCGAGGCGCTGTCGTAGATGATCTCCATGCCGCGTCCGCCGAGCACGAAGCTCGGGCGGACGAGGACCGGGTAGCCGATCTCCTCGGCGACGCGCAGTGCACCCTCGATCTCCACCGCGGTGCCGTTCTTCGGTGCGACGAGGCCGGCGGCGTCCAGGATCTCCTGGAACTGGCCGCGCTCCTCGGCGAGGTCGATGGCGGTCGGCGTGGTGCCGAGGATCGGGACGCCTGCGGCCTCGAGACCCTTTGCGAGCCCGAGCGCCGTCTGGCCACCGAGCTGGACGACGACACCGACGAGTTCGCCCGACTCGCTCTCGGCGTGGATGACCTCGAGGACGTCCTCGAGCGTGAGCGGCTCGAAGTAGAGCCGGTCGCTCGTGTCGTAGTCCGTCGAGACGGTCTCCGGGTTGCAGTTGATCATGATGGTCTCGAAGCCGGCGGCCTGCAGCGCGAAGGACGCGTGCACGCAGGAGTAGTCGAACTCGATGCCCTGGCCGATGCGGTTCGGGCCGGACCCGAGGATGACCACCTTGCGGCGGTCGCTCGCCACCACTTCGGTCTCCGTGTCGTAGCTCGAGTAGTGGTACGGGGTGAGGGCCGGGAACTCGCCGGCGCACGTGTCGACCGTCTTGTAGACCGGCCGGACACCCAGGATGTGGCGGACCTCGCGCACCTCCTGCTCGCCGAACCCACGCAGCTGACCGATCTGCGCGTCCGAGAAGCCGTGGTTCTTCGCGGTCCGGAGTACCTCCGTGTCGAGGCGCTCCGCCCCGGCGATCCAATCGGCGACGTCGTTGATGAGCACGATCTGGTCGATGAACCACGGGTCGATCTTGGTGGCCTCGAAGACCTGCTCGGCGGTGGCGCCCTTGCGGAGCGCCTGCTGCACGACGACGATGCGGCCGTCGGTCGGGGTCTTCATGACCTCGAGCAGCTCCTCGACACTGCGGGACTCGTCGCCCCAGTGGAAGCTGGAGCCGCGCTTCTCGAGCGACCGCAGCGCCTTCTGCAGTGCGGTGGCGTAGTTGCGTCCGATGGCCATCGCCTCACCCACCGACTTCATGGTGGTCGTGAGCGTCGGATCGGCGGCGGGGAACTTCTCGAACGCGAAGCGCGGCACCTTCACGACGACGTAGTCGAGCGTGGGCTCGAAGCTCGCGGGCGTGACCTTCGTGATGTCGTTCGGGATCTCGTCGAGGCGGTACCCGATGGCCAGTTTCGCCGCGATCTTCGCGATCGGGAAGCCGGTCGCCTTCGAGGCGAGGGCACTCGAGCGGGAGACGCGCGGGTTCATCTCGATGACGATGATGCGGCCGTCGGCCGGGTCGACCGCGAACTGGATGTTGCAGCCGCCGGTGTCGACGCCGACCGCGCGGATGATGTCGATACCGATGTCGCGGAGCTTCTGGTACTCGCGGTCCGTCAGCGTCAGGGCGGGGGCCACCGTGATCGAGTCCCCGGTGTGCACGCCGACCGGGTCGACGTTCTCGATCGAGCAGACGACGACGGTGTTGTCGGCCGTGTCGCGCATGAGCTCGAGCTCGTACTCCTTCCAGCCGAGGATCGACTCCTCGAGGAGCACCTCGGTGGTCGGGCTCTGGTGGAGGCCGTCACCGACGATCCGGCGGAGCTCCGTCTCGGTGTACGCGAAGCCCGAGCCGAGGCCGCCCATGGTGAACGAGGGGCGCACGACCAGCGGGTAGCCGAGGTCCTCGGCGTAGCCGACGGCCTCCTCGACGGTGTGGGCGATGTACGAGCGGGCCACGTCCGCGCCCGCGTCGAGCACGAGCTGCTTGAAGATCTGGCGGTCCTCGCCCTTGTTGATCGCCTCGAAGTTCGCGCCGATGAGCTCGACGTCGTACTTCTCGAGGATGCCGTGCTCGTGCAGCTGGATCGCGGCGTTCAACGCCGTCTGGCCGCCGAGGGTCGGCAGTATCGCGTCTGGCTTCTCCTTCGCGATGATCGTCTCGATGACCTGCCAGGTGATCGGCTCGACGTAGGTCGCGTCGGCGAAGTCGGGGTCGGTCATGATGGTCGCCGGGTTCGAGTTGACGAGGATGACGCGGACGCCCTCCTCGCGCAGCACGCGGCATGCCTGGGTGCCCGAGTAGTCGAACTCGGCGGCCTGCCCGATGACGATCGGCCCGGAGCCGATGACGAGGACGCTGTTGATGTCGTCGCGCTTGGGCACTAGTTGTTCTCCTTGGTGCTGGAAGTGGTGGCGTGGCCGGTCACGAGGTCGCGGAACCGGTCGAACAGGTAGACCGCGTCGTGCGGACCCGAGGCGGACTCGGGGTGGTACTGGACCGAGAACGCGGGGATGTCGATGCAGTTGATGCCCTCGACGACCTCGTCGTTCAGGCTGTAGTGGCTGACTTCGGCAAGGCCGAACCCGGCGGGCGTCTCGTGGCGGCCCTCGATCGGCAGGTCGACCGCGAAGCCGTGGTTCTGCGAGGTGATCTCCACCCGACCGGTCGCCTTTTCGAGGACCGGCTGGTTGATCCCGCGGTGACCGAACGGCAGCTTGTAGGTCTCGAAGCCGAGCGCGCGGCCGAGCAGCTGGTTGCCGAAGCAGATGCCGAAGTACGGCACGCCCGCGCGGAGCACGTCCTGCAGGAGGGCGACGTGCGCGTCGCTCGCGGCCGGGTCACCGGGGCCGTTGGAGAAGAACAGGGCGGACGGCTCGAGCGCGAGGACCTCGGCCGAGGTCACCGACTGCGGCAGCACCACGACGTCGAAGCCGCGAGCGGCGAGGTGGTTGAGCGTCGACGTCTTGACGCCGAGGTCGAGGACCGCGACGGAACCGACGCGCTCGCCCACCGCCGGTACGGTGTACTGCTCGGTCGTGGAGACCTGGCTCGACAGGTTCAGACCGGCCATCTGCGCGCCGGCTCGGACGAGACTGAGCTGCTCGGCGCCGGACAACTCGAAGTCCTCGCCGGAGAACACGCCGCCGCGCATGGAACCGGCGGAACGGATGTGCCGGGTCACCGCGCGGGTGTCGATGCCGCTGATGCCCACGACGCCGTCCTGGACGAGTTCGTCGTCGAGCGAGCGGTCCGCTCGGAAGTTCGAGACGACGCGCGACGCGTCACGCACCACGTATCCGGCGACCCAGACGCGGGCGGACTCCATGTCCTCGCGGTTGACGCCGGTGTTGCCGATGTGCGGTGCGGTCATCAGGACGATCTGTCCGGCGTAGGACGGGTCGGTCAGCGTCTCCTGGTAGCCGGTCATGCCCGTGGCGAAGACGACCTCGCCGAGCGTGCGGCCGGTCGCGCCGTAGGCGTGCCCGACGTAGCGGTTGCCGTCCTCGAGGACGAGTACCGCTGGACTGGGTGGGGTGAAGGAGGTCATGGTCAAGCCCTCTCGTGAGGCGGTGGGGTGGAGTCGTCGGCCGAGGTGATGTCGGCGACGGTGTCTGAGGTGCCGGTCGGCCGGAGTCCGGCGTCCGCGGCGGGGATGAGGCTCGTGACGGTGTCGATGATGCGGGCGCGGTCCGCCTGCTCGAGGACGCGGAAGGTGCTGTCCGCGATCACCGTCGGGACGGGGCGCCAGCTCAGGCGGATGAGCCCGCCCGGCTCGACGACCCGGTCGATCGTGAGGTTGGTCTGGTCGACGCCGACGATGCTCGTCGCCGGGATGAACGTCGGCCGCTCCCCCGGGACGTCGACGACGACTCCGGCGGCTCCGAGTTCGAGCGTGACCCGGGATCGGTAGCGCAGTCCCTGCAATGCCAGCCGTTCGAGCGGCTGGTCGTGCTTCGACGTCGCGACGTAGAGGACCTCGACCGTCAGTGACGGGACCGGCCGCGGGTCGGGGAGCTCCGCGAGGGGACCGACCTGGGCGTCGCGCGCGACGCGGCGTCGCCAGGCGAAGGCCATGAGGGCGAGGATGCCGAGGAGGACGAGGGCGACGAGGACGGCCGCGAGGATCCGCCCGTCCATCAGTGCTCGACCTCCGCGGATCGCGCGGCGCGGCGTGCTGCGGTCGCGACCTGCTCCGTCGGGAGCACGGCGCCGTCCAGGACGGTCGCGTAGCCCCGGTGGAAGGTGGCGACGACGCGGCCGGGCAGCTCCAGGCCGAGGTAGGGCGAGTTCACGCCCTTGCCGGCCAGGTCAGCCGTGCCGAACGGACGGGTGGCGGCGGTGTCGTAGAGCACGACCTCCGCCGGAGCGCCGGCCTCGATCGAAGCCCCCTGCCCGGTGATCCGTCCGATCCTCGCCGGCGTCGCCGAGAGCACCCGGGCGACGTCGTTCCAGTCCAGGAGCCCGGTCGCGACCATCGACGCGTGCACGACGGAGAGGGCGGACTCGAGGCCCACCATGCCGTTCGCGGCGGCGTCCCACTCGCAGTCCTTGGCCTCGACCGGGTGCGGTGCGTGGTCCGTCGCGACGATGTCGATCGTGCCGTCTGCGAGGGCCTCGCGCAGCGCCTGGACGTCCTCGGCGCGTCGCAGGGGCGGGTTCACCTTGTACCGGGCGTCGTAGCTCGCCACCAGCTCCTCCGTGAGCAGCAGGTGGTGCGGCGTGACCTCGGCCGTGACGGGGATGCCCCGAGCCTTCGCCCAGCGGATGACGTCGACGGAACCGGCCGTCGAGACGTGGCAGATGTGGAGGCGGGAACCCACGTGCTCGGCGAGGAGCACATCGCGGGCGATGATCGACTCCTCGGCGACAGCCGGCCACCCGGTGAGCCCGAGTTCGCCGGAGAGGGCGCCCTCGTTCATCTGCGCACCGACGGTGAGCCGGGGCTCCTGTGCGTGCTGGGCGATCACGCCGTCGAAGGCCTTCACGTACTCCAGCGCACGGCGCATGAGCAGCGGGTCGGACACGCAGAGGCCGTCGTCCGAGAAGACCCGGACCTTGGCACGCGAGGAGGCCATGGCGCCGAGTTCGGCGAGTCGTTCCCCGGCGAGTCCGACCGTCACGGCACCGATCGGCTGCACCGTGGCGTAGCCGGCGCGTTCACCGAGCGACTGCTCCTGCTCGACGACCCCGGCCGTGTCCGCCACCGGCGAGGTGTTGGCCATCGCGAACACCGCGGTGAAGCCGCCGGCGGCTGCGGCACGCGTGCCGGTGAGCACCGTCTCGCTCTGCTCGAACCCGGGTTCCCGGAGATGCGTGTGGAGGTCGACGAGCCCGGGCAGCGCGAGGAGGCCGTCCGCGTCGATGACGGTCGCGCCGACGGCGCTCAGCCCGGAGCCGCGTTCCGCGATCCGTCCGTCGCGCAGGAGGAGGTCGGTGCGTGTCCCGTCGGCGAGCGTCGCTCCGGTGATCAGGGTGACGTCGTGGTTCGAAGTGGGCTCAGACACGGGTGGATTCCTCTCGATCGCCGGACAGCAGCAGGTACAACGCGGCCATCCGGACCGACACCCCGTTGGCGACCTGTTCGAGGACGGTCGACCGGGGTGAGTCGGCTGCCCCGGACGAGATCTCCAGACCGCGGTTCATCGGCCCGGGGTGCATGACAATGCTAGCCGGATCGAGGCGGGCGAGCCGCTCGTCGTCGAGCCCCCAGCGCCTGGAATACTCCCGGCTGTTCGGGAAAAAGGCGGCGTGCATGCGTTCGGACTGGATCCGGAGCATCATCAGCACGTCGGGACGCTGGGCGATCGCGTCGTCCAGGTCGTAGCGGACGGTTGCCGGCCAGGGGCCGAGGTCCACCGGAAGCAGTGTCGGCGGGGCGACGAGGGTCACCTCGGCGCCGAGCGTGTCGAGCAGCCAGACGTTCGATCGGGCGACCCGGGAATGCAGGATGTCGCCGACGATCGTCACCGCCACCCCGTCGAGCGCGCGACCGCGGGAACGCTCGCCGTGAAGGCGCTTGCGCATCGTGAACGCGTCCAGGAGGGCCTGCGTCGGGTGCTCGTGCGTCCCGTCCCCCGCGTTCAGGATGCCGGCGTCGATCCAGCCGCTGTCGGCGAGGGTCTGCGGCGCACCGGAGGCGGAGTGTCGGATCACGACGGCGTCGGCATGCATCGCGGCGAGGGTCTGTGCGGTGTCCTTCAGGCTTTCACCCTTCGAGACGCTCGACCCCTTGGCGCTGAAGGTGATGACGTCTGCGGACAGCCGTTTGGCGGCAGCCTCGAACGAGATGCGCGTGCGGGTCGAGTCCTCGAAGAAGAGGTTGACGACCGTCTTCCCACGGAGGGTCGGGAGCTTGCGGACCTCACGGAACTGCGTCTCGGCCATGTCCTCCGCGACGTCGAGGATCTCGATCGCCTCGTCGCGGGTGAGGGTCTTCGTCGACAGCAGGTGCCTCATTCGCCGCTCCCCTCGATCGTCACCGAGTCGTCACCGTCGAACTCCGTGAGCCGGACGAAGATGCGTTCCGCCTGCGAGGAGGGCAGGTTCTTCCCCACGAAGTCGGGTCGGATCGGGAGCTCGCGGTGCCCGCGGTCGACGAGCGCGGCGAGCCGCACGACGCGCGGGCGGCCCAGGTCGGTCAGGGCGTCGAGGGCGGCGCGGATCGTGCGTCCCGAGTACAGGACGTCGTCGACGAGGACGACCGTGCGCCCGTCGATCCCCTGTGGCGGCAGCGTCGTGGGTTGCGGTGCACGGGTCGGGTGCTTCGCCAGGTCGTCGCGGTACATCGTGACGTCGAGTGCACCCGAGACGATGGTCGCGCCCGAGATCGAGGAGATCGTGGCGGCGATCCGCTTCGCGAGGATGACTCCGCGCGTCGGGATGCCCAGGATCACGAGGTCGTCTGCTCCGCGGTTGGACTCGAGGATCTCGTGGGAGATCCGAGTCAACGCCCGCGCGATGTCAGCTTCGTGCAGCACGGTACGTGCGCTCATCGCCGACTCCCTTCTCCGCCTCTCTGGACGGTCTTAAAGGTTGTCTTGGTCAACACCCGAGCCTAGCAGTCGGATCAGGCCTCGTAGAGCTCCAACGGGAGGCCGTCGGGATCGAAGAAGAACAGCATCTTCCGCGAAGTGTGGGGGTCGATCCGGACGTCTTCGACGCGGACACCCAGCTCCACCAGACGGGCGTGGCCGGCGTCGACGTCGTCGACCGCGAAGGCGAGGTGCCGCAGTCCGAGCGCTTCGGGTCCGGATGCGCGCGCCGGCGGGTCCGGGAAGGAGAACAGCTCGATGAGGTATTCACCGTTCAGGGCGAGGTCGCCCATCCAGGAGTCGCGCTCGGCCCGGTACACCTCGGTGAGCAGCTCGCAGCCGAGCACCGAGGTGTAGAAGCGCTTCGAGGCCTCGTAGTCGCTGGCGATGATCGCGATGTGGTGCACGCGCTTCAGCGGCAGGGCCGGACCGGTCTCGTCGCTCATCGTCACCGCGGGTTGATCTGCGAGATCTTGCCGAGCAGGCCGTTGATGAAGCCGGCGGAGTCGTCGGTCGACAGCGTCTTGGCCGCCTCGACCGCTTCGTCGATGGCCACGCCGTGCGGCACCTCGTCGTTGAACAGGATCTCCCAGATCGCGATCCGGAGGATGGCCCGGTCGACCGTGGGCATCCGCGCGAGCGTCCAGCCCTGCGCGTACGTCTCGATCTGTTCGTCGATCTCCTCGGCGTGGTCACCGACGCCGTCGACGATCTCCCGCGCGTACAACCAGGAGGCCTGGCGGTCGGGCTCGCTGACGGCGCGAGAGGCTTCCGCGGACAGGACTTCAGCGAGGGTCTGCTGACGGACGTCGGCCTGGTACAGCAGATCGAGGGCGCGCTTGCGCGCCTTGGTACGAGCGCTCACTCGTTGACGCGACCGAGGTAGTCACCGGTGCGGGTGTCGACCTTGACCTTGGTGCCGGTCTCGAGGAAGAGCGGGACCTGGATCTCGTAGCCGGTCTCGACGGTCGCCGGCTTCGTGCCACCGGTCGAGCGGTCGCCCTGGAGCCCGGGTTCCGTGTAGGTGACCTCGAGGATGACCGACGCGGGGAGTTCGACGTACAGCGGGTTGCCGTTGTTGAGCGCGACCGTGACGTCCTGGTTCTCGAGGAGGAAGTTCTTGGTGTCGCCGACGACGACGGCGGGGATGGTGATCTGGTCGTAGTCGCTCTTGTCCATGAAGACGAAGGAGTCGCCGTCCGCGTACAGGTAGGTGAAGTCGCGGCGGTCGACGTTCTCGACGTCGATCTTCGTGCCGGCGTTGTACGTCTTGTCGACCACCTTGCCGGTCATGATGTTCTTCATCTTGGTGCGGACGAACGCGCCACCCTTGCCCGGCTTGACGTGCTGGAACTCGATCACCGTCCAGAGCTGCCCGTCGATGTTCAGGACGATGCCGTTCTTGATGTCAGCGGTAGAAGCCATGCGCGAAAATGTCCGTTCGTGGAAAGTGTGCGGCCGGATACGACCCAACGAACGAGTGTAACCGCTGCGAGGACCCGTGACCAACGCGCCCGTGGTGGACCAGGACGCCTCGCACGTCACTCGGCGCTGCGGCGGACCACGAGGTCGAGGGCGAGGCGGTACGAGTCGAAGCCGAAACCGGCGATCACGCCGGTCGCGACACCGGAGATCACGCTCGTGTGACGGAAGGCTTCGCGGGCGTGTGGATTCGAGAGGTGCACCTCGACGAGCAGGAGGCCTGCCTTCGTGACCATGGCCGCAGCGTCGCGGAGCCCGTAGCTGTAGTGGGTGAACGCCGCGGGGTTGAGGATCACGGACGTGCCGGCGTCGACGGCCTCGTGGAGCCAGCCGATCAGCTCGCCCTCGTCGTCCGTCTGACGCAGGTCGATCCGCGTCCCGTCGCCCGCGTCGGCCTCGAGCACGGTGCGCAGCGCAACGAGGTCGGCAGAGCCGTAGACGTCGGGTTCACGGCTGCCGAGGCGGCCGAGGTTCGGTCCGTTGAGGACGAGCACGGTGGTCATGAGTCGAGGGTATCCGTTCGGGACGAGCGCTCACGGAGCGCGACGGCGTCGGTCAGGAGCCGATCTCCTGGTAGGCGGCGAAGAGCAGCGAGGTCTCGGGCCCCTGGAGGACGGTCGGCTTGGCGAGGTCGTCGAGCACGATGAACCGCAACATCGAACCACGCGTCTTCTTGTCGCGCTGCATCGTCGCGAGCAGGGTGTTCCAGCGACCCACCGGATAGGCGATCGGCAGGCTGAGGAGCTCCAGGACGCGACGGTGGCGGTCGACGACCTCGTCCGACAGTCGGCCGGCGAGGCGGGACAGCTCGGCGACGTACATCATGCCGATCGCCACCGCGGCACCGTGTCGCCACTGGTACCGCTCGGCGTGCTCGATGGCGTGCCCGAGCGTGTGCCCGTAGTTGAGGATCTCGCGGAGGCCCTGCTCGGTGAAGTCCTCGCTGACGACGTCGGCCTTCATCCGGATCGCGAGCTCGATGCAGCGGCGGAAGGCGGGCGTGTCGGGGTCGGTCGCGGCGTCGACGTCGGCCTCGATGAGGTCGAGGATCTCCGGGTAGCGGATGAACCCGGCCTTGGCCACCTCGGCGAACCCTGCGAGGATCTCGTTCTTCGGGAGGGTGTCGAGCGTGTCGAGATCGCAGACGACGGCGGCCGGGGCGTAGAAGGCGCCGACGAGGTTCTTGCCTTCCGCGGTGTTGATGCCCGTCTTGCCGCCCACGGCCGCGTCGACCATGCCGAGGACCGTCGTGGGGACCTGCACGAGTCGGACGCCGCGCAGCCAGGTGGCGGCGACGAAGCCGGCGAGGTCGGTGACCGCGCCACCGCCGAACCCGATGACCGCGTCGGAGCGCGTGAAGTCGGCCTGCCCGAGGACTCCCCAGCAGAACGCGGCGACCTCGACCCGTTTCCCGGCCTCGGCGTCCGGCACCTCGGCGAGCAGTACCTGGTACCGGTCGCTCAGGGTCTCGCGCAGCTTGGCCGCCTTCTCGCCCAGCGTCGCCGGGTGGACGATGAGGACCCGCTGCACGCCGGTCCCGAGGGCGCCGACGAGCACGTCCTCCAGCCCTCTCCCGATCGTGATGGGGTACGGGGAGGATCCCGTCACTTCGATGACGGTCCGCTCGGTCGGGGTGGTCGGTTCGGTGCTCATGCAGGCTCCTTCACCCAGGCGACGAGCTCGTCGACGATGCCTGAGATGGGTCGGTGCGAGGTGTCGAAGGTGACATCCGCGAGTCGTTCGTACACCGGACGCCGGGCGGCGGCGATACGCGACCAAGCGCCGGGGTCGTCGCGGAGCAGTGGACGCTTGTCGAGGTTGGCCCGTGCCAGCACGGCCTCCTCGGTGACCGTCAGCAGCACGACACGTGCATCGGCGAGCTCACGCTGCGTGTCCTCGTCGAGGACCGCTCCCCCGCCGAGCGACACGATCGCCGGCTGCTCGAGCGCGGCGGCGACCGCCGCACGCTCCAGGGCACGGAAGTGCGCCTCGCCGTGTCGCTCGAAGATGCGCGCGATCGCGCCGTGCTCGCCGGACACGACGTTGTCGGTGTCGACGAACGGCACTCCCAGGCGCTTCGCCAACTGCTTGCCGACCCGGCTCTTCCCCGACCCCATCGGTCCGATGAGGACGACGGGGAGTCGGAGATCGACGGCCTGCTCAGGCATCGGCGCTGGAGGCGTGGTCGCCTCGCGTGCGCAGGTTCGACGGGATCGCTGCCAGGTATCCGTCGAGGTTGCGCTTCGTCTCGGGGACCGAGTCGCCACCGAACTTCTCGAGCACCGCTTCGGCGAGGACCAGCGCCACCATCGCCTCGGCCACGACACCGGAGGCCGGGACCGCGCAGACGTCCGAGCGCTGGTGGTGCGCGGTGGCGGCCTCGCTCGTCGCGACGTCGACCGTGCGGAGCGAGTGCGGGACGGTCGCGATCGGCTTCATGCCGGCACGGACGCGGAGGACCGTACCGGTGGTCATGCCACCCTCGGTGCCACCGGCGCGGTCGCTCTGTCGGGCGATGCCGTCGCTCTCCTGGACGAGCTCGTCGTGGGCCGCGGAACCGCGACGCGTCGTCGTGAGGAAGCCGTCGCCGACCTCCACACCCTTGATGGCCTGGATACCCATGAGCGCTGCTGCGAGCCGTGCGTCGAGTCGTCGGTCCCAGTGGACGTAGGAGCCGAGCCCCGGCGGGAGCCCGTAGGCCAAGACCTCGACGATGCCGCCGAGGGTGTCGCCGTCCTTCTTGGCCGCGTCGACCTCGGCGACCATGCGCTCCGAGGTCGCCTTGTCGAAGCAGCGCAACGGATCGGCGTCGAGCGCGTCGACGTCGGCCGGGACCGGCAGCGGGCTGTCTTCGGGAACGCGCACCGGGCCGATCGACAGCGTGTGGCTGACGAGGGTGATGCCCAGCTCGCCGAGGAAGGAGCGCGCGACGGCACCGAGGGCCACGCGCGCAGCGGTCTCGCGTGCGCTGGCGCGTTCGAGCACGGGACGCGCCTCGTCGAAGCCGTACTTCTGCATGCCCGTCAGGTCGGCGTGCCCGGGACGCGGACGGGTCAGCGCGGCGCTGCGGCCACGAGACTTGTCGGAGATCTCGGTCGGCTCGGGGCTCATGACCTCGGCCCACTTCGGCCACTCGGTGTTGCCGATGCGGATCGCGATCGGGCTACCCATGGAGAAGCCGTGGCGGACGCCGCCGGACAGGTTGAGCTCGTCCTCCTCGAACTTCATGCGGGATCCTCGGCCGTAGCCGAGCTTCCGTCGGGCGAGGTCGGCGCGGACGCCGTCCATGGAGATGGGGACGCCGGACGGGAGTCCCTCGAGGACGGCGATGAGTTCCGGGCCGTGAGACTCTCCGGCAGTGAGCCAACGAAGCATGGTCCTATCCTTCCATAGAGCCGGGACGCGACCGTGCGCCTTCGGTCGACGGCCCGGCGGGTGTGCAGGTGGGCCGGATGCGTCCGGAGCGGTCAGTGCGAGGCGACCGGCGCCCCGGTGTGATCGAGGTGGACCGTGTCGAGCATCGCCCCGAGCACCGTCGTCTCGTCCTCGAGCGGCAGGAGCGGATCGCCGAGGACGAAGATCCGGACCTGGAGCAACGCCTGGTGCACGAGCATCGACAGCCCACTGAGGACCGACCCGCCGGCCTGCGACCACGCCTCCGCGAGCACACTCGGCCACGGGTCGTAGGCGACGTCGAGGAGGAGCGCGCCTGGAGCATGGGACAGGACCGGACCCGGTTCGGTGAGGGCGCCGCCGGGAAGGGTGCTGATCACGAGTGGTGCGTCAGGCGTCTCACCGTCGAGCGGCCCTGAGGCGAACCGCAGCCCCAACCGGCCGGCGAGGTCCTCGAGTGGTCGCGCCTGAGCTGGTCGTCGGAGCGCCACGTGGACGTGCTCGGCACCGAGGTCCGCCGCTGCCATGATCGCCGAGGAGGCCGTCGCTCCCCCGCCCAGGACGACCGCGGACGCGATCGTGTCGACGCCGGCCGCCCCGATCGCGCGGACGATGCCGCCGACGTCGGTGTTGAACCCCTCGATCCGACGGGATCCGTCTTCGGCTCGGCGGAGGCGTAGCGTGTTGACCGCCCCGGTCTCGGTTGCGGCGCGGTCGGCCACGTCGGCCAGCTCGAGCGCGCGATGCTTCAGGGGCATGGTCAGCGAGAGCCCCCGCCAGTCCGAGCCGAGGTCGTCGAGGAAGGCCGACAGGCCGGCCGCCTCGAGTTCGTGGCGACCGTAGTCCCAGTCGAGCCCCAGCACCCGGTACGCGGCCTCGTGCAGTGCCGGGGACTTGGAGTGGGCGATGGGCGCGCCGAGCACGGCGAGCCGCGGCTGCCCGTCCTCGCCGTGACCCGGCCCTGTTCCACTCATGTGCGCCACGCTCCCGCTACTGGTACTCGGGATGCTCGTCCATCCAGGACAGCCACTTGTCGACCGCGGCCTCGTGCTCCTCCTGGGTGGTGGAGAAGATCGTCTCGCCGGAGTCGAGGTTCCAGGTGACGAAGTAGAGCCAGGGTCCGTCGGCCGGGTGCAGCGCGGCGTCGATCGCGAGGTCACCCGGGTTCGAGATCGGTCGCACGACCATGCCCGGGTGGACGTAGGTGTTGTACGGGTTCGAAGCGTCGGCGCGCTCGGCGTCCGTGGTCGACACGCGGTGGGTGTTGCCCGTCCCGTACGCGACCGTGGCGTCGGACTGCAGCAGACCGCTCTCCCACTGGGCCGGGTCCAGCCGGTTGAGGAAGACCCGCGACACCTTGTAGTAGTCGTCGCGGAGGCCCGCCTCCTTCTGGATGAGCGAGGCCAGGACGATGGTCTTCCAGCGGTCCTCGGGCTTCACCCCGGCGTCGTCGAGCGCCTGGAACGACCGGTTCACGAGGGTCTGGAGGACGGCGTGCGCATCGCCGCCGTCGGGGAGGCTGTAGGTCGCCGGGAAGAGGAACCCCTCGAGCGAGGTCGCCTCGGCGGGGAGACCGAAGGACGCGACGTCGGCGGCCGCCGCCTGGAGTTCCTCCAGCGGGATGCCGGTGCCCTCCGCGATCGACGGCAGGGCGTCCTGCTCAGCGGTGCCCTCGGGGATGACGAAGGTGTCCTCCATGCGGTTCGCCTCATCGGTCAGCGCAGCAAGGGCGGATTCGGCGCTCATCTTGAGCTTCAGCTTGTAGGCGCCCGGGAAGAACTCCGGCTGGGTGGGCTGTGCGAGGAGGAGGTCGTAGAAGGCGTCGAACGACTTCGTGACCCCGGCGTCGTGCAGGCTCGTCGCGATGTCCTCGCCGATGTCGCCCTCGTTGACCATGACGACGGCCTCGCCGCTACCGGCACCCTCGTAGTCGTTCGGTTCCTCCCAGCCGAGCACCTTGCGGATCTGCGGCTCGTAACTCGTCCACACGACCGCGGCGCACGCGACGAGACCCCCGACGACGACGATCGACACGATGAGCGCGATGAGTCCGCGACGACCACGTCGGCGCTTCGGCGGTTCCCCGCCGGCCAGCGCACGACGGCGCCCCCGATGGATCGGCTGTGGCCCGCTGTCGTTCGCCGTGTCGCCCTCAGCGAGCAGGTCCTCGAACGCGGGGATGGTCATGGTCCTGGCCCGGGACGCTGAGGACTCGGTGTCGTCCGACTCGGGGGCACGTGAGGTCGGCCCGCTCAGGAGTGTGTCGCTCGCGGCCGTCTCGCTGACGCTGGAGCCACTCGACGACGCGGTCGTGGGGGCGTCGACCGAGGAGGCGTCGATCGACGTGGCGCCGGTCGGGGCCGGTTCGGCCGTGTCGCTCGGAGCATTCCCGTCGACGGGCTCGGACGGCGACGAAGCGGCTTCCGCGGCCTCCCGCTGCTGACGTGCCTCGCGTCGGGACAGTGGCACCGGCTGCTCCCCCGCGGCGTTCCGCTCGGACGTGAAGAGGTCGGCGAGCGGATCGTCTGCTGGGTTGTTCTGAGGTGTCAGATTCGACACAGGCACGTCCTGTTCACGGGTCGACGGGGCTTCCGGGGGGTCGCCCCGAACCGCGTTCGGCGTCGAGGGCGTACTGCAAGAGTATGACGGCCGCCACCTGATCGACAATCGAGCGGGTCTGCTTCTGTCGTTTCCCAGCGGAGCGCAAGGCGCTGTGGGCGGTCACCGTCGTCAGCCGCTCGTCGACGAGACGGGCCGGGACACCCGTGATCGACCTGAGTCGGGCGGCGAACTCCCGGGCGTCCTGCGTGGACGCCGTGTCCTTCCCCGACAGGGCGATCGGGAGACCGACGACGAGCTCCACGGCGCCGAGTTCTTCGGCGATGACCGCGATCGCCCGGATGTCGGCGTCGCCGCCGAGGTCCCGTGGGACCGTCTCCACCGGCGTGGCCAACAGGCCGTCGGGATCGCTTCTCGCGACCCCGACCCTGGCCTTCCCGACGTCGATCCCGAGTCGGACTCCGCGACGGAAGCCGTCCGTCATCTCAGGCGATCTCGCGGGCGATCGCCGCGAGGGCGTCGCCGAGTGCGGTGGCGTCGACGCCGCCACCCTGTGCGAGGTCGTCCTTCCCACCACCGTTGCCGCCGAGGACACCGGCCGCGACCCGGACGAGGACGCCTGCCTTGAGTCCGGCGTCGCGGGCACCCTGGTTCGTCGCGACGACGATCGCGGGCTTCCCGCCGACGACCGCGCCCAGGGCGACGACCGCCGGGCTCGCGCCGAGCTGCTCGCGGAGCTGCGTGACGAGCGTCCTGACGTCGTTCGGTGACCCGAGCTCGCCCAGGTGCTCGGCGACGAGCGACACCGGGCCGACGCGGTGAGCGGTCTGCGCCAATGCCGGGAGGCGTTCGCTCAGCCCACGGGCTTCGAACGCGGCGATCTTCTTCTCAGCGGCCTTGAGGTTCGCGACCAGTTCGGCAATGCGGTCGGGCAGCTGCTCCTTCGGCGTCTTGAGGCTGCCGGAGAGCTGTGACACGAGCGCCCGCTCGGCGGCGAGGTCGCGGAAGGCCTCGAGTCCGACGAGCGACTCCGCCCGACGGTTCGTCGAGCCGACGGACGACTCGCTGACGAGGTTGATCAACCCGATCTCGGCACTTGAGCTGACGTGCGTGCCCGCACACAGCTCACGCGACCACGGCCCGCCGATGTCGACGACGCGGACGGTCTCGCCGTACTTCTCGCCGAACAGCGCCATGGCGCCGAGCGCCTTCGCGTCGTCGAGCGCCATCTCGCGGGTGCTCACCTGCAGGTTGTCGCGGATGGCGTTGTTGGAGATCTCCTCGATCTCCGACTTCGTCGCCGGTGACAGCGGCTGGTTCCAGGTGAAGTCGAGCCGCAGGTACCCGGCCTTGTTCGACGAACCGGACTGGTGGGCGCTGTCGCCCAGGACCTGTCGCAGGGCTGCGTGGATGATGTGCGTGCCGGAGTGCGCCTGCTGCGCGCCGCGGCGGTAGCTCGCGTCGACGATGGTCGTCGCCGGTGCGTCCACGCCGACCTCGCCCTGGCTCACCTGCACCTTGTGCGCGATGAGACCCTTGACCGGCTTCTGCACGTCGAGCACCTCGAGCTCGTATCCGGGACCGACGATGACGCCCTGGTCGGCCTCCTGCCCGCCGGACTCGGCGTACAGCGAGGTCTCCGCCAGGATCACCTCGGCGATGTCACCGGCGACCGCGCGCTGCACCGGGTGTCCGCCCACGATGATGCCGAGGATGCGGCTCTCGGTCTCGAGCTCGGTGTAGCCGGTGAACACGGTCTCGCCCTTGGCGCGGATGTCGCTGTAGACCGAGAGGTCGGCGAGGACGCTCTTCTTCGCCTTCGCGTCGGCCTTCGCCCGCTGGCGCTGCGCGGTCATGAGCGAATCGAACGCGTCACGGTCGACTGAGAGGCCGGCCTCCTCCGCGATCTCGAGGGTCAGGTCGATCGGGAAACCGTAGGTGTCGTGCAGGAGGAACGCGGAGTCGCCGGCGAGGGCCGTCCGGCCCGTGCCCTTGGTCTGCTCGAGCGCGAGGTCGAGGATGGTCGTGCCGCTGGCCAGCGTCCGGAGGAAGGTCTCCTCCTCGGCGTAGGCGCTCTGCGAGATCCGGCCGAAGTCGGTCTCGACCTCCGGGTAGGCCGCCTTCATGGCGTCGCGCGACGCGGAGAACAGCTCGGGGAACGTCGCGGTGTCGACGCCGAGGAGGCGCATCGCACGGACGGTCCGTCGCATGAGGCGGCGGAGGATGTACCCGCGTCCCTCGTTCGACGGCGTGATGCCGTCGCTCATGAGCATGAGCGACGAACGCACGTGGTCGGCGATGACGCGCATCCGGACGTCGTCGTCGTGGTCGGCGCCGTAGCGACGGCCGCTCAACTCGGCGGCGCGATCGAGGACCGGGCGCACCTGGTCGATCTCGTACATGTTCTCGACGCCCTGCTTGAGGAAGGCGACCCGCTCGAGCCCCATGCCGGTGTCGATGTTCTTCTTCGGGAGTTCGCCGACGATGTCGAAGTCGACCTTGCCGCGCACGTTCTCGATCAGGTACTGCATGAAGACGAGGTTCCAGATCTCGACGTACCGGTCGTCGTCGGTCGCCGGGCCGCCGTCGGCTCCGTACGCGGGACCGCGGTCGAAGAAGATCTCCGAGCACGGGCCGGCCGGTCCGGGCTGACCCGTCGACCAGTAGTTCGTGTCCTTGTCGAGCCGCTGGATGCGGTGCTCGGGGAGCCCTGCGACGCGCTTCCAGAGGTCGATCGCTTCGTCGTCGTCCTTGTACACGGTGACCCAGAGGTCCTTCTCGTCGAAGGCGAGGCCGCCGCTCGACTCACTGCCGGTCAGGAGCTCCCACGCGTAGGTGATCGCCCCCTCCTTGAAGTAGTCGCCGAAGGAGAAGTTGCCGTTCATCTGGAAGAAGGTGCCGTGCCGGGGCGTCTTGCCCACCTCTTCGATGTCGTTGGTGCGGATGCACTTCTGGACGCTCGTGGCGCGATCGAACGGCGCGGGGACGACGCCGGTGAGGTACGGCACGAACGGCACCATGCCGGCGACCGTGAAGAGGAGCGAGGGGTCGTCGCTGACGAGGGAGGCGGAGGGGACGACGGTGTGCCCCCGATCGCCGAAGAAGGTGAGCCAGCGGGAGCGGATGTCAGCGGTGTCCATGGTGTCCGTACGTCAGGGGTGTGCGTGTCGATGTTCGTGCGCTGCGGCGATGCCCGTCCGGGCGTGCCGCTACGGCTTGGTGAGGTCTTCTGCGGCGTCCTCGACGCGCGCGACGACGGACTCAGCCGTGTCGCGCAGCTGCGCCTCGCGCTCCTTGTAGGCGTCGCCGACGGTGTCGGTGAACTCCCTGACGCGTGAGTCCAGCTCGGAGAAGAACCGCTTGCCGGACTGTGTCTTGTTGATCTCGTGGGCGACGACGAAGCCGGCGCCGATGCCGACGATCAGCCAGAACACGTTCTTCATGGGGAACTCCTCATCTGCGGTGCGACCACCCGGGCGTCGCCGGGCGTACCAAGCATCCATCGTAGTCGAGCGCGGTGGACCGATGGCGTCGTACAACGACGAAGAGGCACCGGCCGGAGCCGATGCCTCTTCGTGTGGTGCCCGGAGCCGGGCCGCAGGCCTAGCGGGCTGCGTAGTACTCGACGACGAGCTGCACTTCACAGGTCACAGGGACCTCGGCGCGCTTCGGGCGACGCTCGAGACGCGCCTGGAGCTTGTCGAGCTCGACCGAGAGGTACGCGGGCACCTTCGGCAGGACGTCGACGTGACCGCCGGCAGCGGCGACCTGGAAGGGCTCGGTGCCCTCGGAGCGCGGCTTGACGTGGATGAGCTGGCCCGGCTTCACGCGGAAGGACGGGCGGTCGACGAGCTGGCCGTCGACCATGATGTGGCGGTGCACGACCATCTGGCGAGCCTGAGCCGTGGTGCGGGCGAAACCGGAGCGGAGGACGAGCGCGTCGAGACGGGTCTCGAGGATCTCGACGAGGTTCTCACCCGTCAGGCCCTGGGTGCGACGTGCCTCCTGGAAGGCGATCTTGAGCTGGGCCTCGCGGATGCCGTACTGGGCGCGCAGACGCTGCTTCTCGCGCAGACGGACGGCGTAGTCGCTGTCGGCCTTGCGCTTGCTGCGGCCGTGCTCACCGGGAGCGTAGGGACGCTTCTCGAGGTACTTGGCGGCCTTCGGGGTGAGGGCGATGCCGAGTGCCCGCGAGAGGCGGGTCTTGCTGCGGGTACGTGACTTGGTAGACACGGTTTCCTTTCGATGAAGTCTCAAACGATGAATGACCGGCGCGAAGACGCGTCGGTGATCCGGAATCACACCGGACAAAGTCAGAGGGGTCCGCCGGGGCTGTTCGGCTACAGAACACGCCCGTCGAACACGGTGATCGAGCAGCCGCGCAGTCACACCGGTTCTAGGCGGATCAATACTAGCACGACGTGCCCCGGTCGCCGGGCCGCCGCGACCCGACGTTCACTCGCCCCGGACGATCTTCCGGAGTTTGTCCAACCGTGCCGAGATGTCGCGTTCGTGGCCGTGGTCGGTGGGCTGGTAGTACCGGACGTCGCGGAGCTCGTCGGGCAGGTACTGCTGGGCGACGACACCGATCGGGTGGTCGTGCGGGTAGCGGTAGCCCTTGCCGTGTCCGAGGCGCTTGGCGCCCGCGTAGTGGGCGTCGCGCATCGGCTTCGGCACACGTCCGAAGGCTCCGGCCCTGACGTCGGCGATGGCCTGGTCGATGGCGACGTAGGCCGCGTTCGACTTGGCGGCGGTGGCCAGGTACACCACGGCCTCGGCCAGCGGGATGCGACCCTCGGGCATGCCGATGAACTGGACGGCGTCGGCGGCCGCCACGGCGATGGGCAGCGCCTGCGGGTCGGCGATGCCGATGTCCTCGGCCGCGGAGATGATGATGCGGCGGGCGATGAAGCGCGGGTCCTCCCCCGCCTCGATCATCCGAGCGAGGTAGTGCAGCGCGGCGTCAACGTCGGATCCGCGGATGCTCTTGATGAACGCGCTGATGACGTCGTAGTGCTCGTCGCCGTTGCGGTCGTATCGGAGCAGGGCGCGGTCGACCGCCTGCGAGACGAGCTCATCGGTGATGACGGGACCGCGGGGCGCCCGCGTCGCGGTGTCGGAGTCCACCCCGTCTTCGTCGTCTTCATCATCCTCATCGCCGACGTCGAGGAGGCCCGCGTCGTCGAGATCGAGCTCGTCGGGGTCGACCGGAGCGCCGAGATCGGAGTCGGCGGCGATCGCGGCCGCCTCCAACGCCGTCAGGGCTCGTCGGGCATCGCCGGAGGACAACTGGATGATCGCGGCGCGGGCCTCCGGCGTCACGGTGAAGCGACCGGCCAGGCCGCGAGGGTCGGTCACGGCGCGGTCGATGAGGATGCCGAGGTCGTCGTCGCTCAGCTGTTCGAGCGTGAGGAGCAGCGAACGCGAGAGCAGCGGGGAGATGACGGAGAACGACGGGTTCTCGGTCGTCGCGGCGACCAGGATGACCCAGCCGTTCTCCACGCCGGGGAGCAGGGCGTCCTGCTGGGCCTTCGTGAACCGGTGGATCTCGTCGAGGAAGAGGACGGTGGAGCTGCCATAGAGGTCGCGGCTCGACATCGCCTCCTCCATGACCTGCCGGACGTCCTTGACGCCCGCCGTCACGGCCGAGAGCTCGACGAACCGGCGACCGGAGCTGTGCGCGATGGCCTGCGCCAGCGTCGTCTTCCCGGTGCCCGGTGGGCCCCAGAGGATGACGGACACGGCCGCCTGCGTCCCCTCGTTGTCGCTCGCCAGACGGACGAGCGGCGAGCCGGGACGGAGCAGGTGCTGCTGGCCGGCGACCTCCTCGAGGCTGCGGGGCCGCATGCGCACCGCGAGCGGGACCGGTGCGCCGGCGATGCCGGGTCCTCGACTGAACATTCCACCAGGCTAGCCGCAGCCTGCGACACGCGGACCCGCTGCAGAACGGGGTCGCCGCCGTCGTGCGCCGTTTGGTCCGCGCGGAGCGCTCCCCGTAAGGTTCTCCTGGGCAGTCCGCCGCGGGCGTGGTGCCAGATGACAGCGCGATGCCGCCGCTCGGCCGACGGCACCTGGAGGGAACGACGTGGCAACGAGCAAGGGTCCGGACAAAGAGGCACGCGCAGCACGCGCACGACTGCGCGCCTACAACGCCCGGCGCACCGTGCACGAGCACCGCTCCAAGCGCCGCGTCCGCGACAACGTGATCGCCGCTGCGGCGCTCGTCGTCATCCTTGCCGGTGCCACGGCTGCGCAGGTGTTCTTCTTCGCCGGCGGTCCGGGCACCCCGGTCGCGACGCCCACCGCCTCCGCCGAGGCCGGGGCCTGCGGTGTCACCGGGGCCACGGACGGCGCCAACACCGGCGAGGTCCCCGCGAGTACGATCGCCGAGGACCGCGACTGGAGCGGTGAGATGACGATCAACGACGTCGTCATGAACCTCACCCTCGACGGCGCCTGCGCGCCGCAGGGTGTCTCCTCCTTCATCTCCCTCGCCCAGTCCGGCTTCTACGACGGCGTCACCTGCCACCGCCTCACGACGAGCGGCATCTACGTCCTGCAGTGCGGCGACCCCGACGGCACCGGCACCGGCGGCCCCGGGTACAGCTACGGCCCGGTCGAGAACGCACCGACGGACGACGTCTACCCGGCCGGCACCATCGCCATGGCGCGCCAGGGCGGGAACGGCTACAGCAACGGTTCGCAGTTCTTCCTCGTGTACCAGGACTCCACCATCCCGTCCGACGCCGCCGGCGGCTACACCGTGCTCGGCCAGATCACGAGTGGTCTCGACCAGCTCGTCTCGGGCGTCGTGTCCGGCGGCGTCGCGGACGGCAGCGGTGACGGTGCTCCAGCGGTCCCGGCCACCATCACCTCGGTGACGGTCCAGTAGCGCGTGCAGTAACCTGCACCAGACGGAACCGACCGGCGCAAGCGGTCGCCCCGAGCAGGACTCGGGGTAATAGGCTTGTGGATCGATCACGATCGCCACGAACGGCGGTCAACACACAGCAAGGGTGATGCGCGTGACCAGTCCAGAGATCGAACCGTGGGGTCGTGTCGACGACGACGGCACCGTCTACGTCCGTGAGGCCGACGGTGAACGAGCGGTCGGACAGTACCCCGACGGTTCCAAGGAGGAGGCGCTCGCGTACTTCGAGCGCAAGTTCACGGACCTCGCCGGACAGGTGACGCTCCTCGAGCAGCGCGCGAAGCGCGGTGCACCGGCGACGGACGTCGCGAAGGCTGTGAAGTCGATCACCAAGCAGGTCGAGTCCGCCAACGCGGTCGGCAACCTCCAGGCGCTCCTGACCCGCCTCGCGGCGCTCGACGGCACCGTGAGCGAGCTGACCGAGGCGCAGAGCCAGGAGACCAAGGCAGCCCTCGAGGAAGCGGCACGTGCGCGTCTCGCGATCGTCGAGGAAGCCGAACAGCTCGCGCAGCAGGATCCGGCACGGGTGCAGTGGAAGCAGACCTCGGCGCGACTCGACGAACTCTTCGCCGAGTGGCAGCGCCAGCAGCACGACGGACCTCGTCTCGCGAAGAACGACGCCAACGACCTCTGGAAGCGGTTCCGGACGGCGCGCGCGACGATCGAGCAGCACCGTCGTGCGTTCTACACGGAGCTGGACTCGGTCCACAAGGAAGCACGCGCGATCAAGCAGAAGCTCGTCGAGCGCGCCGAGGCCCTCATCGCCAAGGGCGCCGAGGGCATCCCCGCCTACCGCAGCCTGCTCGACGAGTGGAAGGCCTCCCCGCGTGCCGGGAAGCGCCAGGACGACGCACTCTGGGCGAAGTTCAAGGCCGCGGGCGACGCGATCTACGGCGCCAAGGCCGAGATCGACGCGCGCGACAACGAGGAGTTCCAGGGCAACCTGGATCTGAAGCTCGCGGTGTTGGCGGATGCCGAGCCGATCCTGGCCGACACGAACCGGGACTCGGCGCGCAAGGCGCTCACCGACATCCAGCGTCGGTGGGACGAGATCGGCAAGGTCCCGCGCGAGCAGGTCCGCGTCGTCGAAGACCGTCTCCGCAAGATCGAGACCCACGTCAAGCAGCTTGAGGACGAGCACTGGAAGCGCAACAACCCCGAGACGAAGGCTCGCACCGAGGGGCTCGCGAGCCAGCTCGCCGATGCCATCGCCAAGCTCGAGGACGAGGTCGAGGCGGCACGAGCGTCCGGTGACGCCGACCGGCTCACCGCGGCCATCGAGGCGCTGGATGCACGCAAGGCGTGGCTCGGGGCGATCCGCTAGGCGGATCCGCTCCACCAACCGCGTGACGGTCGCGGTTCTCCACAGATCCGTCGACGATCCTCCTGCTGCCGGACGGCTGCAGGAGGATCGTCGTATGTCCACGGCACTCCAGACGTCCTCCCCCATCGAGCCAGGCTGCGCGACGGATCCTTCGGCCTCCACGAGCCGCCTCCCCGCCTACCTCCAGCCACCTGAGCTCTCCGTCGCCGAGCTCGCCGCCGCGCGGCTCGACGGCGAGCTCTTCGCCTTCGAAGACGGCTACTGCAGCGTCGACGAACCCGACACCGTCAGGCTGCGCGCGGCGGTCCTCGAACAGCTGCCCGGGCTGGCCGGGGCGGTCATCGCCGAGACGAGTGCTGCGTGGCTGCACGGCGCGGCACTCGTCGCACCGAGGATCCACACGGGCTTCGTGTCGATGGAACGGCGAAGCGCGCGTTCGCCCCGGTTGCGTCTGCGTCAGGTATCACTCCGCGCGGACGACAGCGAGCGGTGCGGGGCACTGCGGGTCACGACCCCCACGCGCACGGTCGCGGATCTGGCACGGCGCACCGGGGCCGATGCGGAGGAGGCCATGTCGACGATCCGCAACTACTTCCTGCTCGGGCTCACCAGCCCTGAGGCGGTCGTCGCATGGGTCCGCTCCGTCCCGCGGGTCCTCGGCGGCACACGGATCGTCCGTGTCGTGTCGTGTGCCACCGAGGTGATGCTCCCCGGCCTCGAGCCGACTCGGAGCGAACTGGCCTCCTGGTCGCTCCCGCTCAGCCGCCGTTGACCCGGTAGACGTCGTACACGGTGTCGATCCGCCGGACCGCGTTCAGCACCCGGTCGAGGTGGGTGGTGTCGCCCATCTCGAACACGAAGCGGCTGATGGCCAGGCGGTCGCTCGAGGTGTTCACCGTCGCCGACAGGATGTTGACGTGGTACTCGGACAGCACCCGCGTCACATCCGACAACAGTCCGGCTCGATCGAGTGCCTCGACCTGGATCTGGACGAGGAACACGCTCTTCGACGACGGCGCCCACTCCACATCGATCATGCGCTCGGGCTCCTGCAGGAGGCCTTGGACGTTGTGGCAGTCCGAACGGTGGACGGAGACGCCGGAGCCCCGCGTGACGAACCCGACGATCTCATCACCCGGCACCGGGGTGCAGCACTTCGCGAGCTTGACCAGGATGTCGGGAGCACCGAGCACGAGGACCCCGGAGTCGCTGTTCTGCAGCCGCTCACGGCGGCTCCCGCGGACCGGGACGGTGTACTCGGCGTGCTCGCTGTCGGCGTCCTTCTGCAGGAGCGCGACGACCTTCTCGAGCACGGACTGCGTCGAGACGTGGCCCTCGCCGACGGCCGCGTAGAGTGCCGTGACGTCCTCGTAGCGCAGTTGCGCTGCGACCTCGGCGAACGAGTCCTGGTTCATGAGCTTCTGGAGCGGCAGGTTCTGCTTGCGCATCGCCCGCGCGATCGCGTCACGGCCCTGCTCGATGGCCTCGTCGCGTCGCTCCTTCGTGAACCACTGGCGGATCTTGTTCCGCGCCCGTGGGCTCTTGACGAAGTTCAACCAGTCCTGGCTCGGACCGGAGTCGGGGTTCTTCGAGGTGAAGACCTCCACCACGTCGCCGGTGTTGAGCGAACTCTCCAGCGGCACGAGCCGCCCGTTGACCCGGGCGCCCATCGTCCGGTGGCCGACCTCCGTGTGGACGGCGTAGGCGAAGTCCACCGGCGTCGCGCCGGCGGGCAGGCCGACGACACGCCCCTTCGGGGTGAAGACGTAGACCTCCTTCGCGCCGATCTCGAAGCGCAACGAGTCGAGGAACTCCCCCGGGTCCGCCGTCTCCGCCTGCCAGTCGGAGATGTGCGCGAGCCAGGCCATCGAGCTGTCGGGCTCGGCGGAGGACGCGGTCTTCCCGCTGTTCATCCGCTCTTTGTACTTCCAGTGCGCGGCGACACCGAACTCGGCCCGCTGGTGCATCTCGTTCGTGCGGATCTGGATCTCGACGGGCTTCCCGCCCGGTCCGACGACGGTGGTGTGCAGCGACTGGTACAGGTTGAACTTCGGCGTGGCGATGTAGTCCTTGAAGCGCCCCGGGACGGGCGTCCACCGTGCGTGGATCGACCCGAGGACCGCGTAGCAGTCGCGCAGCGAGTTGACGAGGACACGGATGCCGACGAGGTCGTAGATGTCGTCGAACTCGCGGCCGCGGACGACCATCTTCTGGTAGATCGAGTAGTACTGCTTCGGGCGACCGGCGACCTTGCCGCGGATCTTCTGCGCCTTGAGGTCCTCGTTCACCGCGTCGATGACGTGCTGCACGTACTCCTCGCGCTGCGGTGTCCGCTGCTTGACGAGCGATTCGATCTCGGCGTAGAGCTTCGGGTACAACACGGCGAAGGACAGGTCTTCGAGCTCCCACTTGATCGCCTGGATCCCGAGGCGGTGCGCGAGTGGTGCGTAGATCTCGAGGGTCTCCGTGGCCTTCTTCGCCGCCTTCTCGGCCGGGACGAATCCCCAGGTCCGGGCGTTGTGCAGCCGGTCGGCGAGCTTGATGATGAGGACGCGGATGTCCTTCGACATCGCGACGATCATCTTCCGGACCGTCTCGGCCTGCGCGCTGTCGCCGTACTTGACCTTGTCGAGCTTCGTGACGCCGTCGACGAGCATGGCGACCTCGTCGCCGAAGTCCGCATGGAGTTGGTCGAGCGAGTAGTCCGTGTCTTCGACGGTGTCGTGGAGGAGGGCGGCGACGATCGTCTTCGGTCCGATGCCGAGGTCGGCCAGGATCTGGGAGACGGCGACCGGGTGCGTGATGTACGGCTCGCCGCTCTGGCGCTTCTGGCCGGAGTGGGCCCGCTCGGCGACCGTGTACGCACGTTCGATGAGCGCCAGGTCGGCCTTGGGATGGTGCTGCCGCACCGTTCGCATCAGGGTGTCGACGGCGCCGGCCGGCTGCGCCTTCGAGAAGATCCGTGGGACGAGACGGCGCAGGGAGGCCGTCGAGGATGTCGTGGTGTCCGCCATCTCAGGCCTCCCTGCGCTCGTGCACGCGGTTGTCGGTCGCTGTCAGGGTCAACGCGCCAGCGGCGCGTCTGCTTCCGTGCGTTCGCCCTCGGCGTCATCCGAGGTCTGAGCGCGCTCGCGCGCCTGCAGCACGCGCTTGTCGTGCTTGGCGATGCGGGGCTCGTTGTGCCGGAAGTTCGCGTAGAGCGGTGCGGCGACGAAGATCGTCGAGTACGTGCCGACGAGGATACCGACGAGCAGAGCGAGCGAGATGTCGCGCAGCGTGTCGGCACCGAGGACGAAGGCCCCGAAGAACAGGATCGCCGCGACCGGGAGCGCCGCCACGACGCCGGTGTTGATCGAGCGCACCAGGGTCTGGTTGACCGCGAGGTTGACCGACTCCCCGAACGTCCGGGCCGCGCCGTCGGCGTCGAGCGTCGTGTTCTCGCGGATCTTGTCGAACACCACGACGGTGTCGTACAGCGAGAATCCGAGGATGGTGAGGAATCCGATCATGGCGGCCGGTGTGATCTCCCAACCCGTCGCGGCGTAGACACCAGCCGTGATGATGAGGTCGTGCATGAGGGAGAGCAGCGCGGCCGCGGACATCTTCCAGGTGCGGAAGTACAGCGCCATGAGGATCGCCGCGAGCACGAGGAACACGATGAGGCCGACGATCGCCTGCTTGGAGACGTCCTGACCCCATGACGGGCCGATGAACGAACTCGTGATGTCGGACTGTTCGACGCCGTAGGCCTCGGCCAAGGCAGCCGACACCTGCTGAGTGACCTTGTCGTTCTTCAGCTGGTCGGTCTGCACGCGGACCGAGTTGCCGCCCACGACGGTGACGTGGGTGGTCGCGCCGCTGACGACGGACGCGACCGCGTCTTCGGCCAGCGTCTGATCGGTGCTCTTGACGTCGGCGATCTGGAACTGCGAACCACCGCGGAACTCGATGCCGAAGTTGAATCCGCCCTTGACGACCGGGATCAACACGGAGAGGACGACCGCGACGATGGCGATCGTGTACCAGATCTTGCGCTTGCCGACGAAGTCGTAGGAGCGCTTCCCGGTGTAGAGCTCGTTTCCGAACCGTGCGAACGCACCCATCAGGAGTCCTTCCCATCGGTCGGCAGATCGTCTGCTCGGGTGTCGGAGCCGCCTCCGACGAGGGCCGCCTGCTTGCGCTCGGCGATCGTCTGGCGCTTGGCCGCCTCACGGCTGCTGGACGCGGCCTTGGCGCCGGGCACCGAGACGGGCTTCCGGAACTCCGCGCGACCACGGTAGATGGCGCCGAGCGCCGACGGGTCGAGACCGGTGAACGGCTTGCCGCTGTTGAAGAGCTTCGTCTGGCCGAGGAGCTGCATCATCGGGTGCGTGAACAGGAGCACGACGATGACGTCGATGATCGTGGTCACGCCGAGCGTGAGGGCGAAGCCGCGGACGTTGCCGATCGCGAGGACGTACAGCACCACGGCGGACAGGAGGTTGACACCCTTCGCCGCGTAGATGGTGCGCTTGGCGCGCTTCCAGCCGGCTTCGACGGCGGACTCCAGACCGCGGCCGTCGCGGAGTTCGTCCTTGATGCGTTCGAAGTACACGATGAACGAGTCCGCGGTGAAACCGATGGCGACGATGAGGCCCGCTATCCCGGCGAGGGAGAGCCGGAAGCCCTGGCGCCAGGACATCAGCAGGATCACCACATACGTGAGCACCGCGGCCGCGACGAGCGAGGCGATCGTCACGGTGCCGAGGAGCCGGTACTGGAACAGTGTGTAGATGACGACCAGGATGAGCCCGATCAGACCGGCGATGAGGCCGCTCTCCAGCTGCGTCGAACCGAGGGTCGCCGAGATGGTGTCCTGGCTCTGCACGACGAAGCTGATCGGCAGGGCGCCGAACTTGAGCTGGTCGGCGAGGGTCTTGGCGGACTCCTCGGTGAAGGAGCCGCTGATCTCCGGCTTGCCGTCCGAGATGACGGCGAGCGACTGCGGTGCGGAGATGACGTTGCCGTCGAGCACGATCGCGAACTGGTTCTGCGGGCTCTGCAGCGAGGTCAGGCGGCCGGTGACGTCGGCGAAGAGCGCGGTGCCCTTCTCGTTGAAGACCGGGTACACCGCCCACTCGCCCGTGCTGGCACCCGACGACGTCGTCTTGATGCCGGCGCTCGCGTCGGACAGGTCTTCTCCGGACACCTCGACCGGGCCGAGGACGTACTTGAAGGTGCCGTCGACGTCGCACGTGATGAGCGGGTCGGCAGCGGGCGCTGCGGTGGCGTCGAGCGAGTCCGCGTTCGCGGCGCAGTCGTAGGCCTGGAAGGCGGCGTACAGCGCGGGCGTCACCTGCGACAGGTCGCTCGCGTTCGTCGGCGACGCGGTCGGCGTGCTCTCGAGGCCCGGATCCGGCGTCGGATAGGGGGTCGAGGCGCCGTCTTCACCGATGAAGGTGTTGGACGGCTGACCGGGAGTCAGCTGCTGCGAGGTGAGGACCGGACGGAACTCGAGCTTCGCGGAGCTCTCGATGCGGTTCAGCGTCGCTTCGTCGGGGGTTCCCGGGATCGAGACGACGACGTTCTGACCCTGCGTCGTGATCTCCGCCTCCGACACGCCGGACGCGTCGACGCGCTGGCGGATGATCGCCACGGCCTGGTTCAGCTGCTCGTTGGAGACCGTCTGGCCGGACTCCAGCTTCGGCGCGAGGATGATCTGGGTGCCACCCTCGAGGTCGAGGGCCAGCTTGGGCGCCCAAGAGCTGTTCCCCCAGAGGACCCCGGCCGCGTTGATCGCGAACAAACCGATGAGGATTACGCCAAGCCAGGTGAGCGAACGCCACGCTTTCTTGACCGGAGTCGACTTTGCCAAACTCGGAACTCAGCTTTCTCTGCCGGCGGTGGCACGACGGCCACCGCCCGGGAAGGGGTTGGGACTAGTCGTCGCTCTTCTGCGGCTTCGAGGTGTCCTCGACGCGCTGGCCGAATTCGGGCTTGGAGAGGTCGAGCGAGGAGGCGTCGTCGGGGATCGACTCGACGACCGGAGCCTCCTCCGCGGTCTCGGCGACCGTCGGGGCGACGACCGCACCCGCGTAGCGGGGGTCGATGGTGACGATGACGCCGGGGGCGATCTCGACATCGGCCTTGCGGGAGTCGCGGTCCATCGAGATGAGGGTGCCGTAGACACCGAAGCCGGTGAGCACCTCGGCGCCGGGGACGAGCTTCTGCTCCGTCACCGCGGCTTGCTTCTTCCGCTTGTTGTTGCTCACCATCATGAACACGATCATGACGCCGGCGAGGCCGAACAGGACGAGGGTCATTGCATCCACGATGGGAACCTTCCAGAGGAGATTGAGGGCGGGAGACGTTGGGAACGCACCGCCAAAGGGAAATTATAGGCCATCGAGGGTCGAGCCATGCTGAGAAGGTGTTCTGCCGAAGTGCCGCCAGGCGGCCGGGGTCGCCACGCGGCCCCGTGGCGTGCGCGTGATGAGGCCGATCCGGACGAGGAACGGCTCGACGACGGACTCGATCGTCTCCGCTTCCTCGCCGACCGAGACCGCGAGTGTGCTGAGCCCGACCGGGCCTCCGGCGAAGCGGTCGAGCATGCCTTCCATGACCGATCGGTCGAGTCGGTCGAGACCGAGGGCGTCGACGTCGTAGAGCTCGAGCGCGGCCTGGACGGTCTCCAGGTCGGCGCGGCCACCGTGCACGAGTGCGTAGTCCCTGACCCGGCGGAGGAGTCGGTTGGCGATGCGTGGCGTACCCCGACAGCGTCCGGCGATCTCGGCGACGGCCCGACCGTCGATGTCGAGGCCGAGCATGTCGGCGGTGCGGTGCAGCACCTGCTGCAGTTCCGGCTCGTCGTAGAACTCGAGGTGGGCGGTGAACCCGAAGCGGTCGCGGAGCGGGTTCGGCAGCAGACCGGACCGGGTGGTCGCCCCGACCAGGGTGAACGGTGCCAGCTCGAGCGGGATGCTCGTCGCGCCGGCACCCTTGCCCACCATGATGTCGATGCGGAAGTCCTCCATGGCGAGGTACAACATCTCCTCGGCTGGGCGGGCCATGCGGTGGATCTCGTCGATGAAGAGGACCTCACCCGGGGTCAGCGACGACAGGACGGCGGCGAGGTCGCCGGCGTGCTGGATGGCCGGACCGCTCGTGAGCCGGAGCGGTTTCCCGGTCTCGTGCGCGACGATCATCGCGAGGGTCGTCTTGCCGAGTCCAGGAGGGCCGGCCAGCAGGATGTGGTCGGGGGTGCGGTTCTGCATCCCGGCGGCCGTGATCAGGAGCTGCAACTGACCGCGTGCCTTGGACTGACCGACGAACTCGGAGAGCGACCGCGGACGGAGCGCCCCCTCGAACGCCAGTTCCGCGTCGGACTCGGCGGCTGGATTGGTGAGGTCTTCTGGAGCGTCCGTCACGAGGTACGGCCTCCGGCGTGCGCCGGGCCGAGTCTGCCGAGGGCCAGGCGGATGAGCGACGGCACGGTCGAGAGGTCGTCCGCACTGGCGGAGGCGGAGGCCTCCACGACCGCCTGCGTCGCCGTCTTCTCCGGCCAACCGAGCCCGATGAGCGCCGTCACGACCTGATCGGCGATCGCGGCCGCGTTCACGGTGGTCGCCGGAGCTTCAGGCGTCGTCCTGGTGACGCGGAGCTTGCCGGCGAGCGAGACGGTGATGAGCTTCGCCGTCTTCGGCCCGATCCCCGAGACCTTCCGGAACGGGGCGTCGTCGTCCGCGGAGATGGCGGCGGCGATCTGCTCCGGCGTCAGCGCCTCCAGGACGCCGAGTGCCGACTTCGGGCCGACCCCGGTGACGCTCACCAGGAGCTCGAACACGGACAGCTCCTCGGCGGATCGGAACCCGAACAGCGAGAGCGAGTCCTCCCGCACGATCAGTGTCGTCGAGAGGAGTGCTTCGGTGCCGACCCGGAGTGAGAGCGCATGGGCCGGCGTGACCTGGACGGCGAATCCGACTCCGCCCACCTCGATCACGACGAGGTTGCCGACCGCGCTCAGGACGGTGCCGCGGAGGGAGGAGATCATGCTTCCAGCCTAGGGCTCCGCGCTGCCCGGGCCCGGACGGCCGCCTCGCGCGGAGCGCCGCCGCGTTCCGCAGCAGCCCAGGCACGCTGGGCCGGGGTGAGTGCTCCACTCCCCTGCGGCGGTGCGCCGACGGGTGTCGCAGCAGTCGACACGACTGGTCGCCAGGCGTGGCAGATCGCGAGCGCGAGCGCATCAGCGGCGTCAGCGGGCTTCGGGAGTTCGTCGAGACCGAGGATCCGCGCGACCATGGTCTGCACCTGGAGCTTGTCCGCCCGGCCGTATCCGGTCACCGCGGCCTTGACCTCGCTCGGGGTGTGCAGGCCGACGGGGATCCCGTTCGCGGCCGCAGCGTGCAGGGCGAGCCCACTCGCCTGAGCGGTGCCCATGACGGTCCGGACGTTGTGTTGCGCGAACACCCGCTCGACGGCCATCGCGGTCGGCGAGGTGCGCTCGATCGCCTCGGCGATGCCCTGCGCGATCATGAGGAGTCGCTGCTCGAGCGGGGCGTGCGCGTCCGTCCGGATGACGCCGTACTCGACCATCGTGGCCTGCCGTCCCGGCAGGACGTCGACGACCCCCACCCCGCATCGGGTCAGGCCGGGATCGATGCCGAGGACGCGCAGAGTCATGTTCCGACCCTAAGCGCGGGCGATGCGCCGAGCACTCCGCGAGGGCGGAGTGTCGTACATCCGTTCGAACGAGCTTCGCTCGGCACGCGTGCCGGACTACTCGTCGTCGGCCTCCAGTTCGGCCTGCACCTCGGGGGTGAGGTCGAAGTTGCTGTAGATGTTCTGGACGTCGTCGTTGTCCTCGAGGGCGTCGATCAGCTTGAAGACCTTGCGCGCCGTGTCGGCGTCGATCTCGACCTTGAGGTTCGGGACGAAGGCGACGTCGGCGGAGTCGTAGTCGATACCGGCCTCTTGCAGGGCGGTCCGGGTCGCGACCATGTCGCTCGGCTCGGTGACGACCTCGAAGGTCTCGCCCTCGGTGTTCACCTCTTCTGCGCCCGCATCGAGGACGGCGCCGAGGACGTCGTCCTCGGTGGTCCCCTCGGCCTGGACGACGATGAGGCCCTTGCGCTGGAAGTTGTAGGCGACGGAGCCCGGGTCGGCCATGGTGCCGCCGTTGCGGGACATCAGCGTCCGGACATCGGCTGCTGCACGGTTCTTGTTGTCGGTGAGGCACTCGACGAGCAGGGCGACGCCGTTCGGACCGTAGCCCTCGTACATGATCGTGGTGTAGTCGACGACCTCACCGGTGAGGCCGGCACCGCGCTTGACGGCGCGGTCGATGTTGTCGTTCGGGACCGAGGTCTTCTTCGCCTTCTGGATGGCGTCCTGCAGCGTCGGGTTGCCCGCGAGGTCTGCGCCGCCCATCTTGGCCGCGACCTCGATGTTCTTGATGAGCTTGGCGAACGACTTCGCGCGACGGCCGTCGATGACCGCCTTCTTGTGCTTGGTCGTCGCCCACTTGGAGTGTCCGGACATGTGCTCCCTAACTGCGTGAAAAGAACCTGACCAGTCTAGGCCAGCGGCCCGGAACTCGCGATCACGCCGGGATGGGCGGCGGGAGCGAGCAGCACTGCTTCAGCGGGAACGCTCGACCTTGTCGAGGAAGTAGGCGTGGAAACGGGTGTCGCCGGTGACCTCGGGGTGGAAGGACGTGCCGAGGAGGTTCCCCTGCTCGACGGCGACCATCCGACCGTCGGGCAGCGAGGCGAGGGGTGTCACCGCCGGTCCGGCGGCTTCGACCACCGGTGCGCGGATGAACACGGCGTGCACGGGCGGGGCGCCGAGGACCGGGATCGACAGGTCCGTCTCGAAGGAGTCGAGCTGCGAACCGAAGGCGTTGCGCCGGACCGAGACGTCGAGCCCGCCGAGACTCTGCTGGCCGGCGATCCCGTCGAGGATCCGGTCGGCCAGGAGGATGAGCCCGGCGCACGTGCCGTACACGGGCAACCCCGCGGTGATCGCTGCGCGCAACGGTCCGGCGAGGTCGAAGGAGCGAGCGAGCTTGTCCATCACGCTCGACTCGCCGCCGGGCAGGACGAGTCCGTCGATGCCGTTCAGTTCCGAGGGGCGCCTGATCAGGCTGACGTCCGCCCCGAGGCCGGTGAGGACGGCCGCATGCTCGCGGAAGTCCCCTTGCAGGGCGAGGACGCCGACGCGTGCCGACGCGGTCACGACGTCACCTGGTTCAGGGCGGACGCGGGGCTACCAGCCACGCTCGGCGAGGCGGTGCGGTGCCGCGAGGTCGGCGACGTTGATGCCGACCATCGCCTCACCGAGACCACGGGACACCTCGGCGATGACCTGAGGGTCGTCGAAGAAGGTCGTCGCCTTGACGACGGCTGCCGCCCGCTGAGCCGGGTTGCCGGACTTGAAGATGCCGGATCCGACGAACACGCCGTCGGCACCCAGCTGCATCATCATCGCGGCGTCGGCCGGCGTCGCCACACCCCCGGCGGTGAACAACACGACCGGGAGCTTGCCGGTCTCGGCGATCTCCACGACGAGGTCGTACGGGGCCTGGAGCTCCTTCGCCGCGACGTACAGCTCGTCCTTCGACATCGACGACAGGTGCGCGATCTCGGAGCGGATCTTGCGGATGTGCTTCGTCGCCTCGGACACGTCGCCGGTGCCGGCCTCGCCCTTCGAGCGGATCATCGCGGCACCCTCGTTGATACGCCGCAGCGCCTCTCCCAGGTTGGTGGCACCGCACACGAACGGGACGTCGAAGCCCCACTTGTCGATGTGGTTCACATAGTCGGCCGGGCTCAGGACCTCGGACTCGTCGATGTAGTCGACGTCGAGCGCCTGGAGGACCTGAGCTTCGACGAAGTGTCCGATGCGAGCCTTCGCCATGACGGGGATGGACACCTCGGCGATGATGGATTCGATGAGGTCGGGATCGCTCATCCGAGCCACGCCGCCCTGGGACCGGATGTCCGCCGGGACGCGCTCGAGGGCCATCACGGCGACGGCCCCGGCGTCCTCCGCGATACGGGCCTGCTCGGCGGTGACGACGTCCATGATGACGCCGCCCTTGAGCATCTCCGCGAGTCCGCGCTTCACGCGGTTCGAGCCGTGCTGTCCAGTGGTCGTGCTGCTCTCGGTCATGATGGCGAGCGTACCGGCGGGTGGCCTGACGGTGCTCCGTCCACAGGCCGGAAATTGGACTTGGGTGGACCGGTCCAGATGGACCGGCCCCGACGGATCAGGCCGAGGTCGGCCAGGCGTCCGCGATCGCCTGTCGGACATCGCCGAGCAGCTGCGGGAGCGCTTTGGTCTGGGCGATGATCGGGAAGAAGTTGGCGTCCGTCGCCCAGCGCGGGACGATGTGCTGGTGCAGGTGCGCCGCGATCCCGGCGCCGGCCACGGCACCCTGGTTCATGCCGAGGTTGAAGCCGTCGTTCCTCGAGACGGACCGGACGACCCGCATCGCCGTCTGCGTCAGGGCGCCGATCTCGGCGACCTCCTCCGTCGTCGCGTCGTCGTACATCGCGACGTGGCGGTACGGGCAGACGAGCAGGTGCCCGGAGTTGTACGGGAAGAGGTTCAGCAGCACGAAGGCGTGCTCGCCCCGATGCACGATGAGCGCTGACTCGTCGTCGAGCGTCGGCGCGATGCAGAACGGACAACCGTCGTCGGATGGCTGGCCCTGCTTGATGTAGACCATCCGGTGGGGCGTCCAGAGACGCTGGAACGCGTCCGGGACGCCCACCAGGTGGGAGGTGTCGATCGACTCGAACGACTCCGGTTCGGTGCCCGGGGTCATGCCGGCAGATCCGCTGCGGTGTTCACCTGCAGTTTCGCGGCGATGGCGGCGCGGATCCGGCGCACGGCGTCGGCGACAGGGACACCGTTCTCCTGGGTGCCGTCGCGGAATCGGAAGCTCACCGCGCCGTTGGCCTGGTCCTCCTCGCCGACGATCAGTTGCAGCGGGGTCTTCGCCTTGGTGTGGTTGCGGATCTTCTTCTGCATCCGATCGTCGGAGGCGTCGAGTTCTGCCCGGACCCCGGACGAGCGCAGCTCGGCGACGACTCCGCCGAGGAACTCCTCGTACTGCTCGGAGACGGGGATGCCGACGACCTGAACAGGGGCGAGCCACACCGGGAAGGCACCCGCGTAGTGCTCGAGCAGGATCGCGAAGAAGCGCTCGATCGAGCCGAGGAGTGCGCGGTGGATCATCGCCGGACGCTTGCGCGTGCCGTCAGCAGCCGTGTACTCCAGCTCGAACAACTCGGGCAGGTTGAAGTCGAGCTGCACGGTGGACAGCTGCCACGTCCGACCGATCGCGTCGCGCGCCTGCACCGAGATCTTCGGACCGTAGAAGGCTGCGCCGGCGGGGTCGAGCACGAGCTCGAGACCGGACTCGACCGCCACCTGGCGGAGGGTCTCGGTCGCTTCGTCCCAGACCTCGTCCGTGCCGACGTACTTGTCGGGGTCCTTCGTCGAGAGCTCCAGGTAGAAGTCGTCGAGACCGTAGCCGCGGAGGGTCTCCAGGACGAACTGCAGCTGGCGGCCGACCTCGTCCTTGACCTGGTCGTCGGTGACGTAGATGTGGGCGTCGTCCTGCGTGAGGCCACGGACGCGCGTGAGCCCGGAGAGGGTGCCGCTCTTCTCGTACCGGTAGACCGTGCCGAACTCGGCGAGACGCAGCGGCAGTTCGCGGTAGCTGCGCCCTCGAGCCCGATAGATCAGGTTGTGCATCGGGCAGTTCATGGGCTTCAGGTAGTAGTCCTGGCCCTGACGGGTGACGTGGCCGTCGGCGTCGACCTCCTGGTCGAGGTGCATCGCCGGGAACATGCCGTCCTTGTACCAGGCCAGGTGCTGGCTGACCTCGAACAGGTGCCCCTTCGTGATGTGCGGGGTGTTCACCAGCTCGTAGCCGGAAGCGAGCAGGCGCTCGCGCATGTAGTTCTCGATCTCGTTGCGGATGATGCCGCCCTTGGGGTGGAACACCGCGAGACCCGAGCCGATCTCCTCGGGGAAGCTGAAGAGGTCGAGCTCGGCACCGAGCTTGCGGTGGTCGCGCTTGGCCGCTTCCTCGATCCGCGTCTGATAGGCGCGCAGCTCGTCCTTGGTCGCCCAAGCGGTGCCGTAGATCCGCTGCAGCTGCGGGTTCTTCTCGCTCCCCCGCCAGTACGCCGCGGCGAGACGCGTCAAGGCCCAGCCGTTACCGATCATGCGCGTGTTCGGCAGGTGTGGACCGCGGCAGAGGTCCTTCCAGACCGTCTCCCCCGTCTTCGGGTCGACGTTGTCGTAGATGGTCAGCTCCGCGCCGCCCACCTCGACGTTCTCGTCGTCGGCTGCCGATCCGCCCTTGAGGCCGATCAGCTCGAGCTTGTAGGGCTCCCCCGCGAGTTCCGCGCGAGCCTCGTCCTCGGTGACGACGCGTCGCACGAAGCGCTGGCCCTGGCGGATGATGCGGTCCATCGTCTTCTGCAGCACCTTGAGCGCCTCAGGCGTGAACGGTGCGGCGACATCGAAGTCGTAGTAGAAGCCGTCGGTGACCGGCGGGCCGATGCCGAGGTTCGCGTGCGGGTCGACCTGCTGCACGGCCTGCGCGAGCACGTGGGCTGCGGAGTGCCGGAGGATGTTGAGGCCGTCGGGCGAGTCGAGGTGCACCGGCTCGACGGTGTCCGTCTCCGTCACCGTGGCGGCGAGGTCCTTCAGTTCGCCGTTGACGCGCATGGCGACCACGGATCGGTCGGTGAACAGTGCGAACCCGTCACTCACGGATGATCTCTCTTTCTCAGGTGAAACCTTGGCCGTGCAAGCCTATCGTCGTCCACGACGAGGAGACGCTGCCGTCGGTCGGCGGCCATGGTTCGTGCTCGGTCGCATCGCTAGAGTGAAGGCCTACGACGTGACGGGGGTGGCGCTGATGACGGCTGTGCAGAGGAGCGGGGCTGCGACGGCGCTGTTCGCCGCGCTGCCCGCGGTCGCACTCGTGCACATCGTCGCCCTCGCCGCCGGTCAGGAATGGCTGTCGCTCCTCACCAAGCCGTTCATCATGCTGGTCCTCGCGCTGGCGCTCGTGTGGTCGGTCCGACGGCTGTCTGCCGCTGCGGTCACGGCGCTCGTCGCGATCCTCTGCAGCTGGCTGGGTGACGTCGCCCTCATGGTTCCGGGCGAACTCGCGTTCGGCGTGGGGATCCTGTTCTTCATGCTCGCTCAGGCCGGCTATGTCCTGCTCTTCGTGCGGCATCTGCGCACCAGGCAGCGCCCGCCGGTCTGGGCGCTCGTGTACCTGGCGTGGCTCGTCGCCGGCATCGCGCTCCTCAGTCAGCAGGACATGGGGGCGCTGTATCCGGCGGTCGTCCTCTATGCCGTCGTGATCGGGGCCATGGCGGCGTCGTCGACGATGACGACGCCGACGATCGCCGTCGGTGGTGCGCTGTTCCTGGTCTCCGACTCGTTGATCGCGCTCGACCGCTTCGTGCCGGCAGTGACGATCTGGGCGGCAGACGAGATCATCATGGCGACGTACGCCGCGGGTCAAGGCCTCATCGTGTGGGGCGTCGCGGAGGTCCTGCGTCGCCGGGAGCGGGCGGTCCTCGTCGTCTGAGCGGACGACCGGGGCGTGCGACCAGTGGTCTGCGCAACGGGTGGCTTGCGTAACGACGAAGGGCCCGAGCTGTTCGCTCGGGCCCTTCGTGTTCCTGTGGGCGATACTGGGATCGAACCAGTGACCTCTTCCGTGTCAGGGAAGCGCGCTACCGCTGCGCCAATCGCCCAGGTGAGTGGTGTTGCCAGCGAGGTGGCGACGGGATTCGAACCCGTGTGGACGGCTTTGCAGGCCGCTGCCTAGCCTCTCGGCCACGCCACCACGTGTGATGAAACACACTGTCGAGCGGAACGCTTGCACGTTCTCACTGACACTCGAGCGGATGACGAGATTCGAACTCGCGACCCTCACCTTGGCAAGGTGATGCGCTACCACTGCGCCACATCCGCATTGCATCCCGTTTCCGGGTGCTTGGAAACTCTAGCCGATGTTGAGGGCGCTCGTTGACACCTCTGCGCGGGCGAGTCGGCCCAACCCTTGATGTTCCGCGGAAAATCGGGCTGAAATTCCATCTTCCTCGGCGCGTCGGCCAGGCGGTGGGACGGTACGTGGGTGGAGCCACTCACCGGCGCGCCTGCTGGCTCCAGTCGTCGTTCGCATCGGCGAGGTGCGGGTAGATCTGGAGCATCCGAATCGGCTCCACCTCCCAGACGTCGTCGTCCCAGGTGCGCCGACCGTCGCCGTCAGGGTGGTACTCCGGGTGATCGCGGAGTCGTTCCTTGGCGTTCGAAACCGCGATGGCCCGCCGTGTGTGTTCCGAGAGTGGGCCGATCGCCCCGGCGTCCGCGAGCCACTGGACAACGGAGTCCATCACCGCCGGCATCGCCCCCATGCCTCTCGAGTCGTCCATCAGGGAGGAGTGCGTCCGACCGGGCATGATGAGCCAACCGTTGGTGTCGGGCGTTTCACCGCGGCTGGCGACCTGTCGTCCCCACGCTCTGGCCTCGACGATCTCACGGAGGAGGTACTGCTCGCACTGGGCGAACGCCACCCGGTCCGACCGGCTGAGCGCCGGGTACGGGACGGCGGCGTGGCCCGGGTCCGTGGGATGCCGTCGCGGTTTCGCGTTGCTCGACCGCCACCAATCGCCGATGCGGCTCATGCCACACGTCCGTCGCGCGATGGCGACGAGCGCCGCTGCGGCCCGGTGGTCTCCGCCATGACTCGCTGAAGCATGGTCCCCCTGCGTTGCCTGCATGTGCTCGAACGACGAAAGCCCCCGGGGGTCCGGGGGCTTTCTGTGGTGGGCGATACTGGGATCGAACCAGTGACCTCTTCCGTGTCAGGGAAGCGCGCTACCGCTGCGCCAATCGCCCGGGTGGCGTGTGAGACACGACGCCGGGATGTTGCTGGTGGAACTGTGTTGCTGAGGTGAGGTGGCGACGGGATTCGAACCCGTGTGGACGGCTTTGCAGGCCGCTGCCTAGCCTCTCGGCCACGCCACCATGTGTGACCGAACACACTGCCGAGTAGGGTTCCTGCCGGAACAACACTACTGACACTCGAGCGGATGACGAGATTCGAACTCGCGACCCTCACCTTGGCAAGGTGATGCGCTACCACTGCGCCACATCCGCATTGCCCGCATCACTGCGTGCTCGAACGACTCTAGCCGAAACCGGGACCGATGTTCAAACCGGCGCGCGTACTGGGTCGGCAGCGTTGCGGATGTGCGTTCGTCCCCCGGCATCGGCTAGTATCGTGACTCGCGGCTGTTCGGCACCTCTCCGGTGCGGACGACCTGCGGGCGATTGGCGCAGTTGGTAGCGCGCTTCCTTCACACGGAAGAGGTCATCGGTTCGAGTCCGGTATCGCCCACATCATCCACCATCGCCCGGGGTGTTCCACCTCCACGGCGGCGACTCACTCCGCGAGATCAGGCCGTTCCGGCCTGGCGGGCCCGGTTCGGCGGGCGTCGCTCGGGAAGAAGTGTCGTTCGACGGGTTCGCCGTCGGCGTGCGCCAGCGCTGCAGCGCGGATGTCGCGGTCGCGGCCGGTCAGACGCTGCGTCTCCTGTCGTCGGAACTCGCCCCACGACGGCACCATGAAGGTCTCCAACTGCACGTCGGACTCCTCGCCGCTCCGGTACAGAGCCCATCTCGAGGCACCGGTCCGGCGACGAGAGGACTCGACACGACCCATGGCTGTCTGGAACGCGGCGAGCGAGTCGGGATGGACCGTGTAGGAGATCTGTACGAGGACCGGCCCGTCGGTCGGCTGTGGTTCGAAGACCAGCGTGGGTGTCGGCCAGGACATCGAGATGCTGCGGTCGACGGTTGCGGTTCCGGGGAGCAGGGGCAGCACCCGAACACTGGCCGCCACCAGCAGGACCAGGACGGCCGAAGCGCTGTACGCGAGCGGCGTGCCGAGTCCTTGCGCCGCCACGCCCCAGCCGATCGAGCCGATGGCCATCGCGCCCATGAAGACGAGGATGTAGATCGAGGCTCCGCGGGACCGCACCCACTGCGGCAGGGTGAGCTGCAGCGCGGCGTTCAGCACCGTGAGGGTGCCGATCCAGGCCAGCCCCGCGAACACGAGCAGCAGCAGGGTCGGCGCGAAGGGCAGGAACGCCGCTGCGAGCGACCCGGCGGCGAAGAGCACCGCACTCCCGGCGATGACGGTGTTGTCGGAGAACCGACGCCGAGCGAGCGGCAGGGCGAAGATGCCCAGCACGGCACCGACACCGAGAGCACCGAGTAGGAGACCGTATCCGCTCGAGTCGAGGTGGAGGCGCTTCGCCGTGAGGGGCAGCAGCGCCCAGAGGGCACTGGCAGGCAGCGCGAAGAGTGCTGAACGCAGCAGGATCCGGCGGACGAGGTGCGCGGACACGACGTACCGGACCCCCGCTCGCAACGCTGCCCCGAACGGCTCGCGGTCGTCGAGACCGGTCTGAGAGGGTCTCTTCCACCAGACGAGGGCGATCACGGCCACGACGAAGCTCAGCGCGTTGACACCGAACACGACGGGAGCACCGAAGGCCGACAGGACGACACCGGCCAGGGCCGGACCGACCGCACGGGCTCCGTTCACGGTGACACCGCCGAGCGCCGACGACGCCGCGATCAGGTTGCGGGGCACGAGCTCCGGCTGGATCGCCTGCCATGCGGGTGAGGTCAGGGTGGAGGCGATGCCGAGCAGGAAGGTGAAGGCCAGGATCGTCCACGGCGTCAGCGCACCGACCGCCGCCACGACGGTGAGCGCGGCTGCGAGGACCGCACTCGCCGCCGATCCCCAGATGAGCAGCCGTCGCCGGTCGAGTGAGTCCGCGAGGACGCCTGCTGGCAGGGCGACCAGGATGGCGGGCGCGAGGCTCGCGGTCTGCACGAGGGCGATGACCGCTGCGCCGGCGGCGGCCTCGACCAAGACCCACTGGGCTCCCACGGTCTGCATCCAGGTGCCGATGTTGCTCCCCAGCTGGGCGAACCAGAGCACCCTGAAAGCGGTGATGGCCATGGGCGCCCATGCCGACGGTTGCGACGATGGGACTGCTGAGGGTGAAGACATGGTCGAACGATAGGACGCCGTCGCGGCCCGGGCATCGTCGGTTTGTCGCAATCATCGAGCTGTGCCACCACCGGCGAGCGGTCGGCGGCCGGCGTCGCTTCATGGAGGATCATCGACTCGTCAAGGTCTGCGGCCGCCGAATCGTGCTGGCTACCGTGGATCCATGGCCATCACGGAACTGATCCTCGTCCGCCACGGTGAGAGCGCCGGGAACGTCGCCGCACTCGAAGCCGATCGCTCGGAATCCCACCGCATCGCCGTTCCGAGCCGTGACGCCGACGTCCCGCTCTCAGCACTCGGGCTCGAGCAGGCGGCTGCGGTGGGGAGACGTCTCGCGGCCCTCACGCCCGCCGACCGGCCGGACATCGTGTTCAGCTCGCCCTATCGGCGAGCGCACGAGACGGCCGTGGTCGCGCTCCGGACCGCCGCGTTCGACGCCGATGAGCTTCGGCCGGTCGTCGACGAACGGCTGCGCGACCGCGAACTCGGGATCCTCGACACCTTCACCTCGGTGGGCGTCGATGCGGAGTTCCCGGAGGAGGCCGCTCGACGACGGTCCCTCGGCAAGTTCTACTACCGACCGCCGGGAGGTGAGGCCTGGACGGATGTGGCCCTCCGCCTCCGCTCGTTCATCGGCGACCTGGACCGGCACACCGACCGCACGCGGGCCCTGGTGGTCTGTCACGACGCCGTCATCTCGCTTTTCCGCTACATCTGCGAGGGGTGGGATGAGCGTCGCGTCCTGGAGGAGGCCGCTCTCCGCCCGACGCCGAACGCCTCCTTCACCCACCTCGTCCACGACGGACGGGCCTGGAGAGCGCGGGCGGCGAATGCGACCGCACACCTCGAGCAGGCGCAGGTCGCGGTCACCGAGCACTCGGGGGCGACCGATGTCCGAAGCTGACCCCACCACCGCGGTGCCCGATCGGCACGGCGAGCGTCAGTGTCCGGACCACCAGTCGAGGTACGCGCTCGCGGTGTCCGGCAGCGCCGGGCGGAGGCTGCGACCGGCGGGCAGGCGCGTCCGCGAGGGGTCCAGCCAGGCCGCGGCCAACTCGGCGTGCAGCGTCGACGGGTCGTACCGGACCATCGTCTCCGGGCGCAGTTGCTCCATCTCCGCTGCATAGCGCGAGTCGACGACGAGCGGCCGGCGGCCTGCCTCGACCCAGTCGAGCATCGAGCGTGACGCGGAGACATGACCGTGAGCGGCGAGCGGGATGCCAGGAAGCGAGATCTGCGCGGCGAACGCCGCATCGCCGAGATACCCGGTGACTTCGAACGAGACACCGACGGCGCGCGCTTCCGTTTCGAGGGCGAGCACGTCCGCTTCATGCCCGGCCGAGGGGCCGCCGATGGCTCGGACGACGACGTCGGCGACCTGGTGACCGGTGGCACGGAGATCCTCCGTCGCACGCGAAGCCGCCTGGATCGCCGACGAATGACCTTTACCTGGGTAGATGAATCCGGCGATGAGGACGGTGAGTGGGCGGGCCGTTCCCGTCAGCGATGCATCGTCGGCCGTGACCGCCGCCGTCCCGATCCGGGAGCCGAGCGGAATGGCGTGCGGAACGGTCGCGGCACTGACGCCGAGGAACTCTTCAGCGAGCGCCTGCTCGTGCCGGCTGTTGACGGCCGTCGCGTGGGCGGCTGCGATGAACCGTGCGTAGGCGGCGATGCGGCGGTCCAGCATCCTGCCGTCGGAGCTCTGCGGGACGTCGTGGAGGGTGACCGTCAACTCGGTGGCGTCCGCGAGACGCTCGACGGCGTCCGCCGCCTCTTCGGGTGACCGGCCGAAGAGACGGTCGGTGACGTGGACGTGGGCACGGTCCACGCCGTCGAGCAGAAGCACGGCGTCGGCCGGGGTCGAGGCGTACACCCGTTCCGCGCGAGGGTCTGCGTGGACGACAGCGTCGGCGACGTCGATCGCGTACTGGACGACGCCGTGGTGCTGTGGGCCGACCATGAGGAGACGGGGTGGGGCTGCGATCACCTGCGTCATGGTGGTGCAGCGGAGGGCCCGCGTCAAGGGTCGCGGGCACTCTCGTCATCGGACCTATGTTCGGAGGACGGCGCCCGTATCGTGCCGACCCGTCCGCGCCTCTCGCGCCCGCATCCGTACAGGGGATCCCGCCATGCAGTCGACCGTGATGTCGCACGCCACCGATCGAGCTGCCGACCCGGCATCTCGTCCGATCCGCGTCGTCTCGATCCCGGCCGCGCACCCCTACGTCGGCCGCATCACCGCCTCGCCCGACATCGACGTGCTGAGCGATCCGCCGGTCGACGGAGCGCCGTCGGGCGTCTGGTGGCCCCCCGTTGCCCTCGATCCGAGCTGGATCCGCGACCACGCCGCCGATGCCGATCTCCTGCACATCCACTTCGGCACGGAGTCGTTCCCACCCGGACACGTGACCGCGTGCCTCGAGGCCGCGCACGAGGTCGGCTGGTCGGTCGTCTACACGGTGCACGACCTCGAGCACCCGCAGCTGGAGTACCAGGGGGCATACGAGGCGCAGCTCGACGAGCTCGTCCGTGGCGCGGACGCCCTGATCACCCTGACCCCCGGCGCCGCCGCCGGCATCCGGGAACATTGGGGCCGCGACGCCGTCGTGATCCCGCACCCGTCGCTCCTGTCGGATGACGTCACGGTTCCGCTCGTCTTGCCGTCGGCGGAGACGCGGGTCGGCGTCCACCTGAAGGACCTGCGTCCCAATGTCGACGCGGTCGGTGCCGTCACCACCCTCATCGACGCGGTCGAACGCCTCCGCCGCCGTGGAGCGGACGTCGTCGCGGAGGTGCGGATGCACCATGCGGTCCGCGATCCGGAGGCACGCGAGGCCGTCCGACGGCTTGTCGGCAGCTCAGAAGCGGCGCTGCTCATCGAGCACGAGCGTCTCGACGACCTCGGACTCGCCATCGCACTCAGCCGCCTGGACGTCTGTCTCCTCCCCTACCGGCACGGCACGCACTCGGGTTGGCTTGAACTCTGCTGGGATCTCGGCGTGTCCGTCGCCGTCCCGTCCGGGATCGGAGCGTACCTCGAGCAGCATCCCGACGACACGGTCTCCGCGTACGACCTCGGGGACGGAGCGTCACTCGAGCGTGCCGTCGGCGAGCTCCTCGAAGCGGATGGCGCGTCCCGAGCCGGTTCGGCCGGTCGGGGCGCGACCGTCGCTGATCGCCGTGCCCGTCGCGTCGTCGACGACGCCGTCGGTGCAGCAGCGCACGCCGAGCTGTACCGCCGCGTCATCGCCGAGCGCGCCTCGTGACGGCCGGTCCACGACTGCGCGTCGTCGTCATCGCCCCGCTGCGCTTCCCCATCCGTCGCCCACATGCAGGCGGGCTCGAATCCGCCGTGTGGTCGGAGGTCACCGCGCTTCGCGCACGAGGCCACGAGGTGACGTTCATCGGCGTCCGCGGGTCCGACTTCGTCGAGCGCGGCAGCGTCTTCGAACTGCCGGAGTTGCGGTGGCCACGCTGGTCCTCCCCCGACGACGAGCGGTATCCCCCGGGCCACCTGACACGATCCGTCCCGGCATTGCGTCGCGCGCTCGAAGCGATCGCCGCTCGGCCAGGGCGATACGACGTCGTGTCCAACCACTGCCTGGACGCACTCCCGGTGGAACTCGCGCCTGAGCTGGGCGTCCCGATGATCACCACCCTGCACACGCCGGTCGACGAGGCAGTCGCCGCTGCCGCGAACCGGGCCGGTTCCGACGGCAGCCGGTTCCTGGCGGTGAGCGAGTTCACGAAGCGCACCTGGGCGACGGCCGGTGTCGAGTCCGAGGTGCTGCTGAACGGCATCGATCCGGATGCCTGGCGGGCCGGCCGAGGCGGTGACGACCTCGTGTGGTTCGGACGGGTCGTCGCGGAGAAGGCCCCGCACCTCGCCGTCGACGTCGCCCGCCGACTGGGCCGCCGGCTCGTCATCGCCGGTCGCGTGGGCGATCCGGTGTACGCCGAGCGCGTGCTGTCGCCGCTGCTGGGACGTGATGTCCGTCATGTCGGGCCGCTCGACCCGACACGGCTCGCCACGCTCGTGGGGCGGAGCGCGGCAGCGGTCTCGACGCCGGCATGGGCCGAGCCGTTCGGTCTCGTCGCGCCGGAGGCGCTGATGACCGGGACCCCGGTGGTCAGCTTCGCCGTCGGCGGCGTGCCCGAGATCGCCCAGGCGAGCGTCGGTATGCAGGTCGTCGCACCAGGAGACCTGGCGGCCATGGCGGACCGCGTGGACGGGTTGATCCGGCAGTCGGAGCTCGACCGGGGGTTCCGCGCCTCGATCCGGGCATCCGCCCTCGCCCGGTTCTCGCTCGACGCCAGGGTGGGCCGGCTCGAGGAGCACTTCGCAGCGCTCCTCGGCGACTCGCCCGTGCTCGGTTCCGGTCGCGTCGACGAGTTCAGCTCGTGAGGCCCCGCATCGGTTGGTACGTGCATCACCACGGACGGGGGCACGTCACGCGTCTGCTCGCCGTCGCACCCCACCTCGACGCCGACATCGTCTGCTTCAGCTCGTTCCCCGAGCCGGTGGGACTCCCCTCGAACTGTTCCTGGGTGGTGCTCGACCGGGACGACGACGTGCCGGACGGCGCGTCTCGCCCGGACGACTGCGATCCGACCGCGGAGGGGCTGCTGCACTGGGCGCCACTCGGCCATGCCGGTCACCGTGCTCGTCTTGCGACCATCGCCGCCGCTCTCGCGCAGCAGCAGATGGACGCGATGGTGGTGGACGTCTCCGTCGAGGTGGTGCTCCTCGCACGCCTGCTCGGTGTCCCCACCGTCGTCATGGCACAGCCGGGCCACCGCGACGACGAGCCGCACGCGCTTGCCTTCCGTGCGGCGTCGACGATCATCGCCCCATGGCCTCACGGTGTGCTGCACCTGGACCACCTGCGTCCCGTGCAGGACAAGGTGGTGTACACCGGCGGCATCAGTCGCTTCGAGGGACGCGAGCGGCCGGCTGCGGACGCCGGACGCAGCGGGGTGCTCCTCCTCGCCGGCGCCGGGGGTTCCGCGGTGTCGCTGGACGCCGTGGAGGAAGCCGCCCGCGCCAGCGGTCGCGAGTGGACATCGCTCGGCACCGGTGCCGGGTCCGTCTGGTCCGACGACCCGTGGGACGCGCTCTGCCGGGCGGAGGTGGTGGTGTCGTGGGCCGGTCAGAACGCGATCGCCGATCTCGCCGCGGCCGGCGTCACGGCCGTCGTGGTCCCGCAGGAACGCCCGTTCGACGAGCAGGTGTCCACCGCCCGAGCACTCGAAGCCAACGAGCTGGCGGTCGTGCGGGCATCCTGGCCCGACGCTGCGGACTGGCCGGCCGTCCTCGACCGGGCTGCGAAGCTCGACCCCGACTGGTCGCCCTGGCAGGTGGCGGGCGCCGCCCGACGGGCAGCTGAGGCGATCGAGGCGGTCGGGGTCGGCGATCCCGCAGGGGGTGGACGATGAAGACGTCGGTCGTGACCCTGTGCTCGCGCCCCAGGCTCGGACACCTCGAGCGGCAGCTCGAGGCCGTCGGGGCGTCCAGGTCGACGTCGGGTGACGTGGTGGAGCGTCTCGTCGTGTGGATCGGCGACGACGCACCACCGATCCTCGACGCGGAGCTGACGGTCCACCTCCCACCGGGGCCCGACGGGCTCCGTCTCGCGGCAGGTCGGAACCTCGGCGCCGCGCTGGCCGTCGAGCGCGGCGCCGACCTCATCGTGTTCCTCGACGCGGACTGCGTCCCCGGACCCGCGCTGCTCGACCGGTACCGCGAAGCGTCAGCTCGCCATCCGGGGGCCATCCTCTGCGGACCGGTGACCTATCTGCAGCCCGGCGTGGACGTCACCGACCACCACACGTTGGCGGCGGCGACGATACCACATGCCGCGAGACCGAACCCGGAGGACGGCGCGGAGCGTGTCGCCTCCGAGGACGAGTACCCGCTGTTCTGGTCGTTGTCGTTCGCGACGACTCGCTCGACATGGTCCCGCACCGGAGGCTTCGACGAGGGGTACGAGGGGTACGGCGGTGAGGACACCGATTTCGCGTTCGCGCTGAGCGCCGCGGGGACGCCCCTCGTGTGGGTCGGCGGCGCCCACGCCTATCACCAGCACCACGAGACACAGCGCCCGCCATGGCAGCACTTCGACGACATCCTCCGGAACGGCGCACGGTTCGCCGACCGCTGGGGAACCTGGCCGATGACCGGTTGGCTGGAGGCGTTCGCTCAGGCCGGCGCGGTCCGGCGGGTGGGTGACGACTGGGTCCGCGTTCAGTCGACCACCCCGAGCCGTCTGTCGATCGCGACCACCAGCGTGGTGGCGACGGGGTCCGGCGCGTAACGGTCGACCGGGCAGTGCCGTCTCGTCGGCCGCCGCCCGGGGCATCACTCGTCAGCGACGAAGCGAGCCCGGTGAACCGGTGCGCAGTCGTGTGCCGCGCTGGAGCCACCGGACGGCGGGCAGCTCCTCCGGCCAGTGCACACGCAGGGTGGTCCAGCCCCGACGCATCCGGAGTGCGAGTGAACCGGCATCGGTGAACGGGCGCATCGAGATCCCCATCCCGAGCGACCGGTCGTAGCGCACGCGTCGGTGGAGACCCAGATGGGCCGAGACGTCCAGATCGTCGTGCAGTTCCGCATCCTCGCGGTGCACCGCCTCGGCGATCTGGTCCCACGTCGTGCGCCGGATCGCACAGTTGGATCCGAAGATCGGGACCTGGGCGAGGGCGGCTCCGACGAAGAGCCGGTACGCCCCGAGGTAGAGGCCGGCGAGCGGTGCACGGAGCAGGCGCGGACCGTCGATGAAGACGGCGGGGCCGGTGAGTGCCGCAAGCTCCGGATCCGTCGCGAACGCCTCGGCGATCCTGGTCACCCAGTCCGGTGGCGGCACGCAGTCCGCGTCGAGTCTCGCCACGACCGTCGCGGTCGCGTGGTCGAAGCCGGCTGCGTTCGCCGCGGGGATGCCGGGTATCGGCTCATCGATGAGGACCGCGTCGTACCGCTCGGCGATGGCCGCGACCTCGGCGCGATCGCGACTGCCGTTGTCGACGACGATGATCGATGCGGGTCTGGTGTGCTGCGCGCGCAGCGAGCGCAGACAGCGTCGGAGGAGTGCGGCGTCGTCCTTCACCGGAACGACCACGTCCACGGTCACGAGCGGGTTGGCCGCGGTCTCGAGCGTCTCGACCGTCATGCGTCCCGCCCATCCGCCAGCAGCTGTGCCTCCGCGAACACCCGCGGGTGGGCGAGGATCCGGAAGTGTCCGCCGGTGTCGAGTTCCACGTTCTTGGCGCCGTCGAGTCGGCTGCCGCCCGGGATGTGCGGATCGAAGCGCCCGTAGACGGAGACGATCCTCGGATTGACGGTCGCCTCTCGGGAGAGCGCGAGGATGGTCGGGTCGTCGGGGGTGAAGATGCGCAGGCTCGGGAGGAGCATGAGCCTCGCGTACCGTGACCCGGCGAACGGCGCCGCCACGGCGAGCATCCCGGAGATGCGGGCTCCGCCGCCGCCGAGCGACATGACGTACTTGCCGACGAGCCCGCCCTTGCTGTGCGCGAGGAGGACGACGTCGCCGAGCCCGTTCGCCTCGAGGTAGTCGGCGACGAGTCGTGCCGCCACCGGGACCGAGCGGTCGTTGCGTCCGAGCGGGTCGATCACGTGCACCGGATGTCCGTCGTCGTGCAGTCGGCGGATGAGCGGCTCGAGGAACCGCCAGGTCTCGTAGACGCCCGGGAGGACGACGATCGGTGACCGGTCGCCGGACAGGAAGTCGTGCGGGTCGGTCCGGCTGACGAAGGCCCGGACCTGCCAGACGAGTGCGTAGGCGTAGTCGCGCGCCCACCAACCGAGCGTCCGCAGCGCCGAACGGATCACCGGCGATCACCGTTCGCGCGGCTCAACCGTCTCCCCGCAGGACCTCGGGGCATCGCTCTGTTCCCATGTCCTCACCGTAACCGGACCACCCGGCCTGACCCTGGACCTTGACAGCGGCCGGACCGGGCCCGGGCGGATCGGGAGCGTCGATGCACAGCGTGGCTCACCACGGGTGCGGTGCGCTGATAATCTGGCAGCTGCGGTGGCCTCGGGGTGTTCGTGTGCCCGGACGATCGAGGAGTGCAGTGGGAGAGATCGACGGAGAGTTCGGCCGCGTCCGGGACGCGCTGGAGCGTCCTGCGATCCGGCTGCTGAGCCGACCGACCGCACCCGCGGTGGTGGCGATCTTCCGGACCACGTTCGGTCGCGACGTCCAGTTCGTCGCAGCGGACCGCTTCCATCTGCAGGTCGAGGAGTACCTCGGCGAACTCGCGGCACGCGGTGCGCGGATCCCGGCCGGCGGTGATGAACGCGGCGGCGGACGGACGCTCTGCCGGGAGTGGGTCCACGACCAGTGGCTCGTCCGGACGAGCACCGACGACGGCGAGGAGCAGTACTCGCTCACCTCGCACGCGCTCGAAGCGGTGTCGCTCGTCGACGGCCTCGCACACGACCGTGCCCTCATCAGTGAGTCACGCCTGACCATGATCCTCGACTCGGTGCGCCGATGGGCGCTCCAGGCCGACCCGGATCGTGACGAGCATCTGCGTCGCATCGACGCGCAGCTCGCCGAGCTCCAGGCGGAACGCGAACGGGTCGCGGCCGGCGGCACCGTCGTGGCGGCGAGCGACGACCGGATGCAGGACGGCTACGCGAACATCGCCGACCTCATCCGTCAGCTCCCGAGCGACTTCCGCCGGGTCGAGGAGTCGGTCATCGCGATGCACCGGCGGATCGTCGAGGACTTCCGGAACGACACCCGTCCGATCGGCGAGATCCTCGACGACTACCTCCGGCGCACCGACGAGCTGATGACGGCGACGGCCGAGGGTCGGGCCTTCGAGGGCGCTTTCGAACTCCTCCGCAACGACGATCTGCTGCAGGACCTCAAGCGCGACCTCTCCACGATCCTCGACCACCCCTTCTCGGCCAGGCTCGGGCCCGCGGAGCTCCGTGGCTTCCGGGGTGCCGTCGGCATCATCCGACAGGGGATCGACGACGTCCTCGCGCAGCGTCGGCGGCTCACCGCGACGCTCCGCGACCACATCGTGCATCACGACGTCGTGCAGGACCGCGAACTCGACACGACCCTGCGAGCACTGAACCAGCGCCTCGGCATCTGGATGCGGACCGCCGGACCACGCGCGACCGTCGACCTGCCGCTCCTCCCCGAGACCATCGACATCGAGCACCTGCGCGAGCGGTTCTACGATCCGGACGTCGAGGTCGCTCCGCCGCCGATCGCGACGACCGTCGAACGGACCGACGGCGCGGCGATGTCGCTCGACACCCTCCGGTCGCAGGGCGGTCCGCTCCTCGACGAACTCCGGGCCGGACTTCTCGACGCGGTGACCTCTGGTGCCGAGGACGCCCATGTGGCGTTCTCCGGGCTCGATCCGGAACTCCGACGACCGGTGGAGCTCTTCGGCCTCGTCCACCTCATGACCCAGCTGGGCACGTACGACGAGCAGGCACCACGCCGTCGCTACGAGACGGTCCGTCCGGACGGGACGACCACCGCGTTCGAACTCCCGGCCTTCCCACTGGGTGAGGCCGGTGTCGCAGCGCTGACGCGAGCCACGACGACCACGACGACTGCTCCGGCCGACCAGGCCGGGCGCGGAACGGAATGACATGACCTCCGAGACGGATCCCACCGTGACGGCGACGACCGATTCGACGTCGGACGACCTGACGACGGACGGACTCGACGCCGTCGCACCCGCCGACGCGCCGGTCGCCGGCCCGGACGACGACTCGTTCGCCCTCTTCGAAGGGGACGAGGGACGCCTCGACGCCGCTCAACGTCGTGCGCTGGTCGCTCTGCTGAAGCACCGCTACGTCAGCCCCGCGCTCCAGCCTGCCGAGTGGCGGACGGTCCTCGAGTCCGAGTCGCTGCTGCGGTCCCGCCTCAACGAGCTGTTCCTGGAGCTCGAGGTAGACCGCTCGGCCGAGGTCGCCTTCAAGCGCCAGGCGGGCTCGGAGAGCGGGCGGCGTCCCTTCCCTACCCTGCTGCACGACACCAGCTACAGCCGCGAGGAGACGATCCTGCTCGTCTACCTGCGGACGCGTCTCCGGACCGAACTGGCCAACGGTGCACGGGCCGCGATCGTCGAACACGACGAGCTCCTCGGCTTCGTCGCGAGCTTCCGGCCCGAGCACGCCACCGACCGCGCCCGCGACGACGGACGCGTCGAGCGCGCGATCGACAAGCTGCTGACCGCGCGCGTCCTGCTGCGGACCAAGGACGCCCGCCGCCACCGGATCGCGTCGGTGGTGGAGACGCTGCTCCCCCTCGAGCGCCTCCAGGAACTCCTGGAGTGGCTCGAAACGCAGACCGCAGCGGTCGATCCGGCGTCCGAACAGCCGCGAACCGATGCCGACGCGTACTCGGACGACGAGCCCGACGGCACCGCAGTCGAGTCGCAGGAGTCCCCCGACGACCAGACCCAGCCACCAGCAGCAGAGGACGACCGATGAGCCGCTCCACGGACACCGACACCCTGCTGGACCTCGTCGAGCAGTGGCGCATCGAACGGATGCAGGTCATCAACTGGGGTGGGTTCGACGGGTACCGATCGGTCGACTTCGCCTCCCGCGCGACGCTCATCTCCGGCGCCTCCGGAACCGGGAAGAGCTCGCTCATGGACGCGTATCTCGCGGTCATGATGCCGTCGGACGTGCCGTTCAACGGAGCCTCCAACGACGCGGCGGTCGGACGGGCGCGGAATCCCGACCAGCGCAACCTGCTCACGTATCTCCGCGGCAAGGTCGACTCGGCACGGGACCCGCAGACCGGGGCGATGCGCGACATCAACCTGCGCGGCACGGATCAGCTCACCTGGGGTGCCGTGGCGGTGACGTTCCTCAACGACGACGACCGTCGCTTCACCGTCGTGCGCGCCTACCTCGTCCCCCGACGTGCGCTGCGCACCGGTGACCTGTCGATGACCATGGCGACCGTCGACGGGCCGTTCGAGCTCACGGATCTCGAGGCGTTCGTGCCGAAGCGGTTCGACGCCGGTGAGCTCCAGGGTCGCATCCCCGGATTCGTCGTCCGCGACACCTACGCGGAGCTGTCCTACACGCTGCACACCCGTCTCGGCATCGGTGCCGGTGGCGACGGTGGTCGGGCGATGCGTCTGCTGGCCCGGATCCAGGCGGGCCAGCACCTGCCGACGGTCGACGGCCTGTACAAGTCGATGGTGCTGGAGCGTCCGAGCACGTACGACGCGGCCGACCGGGCGCTGTCGCACTTCGAAGCGCTCGACGAGGCGTACCTCGCGATGGAGACCGAGAGCCGCAAGGCTCGAGTGCTCGAGCGGCTCGGTGAGCTGCGTCGCGAGTACGAGGACGGGCACCGGGCGGCGGCCGACCTCGAGCGCCTCGGCTTCACCGAGGACGGCACGACCCCGTTCACCGTCTGGCGCAGTCGCGCACACGAGGCTCTGCTCGATGAAGCGGTCTCCCGGAATCGGCGGGAGAAGCTCGAGGCCGGGGCCACGTTGGAGGCGGCACGGGCACGAGCTGCTGCCGCGGGTGTCCGCGTCCGTGAACTCGAGCGTCAGGTGTCGGAGCAGGGCGGGAGCGCGCTGCGGCGTGCCGAGGAACGCCGTGAGGCTGCGGAGGCGACGCACGCCGAGGTGGCACGAGCCAGGTCGCTGTTCGACGAGCGCACCGAGGTCCTCGACGATCCGATCGAGGACGAAGACTCGTTCCGGCGTGCGCTCGGCCGCAGCGAGGACTTCCTCGCCGACGACGACACCGCGCTCGACGCCATCGAGACCGATCGCGCCCAGCTGCATCGCGAAGCGTTCCCTCTCGAGGAGCGCAACACCGAGCTCCGCCGTGAGCTGCAATCGCTTCGCGGCCGTGACGGCGCGGTCCCCGATCGACTCCACCGGGCACGGCTCGCCCTCGCCGAGGCGGCCGGACTCGATCCCGAACAGCTGCCGTTCGTGGCCGAGCTCATCGACGTCGCTCCCGCCTATGCCGCCTGGCGTCCCGCGATCGAGGTCACCCTGCACGGTCTCGCGAGGACCGTCCTCGTCGACGAGGAACACCTCGACGCGTTCGGCCGCGCGATCGACGCGGTCCGGATCCCGGTCCGCCTGCAGTTCGAGGGTGTCCCGCTGCATGAGCCGTCCTCCCCCGATGCGGGTGACCCCGCGTTCATCTCTGGCCGTGTCACCTACCGCACCTCGCCGTTCAGCACGTGGATCGAGCAGCGCGTGACCTCGGACCGGATCGACGCGCGGTGCGTGGAGTCTCCGTCGGAGCTCTCGGGCGGAGGTCGCCGCGTGACCGTGAACGGCCAGCTGCGTGACGGCCGCCGCGGCTCCCACGGCGACACGGGCGGCGCACCGATCCTTGGCTTCACCAATGAGGCGCGGATCGCGTCGATCGAGGCGGAGACGGCGGAGATCCGCGGGCGACTCGAACTCATCGCCGGTCGACAGGCCGGCATCCAGCAGCGGCTGTCGCGTCGTGAGGCCGAGCGGGCCGCCCACCGGTACCGACTCGACACCGAGTGGGCCAGGATCGACGTCGCCGGTGCTGCGGCGCGTCGTGACGCCGCCGCGGCCGAGCTGGAGCGTCTGCTCGACGCCAGTGACGTCCTGCAGGAGCTCCAGGGCTCGGTGGCGGCCGCTCAACGCGAACTCGACGCCGCGAACGCCGAGCGGTTCCCGGCGGAGGACCGTGTCAGACGCCTCGACGAGGAGCACGGGGTCCTCGTCGATCAGCAGGACGCGGCGACGACGGTCATCGACCGCTTCGAGCGCTCCGAGGTGGAGGAGGTCTCCCCCGCCGACGTCGAGCGGATCGAAGCCGCGCTCGCAGCGGTGGGCGGCGTGCCGTCACTCGGCGGGTTCGGCGATGCGATGAAGCGGCTCCGCGCCCGGCTGGGTGACGAGATGTCGTCGGCCGTCCGCCAGGCGGAGCAGGCCGCGCTCGCACAGGTGCACGTGTTCGAGCAGTACCAGTCGATCTGGCACGACCCCAACCTCGGCACGACGCTCGAGTCCTACGGCGACTACCGGGCGATCCTCGACGGCATCCTCGGAACCGGTCTCCCCGAGCGCCGCCAGGAGTGGCGTCGCCGGTTGTCCCAGTGGAGCGGCGAGGACCTGGTCCCCCTCAGCAGCGCGTTCGACAGCGCCGTCGAGGAGATCGAGGACCGCCTGGTCCCGGTCAACGACATCCTGCGCGACCTGCCGTTCGGACCGGCGCACGATCGTCTGAAGATCGTCCTCCGCCGGGTGCATCGCGAGGAGGCCTCAGCCTTCCGGCGCGAGCTGCGCGCCCTGTCGAGCGAAGTCACCGCGAACCTCGGCGACGACGAGTTGGAGGCCCGGTTCCAGCGGCTCCGCCGGTTCATGGAGTCGATGCGCGACACGGGTGCCGGGTCCCAGTCGACCCGCGACCAGGTGCTCGACGTGCGCCGTCACGTCGAGATCACCGCCGTGCGCTACGACACGTCGGGGCAGGACGTCAGCGTCTACTCCTCGCTCGGCGACAAGAGCGGTGGCGAGACCCAGGAGCTCGTCGCGTTCATCGTCGGCGCCGCCCTGCGCTACCAGCTCGGTGACGAGGACCGGCCGCGTCCGAGGTTCGCGCCGGTGCTGCTCGACGAGGGCTTCATCAAGGCGGACTCGGAGTTCGCCGGCCGCGCGGTGGTCGCCTGGCTGCGGCTCGGCTTCCAGCTCGTGATCGGGGCCCCGCTCGACAAGGTGACGGCGCTCGAGCCCTACATGGACCGGCTCCTGTCGATCCGGAAGGATCCGGAGACCCGACACGCCTGGGTCGCCGAGATCGAGCGGTCGGCTCCGGTCGAGCCGCTCGAACGCGTCGGATAGGCAGGAGACCCGCCGACCCGCCACCATGCGCGGTGACCGATCCCTCCGGGTGCGGCGCTGAGCTAGGTTGCTGGGATGAGCGACGACAACGGTGGTGGAGCTTCCGGTCAGCCTGTGCGCGCGACGGGGCAGGCTGAGGCGCGACCGTCGCACCAGTCGGGTGTGCGCCCGAGCGCGGTGCTCCTCGACTTCCACAACACGTTGGCGGTCGTCCGGTCGGTGGACGAGTGGATCGACGAAGCGAGCGACCTGCTCGCGAGTGGGCCTGCACCGGGGGCGATCCCACGTGAGCGGATCCGAAACGTGTGGGTTGAAGCCAGGCGGCTGTTCCCGGCTCTGGACTGGGACCTCGACCCCACCGCGCATCGGCACGCCTTCGTCTCGACCCTGAGCCATGACGACGCGATACCGATCGACGTCGCCGAAGCGCTGTACGCGGTGATGCCGAACCAATGGGTGTTGAACGCAGGCGCATCCGACTTCATCGCCCGAGCATCAGCAGCGGGGACGCGTCTCGGGATCGTCTCGAACATCGCGCTGGACATCCGCCCCGCGCTCGAACGATGGGGTATCGCCACTGCATTCGACGCGGTGATCCTGTCCTACGAGGTCGGCTATGTGAAACCCGATCCGCGGATCTTCCGACTGGCCGCGGACGCCCTCGGCGTCGATCCGACGGACTGCCTCATGATCGGCGACTCAGCGCACGACGATGTCGGCGGTGCCGCCTTGGGGATGCCGTGCCTGATCGTGCCCCCGGACGGGACGTGGCGAGCGTTCGCCCTGGCGAGCCCGTAGCGAACGGCCCAGGCGAGCGCTGACACGGACGCGCTACGACGGCTCTTTCGACTTCGGTAGCGCGCACCCCGCCGCGAGAACGCAGAGCAGTGCGATGACCGGCATGCCGAACGTCAGCGCCGTGGCGAGCCCTGCGCTGGTCGCGACAACGCCGATTGCGACGGCACCGACAGCTTGAGCGATGTAGACCGTCAGGTACATCGTCGACAGAGCACCTGCCCGCTGTTTCTCCGGAGCTGCTGCCGAGACGAGTGAGAATCCTGCGGAGAACATCAGCCCGTATCCGAATCCGCTCACCACGCTGGCCAGTAGGAAGATCGGGAACGAGTGGTGCGCAGCCGCCGGGAGCAGGAGGACGGACCCGACAGCGGCCGCCGCGCCACCGATCAGACTCGCCGTTCGAACCCGTATCCGGTTCGCGACGAACGCGGCCGGAACCCCTGCAAGTGGCCAACTCGCGAGCGCCAGACTCGTGACGAACGCGTTCTGTGAGCCGACGAGTTCCTTCGCGATCTGGGCCCCGAGCGCCAAGAAGACACCGCCCATCACGAACGCGCGCAGCACGGTTCCAGTGCCGATGACGAAGGAGCGTCTACCCGCCACGGGGACATGGGGCCGCGTGGGCCGCCACGGTGCACGGACCGTCTCGCGTTCGGGCAGGAACCAGAGCAGCACCAGCGTCACGATGACGACGACGAGCAGTAGCGCGAAGGGCGCCCGCGCCGGGGCTGCACTGAATTGCACGAGTGCGCCACCCGCCATGATCGCCACCGTGGCACCGATCGATGTCGCGGCGGTGTTGACCGCACTCGCTCTGGCGGGACGCGCGGACACGTTGAAGTCGGTCAGGGCCGCGGCGGCCGCGCTCAGTCCGATACCCACACCGATGCCCTGTGCAGCACGGCCGACGAACAGCCACGGCAGCTCTCCCGCGATGAGGAACACGAGCGTGCCGAGGGCTACGACGCTCATACCGCCCAGGAGGACGCTTCGTCGTCCAAGCGCATCGGAGAGGGTGCCGCCGACCGTGAGAGCCAAGACGAGCGCAAGCGGGTACGTGGCGAAGAGGGCGGTCGTCAGCGCGGGGGTAGCGCCCCACTCGTCGACGTAGATCGGATAGACCATCGCGGGCGACCCACTCCCCCACAAGGACAGGCCGAGGACCGCCGCGACCACGATGAACGCTGTCCGGCTCGACAGACGGGCCGGTTCTCGTGACGACATGCAGCCAGCTTGCTGGGTGACAGGGGTATCGGCCTAGGAATTCTGCCGAACAGCGATATTGCACGAGCTCGGATCTCGTCCCTGAGCCGAGTACCGGTCCATTTCCACCCGCCTGGTGAGACAGCACTGCGGCGATTGTCCTGTCACATCGTCATCATCGGTGTCGCCTTGACATCCCCCAGAATCGAACATATGTTCGAATCATGTCCGATCGCCCCGCTGCCCCGCCGATCCGCATCGGCGAGGCCGAGTGGATCGTGATGCGAGAGATACCCGACCGGCCGGCCGGTCTCGTGAAGTACTTCGCGCCGAGCGGCGCTCCTGCCTACTTCCGCTGCGTCACCTGGGCTCCGCGGTCAGAGGACCGCCGACTGATCGGTCGGTTCGCGACGCTCGCCGAGGCGGAGCGTGCCGTACCGGGTGGACGCCGGTCCGCCGCACCGGCCACCCCGAGCTCCGCGGACGCCTGGGAGCACGGGCAGGTGCCGTGGGACGCAGCGCCGCGACGGAGCGACCGGTACGCCTGAGCGACCGGTCGCTGGTCGGTCAGCGCCACCCGTACCGCGAACGGAGCCCAGCGGCGACGCGGGCGAAGCGATCACGCGGGACCTGAGCCGCCTCCCGCCGCATCCCGTCGGGGTGCACGCGGAAGACGCGGTCGAGGTTCGCCCAACTCGGACGGCCGGCACTGTCCCATCCGCCGGTGCCGAGCGGCACGAACTCACCGTCCTGCGAATGATCCTTGCTCGTCAGCTGCACCGCCAGCACCCAGCCTCCGGTCGAGCGCGCCACGATGAGCACAGGACGGTCCTTGCCACGTCCGTCGCGCTCCTCGTACGGCACCCAGGTCCAGACGATCTCGCCGGGATCGGGATCGCCGTCGACGGCCGGGGCGTAGTCGATGGACACGGCGCCGACCGCCCGCGGATCGACCTCGACCGTCGCCGTCCGGCCTGAGCGTCCGGGTGAAGCGGCGGTGGTGGTCGGTGGCGTCGCGAGGCCGGCGGTGCGCACCGCACTGGAGGCGGCGCGAGTGGAGGGGCCCAGGAGTGCGTTCGCGACGCGGCGGATGATCGAGGTGAAGGTTGACACGCCGTCACCCTATCGTCCGCGGCTCCCACCGCAGGGAACGCCGAACGGGCGCCGTCCTGGTGGACGACGCCCGTTCGGCGAAGCAGAGGCGGTCGAGGTCAGTCGACGAGGGCGTACCCCTCTTCGCCGTGCACGGAGGTGTCGACGCCGGCGATCTCGTCCTCGTTCTTGACGCGGAAGCCGATCGTCTTCTCGATCGCGAAGCCGATGACGAAGGCCACGATGAAGGAGTAGACGAGGACGGCGAAGGCGGCGATGGCCTGGACCGCGAGCTGCTCGATGCCGCCGCCGACGAAGAGGCCGGTCTCGGTCGCGAAGAAGCCGAGGTACAGGGTGCCGATGAGGCCACCGACGAGGTGGATGCCCACGACGTCGAGGGAGTCGTCGAAGCCGAGCTTGAACTTCAGCTCGACGGCGATGGCGCAGACGGCGCCGGCCACGATGCCGAGGAGCAGCGCCCAACCCGGGGTCAGGTTCGCGCACGCCGGGGTGATGGCGACGAGACCAGCGACGGCACCGGAGGCGGCGCCCACCGAGGTCGCCTTGCCGTCCTTGAACTTCTCGACGACGATCCAGCCGATGATGGCGGCCGCGGTGGCCCCGACGGTGTTGACGACGATGAGTCCGACGTTCGCGAGCTCGTTCAGCCACTCGGCGCCGGCGTTGAAGCCGAACCAGCCGAACCACAGGATGGCGGCTCCGAGGAGGGTGAGCGGCACGTTGTGCGGCTTCGTGATGCCCTTCTGGAAACCGATGCGCTTTCCGAGAACCAGGGCGAGGGCGAGGGCTGCGGCTCCGGCGTTGATGTGCACCGCGGTTCCACCCGCGTAGTCGATGACGCCGATGCCTGCATCCTCACCGAAGAGCGTGGTGCCGAGGTTCATGATCCAGCCGCCGCCCCAGACCCATGCGGCGATCGGGAAGTACGCGATGGTCGCGAAAAGGCCGGCGAAGATCATCCAGGAGCCGAACTTCGCGCGGTCGGCGATGGCGCCGGAGATCAGCGCGATCGTGATGATCGCGAAGGTGGCGCCATAGGTCGCTCCCACGAGGTCGGTGTTCGCGGTCTCGCCGCTCGCGAGTGCGGTCATCCCGAAGTCGGAGAACGGGTTGCCCGCGAACTCCAGCGGGCTGCCGACGGCCGACATGTTGAAGCCGTAGAGGATCCACAGCACGCTGATGAGGCCCAGTGCGCCGAAGCTCATCATCATCATGCTGACGACGCTCTTCGCCTTCACGAGGCCGCCGTAGAAGAATGCGACGCCGGGGGTCATGAACAGCACCAGAGCGGTTGCCGTGACTCCCCAAGCGATACTGCCTGTATCCATTGGATCTTCCTCACACATCGTGGTCTTGCAACGGGTGCCCGAGATGGTGAGGACTGGCTGAGCTCGGCCTCGCCGTCCGACTCGGTACTGCGACCAGTCTGGGGAACGGAGGTTTCCGCACGACTGTCAGCGTGTTTCCGACGTGTTACGCGAGTGCCGCTCAGGTAAACAGCGTGTTTCGTGACCAGGTGGGGCCGATCAGTCCATCGAGGTGAGGGCGATCATGCGCGACATCGCGCGCAGGTACTTCTTGCGGTATCCACCGTTGAGCATGTCGCCACCGAACACCTCGTCGAGGGCCGTGCCGGTCGTGACCATGGGGATCTGTGCGTCGTACACCCGGTCGATGAACGCGACGAGCCGGAGCGCCTGGCCCTGGTCGGTCAACTCGTGGACGTCGCGGAGCGCGATCAGGTCGACGCCGTCGAGCAGTCCGATGAATCGTGAGGGGTGGACGGCGGCGAGGTGGGTGATGAGACCGTCGAAGGTGTCGACCGNCACCACGGCGTGTCCCTCGATGCTGCGGCGGCGGTAGTCGGTGCCGTCGATGCGGAGGGTCTCGAAGTTGGCGCTCATGGCCTGGATCTCGCGGAGGAAGTCGGCTGCGGCGAAGCGGCCCTCCCCCAGGGCGTTCGGCGGCGTGTTGGAGGTCGCCGCGATCCTCGTCCCGGTCGCGACGAGTTCCCCGAGCAGTCGGGTCATGACCATCGTGTCGCCCGGGTCGTCGAGCTCGAACTCGTCGATGCAGATGAGCGTCGCGCCCGTCAGCTGCGCGACCGCCGCCGCGTAGCCGAGCGCACCGACGAGGGCCGTGTACTCGATGAAGGTGCCGAAGTACTTCTTCCGACCGGGAGCGTCGTGCCAGAGCGCGGCCAGGAGGTGGGTCTTGCCGACGCCGAAGCCACCGTCCAGGTAGATGCCCGGCTTGGCCGCCGGCGCCTTGGACTTCCGCCGGCCGAAGAAGCCGCCGCCGCCACCGGCCTGAGGCGCGAAGAAGCCGCGGAGCTTCTCGACCGCGGCCGCCTGGCCCGGGAAGTCGGGATCCGGACGGTACGAGTCGAAGCTCGCCTGCTCGAACTGCCGGGGCGGCGTCAGGCTCGCGACGATCTCGGCGCCACTGACCGTGGGGACACGGTCGGTGAGGCTGCGGAATCCGGTCGGGACGGAAGGCGTGGTCACGGCAAACCTCTGGCTCTGCATGGGTGCTGGGTTACGGCGTCTGACGCATCGGTGCGGTTCGGTGGTGCGGACGGCGTACTGTCGAAGGGACAGGCTTCCAGCCTAGATGCACGACACCCGAGCCCCACCGCAGCCAGCTGCACGACCGGAGGTACCCATGACCGTCGACGCCGATTCGACCTCGACCAAGTTCACCGCCTACGCCCACCCCGAGCGCCTCGTCACGGCGGAGTGGCTTGAAGCGCACCTGGGTGAACCCGGTCTCGTCGTCGTCGAGTCCGATGAGGACGTCCTCCTCTACGAGACCGGCCACATCCCCGGCTCGGTGAAGGTCGACTGGCACACCGACCTCAACGACCCGGTCGAGCGCGACTACATCGACGGAGCCGCGTTCGCCGCGCTGCTCGGGTCCAAGGGGATCTCGCGAGACGACACCGTCGTCATCTACGGCGACAAGAACAACTGGTGGGCCGCCTACGCCCTGTGGGTCTTCAGCCTCTTCGGACACGAGGACGTCCGGCTGCTCGACGGTGGACGCGACAAGTGGATCGCGGACGGCCGGGCGATCACCCGCGAAGCCACGGAGCGCGACGCCGTCGAGTACCCCGTGGTGGAGCGCGACGACACGGCCCTCCGCGCCTACAAGGACGACGTGCTCGCCCACCTCGGCAAGCCGCTCATCGACGTCCGCTCCCCCGAGGAGTACAGCGGTGAACGCACCACGGCGCCCGCCTACCCCGAAGAGGGTGCGCTCCGCGCCGGTCACATCCCGAGTGCACAGAGCGTCCCGTGGGGTAAGGCGGTCGCCGAGGACGGCACCTTCCGGCCGGCCGAGGAGCTGGACGCTATCTACCGCGACGGCGCGGGCCTCGCCGAGGGCGACGAGGTGATCGCCTACTGCCGCATCGGCGAGCGGTCGAGCCACACGTGGTTCGTCCTGCAGCACCTGCTCGGGTTCGACAACGTCCGCAACTACGACGGGTCCTGGACGGAATGGGGCAGCGCCGTGCGCGTGCCGATCGTGCAGGGCGCCGAGCCAGGCGACGCACCGACGCGCTGAGCTCGTCCACCCACCGCCCTCCCGCACGGCTGCACTGTGCGGGAGGGCGGTCCGCTGTTCCCGGCTGCGATACTGGAGTGACCATGACCGATTCCCTCCTCGCCCCGAACCTCGCCGAGATCCGAGATGAGTTCCTCGCCATCGAGGAACGCTCACGGCTGCAGCTGCTCCTCGAATTCAGCGACGAGCTGCCGGACCTCCCGGAGCGCTACCGCGACCACCCCGATCTCATGGAGCGGGTGCTCGAGTGCCAGGCACCCGTGTTCTTCTTCGTCGAGGTCGACGAGGACGGCATCGTGCACCTGTTCGCCACGGCTCCCGAGGAAGCGCCCACCACTCGCGGGTTCGCGAGCATCCTCGTCCAGGGGCTCGCCGGACTCACCGTCGACGAGGTCCTCGCCGTCCCCGACGACTTCCCACAGATGATCGGACTCTCCCGGGCGGTGTCGCCACTGCGACTGCGTGGGATGTCGGCGCTGCTCGGCCGGACGAAGCGCCGCCTCCGCGAACTCGCCTGAGTCGTCGGCCCGTCGGTCAGTGCCCGGGCGGTAGCGGCACGAGCTCGTCGAGCCAGTCCGAGACCGCGGCGGTCCAACGCTCCGGGTCGTAGTTCCAGAGCTTCGTGTGACGGGCGACGGTGAACGGGACGAACGTCACGATGTCCGGTCGTGCGAGGGCGAGCGCCCGCGACGGCCCCGCCGGGACGTAACCGTCGTCGTCACTGTGCATCAGCAGGATCGGCAAGGCGAGGTCGGCGGCGTTGGCGACGTAGTCGAGCCGACCGAGATCGATGCTCGTCGCCTGCCCGGTCAGGAGGCGTCCCCACCGGCGGCTGATGGCGAGCAGGGCGACCCGACCGACCACGCTGGGGATCCGGTTCTCGCGGGCCTGGTGCTGCAGGACGTCCACCCAGTCGATGACCGGCGAATCGAGCGCGACGGCGCGGAGGAGTTCGGGGTGCGTCGTCCGCCGTGAGGCCTGGAGCACGATCGCTCCGCCCATGGACCAGCCCATGAGCACGACGTCGGCGGCGCCCTGTTCACGCACCCAGCCGATCGCGGCGTCCACGTCGCGCCACTCCTCGTCGCCGAGCGCGTAGCGGAAGTCCAGCGCGGGCGGAGCGTCGCCGTCGTTGCGGTAGGAGACGAGCAGGCACGAGTACCCGGCGTTGCGGAAGCTCGGCACCGCTCGGAGCGCTTCGGATCGCGTGGTCCCCCGGCCGTGCACCAGGACGGCCCAGCGGGTGGACGGTCCGTCCTCCGGGTGGATCGCCCACGCCGGCGCCGGCCCGAGCGGGGTCGGTACGAGCACGTCCTCGTGCGCGAGGCCCAGCTCCTCCGGGCGGCGGAAGAACCACCCGCTGAACTCGGCCTCCTGGCCGACGCGGAGTGCGTCGACGTCGCCGCCGAGGAGCGTCCGGACCACGGTGTGCTGCCGCACCTCGAGGATGTCGCCCAGCTGCACGTAGGCGGCCCGTCTCGTCACCCAGCTGCCGTAGCGGCCGGGGACGATCGTGTCCGGGGACGCGACGAGTTCGACCGTCCCGCCGGCACGGTCCAACCCGACGATGCGAGCCTCACTCGGGCGGTCCCGAGCCGGGACCACCACCTTGCGGGCGATGGTCGCGACGACGGCGAGCCCGAGGGCGCCGACGGCGGCAGCGGCTCCGCCGGCGATGACGATCGCATCCGTCGCCGAACCCCGCCGTCGGATGCCGGTGCTCGCCGCTCCTCGACCGCCTGCCTGCGACCCGGGTCCGCGTCTCCGCCCGGCGTGCCTCTGCCCATTCATCGGGATGTAACTCTAGTCTTCAGTCGTGGTAGAGAGTCCGACGACGGCAAAGGTTCCCGAAGAGTTCGCCCGAGCGGTGGACGCTGTTCGCGCTGCAGCCGTCCGGCCCGATCTGAGAGTCACGGAGATCCCCGCGCCGAGCAATCTCGCGCCGTTCGCCATCGCCCTCGCGGCCGACGTCTCACCGAGTCGCCACGATGCCGACTCCGACCTCGGTACGGGGCGGTTCGTCCTCCTCTACGACCCGGACGGCTCTGACGCCTGGGGTGGACGCTTCCGCGTCGTCTGCTTCGCCCAGGCGCCCCTGGAGACCGAGATCGGACTCGACCCGTTCCTGGCCGAGGTCGCCTGGTCCTGGCTCGTGGACGCCCTCGACACCCGTGGCGCCTCCTACCAGGCGGCGTCCGGCACCGCGACGAAGATCATCTCGAGTGGTTTCGGGGAGCTCGCCCGGCAGGGCGACGGCGCACAGATCGAGCTCCGAGCGTCCTGGACACCGCTGGAGAGCGACGTCGCGGCGCACGTGGAAGGATGGGGAGAGCTGCTGTGCATGCTCGCCGGCTTGCCTCCGACCACCGAAGGGGTCTCCCTGTTGTCCGTCAAACGAGCTCACCGTGAGTGACGCGGCGCCCGAATCAGCACCGCTCCTCCCCCCGCCCGCGCCCACCGCACCACGGGTCGTCACCGACACCCGCGAGGCCTACCTCGCCTCACTCGAGGTGCTCGCCGCGGGTCACGGACCGTTCGCGCTCGACGCCGAACGCGCGTCGGGCTACCGGTACTCCCAGCGGGCCTACCTCATCCAGGTCTACCGTCGCGGTGCCGGGGTCTTCCTCTACGACCCGCCCGCCATCGGCTCCATGGCCGAACTCGGTGCCCTGATCCAGGGTGAGCGGTCGATCCTGCACGCGGCCAGCCAGGACCTCGCCTGTCTCCGCGAAGTGGGCATCGATCCGAGCGAGCTCTTCGACACCGAGCTGGGGGCCCGTCTGCTCGGGCTGCCGCGTGTCGGGCTCGGCGCCGTGGTCGAGGAACTGTTGGGCATCCATCTGGCGAAGGAGCACTCCGCCGCCGACTGGTCGACCCGCCCGCTCCCCGCCTCCTGGCTCGAATACGCGGCGCTCGACGTCGAGCTGCTCGTCGACGCCGCGGAGGAGCTGGCAGCCCGCATCGAGGATGCCGGGAAGAGCGACATCGCGCGCCAGGAGTTCCAGGCGACGCTGGCCCGGGAGGCGAAGGCACCCCGCGCCGAGCCCTGGCGCCGCCTCTCCGGACTCCACGCCGTGCGCGGACAACGCAACCTCGCCGTCGCTCGCGAGCTCTGGGTCGCGCGTGACGAACTCGCGCAGCGCCGCGACACCGCCCCCGGGCGGCTCATCCCCGACGCCTCGATCACCGCGGCCGCGAAGGCCAACCCCAGCTCGAAGCGCGACCTCGCAGCGCTCTCGGACTTCCGTGGGCGCGCGAGCCGCACCGAACTCGACCTCTGGTGGAACGCGATCCACACCGGCCAGACCACCGAGGACCTCCCCGGTGCCCGACCAGCGAGCGACACGCTGCCACCCCCGCGCAGCTGGTCCGACAAGAATCCGGACGCGCACGCCAGGTACACCGCGGCACGGACGAAGATCCTCGCGACGGCGGAGTTCCTGACGATGCCGGTCGAGAACCTGCTCACGCCGGAGACGCTGCGCCGACTGGCCTGGACGCCGCCCGAACCACTCACCGTCGAGACGGTCGCCGCGGCACTCGCCGAGCACGAGGCACGCCCCTGGCAGATCGACGCGACCGCCCGGGCGATCACCGACGCCTTTGTCGAGTCGGCCCAATCCCCGGTGGAGCCTGACCCGGACGCTTCGTAGGAAGCGCTGCACCCGGGTGTCCACCCGTGTCTGCCGCCTAGGATCGGGGCGTACCCCGAGAATGAGGAGGCAACGTGGCCGAACAAGCCGACGTCGTATTCGTTGATGGAGTCCGGACACCGTTCGGACGAGCCGGCGAAAAGGGCATGTATTGGAACACCCGGGCTGACGACCTGATCGTCAAGGCGATCATCGGACTGCTCGAACGTCATCCCGGGCTGCCGCTCGACCGCATCGACGAGGTCGCCATCGCGGCGACGACCCAGCAGGGCGACCAGGGGCTCACGCTCGGCCGCACCGCCGCGCTGCTCGCCGGCCTCCCGAAGTCCGTCCCCGGATTCGCGATCGACCGCATGTGCGCCGGAGCGATGACCGCGGTCACGACGCTCGGCAGCGGCATCGCATTCGGTGCCTACGACCTCGTCCTCGCCGGTGGCGTCGAGCACATGGGGCGTCACCCCATGGGGCTGGACGCCGACCCGAACCCGCGGTTCCTCGCCGAGCGCCTCGTCAGTGAGGACGCGCTGAACATGGGCAAGACGGCCGAGCGCATCCACGACCGGTTCCCGCAGCTCACGAAGGAACGCTCCGACCGCTTCGGCATGCGTAGTCAGCAGAAGGTCGCGGCCGCCTACGAAGCCGGACGGATCCAGCCCGACCTCGTCCCGGTCGCGCTCCGGAGCGACAGCGGATGGGGACTCGCCACCGGCGACGAAGGGCTCCGTCCCGAGACCACGATGGAGGGGCTCGCCGGACTGAAGACGCCGTTCCGGCCCCACGGCCGTGTCACCGCAGGCAACGCCTCGCCGCTGACCGACGGCGCCACGGTGAGTCTGCTCGCCAGTGCCTCGACGGCGAAGGAACTCGGCCTCACGCCGAAGATGCGCCTCGTCAGCTTCGCGTTCGCGGGCGTCGAGCCCGAGATCATGGGCATCGGTCCCGTGCCGTCCACGGAGAAGGCGCTGCGGAAGGCCGGTCTGTCGATCGAGGACATCGGTCTGTTCGAACTGAACGAGGCGTTCGCCGTCCAGGTGCTCTCCTTCCTCGACCACTTCGGCATCGACGACGAGGACCCGCGGGTGAACCCGTGGGGTGGCGCGATCGCGGTCGGGCACCCGCTCGCGGCATCCGGCGTCCGCCTCATGATCCAGCTCGCGGCGCAGTTCGCCGAGCACCCCGAAGTGCGCTACGGCCTCACGGCGATGTGTGTCGGCCTCGGCCAGGGCGGCACCGTGATCTGGGAGAACCCGTACTTCACCGGCAAGAAGGGACGCAAGTAGATGACCGACTACACGACCATCGACTTCTCGGAGCTCGTCGCGATCAGCGGCGACGACGAGGTCGTGACGCGCTCCTTCGTGAAGGACGTCACCGTGGCGAGCGGACGCACGATCGCGCTCATCACCCTCGATAACGGACGCGACCACACGAGGCCGAACACGCTCGGCCCGGTCACGCTGCTCGAGCTCGACGGCGTCCTCGAGGCGCAACGGACCCGTGCCGCATCCGGCGAGATCGACGGCGTCGCCATCACGGGCAAGCCGTTCATCCTGGCGGCCGGCGCCGATCTGAGCAAGGTCGGCGACATCCCGTCCCGTGAGGTCGCGACCAAGCTCGCGCAGCTCGGCCACCACGTCTTCGGCAAGCTCGAGGACCTCGGCGTACCGACCTTCGTCTTCATCAACGGACTCGCGCTCGGTGGCGGACTCGAGATCGGCCTCAATGCGAACTACCGGACCGTCGACGCCTCGGCGCCCGCGATCGCGCTCCCCGAGGTGTTCCTCGGACTCATCCCGGGCTGGGGCGGCGCCTACCTGCTCCCGAACCTGATCGGCATCGAGAACGCACTCAACGTCGTCATCTCGAACCCGCTCAAGAACAACCGGATGCTCAAGGCGCAGGACGCGCTCGCCTACGGCATCGCGGACGTCATGTTCCCGTCCGCCAACTTCCTCGAGGACTCCTTGCGGTGGGCCGACGGGGTGCTCGGTGGCACGGTGACCGTGCAGCGCAAGAACGTGCCGGGCAAGGTGGAGCGGACGATCAAGTGGCCGCTCGCCATCAGCACCGCCCGCAAGATGCTCGAGAGTAAGATCGGCACGGTCGCGAAGTCGCCCTACGCGGCCCTCGACCTGCTCGAGGCCGCCCGCAGCGGCACGAAGGCACAGGGGTTCGAGCGAGAGGACCGGGCGCTGTCCGAGCTCATCGTCGGCGACCAGTTCCAGGCGAGCATGTACGCGTTCGACCTCGTGCAGAAGCGCGCCAAGCGCCCGGCAGGAGCGCCCGACAAGCAGCTCGCCCGGCGTGTCACGAAGGTCGGCATCATCGGTGCCGGGCTCATGGCGAGCCAGTTCGCGCTGCTCTTCCTCCGGCGACTCCAGGTGCCGGTGGTCATCACCGACCTCGACCAGGGCCACGTCGACGCCGGCGTCGCCCGGATCCACGGCGAGATCGACACCCTCCGTGGGAAGGGGCGCATCTCCCCCGACGAGTCGAACCGCCTGAAGGCGCTCCTGTCCGGCACCACGGACAAGGCCGACTTCGCGGACTGCGACTGGGTCATCGAGGCCGTCTTCGAAGAGGTCGGCGTCAAGCAGAGCGTGTTCGCCGAGGTCGAGCAGTACGTCTCGGAGCAGGCGGTCCTCGCGACGAACACCTCCTCGCTCTCCGTCGAGGAGATCGGGGCGAAGCTCGCGCACCCCGAGCGGCTCGTCGGCTTCCACTTCTTCAACCCGGTCGCCGTCATGCCGTTGCTCGAGGTCGTCCGCACACCCCAGACGGACGACGAGACGCTCGCGACGGCCTTCGCCACCGCGGCGAAGCTGAAGAAGAGCGCCATCCTCACCGCCGACGCTCCCGGCTTCATCGTCAACCGACTCCTGGCGAAGGTCATGGGTGAGGCGGCGCACGCCCTGGACGCCGGCACCCCGCTGCTGACGGTCGAACGTGCCTTCGCGCCCATCGGCCTGCCGATGACGCCCTTCCAGCTCATCGACCTCGTCGGTTGGAAGGTCGCCGCGCACGTGCAGGACACGATGGTCGGGAAGTTCCCCGACCGGTTCTTCGCGTCGGAGAACCTCCACCGGCTCGCCGGCCTGGACTCGGTCGTCGAGAAGGACAAGGGCGGCAAGGTGACCGGCTTCACGAAGCAGGCCCAGAAGGTGCTCGTCACGGGCGACAGCCCGCTCAGCGAGGACGAGATCCTGCGACGGGTCGAGGACGGCCTCGCGTCGGAGATCAAGCTCATGTTGGACGAGGGCGTCGTCTCAGCCGCCCAGGACATCGACCTCGGGCTCATCCTCGGTGCGGGTTGGCCGTTCCAGGACGGCGGAGCGACGCCGTACCTGGACCGCGTGGGTGCGAGCGAGCGTGCCTTCGGCGACACCTTCCACCACCCGCCCATCCGGGGCGTCCAGGCGTAGTCCGCGCGGTGTCGCGAGAGCGGGGTGTCCTCCACCATCGGTGGACGGCACCCCGCTCTCGTCGTTGAGGCTCGCTGCGGCTGTCGGACGTCAGCGGTTGACGGTGCTCATGTCCGGATACCGGTCGCCGGCCGGGAGACGGAGTGCATCGAGTCGAGCGAGCGCGTCGGTCGACAGGGAGAGCTCGTCGGCGCCGAGGTTCTCCTCGAGGTACGGGATCCGCTTCGTGCCGGGGATCGGCGCGATGTCGTCACCCTGGGCCAGCAACCAGGCGAGCGCCACCTGGGCCGGTGTCGCCTCGAGGGATGCGGCGATCCGGTCGACCTCTTCGACGATCGCGATGTTCGCAGCGAGGTTGTCCCCCGTGAAGCGCGGGTTGGCGCGACGGAAGTCGGTCTCGTCGAGCACGTCGAGCGATCGGATCGTGCCGGTGAGGAACCCGCGACCGAGCGGTGAGTAGGGGACGAAGCCGATGCCCAACTCGCGGACGGTCGGCAGGATCTCCGCCTCGGGGTCGCGGCTCCAGAGCGAGTACTCCGTCTGCAGCGCGGTGATCGGGTGCACGGCGTGTGCACGCCGGATCGTGTCCGGCGCCGCCTCCGACAGACCGATGTACCGGATCTTGCCCTCGGTGACGAGCTCCGAGAGTGCACCCACCGTCTCCTCGATGGGCACGCCCGGATCCACGCGGTGGAGATAGTAGAGGTCCACGACGTCGGTGCCGAGTCGGCGCAGCGATCCCTCGATCGACAGGCGGACGTTCGCGGCGCTGCCATCAGCGCCGAGCTGTCCGTCACTGGAATTGCGGATCGTCCCGAACTTGGTCGCGAGGGTTACCTCGTCCCGGCGCGAGCCGAGTGCAGCTCCGAGCAGTTCCTCGTTGAGGTAGGGGCCGTACATCTCCGCGGTGTCGAAGAAGGTGACGCCGAGGTCCAAGGCGCGGTGGATCGTCGCGGTCGACGCCGCGTCGTCGAGGGCGGCACCGGTGTAGAACGCGGACATCCCCATGCAGCCGAGGCCGATCCGGGCGATGTCTGGTCCGGCTGTGCCGAGTGTGATGTGCTTCATCGTGTTGCCACCTGTTCTGTGTAGAGTTCGATCTTGCGATCGATGACCTCCAGCGACTGCTGCATCTCCTCGAGGCGGGCCAGGAACGAGATCCGATGCCGCAGCAGCAGCTCGAGCCTCGCCTCGGCGGTGTCGTCACCGCGCTGAGCCAACTCCGTGTACTCGCGGAGCGTTGCGATCGGCATGCCCGTCGATCGGAGCCTCGTCAGGAACACGACCCAGGACACGTCGCCCTCGCTGTAGCGGCGGTGCGTCGATGAGCTGCGGCCGATCGGACGTGGCATGAGCCCCGCGCGCTCGTAGTACCGGAGCGTGTGGACGCTCAGTCCGGTTCGTTCGGCGACGTCGGAGATGGCGTAGCCCTCGTGGAGAGTGGTCATGTCCACACGATACGACTTCGAGTGCACTCGAAGTCAAGCGTGCCACAGCCCCCGCTCAGGCGCCGTGGGGCCTCGTCGTGCTCCGCTCCGAAGACGTGTCCTGCTCGACGCGGTCGTCAGGCAGTGGGCGGGCGACGGGGATCCGGCTGCCGAGGACCTGTGCCACGACGTCGCGGGCGATCTGCTGCGCTGTGAGGCCCGCATCCTCGAGGATCTGCTCGCGTGACGCGTGGTCGATGAACTCGTCCGGCACGCCGAGCTCGTCGACGGCCGTGTCGACGCCGGCCTCGCGGAGGGTCTGCCTGATGCGGGTGCCGATACCTCCGACGCGGATGCCGTCCTCGATGGTGATCACGAGCCGATGCGCCGCGGCGAGCTCGACGAGCGATTCGGCGACGGGGACCACCCAGCGGGGGTCGACGACGGTCGCGCCGATGCCCTGCTGGGCGAGTCGGTCCGCCACGTCGATCGCGATGGGCGCCATCGGGCCGACGGCGACGATGAGGACGTCCGGCTGCTCGGTCGTCCGGAGGACGTCGACACCGTCGTGCAGACGCTCGACGGCCGGGAGCTCGGCGGGGGCGCTGCCCTTCGGGAACCGGATGACGGTCGGGGCGTCGTCGATCGAGACGGCCTCACGCAGTTCCTCGCGCAGCCGCTCGCCATCACGCGGTGCCGCGATCCGGATACCCGGGACGACTTGCAGGATCGCGAGGTCCCAGATGCCGTGGTGGCTCGGTCCGTCGGGGCCGGTCACGCCGGCGCGGTCGAGGACGATCGTGACCCCCGCGCGGTGCAGCGCGACGTCCATGAGCAGTTGGTCGAAGGCGCGGTTCACGAACGTCGCGTACACGGCCACCACCGGGTGCAGTCCACCGAACGCGAGCCCGGCCGCCGAAGTGAAGGCGTGCTGCTCGGCGATGCCGACGTCGTGCACCCGCTCGGGGAAGCGTTCGGCGAAGGCGTGGAGCCCGACCGGTCGCAGCATGGCGGCCGTGATGGCCACGACGCGGTCGTCGGCCTCAGCCACTGCGAGCATCTCCTCGCTGAACACGGCCGTCCAGGACGGTCGGGACGCTGCCCCGACGGGCTCCCCGGTCTCGGGATCGATCACCCCGACGGCATGGAACTGATCGGCGTCGTCGTCGCGTGCCGGCTGGAACCCACGACCCTTCTCGGTGATCGCATGGACGATCACCGGTGCGCCGTAGTGCTTCGCCTGGGTCAGGGCCTCCTCCATCGCGTGGATGTCGTGTCCGTCGACCGGCCCGATGTACTTGATGTCGAGGTTGGAGTAGAGCGCCTCGTTGTTCGTGAGGCGGGACAGGAACCCGTGGGCACCTCCGCGGACGCCCCGATAGAGCGCGCGTCCCGGACCGCCGAGGAGGTTGAAGGCCCGCTGGCTGCGCTCGCGCAGGTCGCGATAGCTCCGGCGGGTCCGCACACCACTCAGGAACCGCGCCATACCGCCGATGGTCGGCGCGTACGACCGGCCGTTGTCGTTGACGATGATGACGAGCCGGCGGGTGTTGTCGTCGCTGATGTTGTTGAGCGCCTCCCACGTCATGCCACCCGTCAGTGCGCCGTCGCCGACGACCGCCACCACATGGCGCTCGTCCTGCCCGGTCATCTGGAAGGCGCGGGAGATGCCGTCCGCCCAGCTGAGCGAGCTCGAGGCGTGCGAACTCTCGACGATGTCGTGCTCGGATTCGGAACGCTGCGGGTAGCCGGCGAGACCGCCGCGGGTCCGGAGTCCGGAGAACTCCTGACGGCCGGTCAGCAGCTTGTGCACGTAGGACTGGTGTCCGGTGTCGAACACCATCGGATCCGTCGGGGAGTCGAACACCCGGTGCATCGCGATCGTGAGCTCGACGACGCCGAGGTTCGGACCGAGGTGTCCGCCGGTCTTGGAGACGTTGGCGATGAGGAAGGCACGGATGTCGCCGGCGAGTTCGACGAGTTCCGCCTCGGAGAGGCCGTCGAGGTCCCGGGGTCCGTTCACCTGATCGAGCACTGTCACGCTGTCGTCCCTCCACCGTGGGCCGACCGATCGCTCGGAGCCCGTCTTTCGAGTGTACGCGTCGTGGGCGGGGTGGGCGGCGAACGCCGCAGGCCGGCCCCGACGGTTGCTGTCGGGACCGGCCTCGTGGTAGAACCTCGTCGTCAGACGAGGCTGCGGAGCACGTACTGCAGGATGCCGCCGTTGCGGTAGTAGTCGGCTTCACCGGGCGTGTCGATGCGGACGACCGCGTCGAACTCGACCGGCTCCTTGCCGGGAGCCGAGTGCTCGCTCGGGACGGCGCTCACGCGGACCGTCTTCGGCGTGGTGCCGCTGTTGAGCTCCTCGAGACCGGCGATCGACACGACCTCCGTGCCGTCGAGTCCGAGCGAGGCCCAGCTCTCGCCTTCCGGGAACTGCAGCGGGACGACGCCCATGCCGATGAGGTTCGAGCGGTGGATGCGCTCGAAGCTCTCGGTGATGACCGCCTTGACACCGAGGAGGCTCGTGCCCTTGGCCGCCCAGTCGCGGGAGGAACCGGAGCCGTACTCCTTGCCACCGAAGATGACGAGGGGCGTGCCCTCGGCCTGGTAGTTCTGCGACGCGTCGTAGATGAAGGACTGCGGTGCGTCGGCCTGCGTGAAGTCGCGGGTGTAGCCGCCCTCCACGCCGTCGAGCAGCTGGTTCTTCAGGCGGATGTTCGCGAACGTGCCGCGGATCATGACCTCGTGGTTACCGCGACGCGAGCCGTAGGAGTTGTAGTCCTTCCGACCGACGCCATGCTCGTCGAGGTACCGGCCTGCGGGCGAGTCGGCCTTGATGTTGCCGGCCGGGCTGATGTGGTCGGTCGTGACCGAGTCGCCGAGCTTCGCGAGGACGCGGGCTCCGACGATGTCGGAGACGGGGGTCGTCTCCATGGTCATGCCGTCGAAGTACGGGGGCTTCCGCACGTACGTCGACTCCTCGTCCCACTCGAAGGTCGAGCCCTCGGGGGTCTGGAGCGAACGCCAGCGCTCATCCCCGTCGAAGACGCCGCTGTACTCGTGGTCGAACATCTCCTTGTTGATGGAGGTGTCGATCGTGTGCTGGACCTCTGCCGCGTCGGGCCAGATGTCCTTCAGGAAGATGTCGTTGCCGTCCGCGTCGACACCGAGGGCGTCGACCTCGAAGTCGAAGTTCATCGACCCCGCGAGGGCGTAGGCGATGACCAGCGGCGGGCTCGCCAGGTAGTTCATCTTGACGTCCGGGTTGATCCGGCCCTCGAAGTTGCGGTTGCCCGAGAGGACGGCGGTGACGGCGAGGTCGTTGTCCTGGACGGCGGTCGAGATCTCGTCGAGCAGCGGACCGGAGTTGCCGATGCAGGTCGTGCAGCCGTAACCGACCGTGTAGAAGCCGAGGTCCTCGAGGTACTCGGTGAGACCGGCTTTCGCGTAGTAGTCGGTGACGACCTTGGAACCCGGAGCGAGCGTGGTCTTGACCCACGGCTTCGCCTTCAGGCCCTTCTTGCTGGCGTTCCGGGCCAGGAGGCCTGCGGCCAGCATGACCGACGGGTTCGAGGTGTTCGTGCACGAGGTGATCGCGGCGATCGCGACGGCACCGTGGTCGAGGGTGAAGTCGACCCCGTTCTCCTCGAGGGTGACCTGGGTCGGCTTCGAGAGGGACGCCGGAGCGTGGCTCCGGTGCGTGTGGTGGTGGTGGTTGTTCTCGTCCTCGTCCTGCGGCGTGGTACCGGCCGGGTCGGAGGCGGGGAAGGAACCGGCGCCGACGAGGTCGACGATGTCGTGCTCGACCGTGGCGTAGTCGACGAGGTCGCGCTCGAACTGAGCCTTCGCGTCCGTCAGCTCGATGCGGTCCTGGGGACGCTTCGGGCCGGCGATCGACGGGACGACGGTGGCGAGGTCGAGCTCGAGGTACTCGCTGAAGACCGGCTCCTGGTCGGCGTCGTGCCACAGCTTCTGGGTCTTGGCGTAAGCCTCGACCAGTGCGATCTGCTCGTCGCTGCGACCGGTGAGGCGCAGGTAGTCGAGCGTGACGTCGTCGATCGGGAACATGGCGGCCGTCGAGCCGAACTCGGGGCTCATGTTGCCGATGGTGGCGCGGTTCGCGAGCGGCACCTCGGCGACGCCTGCTCCGTAGAACTCGACGAACTTGCCGACGACGCCGTGCTTGCGGAGCATCTGGGTGATGGTGAGGACGACGTCCGTCGCGGTGACGCCCGTCGGGATGGAGCCGTTCAGCTTGAAGCCGACGACCTTCGGGATGAGCATCGACACGGGCTGGCCGAGCATGGCGGCCTCAGCTTCGATACCGCCGACGCCCCAGCCGAGCACGCCCAGGCCGTTGACCATGGTCGTGTGCGAGTCGGTGCCGACACAGGTGTCGGGGTAGGCGCGCAGAACGCCGCCGACCTCGCGCGTCATGGTGACGCGGGCGAGGTACTCGATGTTGACCTGGTGCACGATGCCGGTTCCCGGCGGGACGACCTTGAAGTCGTCGAACGCCGTCTGGCCCCAGCGGAGGAACTGGTACCGCTCGCCGTTCCGCTCGTACTCGAGCTCGACGTTGCGCTCGAGCGCGTTCTCGCTGCCGAAGAGGTCGGCGATGACCGAGTGGTCGATGACCATCTCGGCCGGGGCGAGCGGGTTGATCTTGTCGGCGGAGCCGCCGAGTGCCTCGACCGCTTCGCGCATGGTGGCGAGGTCGACGATGCACGGCACGCCGGTGAAGTCCTGCATGACGACGCGAGCCGGGGTGAACTGGATCTCGGTGTCGGGGTCCGCGGTCGGAACCCAGTCGCCGATCGCGCGGATGTGCGCCTCGGTTATGTTGGCACCGTCCTCGGTGCGCAGCAGGTTCTCGAGGAGCACCTTGAGGCTGAACGGCAGCTTCTCGTGACCCTCCACCGTGTCGATGCGATAGATCTCGTAGTCGGTCGTCCCGACAGTCAGGGTGTCTTTCGCCCCGAAGCTGTTCACGGTGGACATATCGTCTTCTCCTTCGTTGGCGGCGGCGAGTGCTCACTCACGTGCGTTCCGACCAATCTTGCTGCTGGCGGGTGCTCCGCGGCTAGCAAGGCTTGCCTAACTACAGGCTGGGGCGCGTCGTGTCATCTCGGCATCGCTCATCTATCTTGATGTCGAGACAATTCTAGCATCGAGGATCGGGTCCTCCCGACATGACGAGAGACCGGCCCGAGACACGCTGACGCGTCGGGCCGGGCTCTCGGCGGATCACTCGGTGGATGCCTGCGGCGCCTTCGGGAACACGGCGCGGACGACGAGCCAGCTGAGGACGAGCAGTGGCGCGTAGAGCGGGAGGCCCATGAGGAGCCGGAGTGTGCCGAGGAGTTCGACGTTCCCACTGAAGTAGAGGGGCAGCTGCACGAGGAGTCGTGCGGCGAACATGGCAACCCACACCAGCGTCAGCCACCGCATGGCGCGTCGTTGTCCGGGGTGGGAGCGCCAGCTCGTGCCGCTGCCCATGAGGTAGCCGGCCACGAGTCCGACGACGGGCCATCCGACGAGCACCGAGACGAGGAGGGCCACGGCATAGGCGCCGTTGGTCCAGAACCCGACGACGTAGAAGTCCTCAGCGCGCCCGGACAGCAGAGCCAGAGCCGCTGAGAGTGCGATGCCGAGGAGGCCGCCGACGGCCTGCGTGACCGGCTGCCGTTGCACGAGGCGTGCCACGGAGAAGAGGACCCCGAGGGCGACCGGAGCGATGATCGACGGGAGCAGGTCGAGGGTCAGCGTGTAGACGACGAGGAACAGGAGTCCGGGCAGGATCGCCTCGCCGATGCCGCGCACGCCACCCATGGCGAGCAGCAGTGCCTTGCCGGTGGGGGCGTCGCCCTCGGCCATCGCGCCCAGACCGGACTTGCGTGCGGCGGCACCGAACGCCGCGGACATCGATTCACCGAGCCGCTGTCGATCCGCATCACCCATGGCATCAGGGGAACCCGACGCGTCACGGTGCTCGACCGGGTCGACTCCGCGGGGCTCCGGTTCTCGTGCGTCCGTCATCGACTACGCGCTCGTGGCCGTCGGCATGCGCAGCGGGATGAGGTCGCGCGGCGGCATGGGCGAGTTGCCCCGGACGACGACGAGGCTGCGGAAGAGGTCGTCAACGAGTGCGGCGGCGTCCGGCTTCGAGGCGCCCTCCCCCGCGACGACGCCGCGGAGGAACCAGCGCGGTCCGTCGACGCCGATGAAGCGTGCCAGGTGGGTCGCGTCGGTGCCTGCTGCACCACCGGTCGGCACCTCGGCGACGAGCTCAGGACCGAACTCGCCCTCGCGCTCGGTCACGGTGCCGCCCTGCTGGGCGATCTGCTCGGCGATCTGCGAGCGGGTCTCGTTCCACAGACCGGTCGACCGCGGGGCGGCGAACGGCTGGACCTGCAGGGTGGAACCGGCGTAGTCGAGGCCGACCGCGACGACGCGCTTCGTCGCCTCCTCCACCTCGAGGCGGAGGTTCAGTCCTTCCCGAGGCAGCACCTTGACGCCACCGAGGTCGATGTAGGGGCGGACGGGGTTCGCCTCGCTCTCGTCGAACGGGCCGGCTGTCTCGCGGTCCTCGGGTGCGGACTTCGCGTCGTCGGGCAGCTCCGCGTCGAGGTCGAGGTCTGGGAGGTCTTCGAGTTCGCTCATGCGAGGGTTCCTGTCTGCGCGGCACCGTCGGTGCTGATGGTTGGGTCGGTGGCGGCCGGTGTCGTGGCGAGCGAGCCGACGCCGGTCGAACCGAAGCCTCCGGCTCCTCGTGCACTGCCTGGCAATCGCTCCACCGGGATGAAGTTGGCGCGGGACACCGGCATCACGATGAGCTGGGCGATGCGGTCGCCCGGCTCGACGGTGAAGGAGGCGTGACGGTCGGTGTTGAGGAGCGTGACCTTGATCTCGCCGCGATACCCGGCGTCGACCGTACCCGGCGAGTTGACGACGGTGATGCCGTGTTTCGCTGCGAGACCGCTTCGTGGGACGACGAACGCGGCATGGCCGTCGGGCAGGGCGATCGAGACGCCGGTGCCGACGAGGGCGCGCTCACCCGGTTCGAGCACGACGTGCTCGGCGGACACGAGATCCGCACCCGCATCGCCGGGGTGTGCATAGCCGGGCAGATCCGGCGCGATAATGAGTACGTCAACGCTTTCGGTCACGAATCGAGGGTAGTGCAGTTCTCTGAGACAAGGCAGACATGCAGCCGTACCGTGAAACCCTCTGGCCCAGCCCCTGGGTCATCATCGCCCTCGCCCTCGTGGTGCCGGCGACCATGCTCGTCCTCGCGCCCGTTTCGCTCGCGGCGGGGATCGTCGGGGCGGTGGTGCTGTACGGCGGGTGCCTTGCGCTGGCGTTCGGGACGGCGCCGAGGATCCAGGTCTCCGAGTCGAGCCTGTCGGTCGGGAAGGCGTCGATCCCGCTCGGGTTCATCGGTGAGGTCGTGGTGTACACCGGGACCGACGCGACCGCTCAGCTCCGCACCAAGCTCGATGCACGCGCCTGGCTCATGATCCGCGGGTGGGTGCACAGCCTCGTGAAGGTGGAGATCGTCGACCCCGCCGACCCGACGCCGTACTGGCTGCTGTCGTCCCGTCGGCCGCAGGCCCTGGCGGATGCGATCGCCGCGGCACGCACGCACGCCTGAGGCGGCCACCGCTCGAAGCCACAATGACAGAACCCCTCCGGATCGTGATCCGGAGGGGTTCTGTGTGCCGCTCGCGCGGCGGTGCTGTCAGGCTGCGCACTCCGCGCAGATCGGGCCGAACTTGCCCTCGTGGTCGAGCTGCGAGCGGTGCTTCACGAGGAAGCACTCCATGCAGGTGAACTCGTCCGCCTGGGGCGGGAGCACGACGACGTCGAGGTCGAGGTCGGAGAGGTCGGATCCACCCAGGTTGTAGTCACCCGGGTTGTCAGCGTCTTCGGAGTCGACGACTCCGGACAGCTTGTCTGGAACGCGCTCCTTCAGGGCCTCGATCGACTCGGAATCGTCGTCGGTCTTGCGGGGAGCGTCGTAATCAGTTGCCATGCCTATCCACTTCTCGATGCCGTCGGAACAAAATCGGCGGGCACAGTTTGCATCAGTTCCGCATGAATTGCAAACCGTGTTCGGGAGGGTGTGCGGAACCTTCCCGTGCAACTGACGGCACGCCCGGCGTATTCCCCGAATACGCCCGTGATCCGTGAGAACGTGGGTCAATCACGTGGCACGCTGAGAGGCATTCATCATGCAGGAATTGAAGGTAGTCGGAGCGGAGCTCGGCGCTCTGATCGTTGCAGATCGGAACGAGGAGGAATACCGCCTCATCGTCGACGATTCGTTCCACGTCCACCTGCGGCGGGCGAAGCCGGCCGGTGCGCCGATCGGTGGGAACACCAAGATCTCTCCGAGGGAAGTGCAGGCGCACATCCGCAGCGGGCTTTCCGCCGAGGACGTCGCAGCGGTCACCGGTGCCTCACTGGAGTACGTGCAGCGGTTCGAGGGTCCGGTGATGGCGGAGCGCGAGCACATCGTCGGCACCGCCCTCGGCGTCGCCGTCCTGCCGACGACCGACACGTCGGCCGACGACATCGAGGCCACCTTCGGGAACGTCATCCGGGCTCGACTCGAGAAGCTCGGCGCGACCGACGAACGGTGGACGAGCTGGAAGGAACCCGAGGGCGGCTGGATCGTCAAGCTGTCCTTCACGGCCGACCAGGTCGACCACGACGCCCGCTGGGCGTTCGAGCCGAAGAAGCTCGCCCTCACGCCCATCGGCAGTGAAGCCACGACCCTCTCGCGTCAGGGCGACCTGCCGGCCGCGCTGATCCCCCGCTTGCGTGCGGTCGACACCGACGACTCCCCCGACACCTCACGCTTCGACAGCGGCGCGTTCTCCCTGGACCGCGTGTCGACGCCGCAGACCGAGACCGACCGTCCCGCCGAGACGCGTCCGATCGAGCCGTTGCCGTTCGCGGCCGACACGGGCTTCGGCCGTGCACCGTCCTCGAAGGCTGCGACGCAGGCCGCGATCAACCGTGAGGCGTCGAGCCCCGAGCAGCACAACCAGACCGCGGACCTGTTGGAGGCGCTCCGCAAGCGCCGTGGCGAGCGGGAGGCCGCTCCCAGCGAACCCGAACCTGCCGAGCGCCCCAGTGCGCCGCACGCCGTCCCGGATCAGCAGACGCCGCTGGCGGTGTTCGACACCGGTGAGTTCGAGGCGGCGCAGCAACGACGCGCGGGCGATTCCGAGTCCTCCGATGGCGGCACGCCGTCCGGGGCCAAGGCGCGCCGCGGCCGGGCGTCGATGCCGTCCTGGGACGAGATCGTGTTCGGTGCGAAGTCCGACGACGACCCGGTCTGATCGGTCAGGGCTTCAGGGCTTCAGGGCTCGTAACGACCGAGGCCGAGGAGCGGTATCCGGCGTTCGTCGTCGGTGAGCGATCCGTGCTGTCCGATCATGCCCCTCGCGCTCTGATCGGCGGGACGTGAATCGTAGTACGCGATGCGCTTCCGGGCTGCGACGATGACGTCGCCGATCCGTGGCAGCACCTCAGGGTCGACCTCGCCGTACCAGCCGTGGTCGATCGCCTGCTCGCGTGTCGCGATCCAGGCGCGGCCGCCCTCCTCGGCTCGCCAGGCTTCAGCCAGGCGCTCCCGATCCACTGGGCCCGCGTCGGCGTCCAGATAGAGGTGGAGGCATCGCGGCTCCCCGCCGATGTGGCGGACGCCGGCCACGAGCTCGGGGACCTGGTCGAAGAGCACGTGCTGGTGGGGTGCGACGTCGATCACCCCGTGGTCGGCGGTGACGAGCACGCCGGTCGACGCGGGCAGGCGGGACGACCACCGCTTGAGATCGCCGTCGAGCTCCTCGAGGAGCGCCGTCCAGCGGCCCGACTCCCACCCGTACTCGTGCGCCGCCTGATCGAGCTCGGGGACGTACACGTAGCTGAGTGTGGGGCCGGCGGTCGTGGACACGATCTCTCGGGCCGCGTCGAGGCGGTCCGCCATCGAGCGTCCGGCCCGGTACTCCGCCCCTCGGAGCACGGCTCGGGTGAAGCCCGAATTGCGGTATCGCTCCTGACCGATCACCGTCGTGGTGACGCCCTCGGCTCTCGCTCGCTCGAACACGGTCGGGAGGCGCTGCCAGGTCTCGGGCACCATGCCGGCGTCCCAGCCGCTGAGTTGATTTACGACCCGGTCCCCCGACACGTCCCGTGCTCGGTAGCTGACGAGGCCGTGCCGGCCCGGCAACGAGCCGGTGGTCAGCGTCGCGATCCCGGCCGCGGTCGTCGACGGGAACGCCGACGTCGTGGTGGAGCGCGGGCCGAGCCGCGGCGCGAGGAACCGAGCGTGGGCGGCCGCCCCGCGGAGGTTCGCGGCGCCGAGGCCGTCGACGAGGACGACGACGGCATGGTCGGCCCGGGGCAGCGATCCACCGCCCACCGTCAGGGATGCGAGGCAATCCGGGAGGACACCGGCAAGGCTGCGTGACTCCGGATCGACCGTCGGTAGCATGGTGGTCATCGGGCTCAGTCTCGCACACCGCGCTGACGACCACGCCCCGCCATCCTCGCCGAGCACCGGCTCGACTCCCCTCAGCAGAGACACGGAATGACCCGCCAACAGCAGACCCCGCCGACGGAGACCAGTGGCGAGCGCATCGAGGACATCGATGTCTCGTCGGAGATGCAGACCTCCTTCCTGGAGTACGCCTATTCGGTCATCTACGCCCGTGCCCTCCCCGACGCGCGCGACGGCCTGAAGCCGGTGCAGCGCCGCATCCTCTACCAGATGACCGAGATGGGCCTGCGCCCGGATCGTGGCCACGTGAAGTCGGCCCGCGTCGTCGGCGAAGTGATGGGGAAGCTGCACCCGCACGGCGACACGGCGATCTACGACGCACTCGTCCGCCTCGCACAGCCCTTCACGCTCCGCGTCCCGCTCATCGACGGGCATGGGAACTTCGGCTCGCTCGACGACGGACCCGCCGCGCCGCGGTACACGGAGGCCCGGCTCGACGCCGCCGCACTCGCCCTGACGGCCGACCTCGACGAGGACGTCGTCGACTTCGTCCCGAACTACGACAACCAGTTCATGCAGCCCGAGGTCCTCCCGGCCGCGTTCCCGAACCTCCTCGTGAACGGCGCCAGCGGCATCGCGGTCGGTATGGCCACCAACATGGCGCCGCACAACCTCGTCGAGGTGATCGGTGCGGCACGGCACCTCATCGCGCACCCCCAGGCCACCCTCGAGGACCTGATGGAGTTCGTGCCGGGTCCCGACCTCCCCTCGGGCGGCACGATCGTCGGTCTGGACGGCATCAAGGACGCCTACGCCACCGGGCGCGGCTCATTCAAGACCCGCGCGAAGGTCTCCGTCGAGCCGGTCACCGCGCGGAAGACCGGTCTGGTCATCACGGAACTGCCCTACCTGGTGGGTCCGGAGAAGATCATCGAGAAGATCAAGGACGGTGTCAGCTCCAAGAAGCTCAACGGCATCTCCGACGTCACCGACCTGACGGACCGCATCCACGGACTCCGCCTCGTGATCGGGATCAAGACCGGCTTCTCCCCCGAGGCCGTCCTGGAGCAGCTCTACCGCTACACGCCCCTCGAGGACTCCTTCAGCATCAACAACGTCGCGCTCGTCGACGGCGGCCCGCAGACGCTCGGCCTCCGGGAACTGCTGCAGGTGTACGTCGACCACCGCATCAGCGTGGTCACCCGCCGGAGCCGGTTCCGGTTGGCGAGACGCAAGGAACGCCTCCACCTCGTGGAGGGGCTCCTCATCGCCATCCTCGACATCGACGAGGTCATCCAGGTCATCCGCGCGAGCGACGACTCCGAACAGGCCCGCGCGAGGCTCATCGAGGTCTTCGACCTCTCGCAGCTGCAGGCCGAGTACATCCTCGAGCTCCGTCTTCGACGACTCACCAAGTTCTCGCGGATCGAGCTCGAGGCCGAGCGCGACAAGCTGCTGGCCGAGATCGCCGAACTCGAGCGGTTGCTCGGGAGCCAACGACTCATCCGCGCCGCGGTCTCCGCTGAGCTCGCCGCTGCGGCCGAGCAGTTCGGCACACCGCGCCGGACCATGCTGACGAACGCGAAGCCGAGCGTCGCGACGACCGGCCGAGGGAAGAGCGCCCCGGTGCTCGAGCTCGCCGACACCCCGTGCCGCGTCTACCTCAGCGCGACCGGACGGGCGCTCCGCGTCGACCTCGAGCAGGACGCGCCCGCCCCACGACCCGGTCGGCGGAGCAAGCACGATGCGATCCTGAGTGTCGTCGAGACCACGAGCCGCACCGAACTCGGTGCGGTCACGAGCCTCGGTCGCGTCATCCGGTTCACCCCGCTCGACCTCCCCGCGGTGCCGGCGGCCTCCATCCAGCTCGCGGCCGGGGTCCGGATGGGCGAGTACCTGTCGCTCCCGAACCGCGATGAGCGCGTGCTGGCGATCGTCTCGCTGACCTCGGAGCAACCGATCGTGCTGGGAACCGAGACCGGCGTGGTCAAGCGGGTCATCCCCGGCGACCTGCCGAACAAGCCGGACTTCGAGGTCATCACGCTCAAGCCACGCGACCACGTCGTCGGGGCCACCCAGGTCGGCGACGACGCGGAACTCGTCTTCGTCGCCTCCGATGCCCAACTGCTCCGGTTCGCCGCGACGTCCGTCCGTCCGCAGGGGCGGGCCGCGGGTGGCATGGCCGGCATCAACCTGGCGGCCGGTGCGAAGGTCATCTCGTTCACTGCTGTCCTGCCCACCGACGACGTCGTCGTCGTGACCGTCGCGACCAATTCGCTGACGCTCGCCGGAACGGACACCGGGAGCGCGAAGGTCTCGGAGTTCTCCGAGTTCCCCGCCAAGGGTCGTGCGACCGGCGGTGTCCGGTCGCAGCGCTTCCTGAAGGGCGAGGACCAGCTGGCCGTCGCGTGGGTCGGCGCCGCTCCGGCGCACGCCGTCGGGACGGACGGGACACCGCGGACGCTCCCGGAGGTCGGCGCGAAGCGGGATGCCTCAGGGGTGCCGCTCGACGCCCCCGTCGGGTTCATCGGCGGCGCGATCACCGCACCGGCAGCACCGGTGACGGACGAGGCGGCAGCGAGCGACGAATCGTCCTGATCGGAGCTGGACACTGACGAAGGCCCGGATCGAGCGCACTGCTCGATCCGGGNTGACAGCCGGTCGGAGCTGTCGACGATGAACTCCTTGCGGGGGGCGACGTCGTTGCCCATGAGGAGTTCGAAGATCCGTCCGGCCGACTCCGCATCCTCCACTCGGACACGGCGCAGCGTCCGGTGACGGCGGTCCATGGTGGTCGTGGCCAGCTGGTCGGCGTCCATCTCCCCCAGGCCCTTGTAGCGCTGGATCGGTTCCTGGTGCTTCTTGCCGGTGCGCTTGAGGTCGCTGAGCACCGCGTGCAGTTCGGCTTCGGAGTAGGTGTAGATCGTCTCGTTCGGCTTGGAGCCGGGGTTGATGACGATGACGCGGTGGAGCGGCGGTACCGCGGCGAACACGCGACCCGCTTCGATCAGCGGCCGCATGTACCGGAAGAAGAGCGTGAGCAGGAGCGTCCGGATGTGGGCGCCGTCGACGTCGGCGTCGCTCATGAGGATGATCTTGCCGTAGCGGGCGGCGTCGAGATCGAACGATCGTCCGGAGCCCGCGCCGATGACCTGGATGATGGACGCGCACTCCGCGTTCGACAGCATGTCGGAGACGGAGGCCTTCTGCACGTTGAGGATCTTGCCTCGGATCGGGAGCAGCGCCTGGTAGGAGCTGTCTCGGGCGAGCTTCGCCGTGCCCAGTGCCGAGTCGCCCTCGACGATGAAGAGTTCGCTGGACTCGAGGTTGCCCGAGCGGCAGTCGACCAGCTTGGCCGGGAGCGACGAGTTCTCGAGCGCGTTCTTGCGGCGTTGCGTCTCCTTGTGGGTCCGCGCGGAGATCCGGGACTTCATCTCCGACACGATCTTCTCGAGCACGAGCGCGGTCTGCGCCTTGTCGTCGCGCTTGGTCGAGGCGAACCGCTCCTTGAGCTCCTTCGTGACGACGTTGGCGACGATGGCGCGGACGGCCGGCGTGCCGAGGATCTCCTTCGTCTGGCCCTCGAACTGCGGCTCCGCGAGGCGCACCGTCAGCACCGCTGTGAGGCCGGCGAGGACGTCGTCCTTCTCGAGCTTGTCCGTGCCGACCTTGAGTCGACGGGCGTTCTGCTCGACCTGGGCGCGGAGGAACTTCAGGAGGCCCTGATCGAATCCGAGTTGGTGCGTGCCGCCCTTCGGCGTGGCGATGATGTTGACGAAGCTGCGCATGACCGTCTCGTACCCGGTACCCCACCGCAGCGCGATGTCGACCTCTGCCTCGCGCTCCACCTCGGTGGCGACCATGGTGCCCGACGGCGACAGCACCGGGACGGTCTCGGTGAACGTGCCGCTGCCGGTGAGGCGCCAGGTGTCGGTGAGTGCGGTGTCGCCCGCGAGATAGTCGACGAACTCGGAGATGCCGCCCTCGTAGCGGAACATCGCCTCGGTCGGCTCCTCGACGGTCTCGTCGCGGATGTGGATGCCGAGCCCCTTGATGAGGAAAGCGGTCTGGCGCGCGCGGCCGAGGAGCTCCTCGGCCTGGAACTGGGCGCCCTTCGTGAAGATCTGGCGGTCGGCCCAGTAGCGGATTCGGGTGCCGGTCACGCCGCGCTTCGTCTTGCCGATGACGCGGAGCTCGCTCTGCTTCTCGAACGGCGTGAAGGGTGCGTCCGGGGTCGGCTCCCCCGTGTCGGCGAAGATCCCCGGCTCACCGCGGTGGAAGGACATGGCGTAGGTCTTGCCGCCGCGATCGACCTCGACGTCGAGTCGCTCGGACAGGGCGTTGACGACGGATGCGCCGACGCCGTGCAGCCCGCCGGACGCGGCGTACGAGCCGCCGCCGAACTTCCCGCCGGCGTGGAGCTTGGTGAAGACGACCTCGACACCGGAGAGGCCGGTCTTCGGCTCGATGTCCACCGGGATGCCACGCGCGTGGTCGCGCACCTCGACGCTCTGATCGGCGTGGAGGACGATCTCGATCTGATCGCCGTACCCGCCGAGAGCCTCGTCGACGGAGTTGTCGATGATCTCCCAGAGGCAGTGCATGAGGCCACGCGAGTCGGTGGAACCGATGTACATGCCCGGTCGCTTGCGCACCGCCTCGAGGCCTTCGAGGACGGAGAGATGCCTTGCGGAGTAGTCGCTGCTCACGCTTCCCAGCGTAGTCGTCGGCGCCGACACGCCGAGGGAGACACTCGGCGCGCGATCGTCCGGAGCCGCGCGACGGCGCGTTGTCTCGGCTCGTCGACCCATCCGGCTGCAGGGTTGATCCGAATCATCTACGCGCACAGCGAAAAGAACACGGAATGGGACCCCGTTGTGACAATCGCGTGCTTTCATGAGTACTACGAGTTTCGTAGCCGCCCGAGTCAGGAGGAGCACATGTCACAGACTGCTACCGAGAGCACGCCGAGTGACCTCGACGCCCAGCAACTGACTGCCGCCGATCGTTGCGATCTGTGCGGAGCACAGGCCTACATCCGCGTGCAGATGAACAGCGGTGAGCTGCTGTTCTGCGCGCACCACGGCAAGAAGTACCAGGAGAAGCTGACGCAGGTCGCAACCGACTGGCACGACGAGTCCGCGCGACTCTTCAACGAGCAGCGCGCCTAGTCCACCGGCATCACGATGAAGGGCCCCGGATCCGAGATCCGGGGCCCTTCGTCATGTCCTCGAGCAAGCGCGTCTCAGACCAGCGCGGGCTCGATCGCGCGCGGACTCAGGCGAGCGCCGAGACGATCTGCGCTCTGGCGTTGGCGGCGATCTCGTCGAGGGCGTGGAGTTCCGGTGATTCGTCGAGCATCGAGGTGCCCCCGGCGACCGTGATCGCCAGACGGAGCAGCCGATCGGCCAGTTCCGGGTTCTTGGCGAGGACGGGACCGTGCAGGTGGGTTCCGACGAAGGGTCCGACCAGCGCACCCTCCGTGCCGTCGCCGTTGCCTCGTCCGTGCTGCACGGTGCCGATCGACTCGACGCCCGTCCCGGCTCGGAAGTCCCGCCCGTGGTTCTCGTACCCGACGAGTACCGGGGCGTCGAGCTCGAGGCCGCCGCTCGGCACGACGACGAGGTCGTCACTCGCCCGCGTGCGCCGCAACGGTGCGTCGCCCTCGATGATGGCGAGGCCCTCGACCCAGCTCCCCGGTACCAGCTCGAGCCGGCGAGTGAGGAGCTTCCATCCGTTGGCGACCGCGAGGACGGGCACGCCGGCCTCCACCCAGGCGATGAACGCGTCGCGGAACGGCCGGAGCGTCTCGAGCACCTGTGGCACCGACGGGTCGTCGCACGACCCGAGGACGACCGCGCGGACCGTGCTCGGGAGCTCGGCGACCGACTCGACCGGGACGAGCTCGACGGCGAGGCCACGCGCGCGGGCCCGGCGAGCGAGGACCGCGCCGTTCTCGGCGTCGCCGTTCACATTGCAGCTCGAGGGCAGGAGGACGGCGATGGTGATCGTCGGCTCGGTCGTCATGCGTCGTCCTGATCGTTCGAAGCGAGGCCGAGGTGCGCGCGGGTACGACGCATCGAGTCGGCGGTGAAGATCACGGTCTTCCGACCGTGCGAGGGCGCAGGGAGGGCGAGGAACGCGTCCAACGCCGTGCCGAGGTCCGGTTCGATCCGGTCGATCTCGACGCCGTCGTAGCCCAGCTGCAGCGCGGCCTCCCAGGCCTTGGACCCAGACACGAGCGCCACACGACCGAGCCTGGACGTGTCGACCGGCCAGAGGTACGAGGGATCGCGGACGTCGCTCCCGACGGCAACCAGGATCTGCTCTGTGTCGGCCGCCAGGCTGTCGACGTTGAGCTGGAAGCTCGCGGGGTTCTGGACGAGGACGAACTCGACCTCGACACCGCGGACGGTCGTCACCTCACCGCGGCCGAACACCGGCGTGAGCGCACGGAACGACTCCGACGCGATGGTGAGCTGGAACTCGGGGCCGAGGATCGCGGCGGCGCCGGAGAGGGCTGCAGCGGCATCCACGGCGTAGTGCACGCCGCGAGCCGGCAGACGGAACCGGACGGTCTCGCCGCGGTGGGTGATGGACACCAGGTCGCCGTCGAGGGCTTCGACGACGGTTCCGGAACCGGGGTCGACCCGATCGGACGAGGTCGTGCTGTACCCGAGGCCGCGTGCGCTGGCGCCGAGCACCGCCGTCGAGACGCCGTACCGCCATCGCGTCGCGTCGCTGCCTGGCGCGACGGCGTCGATGAGCGCGTCATCGCCGTTCAAGACAAGCGACGTGCTGGATCGGGCAGCGATCGCGTCGAGCATGCGCGCCACCATGGCAGCGTCGTGGAAGCGGTCGATCTGGTCGACGGACACGTTCGTCAGGATGACGTGGGCGGGCGCGAGTCGCGGCGCGATGAGCGCGCCGTGTCCTTCGTCCATCTCGAGCACCCCGAGCTCGGCGTCGATCCGGCCACGGAGGTCGGCTCGTTCGAGGAGAGCCGAGGTGAGGCCCTGGGAGATGTTCGCCGTGGACGGGTTCGTGAAGACCGACACACCGTGGGCACGCAGGATGCCGACGAGCATCTTGGTCGTCGTCGACTTCCCGCTCGAGCCGCTCACGATCACGAGACCACGCGGGAAGGCGTTCAACGTGTCGGGGAGGAACCCGGGCGCGATGCGGTTGACCACGAGGCCGGGAACGGCCGATCCCCCGCCCGGCTTGCGCAGCCTGGCGAGGAATCGGACGGTACGACCGGCGAGGATGGCCGGGGCGTAGCGCATGCTCCTACTCGAGGTAGTCGCGGAGCGACTGGGATCGGCTCGGGTGACGCAGCTTCGCCATGGTCTTCGACTCGATCTGCCGGATGCGCTCACGGGTGACTCCGAAGGTGTCGCCGATCTGGTCGAGCGTCTTCGGCATGCCGTCGCCGAGGCCGAAGCGCATCCGGATGACGCCCGCTTCCCGCTCGGAGAGCGAGTCGAGGAGCGACTCCAGCTGCTTCTGCAGCATCGTGAAGCTGACGGCGTCGGCCGGCACGACCGCCTCGGTGTCCTCGATGAGGTCGCCGAACTCGCTGTCGCCGTCTTCGCCGAGGGGCGTGTGCAGCGAGATGGGCTCGCGGCCGTACTTCTGGACCTCGATGACCTTCTCAGGCGTCATGTCGAGTTCGCGGCTGAGCTCCTCGGGCGTGGGCTCGCGGCCCAGGTCCTGGAGCATCTGCCGCTGGACGCGGGCGAGCTTGTTGATGACCTCGACCATGTGCACCGGGATGCGGATGGTGCGCGCCTGATCGGCCATGGCGCGCGTGATGGCCTGACGGATCCACCAGGTCGCGTAGGTGGAGAACTTGAAGCCCTTGGTGTAGTCGAACTTCTCGACCGCACGGATGAGGCCCAGGTTGCCCTCCTGGATGAGGTCGAGGAACTGCATGCCGCGGCCCGTGTACCGCTTGGCGAGGCTCACGACGAGTCGGAGGTTCGCCCCGAGGAGGTGGCTCTTGGCACGGGCGCCGTCCTTCGCGACCCACTGGAGCTCACGGCCGACCCGCGAGCGCTTCTCGAGGTCGGAGAGCTGGGCGAGCTTGTCCTCGGCGAAGAGGCCCGCCTCGATGCGCATCGCGAGTTCGACCTCTTCGGCCGCGTTGAGGAGCGCGACCTTACCGATCTGCTTGAGGTAGTCCTTGACCGGGTCGGCGGTGGCGCCGGTGATCGCGGCCGAGTACACCGGGATCTCGTCGTCGTCGCTGTTGGAGAGCACGAGTGCGTCGGTGGGGAGGGTGATCTCCGGCACGGACTTGTCGTCCTCCTCCTCGACCGCCTCGGTGGCGTCGCCTGCGGGCGCGTCGACCACGGCGTCGTCGGCGACGACCTCGACGACGACGTCCTCGTCGTCCGTGCCCTCATCGGGCTCCGTGCTGGACTTCGTGCCCGCCTTGGCGCGGGTGGCCTTCTTGGGAGCAGCCTTCGCTCGGGTCGTGGTGGCCTTGGTGGTCCGAGCCTTCGCTGCGGGAGCCTCCGTGGCCTCGTCTGCTGGCGCTGCTTCGTCTGCGCGAGCCGTCTTGGTGGCCATAGCTGCACCTTCCTGTTCGGACCCGGCATGGACAGTCATCGCCGGATCGTCCGTGATTTCGGACATTACGAGGACCCATGTCAAGTCTTGGTGCAGTGCAACCCGAAAAGGGCCGCCGACATTCCGAGAGGTGAACGGGTCCGTGTTCCATTATAGCGCGCGGCGGAAGACCTCAGAGCCACAGGCCGTTTGTCAAGGGTGGGATCGGTGGACGAAGCGAACGCTCAGCGACGGCGACCGAGCCTGGCACGGACAGCGATCCACAGCGGACCGACGGCGATGCCCTCGTCCTCGGCGAAGCGTCTCCGCGTGCGGGACCGGGCGACGAGCAGCATCGCGACCCCGAATCCGACCACCAGGTACTGCACGGAGAAGGCGATCCGGAAGCTGTCCATGGAGTAGTCGGCACGGGATCCCCCGCTGACCGCGTCGATGATGAGACCGATGAGGAACATCATGACGAAGCTGGCGAGGAACCCTCCGACGTTCACGATGCCGTTCGCCCCGCCGAGCGCGCGGATGGGGTTGAAGGTGCGGGCGAAGTCGAACCCGATGAGTGAACCGGGGCCGCCGACTCCGACCACGACGAACAGGACGATCACGAGCCACATCGGTGGGACGCCCGGCCAGAGGAGGAGTGCGGCCCAGGCGACGCCCATGACCGTGACGATCCCGAGCACGAGGTTGCTCCGCCGGTAGGGGAACCGGGCGGTGAGCACCCCGAGGACGGGTCCGGCGATCATGCCCGAGACCACGATGACGATGAGCAACGATGCGGCGAGGGGCTGCGGGTAGCCGAGGGCGTAGACCATGAACGGGAAGCCCCAGAGGAGCGTGAGGACCGTACCGGAGGACTGGGTGACGAAGTGCGACCAGAACCCGAGACGCGTCCCTGGCCGACGCAGACTGATGACGACCTCGCGGACGACGTGGCCCCACGTCTCGGGGCGCGGCGCCTCGTCGGAACCGGACGGCCGGTCGCGGACGACGATCACCACCCCGACGAGCGCCAGGAGGACGAGTCCGGCCGCACTGAGGAACGCCGGCGACCAGCCGAAGGCGTGCAGGACGAAGGAGAACGGCACCGCCGAGAGGATCTGTCCGATCTGCCCGATGTTGCCGACCCATTGCGAGACGATCGGCACCCGACGGGTCGGGAACCAGGAGTTCACGAGCCGCAACACGGAAGTGAACACCGCGGCGTCGCCGAGGCCGACCAGCATCCGCCCGACGATCGCGCCGCCGAGTTCGGTCGTGAGACCCAGCCAGACCTGGCCCGCCATGACGACCGTCAGCCCAGCGATGATCAGAACGCGAGGTCCGAGGCGGTCGATGAGCACCCCGACCGGGACCTGCATCGCGGCGTACACGATCAGCTGTGCGACGGCGAGGGTCGACAGCGCTGCGGCGTCGATCTGGAACCGCTCGGTGGCGTCGACCGCCGCCACGCCGAGCGTGGACCGCTGCATGACGGTGATGAGGTAGGCGAACACCCCGACGCCGAACACCCACCAGACGCGTCGAGATCCCACCGATCCAGCTTAGGTGGTCGAGCGATCCTCGTCGCCGTGGCGCCGGCTGGCGAGGAACTTCTCGAGCTCCGCGGCGATCTCGTCGGCCGTCGGGAGCGCCCCGTCGATGTCGGTGAGCGGCGATTTCGGCGAGTTGTCGGCCATGTAGGCGTCGTACCGCTCCTCGAGCGTCGTGACCAGCTGGCCCAGCTCGTGGTTGGTCCCGACCTGCTCATCGATCTTGACGAGGAAGTCGCGGCTGTCCTCGCGGAGGCGGTCCGTGGGGAAGATGAGCCCGGTCGCCGCGCTGAGGCTCTCGATCGCCGTGATCGCCGCGGCCGGGAACTCCGTGTCGGCGAGGTAGTGCGGAACGAGGAGCACGAACGCCGCGATGCTGTCGCCGCGCTCGTAGAGGCGGTACTCGAGGAGGTGGAGGACGTTGGACGGCACCTGGGTGCGGGGGCGCCAGACCGAGAGCGACTCGATGAGGTCGAACCGGTTGCCGCTGACGGTGACGCCGATCGGCCTGGTGTGCGGGACCGGCATCGGGATGGCGTGCACCCACGTGGTGTCGCTGACCCGGAAGCGATCGACGAGCTCGAGCACGGCCGCGACGAAGCGGTCCCAGAGGAAGTCGGGCTCGAAACCGGTGAGCAGCAGGAATGGCGACCCGAGCTCGTCGTGGGCGAGCGACAGGGTCAGCCGAGGTGGCCGGTACTCCGTCAGGTGGTCCTGGTCGAACGAGATGATCGGCCGGCGGGCCCGGTAGTCGAGCAGGACGTCGGCGTCGAACTCGGCGATGACCGTCGTGTCGAGGACGTCGTCGAGGTAGGCGTTCAACTGCCCGACCGCGCCGCCGGCGTCGGAGAACCCGGTGAGCCCCGCGACGAGGTGGAGGCCGGCGGGGATGTCGATCTCCGGGTGCACCTCGTAGAGGTCGTCAGGCGTAGGCATGGTTCAACTCTAAACGGGGGTGTCGCAGCGCCCTTCCCCTCCGAGCGTCGGCGGTACCGCCGAGAGCGAACATCGGCGGCCCCGCCTCGGTCCGGAACGGCACGTGCCTACGATGGAGGCATGACGATCCCTGTGCTCTCCGTGTTGTCCGCTGCCGTCGAGGGAGTCGAGGCCGAGCTGCTCGTCCTCGCGGTGAGGAAGGGCGACGACGGACCGGAGCTCCTGGCGCCCGACGTCTACGCGCCGCTCGCGGATGAGCTGCGCGCCTCCGGTGTCACGGGGTCCGAAGACCAGGTGCGACGCCTCCCGGACCGGTTCGGTGCGGCCTCCGGTCTCGTGCTGGTCGGCCTCGGTCCGGATGCGGACGACGCGGCCTTCCGACGAGCCGCGGGTGCAGTGACCAGGACGATCGACGGCCAGGCCTCGATCGCGTTCGTGTTGACGGAGGAGACGGCCGCCGCCGCCGAAGCCGTTCTCGAGGGGGCGGCCATCGGCGCCTACCGTTACACCGCGTCGCGCGGTGTCGGATCCGCGCCGGCACCGACACCGCTCGGGCAGATCACCGTCGTCGTCCCGTCGACCGTGGACGCACCGGATGCCGGGCTCGCTGAGCACGCCACCGCGGTCGCCGAGGCCATCGCGCTCGTGAAGGACCTGGTCAACACGCCGCCGAACGAGCTCTACCCGGCGACCTTCGCCGACGCGGCCCGAGCAGCGATCGACGGCCTCGACGTCGAGGTCGAGGAATGGGACGAGGCCCGCTTGGCCGAGGACGGCTTCGGCGGCATCCTCGGTGTTGGGCAGGGTTCCTCTCGGCCTCCGCGACTCGTCAAGCTGAGCTACCACCCGGAGGCCGCCAAGAGCCACCTGGCCCTCGTCGGGAAGGGCATCACCTTCGACAGCGGCGGGCTCTCCCTGAAGCCGCCGGTCTCGATGGTCGGCATGAAGTACGACATGACCGGCGCGGCGACCGTGCTCGCCGTCCTGGCCGCGGCCGCGCGTCTCGGGGTGCCCACCAGGCTGACCGCATGGCTCTGCCTCGCCGAGAACCTCCCGTCGGGCACGGCGATCCGGCCGAACGACGTCCTCACCATCCGGGGCGGACGCACGGTCGAGGTCACCAACACCGACGCCGAGGGCCGGCTGGTCCTCGCCGACGGACTCGTCGCTGCAGGCGAGGAGGGCCCGGACGCCATCATCGACGTGGCGACCCTCACGGGAGCGGCCGTGGTCGCGCTCGGCAACCGCTACACGGGCGTCATGGGCGACGCGTCGTTCGTCACCGACCTCATCGCGACCGGTTCCGGTGCGGACGAACTGTTCTGGCCGATGCCGTTCCCCGCGGAGCTACGCAAGGTCCTCGACTCCGACGTCGCCGACCTCGCCAACGCGAAGCCCGGGACCACCGCGGGCGGCATGCTCGTCGCAGGCACGTTCCTGCAGGAGTTCATCGCCGACCGCACCGACGAGGAGGGCGTCACCACCCGCATCCCGTGGGCCCACCTGGACATCGCCGGGAGCGCGATGAACGGCGACGCCCCCTACGGCTTCACCGCCAAGGGCCCGACCGGCGTCGCAGTCCGTACCCTCCTCGCAATGGCCGAGGAGATTAGCCACCCGTAGTAAGGTCGGTGGGGGCGGTTCGACCCGCCTCGACGCCGCCGAACACACCACGACGGTTTCCGATCGACCACGAAGCACACACAAGGAGCAACGGAGTGTCCGAGCAGAATTTTGACCTGGTAGTCCTGGGAGGCGGAAGCGGCGGATACGCTGCGGCGTTGCGCGCTTCGCAGCTCGGCCTCACCGTCGGCATGATCGAGAAGGACAAGGTCGGCGGCACCTGCCTCCACCGCGGTTGCATCCCGACGAAGGCGCTGCTGCACTCCGCCGAGGTCGCGGACGCATCGCGCGAGTCGGAGAAGTACGGCGTCAAGTCCACCTTCGAAGGCATCGACATCGAGGGCGTCACGAAGTACCGCGAGGGCATCGTCGCGAAGAAGTACAAGGGACTCCAGGGCCTCGTGAAGGCCCGCGGCATCACCACCATCGAGGGTGAGGGCCGTCTGGTCTCCCCGACGAGCGTGCAGGTCGGCGACGACCTCATCACCGGCAAGAACGTGATCCTCGCGACGGGCTCCTACAGCCGCTCGCTCCCCGGTCTCGAGATCGGTGGCCGCGTCATCACGAGCGAGCAGGCGCTGCAGCTCGACTTCGTGCCGAAGAAGGTCGCCGTCCTCGGCGGCGGTGTGATCGGCGTCGAGTTCGCGAGCGTCTGGAAGTCGTTCGGGACCGAGGTCACGATCATCGAGGCACTCCCCCACCTCGTCCCCAACGAGGACGAGTCGATCAGCAAGGCCCTCGAGCGCGCGTTCCGCAAGCGCGGCATCGAGTACTCGCTCGGCGTGCGGTTCCAGGGCGTCACCCAGGACGACTCGGGCGTGCACATCACGCTCGAGGACGGCAAGACGATCGACGCCGAGCTGCTGCTCGTCGCCGTCGGCCGTGGCCCGTCGACCGCCGGACTCGGCTTCGAGGAGGTCGGTGTCACCATCGACCGCGGCTTCGTCATCACCAACGACCGTCTCGAGACGAACATCCCCGGCCTCTACGCCGTCGGCGACATCGTCCCCGGCCTGCAGCTCGCGCACCGCGGCTTCCAACAGGGCATCTTCGTGGCCGAGGAGATCGCCGGTCTCAAGCCGGTCATCATCGAGGACGTCAACATCCCGAAGGTCACCTACAGCGACCCCGAGATCGCGTCCGTCGGTCTCAGCGAGGCCAAGGCGGCCGAGCAGTACGGCGCCGACAACATCACGAGCTACGACTTCAACCTCGCCGGCAACGGCAAGAGCGAGATCATCGGCACGAGCGGCAACGTCAAGGTCATCCGCGTCAACGACGGCCCCGTCATCGGTGTGCACATGATCGGCGCCCGCGTCGGTGAGCTCATCGCCGAAGGCCAGCTCGCCGTCAACTGGGAGGCCTACCCCGAGGACATCGCGCCGCTGATCCACGCGCACCCCACGCAGAACGAGGCGCTCGGCGAAGCATTCCTCGCGCTCGCAGGCAAGCCCCTGCACGCGCTGTGACGCATTCCGAACACCCCAATAAGCTAGTGAACACACAACAGGTTTCAAAGGAGACAAGGTCATGAGCGAATCCGTCAGCCTCCCGGCACTCGGCGAGAGTGTCACCGAGGGTACGGTCACCCGCTGGCTGAAGAATGTCGGCGACACCGTGGAGGTCGACGAGCCACTGCTCGAAGTGTCGACCGACAAGGTCGACACCGAGATCCCTTCGCCCGTCGCGGGTGTCATCGAAGCGATCCTCGTCCAGGAGGACGAGACCGTCGAGGTCGGCACCGCTCTCGTGACCATCGGTGATGGTTCGGGTGCGGCTGCGGCCGAGGAGCCCGCGCCCGCCGCGGAACCGGCTGCTGCCGAGCCCGCTCCGGCTGAGCCCGCTCCCGCGGCCGAGCCCGAGCCGGCACCTGCTGCCGCGCCGGCTCCCGCTGCTGCTCCGGCTCCCGCCGCTGCGCCTGCTGCTGCACCGGCACCTGCCGCTGCACCGGCACCGGCTCCTGCTGCTGCTCCGGCTCCTGCTGCTGCTCCGGCTCCCGCCGCTGCGCCTGCTGCTGCTCCGGCACCTGCTGCTGCTCCGGCCGCCGCTTCGACGCCTGCCGCCGGCGGGGTCGTCAACTCCGGTTACGTCACGCCGCTGGTGCGTCGTCTCGCCAACCAGCACGGCGTCGACCTCAGCACGGTCACCGGCACCGGTGTCGGCGGACGTATCCGCAAGGAAGACGTCCTGCAGGCTCAGAGCGCCGGTGGCGCCACGGAGTCGCCCGCTGCTCCGACCGTCCAGGTCTCCGAGCTGCGTGGCACGAGCAAGGCCATGTCGCGTCTGCGCAAGGTCGTCGCTGAGCGCGCCGTCGCTTCGATGCAGGGCACCGCCCAGCTGACGAGCGTCGTCGAGGTCGACGTCACGAAGGTCGCGGCACTCCGCACGGCCGTCAAGGACGAGTTCCTCGCCAAGACCGGCAACAAGCTGTCGTTCCTGCCGTTCTTCGCCCTTGCCGCCAGCGAGGCGCTCCAGACGTACCCGATCATCAACGCCACCGTCGATGGCGACCAGATCGTGTACCCGGAGACGGAGAACCTCGCGATCGCCGTGGACACCGAGCGTGGCCTGCTGACGCCGGTCATCCGCAACTCGGGCTCCAAGTCGATCGCCGAGCTCGGCGCCGAGATCGCCGATCTCGCGCAGCGCACTCGCGACAACAAGCTGCAGCCGGACGAGCTGTCGGGCGGCACGTTCACGCTGACCAACACCGGTTCGCGCGGCGCCCTGTTCGACACCCCGATCGTGTTCCTGCCGCAGTCGGCGATCCTCGGTACGGGCATCGTCACGAAGAAGCCGGTCGTCGTCACGGTCGACGGTGCAGACGCCATCGCGATCCGTTCGACGGTCTACCTCGCGCTGAGCTACGACCACCGCATCATCGACGGCGCGGACGCTGCACGCTTCCTCGTCCAGGTGAAGAACCGCCTCGAAGCAGGCGACTTCCGCGGCTCGCTCGGGATCTGATCCCGAACCGACCGCGACGTCCACCGCCTCATCCGGCGGTGAACACCTCCCGCAGACGCCAGCCCGTCTCGCCCCTCACCACGAGGAGCGTGACGGGCTGTCGTCGTCCTGCGGCGGCCTCGTCCGTCTCGGTCGGCTCGGCCGTGCCGCGGAGGACCGCCGCGTCGCCCTGACGGTCGACGAGCTCCAGACTCGCCGCATCGATCGATCCGATCCCGACACCGAGGTGCTCGTCGTCGTCGAACGGGGACCCTCGTTCGACGGAGTCCCAGACGCACCGCTCCTCCCCCGTCGTGCGGCACTGATCCCGTCGGCGGACGAGCTCGCGGGCCGCGGCCGCCGGATCGTCACCGGTGACCACGTCGACCGCGTCGGCTTCATCCGCCGGTGACGTCGGCGTCTCCACCGGCGGCGCAGTACCCGTGACCGGTTCGGGCGCCGGGCCGACCGAACCGGCCGGCGTCGGCGCGATCGCGGTGCTCGGGTCTTCGGGCGGCAGGAACACCATCGCAGCCGACACCAGTGCCGCTGCCGCGCCCGCCGCTCCGATCACGAGTCGACGACGTCTCGGGCTGGAGTCGACGGACGGCGACGAGTGGGCGGCGGCCGCGATCCGAGTGCCTCGACCGGGTCGCCAGGCCAGACGACGTCGCAGCGACGTTGCGGGATGTCGTGTCCGACGCCTCGCCTCGACCGCCGCCCGTCGGGTCGGTGGGGGCGGAGTGGTCCGCTGTGCGCGATCGGCGGAAGCACGGATGGCATCGGCAGGTGATGTGGACGGCGGGTCGGCGCGGTCGAGCAGGACCGGGAGCGGTCGTGCCAGGGCGTGGATCCGCTGTTGCAGTCGGTTGGCGATCTCGTGGTCGGCGAGCTCAGGCACGACATCGGCCCAGGCCGCGGTCGAGGGGACCTCATCGGGGTCGGTCGCCTGCAGGACACCGTCCATGAGCCCCGCGAACGCCGTCCAATCGGCAGCGAACGCCGGAGCGGTACGACCGAGCCCGCCATCGATGGTCTGGTGGTCCACGGGAGTTGCGCCCGACCAGCCGGTGAGGACCGGTCGGCCATCGTCGGCGAAGCGCACGGCCGATGCGGTGATCGACCCGTGGCTGACGCCCGAGAGGTGCGCCGCGCGGATGGCGTCGACCAGTGGTGCCAGGATCGTGACCGCCTCACCGGGAGCGATCGACTCCCGGCGGCGCAGCAGCTCTCCCAACGTGCCGCCGGCGAGCCGCTCGATCAGCAGGCACGGGAGGCCGTTCGGGTCCTCGGCGACGTCGACGAGTCTCACGATGTGCGGGTGGTCGAGTCGGGACAGGACGGCCGCGCGACGCCAGAGGTCGCGTTCGGCGGCGTCCGCCCTCGCTCGGAGCAGCACGGCGTCGCCCACCGGGGCGGCCTGGTCGGTACGCCGGCCGTGCGCGGGTCCGGCGTGGGCGAGCACCGTCGAGTAGGCCGTCCACTGCCGGCCCTCACCCAGGCGCCGGACGAGACGACGGCCGGCCACTCGGGTTGCGTTCGTGGACGGGTCTGGCAGTGTTTCCATAGCTCGATCCTCCGACGCGGAGCCCCGTCCGACGGCGTCCACGCACGCGGCTGTGGACAAGGTCCCCGCGCCGCCGGCCTGTGGAGGAGAACGCAGCATCAGGACCCTCCGTCACCGGCTATCCTGGGAGCATGGCTCAGAAGGACGCGCCCCCGGCGGCGCAGAAGGAACCAGGGCGGATCAAGCAGCTCTGGCAGGTGTTCCAGCTCACCCGTCGCCACGACAAGGCGGCGCAGTGGTTGATGCTCGGCGGCTTCATCCTGCCGGTGCTCATCGGTGTCGCGGTCGCGCTGCTGTTCTCGGCGGGCAACATCTTCGCGCTCGTCATGTGGATCATCGCGGGAGTGCTCGCCGGTATCCTCGCGGCCCTGTTCATCCTCACCCGGCGCGCGGACAAGGTCGTCTACACGCAGATCGAGGGTCGGCCGGGCGCGGTGGGCCAGGTGCTCCGTGCTGCTCCGCGCTCGTGGCAGACCAGCGAGATGCCCGTCGCCGTGAACCCGAAGACCCAGGACGCGATCTACCGCGCCGTGGGCCGTGGTGGCGTCGCACTGATCGCCGAAGGACCCCGATCGCGGACCTCACGCCTGCTCGAGGACGAGAAGCGTAAGGTCACCCGTATCCTCCCGAACGTGCCGATCACGGTCTTCCACGTCGGCCCCGACGCCGACTCCGTGCAGCTCCGTCAGCTCTCCGGCGCCCTCCGGAAGGTCAAGAAGTCCTTGACGAACCCCGAGGTGCTCGCGGTCAGCAACCGTCTGTCCTCGTTCGGTACGCAGCTCCCCATCCCGAAGGGCGTCGACCCGATGCGGGTCCGCCCGCAGCGCGCGCGCTGACCCACCGACACCGCTCGGAACACCTCGCGGTACGGAAACAACGGCCGCCCTCTTGATGGAGGGCGGCCGTTCGCGTTTCAGGCTGCGTTCAGCGCACCCGCAGGAGCACCGTGCCGGCGACCTTGTCGTGGAAGCCGCGCTGGTCCGAATCCCAGACGAGCGCCGGGACGAGCACGCAGAGGAGCACGGTACGCACGGCCGGCCGCCAGAGTCCGACCCAACCGCCGGTCAGCGGCATGAGTCGCATGCCGCACAGGCGATGACCGAGACTGCCGCCGATGGTCGGGATGAACACGAACTGCATGATGGCGAAGATCACGAGCGTCGCGGTGGCGTCGTAGGCGAAGAACGCGACGGAGAGGACGACCGCCATGGCCCAGTCGATGACGAGCGCGGTGATGCGCCGACCGACCCGCGCGACCGATCGGACGCCGCTCTCCGGGAGTCCGAGGCGTTCACCGGGGAAGGCGCTGGGAGGAAGCTCTCCGAAGGTCCGTGGATTCTGCGGGGTGTGGGGCACTGTGCCATTCTATTCGGGCGGGGATTCTCGTAACATCCACGAAACATGGGTGTCATGGCGGGGTAACCCCCTCCCCGTAGTCTCACAGATGGCTGCGCTGTGCAGCCTCCCTGTACCAACCCCATTTGGAGCCATTCACATGTTCAGTGATTCTTCCGAAGTGCTCAAGTTCATCAAGGACACCGATGTCAAGTTCCTCGACATCCGCTTCACGGACCTTCCCGGCGTGCAGCAGCACTTCAACATCCCGGCCAGCACCGTCGACGAGGAGTTCTTCACCGTCGGCCAGCTCTTCGATGGTTCGTCCATCCGTGGCTTCGCCAACATCCACGAGTCGGACATGCAGCTCATCCCGGATGTCTCCACCGCTTACATCGACGCCTTCCGTGCCGAGCGCACGCTCATCATGGTGTTCGACATCTACAACCCCCGCAACGGCGAGATCTACTCCAAGGACCCGCGTCAGGTCGCCAAGAAGGCTGAGAAGTACCTCGCCTCGACCGGCATCGCCGACACCGCGTTCTTCGCCCCCGAGGCAGAGTTCTACATCTTCGACGACGTCCGGTACGAGGTGAACCAGCACTCGAGCTTCTACTCGGTGGACTCCGAAGAGGGAGCCTGGAACACCGGCCGCGCCGAAGAGGGCGGCAACCTCGGCAACAAGACGCCGTACAAGGGTGGCTACTTCCCCGTCAGCCCCGTCGACAAGCAGGCCGACCTCCGCGACGACATCAGCCTCAAGCTGATCGACGCCGGCCTCATCCTCGAGCGCGCGCACCACGAGGTGGGCACCGGCGGCCAGGCCGAGATCAACTACCGCTTCGACACCATGGTCGCCGCGGCTGACGACATCCTCAAGTTCAAGTACATCGTGAAGAACACGGCCGAGCTGTGGGGCAAGACCGCGACCTTCATGCCGAAGCCGCTCTTCGGCGACAACGGCTCGGGCATGCACACGCACCAGTCGCTGTGGAGCGACGGCAAGCCGCTCTTCTACGACGAGAACGGCTACGGCGGTCTCTCCGACCTCGCCCGCTGGTACATCGGTGGTCTGCTGAAGCACGCCCCCGCCGTCCTGGCGTTCACGAACCCGACGGTGAACTCGTACCACCGTCTGGTCCCCGGCTTCGAGGCTCCCGTCAACCTGGTCTACTCGGCCGGTAACCGCTCGGCGTCGATCCGTATCCCGATCACGGGCACGAACCCGAAGGCCAAGCGCATCGAGTTCCGCGCGCCCGACGCCTCCGGCAACCCGTACCTCGCGTTCGCCGCTCAGCTGATGGCCGGCCTCGACGGCATCAAGAACCGCATCGAGCCGCACGAGCCCGTCGACAAGGACCTCTACGAGCTTCCCCCCGAGGAGGCCAAGAACATCCCGCAGGTGCCCGCATCGCTCGGCGCTGCCCTCGAGGCGCTCGAGGCGGACCACGAGTTCCTCCTCGCCGGCAACGTCTTCACGCCGGAGCTCATCGAGACCTGGATCCAGTACAAGCGCGAGAACGAGATCAAGCCGCTGGCCCAGCGCCCGCACCCGTTCGAGTTCGAGCTGTACTACGGCGTCTGACGACACCTGCTGTACCGCGAACCGCCCGTCATCCTCTCGGATGGCGGGCGGTTCCGTGTCGTCGAGGCGATCGGCTCAGATGCCGTAGAAGCCGTGCTCGAAGACCGTCCGGGCGCGCCGGGTGGCCGCGAGGTAGTCCTGTTCCAGGAGACTCGCCGATCCGGTCGGGTACTCCAGGAGTCGCGCCACGCCTTCGAGCTGTTGTCGATCGCTCGGCAGCACGTCTTGCGTCTTGTTCAACCACAGCGTCATGGCCGAGCGGATCCGCGACGCGAGGATCCAGGCCTCACGGAGTCGTTCGGCGGACTCCCGATCGACGAGATCCGCCTCCACCGCCGCGTCGAGCGCTCGGAGCGTCGAGGTGGTGCGCAACGACGGTACCGCCGCGCCGTGCTCGAGCTGGAGGAGCTGCACGAACCACTCGACGTCGCTGAGCGAGCCGCGCCCGAGCTTCAGGTGTCTCGTCGGGTCGGCGCCCTGCGGCAGCCGCTCGTTCTCGACGCGTGCCTTGATCCGTTTGACCTCGCGGACGGACTGCTCGCTGATCGCGGCGGGGTAGCGGACCGTGTCCGCCACCTCGGTGAACGCCTCGATGAGCTCGGTGTCGCCGACGACTCCGGCGGCGCGGAGCAGCGCCTGCGCCTCCCAGGTGAGGGACCAGCGCGCGTAGTAGTTGCGGTAGGAGTCGAGGGAGCGCACGAGCGGACCGTTCTTCCCCTCGGGACGGAGGTCGAGGTCGAGGTCGAGCGGGAGCCGGGCGTCCTCGCTCAGACGCTTGAGTTCTGCGGCGATCGCTCCGGCCTGGCGCTGTGCATTCTGGGTGTCGACCCCTTCCTTCGGCCGGAACACGTAGAGGACGTCGAGGTCCGAACCGAGTCCGAGCTCAGCGCCGCCGTAGCGGCCCATGGCGATGACGGCGAACTCGATGTCCGCGCCGAGGCCGCCGATGCGTCTGACGGCGCCGAGGAGCCCTGCGAGCGTCGCCGTCGACACGTCCGTCAGTCCGGCGGCGAGGCCCTGCACGTCCAGCATGCCGACGGTCGACGACATCGCCAGCCGGAGGACTTCGCGTCGCCGTACCGCGCGGATGGCGGCGGCTGCGGTGTCCGGTGAGTCGTGTCGTCTGAGGATGGCGGCGATCTCCTCGCCGAGCGCGGTCGACGATCGCGGGAGGAGGTCCTCGTCTCCGGCGAGCCAAGCGGCCGACTCGGGGATGCGGTCCATGAGCTCGCCGATGAACCGGGACCCCGAGAGGACCCGCGTGAGCCGCTCGGCCGCGCCTGAGGAGTCGCGGAGCATCCGCAGGAACCAGTGCGACTCGCCGAGGGACTCGCTGAGCCGACGGAACGCGAGCAATCCGTAGTCGGGATCGGCGCCGTCCGCGAACCAGCCGAGCATGACGGGGAGCAGATGCCGCTGGATGTTGGCGCGCCGCGACACGCCGGCGGTGAGCGCCCCGATGTGGGCGAGCGCGCCGCGCGGGTCGACGAAGCCGATCGCCGCGAGTCGCGCCTCCGCCTGACCGCTCGTCAGACTCAGACCGCTCTCGGGCAAGGCCGCGACCGCCGAGAGCAGCGGCCGGTAGAACAACCGCTCGTGCAGCTGCCGGACACCGTGCTTCGTGCTCTCCCATCGCGTGACGAGGGCCTGAGCGGTCGTCGCGAGCGTGCTCGATCGGGCCAGGGATCGGAGGGACGGCTCGTCGCGCGGCATCATGTGCGTGCGCTGCAGGCGCGTCAGCTGCAGGCGGTGTTCGAGCACGCGCAGCAGGCGGTAGTCGTGCGCGAACTCCTGCGCCTCGGCGCGACCGATGTACCCGGCGGTCGCGAGGCCGTCGAGGGCGGCGAGGGTGCCGCGTTGATGCACGGAGTCGTCGAGCTGTCCGTGGACGAGCTGCAGCAGTTGGACCGTGAACTCGATGTCGCGGAGCCCGCCCGGGCCGAGCTTGAGTTGGTAGTGGACGTCCTCCGCCGGGATGTGTTCGGTGACCCGTTCGCGCATGCGCTGGACCGATTCGACGAAGCCCTCTCGGGACGCACTCCCCCACACCTTCGGCTGCACCGCCTCGATGTAGCGGGCACCGAGCTCGGGATCGCCGGCGAGAGCCCGTGCCTTGAGGAGCGCCTGGAACTCCCAGCTCTTCGCCCAGCGGTCGTAGTACACGAGATGCGACTCGAGCGTGCGGACGAGGGCGCCGGCCTTCCCCTCCGGGCGGAGGTTCGGATCGACCTCCCACAGGCTCGGCTCGAGACCAGCCTGTCCGAGACCGCGCATGGTGAGGACCGCGAGCCGGGTGGCGATCTCGACGGCACGCCCGTTGTCGAGCCCGTCCTCGCCGTCGCCCGAACCCTCTCCGACGAAGATGACGTCGACGTCGGAGACGTAGTTCAGCTCCCGTGCGCCCGCCTTGCCCATGCCGATGATGGCGAAGCGGGTGGCTGCGACCTCTTCGCGCGGGTACACGCCGGGAGCCCTCGGGCCGCTCGTCTGCGTGCGTGCGACGGCGATGGAGGCCTCCAACGCACCTGCTGCCAGGTCGGAGAGGGCACTGGCGACCCGGTCGAGCACGACGATCGGATCCGGGGCGCAGAGGTCGAAGAGCGCGACCTCGGCGAGCAGTCGTCGGTAGACCACGCGGATCGCGTCCCAGGCCGGCTCCTCGACGATCGCGGCGAAGCCGTCCTCGGCACCGACGCTCGCGAGCAGTTCGTCACGCGCCTCCTGCAGCGTCGGGACCCGGGTGACCGGCAATTCGAACACCGACAGCTGGTCGGGGTGGCGGAGGAAGAAGTCGATGAACCCCTGGGAGGCGCCGAACAGTCGGAACAGCCGCTCGGCCGAGGCCTGGTCCGCCAGGAGGGCTGACAGTTCGGCGGGAGACTTCCGACCGACCATCAGCACGCCGACCAGCGCGGCGTCGGGGTCGGCCGCGACGGCGAAGGACGGCGACAGCGACGCCGGGTCGAGGCGGACGAGCTCGGCGAGCTCGTCCAGCCGGTCCCGGGCCTCACCCAGACCGGTGAACCCGAGTCGGGCGAGCGTGCTCAGGGAGATGTTCTCGCGGACCATGCGACCGACCGGACCCCTCGTCTAGAGCATCTCCAGGTTGCTGGACAACTCGAAGGGGGTCACCTGGGCCCGGTACTCGTGCCATTCCTGTCGCTTGTTCAGCAGGACGTAGTTGAACACCTGCTCCCCGAGCGTCTCCGCGACGAGCTCGGAACCCTCCATGAGGCTGACGGCGCGATCGAGGCTGGCGGGCAGCGCGTTGTAGCCCAGCGCCCGACGTTCGGTGTCGGAGAGCGTCCAGACGTTGTCCTCGGCCTCCGGCGGGAGCTCGTAGCCCTCCTCGATGCCCTTCAGCCCAGCGGCGAGCATGAGCGAGAAGGCGAGGTACGGGTTGGCGGCGGAGTCGATGGCGCGGTACTCGACCCGAGCGCTCTGCCCCTTGTTGGGCTTGTAGAGCGGCACGCGCACGAGTGCCGAGCGGTTGTTGTGGCCCCAGCAGACGAAGCTCGGGGCCTCGGACAGCTTGTTCGGTCCGACGCCACCCCAGAGTCGCTTGTAGGAGTTCACGAACTGGTTCGTCACCGCGGTGATCTCCGGAGCGTGCGTCAGGAGTCCGGCGATGAACTGCCGGCCCGTCTTCGACAGCTGGTACTGCGCACCCGCCTCGTAGAAGGCGTTCGAGTCACCCTCGAACAACGACATGTGCGTGTGCATGCCGCTGCCGGGCTGGTGGACGAGCGGCTTCGGCATGAACGTCGCGTAGACGCCCTGCTCGATCGCCACCTCCTTCACGACGGTGCGGAAGGTCATGATGTTGTCGGCCGTCGTCAGGGCGTCGGCGTACCGCAGGTCGATCTCGTTCTGGCCGGGGCCCGCTTCGTGGTGGCTGAACTCGACGGAGATCCCGAGGTCTTCGAGCATCCGGACGGAACGTCGACGGAAGTCGTGAGCGGTGCCACCGGGGACGTTGTCGAAGTAGCCCGCCGAGTCGACCGGCTCCGGTCCGTCGACGCCGTACTGCGAGGACTTCAGCAGGTAGAACTCGATCTCGGGGTGCGTGTAGAACGTGAACCCCATGTCGGCGGCCTTCGCCAGGGTGCGCTTCAAGACGTTCCGCGGGTCGGCGACGGCGGGCTGGCCGTCGGGCGTCGTGATGTCGCAGAACATGCGCGCCGTCGGGTCGATCTCGCCGCGCCACGGCAGGATCTGGAAGGTCGTCGGATCGGGGTGGGCCAGGAGGTCCGACTCGTAGGAGCGGCTGAGCCCCTCGATCGCCGATCCGTCGAAACCGAGGCCCTCGGAGAACGCGCCTTCCACTTCGGCCGGGGCGATCGCGACGGACTTGAGGGTCCCGACGACATCGGTGAACCACAGCCGGACGAACTTGACGCCCCGCTCCTCGATCGTGCGGAGAACGAAGTCGCGCTGCTTATCCATCTGCCCCTCTTCCTTCGGCCGGCGGCCCGTGTCTAGGCTACTGGCTCCGTCCCCGTTCCCGCTCATCAGCGCGCGGCGGGCGTGGGCGATCCACGGCTCACCACCAGGCGAGGACGAACAGTGCGGTCCAGCCGGCCGTCGCCGCCCACAGCAGTGAGATTGCGGCGATCCGCAGCCGCGATCCGCGGTGGGCCCCTTGCCAGACGGGCACCAACCCGAGGCAACTCACGAGGAGGGCGATGGAGAGCCACGGCAAGGCGGCGGGCACCCCGACGAGCGCGATCGCCGGACTCGAGGCAGCCGCACGGACGAGCACGACGGCTCCGCCGATCGCCCACGTCGCTCCGAACACCGGAGCGATCCCCAGCAGGAGACCGTCCTGGACCGGCTGGCGCCGAAGCGCCTGGGTGATCAGCCGGTAGCCCCACGCCACGGACCATCCGATGGCCAGGAGCCCGAACAGGATGGGCAGCACCAGCAGCAACCACCTGCCACCGGCGTCCGACGAGGTCTGCTGGGCCCACCGTGGGCTCGCCGCGACATCGGCTCGATCGACGACGGTGACGGCCGCGTCGTCGGTGTCGCAGAGTGCCGCCCGATAGCTCGCCGGATCGCTGAGCCACGCACGCATCGCGACCCGTGCGCACGCACTGCTGACCGATGGGACGGCTCCCGACCCGGGGAAGACCGCCACGAGGGCGTTCGCCGTGCCATCGGCGACGGGGACGGCGAGGGCGGCGGCCTGTTCCGGGGCGCCGAGCACGAGGACCGACGTCCCGATCGCTCCCGGCGGCGGCGTCGCACTCACGGCGAACGAGGAGCAGGCAGCGGCCGCGACGTCCTCCAGCAGCGTCGGCGTGGTGACCTCCGCGTCCGAGCGTTCGATCGCCCCAGGCCAGCCGGTCGTCGAACACCCGAGCACGCGGTCGAGGATGCCACCGGAGTCGGCCAGCTGGGCGGTCGCATCGTTCGCCACGGGATCCAGCACCGTGCTGTCGCCGTCCGCGACCGAGCTCAGGAGCACCGGGAGTGCCGCCTGGGCGGTGGGTTCGGACAACGCGTGTGAGGCGATCGCCAAGAGCGCGTCGCCACCGAGGGTGATCGGGCGCGGTCCGGAGGTGCGGTGCGGTTCGGCGATGAGCTCATCGGTGGCGGCGGTGAGGATCCCGGCCGAACGTGCGACCTCGGTCGGCGCGGTGTCCGGGGTCGCGGACGCCGGTTGCTCAGCGGCGGCGGCCTGTGGTGCCGCCGGCGGGGACGGAACGGGACCCTGCGGCTCCTCGCCGCGCGCACGGACGACGGCCAGGGCGGCCGCCACACCGCCCGCGGAGACGATCCCGGGTGCACCCAGGTCGGGGCCGTCGAGGACGACACCGTCGACACCACCCGGATCGACGTCGGACGCCGCGAGGGCCACGCCGGCCGACGAGCCCACGGCCAGGATGGTCCACCGGTCGTAACCGAGCTGCTGCCGGAGGTCACGGAGGTCGGCCGCCGCAGGCGCGACGCCGAAGTCGCTCGGCACGACGCCGCCCTCCTGCCAGGCCGCGGTGCAGGAGGCGAAGGCCGCGCCGACCGCGGCGACGCGGGTTGCACGGTCCCCATCAGCGCCGAGCGAGGCGCGGATGGCCGCGGTCGCCGGCGCACAGTCGAGCGACGGCGTGGCGTCGCGACCGCCCCGGCGTTCGACGAACACCACGTCGCGGTCGGAGGCCAGCCCGCCCTCGACCGCGAGCTGCTGGATGTCGAGCGTCGAGAGCGCCGACCCGCCGGCGAGGTAGACGACCGGCGGTCGCCCGGTCTCGAGGGCGGCCGGTACGAGCACGTACGGCAGGGTCGCCTCCGGCGAGTCCGGCACCGCCCGCGACAGGGGCACCGTCAACACGCCGCAGCGGGAACCACCGGGGACCGGGGTGACGCACTCGGCTGCGCTGACCTCGGTGGCGACCACCGGCGCTGCGCCGGCCGGCGACGTCGGCATGAGGAGGAGTACGAGGCTGAGGGCCGCGACGGCACCTCGTCCGACGGCGATCGGTCGCCTCCGCGGACGGTCGATCCTGTGCATGTTCCCCCCGCTCGAGCTTCATCGCTCGGCCCATCCTGGCGGATCACACCACGCCTGCGGAAGAGGGCTTGCCCGCAATCCGCTCGTGCTGCGACCCGGGTGGCTCAGTCCTCGGCAGCCTCGTCGGCGTCCCACTTCGCGCTGTTGGCGCGCAGTCGCTCGAGTGCGTGCGAGGCCTCCGCAGCCGTCTCGAAGGGACCGACGCGGTCGACGACACTCGACTCGAAGCCGAACTCGACCTGACCGGTCTTCGTGTTGTACCAGTACTGCTCGGATGGTTCCTTCGCCACGGCGCGTCTCCCCTGCTCGGTTAGGCTTGATCCTATGCCTTTCGACACCGCAGGTCACCTGATCCCCGGTCGCGTCGGCCGCCCCCGATCGGTGCCGGAGACGATCGTCCGCCCCGAGTACGTCGGCCGCGCCGCACCGGCCACCGACACCCGGGGCGATCTGTACTCGGCGGAGGAGATCGAGCGCATCCGGGTCGCCGGGACCATCGCCGCCGATGCGATCCAGGCCGTCGGCGCGGCGGTCCGTCCCGGGGTGACCACTGACGAACTCGACGCCATCGGCCACGCGTTCGTCATCGGCAAGGGTGCCTATCCGTCGACGCTCGGGTACCGCGGTTACCCCAAGTCGATCTGCAGTTCGATCAACGAGGTCGTCTGCCACGGCATCCCCGACGACACCGCTCTGCGCGAAGGTGATCTCGTCAACATCGACATCACCGCCTACCTCGACGGGGTGCACGGCGACAGCAACGTGACCTTCCTCGTCGGCGACGTCGCCGACGACACACGTCTCCTCGTCGAGCGCACCCGCGAAGCCCTCAGCCGAGGGATCAAGGCCGTCGCGCCCGGTCGGCAGATCAACGTCATCGGTCGTGCGATCGAGTCCTACGCGAAGCGGTTCGGGTACGGCGTCGTCCGTGACTTCACGGGCCACGGCGTCGGCCGGTCCTTCCACTCGGGGTTGATCGTCCCCCACTACGACGCCGCGCCCCTCTACGACACGGTGATGGAGCCGGGCATGGTGTTCACGATCGAGCCGATGCTCACGATCGGCTCCCAGGACTGGGAGCAGTGGGACGACGACTGGACGGTCACGACCCGCGACCGGTCGTTGACCGCGCAGTTCGAGCACACGCTCGTCGTCACCGAACGCGGGGCCGAGGTCTTGACCCTTCCGAGCACGATCGACACCGCCGCACCGCCCGCGGCGCTCTAGGCTGGACGCATGACGAACGCAGCTCCCCGGTCCGCCGTCGGCATCGATATCGGAGGGACCGGCATCAAAGGTGCGGTCGTCGATCTCACGACGGGTGCCCTCCTCACCGATCGGGTGAAGATCCCCACGCCGAAGGGTGGCGAGCCGAAGGACATCGTCGTGACGGTGCGCGAGGTGCTCGAGCAGCTGTCCCCGGCCTCCGACGGACTCCCGCTCGGCGTCTGCTTCCCCGCGATCGTCCGGAACGGCCGGACGATGTCCGCGGCGAACGTCTCCGACGCCTGGATCGGCCTCGAAGCCGAGCAGCTGTTCGAGCAGGGCCTTGGGCGCGAGATCACCTTCGTGAACGACGCCGACGCGGCCGGTTACGCCGAGACCGAGTTCGGGGCGGCCAAGGGCGCCAGCGGCCTCACGATCCTGACGACCCTCGGCACCGGCATCGGCACGGCGCTCATCTACAACCGCACGTTGATCCCGAACGCCGAACTCGGGCACCTGGAGATCGACGGCAAGGACGCTGAGACGCGGGCGTCCTACGCGGTCAAGGAGCGCGAGGACCTGAGCTGGGAGAAGTGGGCCAAGCGCCTCCAGAAGTACTACGAGCGCCTCGAGTTCCTCTTCTCGCCCGATCAGTTCGTGGTGGGCGGCGGCGTGTCCAAGCACGCGGACCACTTCCTGCCGCTCCTGAAGCTCGACACCCCGATCATCCCCGCCGTGCACCGCAACAACGCGGGCATCCTCGGCGCAGCAGCTCTCGCCGCCGGCCCCGCCGAACGCATCGCCTGAGGACCGCGCCACGCGCTGCGGCGGTTCCGTCGCAGCGCTCGGCGTGGGAGTGGGGTGTGAACGGGTCGACCGGTACGCCGGGTTCTGTCCCACGCTTGCGCGTTTCGACGGCCATCTCTCTCGGGACGACGTTGCCGCCGCCCTCTAGCGGTCTACCCGGGAACTTGGCGAGCAGCCTCAGCGTTCCCTGTTGACCTTGCTCCGGACGAGGTTTACCGAGCCGACCGGGTCACCCCGGTCGCTGGTGGGCTCTTACCCCACCGTTTCACCCTGACCGTGGTCGCCCACGGCGGTCTGTTCTCTGTGGCACTGTCTCGCGGGTCACCCCGGGTGGGTGTTACCCACCGCCCTGCTCTGTGGAGCCCGGACGTTCCTCGGCACCGACACCCGGAGGTCTCGGTGACGCGACCGTCTAGCCGGCCCGTTCACGGAGACGAGTCTACCGGCCCGTGACAGCGGCCGCGGACCGCCGGTGGGTGCAGCCCGCGTCCGGCTCAGACGAGGCCGGACTCGTCCGTCCGGACGACGATCGCGGCGCACTCCGGGCACTGCACGACGTCTTCGGACGGTGCAGCGCGGACGGCCTGGAGGTCGTTGCCGGTGAGCGACATCTTGCATGCGCCGCAGGTGCCAGCGCGGAACAGCGCTGCACCGATACCGCCGCGGGCGCGGCGCTGGTCGTAGAGGGCCAGGAGGTCGGCGGGGATGCCGGGTGCGAGTGACTCGCGGTCGGCGGTGAGTCGTGCCCGTTCGGCCTCGAGTTCGACGAGTTCGGCGTCGCGCTTGGCGACGACCTCGTCGAGGAGCTCCTGGAGTCCGGCGCGCTCGGCGTCGACCTGGGCGACGGCGTCCTCCGCGGCCTCCACCCGCTCCATGACGTTCAGCTGGATCTCTTCGAGGTTGTTCTGCCGGTTCTGCAAGGAGGCGATCTCACTCTGCAGCGCCTCGACGTCCTTGACGGAGGTGGACGACTGGAGACGGTCGGCGTCGCGCTTCATGCGGGCCGCGACGACGGCGACGTCGGACTCGATGCGCCCGAGCTCGGTCTGTGCGTCGTCGCGGACGCCGACGCGCTCCAGGCGACGGAGGCGCACGGTCTCGATCTCGGCCTGGAGCTGCGCGATGCGCGCGGCCTCGGGGAGGTTCGCCGCGCGGTGGGAGGTGCGCTGCACGCCGGTGTCGATGCTCTGCAGGGTGAGCAACGTCTTCTGGTCTGCTGGGCTGGCTTTCACGTCTGTTCCAAACTCTCGACTCATCACCCTACCGGCCGCGCCGACTACTGGGTGACGACGAAGTCCCACGGGTCGGTACGCAGTTCGCTGACCCGGACGTCGAGTCCAGGGAGCTCTCGTCGGAGCGCGTCGGCGGCCCCCTCCAGCCACAGCCACTCACTCGCCCAGTGGGAGACGTCGATGAGGGCCGGACCGCCGCCGAGGAGTGCCTGTTCCCGGGCCTCGGACGCCGGGTGGTGGCGGAGGTCGGCCGTGATGTACACGTCGGCCGCACGGACCTCGGGGTGGGACAGGAGCGAGTCCCCCGCTCCCCCGCAGAGCGCGATCCTCCGGACGGCCTGGTCGTAGTCCCCGGAGGCACGGATCCCGGTGGCGGTCGCCGGCAGGATCTCGGCGAGGGCACGTGCGAGAGCGCCGAGCGTGGTCTCCTCCGGGAGGTCGCCGACCCGACCCAGCCCGGTCAGGCCGTTGGCGGCGGGGACGATCGGAGTCGGGTCGTGGAGGCCGAGACGTTGGGCGAGGACGTCCGAGGTCCCGTCGGCGACGACGTCGGCGTTGGTGTGGGCGGCGATGAGCGCGGCGCCGCCGCGGATCAGGCGCGTGATGAGTGACCCCTTGTACCGGTCGCCCGCCACGGTCGTGACACCACGCATCAGCAGCGGGTGGTGGACCAGCAGCAGACCGTCGGGGTGCTCGAGCACCTCGTCGACGGTCACGCCGACCGCGTCGACCGCGAGGAGCACGTGCCCGACCGGCTGGTCCGGGTCGCCGACGAGGAGCCCCGGGGCATCCCAGTCCTCGGCTCCGGACAGTGGCCAGAGGCGCTCGACGACCGTGTTGACCTCACGCAGGGTTCTCATCACCCGGCAATCCTAACCAGGCACCCTCGAGCACGCTCAGGGGCGCAGGACGAGCATGATCGCGAGGGCGATCATGACGACCGCGATCGCGACGTCGAGGATGCGCCAGGCCACGGGCTTCGCGAAGACGCCGCGGAGCAACCGAGCGCCGTACCCCAGAGCGGTGAACCACAGGATGCTCCCGAGGACCGCGCCGGCGGCGAACCACCACCGCCCCACCTCCCCGTGCGTGTTCGCGATCGAGCCGAGGAGGAGGACGGTGTCGAGGTACACGTGCGGGTTCAGCCAGGTGAGGCCGACCACGGTGAGCACCGCCGCCCTGAGCGAGAGGCTGTTGCCACCACGGTCGGCGGCGAGACCGGACGGGGCGAGTGCACGGCGTGCGGCCAGCAGGCCGTAGCCGAGCAGGAAGGCCGCGCCGGCCCAACGGAGGACGACGAGGACCACGGGGAACCGCTCCACGACGAATCCGATGCCGCTGACACCGGCGATGATGAGCACCGCGTCGGAGAGTGCGCACACGAGGACGACCGGCAGGACGTGCTCGCGCCGGATGCCCTGCCGGAGGACGAAGGCGTTCTGGGCGCCGATGGCCACGATGAGTGAGAGGCCGAGGCCGAGGCCCGCGATCGCGGCCTGCAGTGCGGAGGTCATCCTCCGACCGTAGGAGGCGCAGCATGATGAATCCAGTTCAATATTCTGATGAATCGTAAGATCCTCTTATGATGGATTTCCATTTCGAGCAACTGCGGGCCTTCGTCGCTGCGGTCGACCACGGCACCTTCGAGTCGGCCGCCCGGGAGCTGATGGTCACGCCGTCGGCCATCAGCCAACGCATCAAGACCCTCGAGCAGAGCGTCGGACGGGTCCTCTTGCTCCGGACCAAACCGATCACCATCACGGCGTCAGGTGAGATCGTGCTCCGCCTCGGCCGCGCGGTGCACCTGCTCGGTCACGACGCGGCGCTCGAGTTGCACGCCGACGACGCGCTCGCCCCCGCCACCCCGGCGGTGATCCCGATCGTCGTGAACGCGGACTCCCTCGCCACCTGGCTGCTGCCGGTGCTGGCGGACGTCGCCGCCCGGGAGTCGGTCGTCTTCGACCTCGCTCGCGAGGACCAGGACCATTCGACGGAGCTCCTCCGTGCGGGCAGCGTCATGGCCGCGGTCACCTCGAACGCCGAGCCCGTCCAGGGGTGCACGGTGCGGCTCCTCGGTCGGATGCGTTACCGACCGATGGCGTCACCCGCGTTCGCGACGCGCTGGTTCGAGGACGGTGCGACCGCTCAGGCGCTCACGGCAGCGCCCGTCGTCGTGTTCGACCGGAAGGACGATCTCCAGGACGCCTACCTCCGACGACGTGGCGTCGACCCCGCCACCCCGCCGCGACACCATGTTCCGGCCTCGGCGGACTTCGCGACCGCCGTCGGCCTCGGTCTCGGCTGGGGCATGCTCCCGGACGCGCAGTCCGACGCGCCGCTGCGCAGGGGCGAACTCGTCGTGCTCGACGAGACCGGCGGCGTCGACGTCCCGTTGTTCTGGCAGCAGTGGCGACTCCACTCCCGACTGCTCGAGCTCGTCACGACGGCGGTGGTCGACGCGGCCCGATCCTCGCTGCACTGAACGACTGCCGAGAGGTCCCGGAGAAGGTGCACCGGGCACCCACGACGGTGCAAGGATGGAGCAATGGATATCGCGTACACAGCAGTTGCCCATGCCACCGGAGGCGGACGAGACGGACACGTCCGCAGTGAGGACGACCTCCTCGACTTCGACACCCGTCCCCCGAAGGAACTCGGCGGCAGCGGCGAGGGCACCAACCCCGAGCAGTTGTTCGCCGCCGGCTTCGCCGCGTGCTTCCTCAGCGCCCTCCACGCAGTCGGGCGCACCGCGAAGCTCGACACGAAGGACGCCGAGGTGTCGGCCAGCGTCGGCATCGGATCGAACGGTGAGGGCGGCTTCGGCCTGGCCGTCGAGCTCGACGTCTACGTGCCGAACGTGACGCACGATGAAGCCCAGCAGCTGGCCGACCAGGCGCACCAGGTGTGCCCGTACTCGAACGCCACGCGCGGCAACATCGACGTGACGGTGTCGATCGTCGACTGACGAAGCTCCCGCCCGCAAGGGCTGTCGATCGTCGTGTCCGCCGGTTACGCTGGCGGGCACGACGATCGAGAGGAAGCATCATGTCTGATTTCGGGGCGGTCGAAGGCATCCGTGACGAGGGCGCGGCGGCCATGTTGCCCGGGCTCCCGGACGCCGTGGTCGAGGACGAGGCGCTGGACGACGACGCGCCCGCCGAGGACGCAGCAGACGAATCCGGTACGGGCCTCGCCGGCTCAGGGACTTGACGCGGGGATCGAATTCAGCGCAACATCGACGCGGCGATGACGCCGACGATGCCGAGTTGCAGCGCGAGCACGATGCCGATCGTGATGAAGAACGTGCTCCAGAGGACGATGTTCCCCAGGAGGACGCCCACGAAGGCCCCGAACCGTCCGCGCGGTCGAGCCGTCGGCCGCGCCACCTGAAGCCGTTCGGTCTGCGCGACCCGGGGCGTGGACAGGGTGAAGAGATTCGGGCTGGTGTCCAGGTGCGTGGTCATGCCACCAGTGTCCGTCGACACCCGGGGGCGGCACATCGGACGCCGGGGCGATCATCTCCCCCACGGCGTCATCCTCTGAGCTGACCTTCCTCCGCCCGCGGGACCGTCGACCGTCCGCCGATCGGCGTGCCGGTCACACCCGTGTGAGTCGGATCCCCCAGGACAGCGACCACCGCTCGTCGGGGTCCAACCATCGGAGTCCGGTCCCGCTGTTCAGCGCATCGGCGGGAGCCGTCATGGGCTCGATGGCGATGGCCTGCGTCGGTCCGTCTGCCGCCGGGAAGTTCTTCGGCGTGTAGACCTGGACGAACCGGAAGTCGTCGTCCGCCCAGAGTTCGACGGTGTCGCCGTCAGGTGCGGTGAGCCGGTGTCGGACGGCACCGTCGACCTGCCGGACCGAACCCAGGCCGACGTCGATCGAGAGATCGCCCACTCGGGCGCCCGAGCGCAGATCGTACGGGGTCCCGTCGACGGGACGGGAGACGACCGGGATGCGCTGCTCGTCCGTCTCGAACCAGGTGTCGGCCGCCAGCGTCACGGTGAGGTCGGCGGTCGGTACGTCGCCGAGCGCCAGGTAGGGGTGAGCACCGACGGCGACCGGCGCGGGGCGACTCGACCGGTTCACGATGGTGTGGGTCACCCGCAGGCCGTCGTCGTCCAAGGTGTAGGCGACCGAGGTGTCGAGGCGGAACGGGTAGCCGTGCTGCGGGAACACCGAGGCGAGCAGGGTCACCGCGTGATCGGTGTGATCCCCCGCCCGGTATCCCGTGTTGCGCAGGAGACCATGGGAGGCGTTCCCGGTCGCCGCCTCGGTGACGTCGAGCTGCTGCGGTTCACCGTCGAGCGTCCACCGGGCATCCCGGACGCGGTTGGGCCACGGCACGAGCACCATCCCGCAACCCATCGGGGCGACGACGTCCTCACCGAAGGACTGCACGAGGGTGCGTCCGCCGACCGTCAGTTCGCGCAGTCCCGCGGCGAGTTCGGTGACCGTCGCTCGGACCTCGCCCTGCGGACCGGCGTGGTGGAGACGGTACTGGGTTCCAGAGGCAGCGGGCATGCCGCCAAGCCTACGACGGACGTCCGCCAGGCGGGGTGGAGCCGTGTGACGCCGTCCACCGGTGGACGGCCTCGGCGATCCGGATCAGCCCGAGTTCGAGCTCGGCGAAGCCGGAGCTCAGGGGTGCGACCCCGATGCGGAGACCGTCCGGGTGCCGGAAGTCGGGGATCACACCAGCATTCCAGAGCAGCGGGGTGATCTCGCGGAACGACGGGTGACCGAGCGTCACATGACCACCGCGACGCGCCGCGTCACGAGGGGTCATCACCCTGACACCGGAGCCCGCGAGGTGCTCATCGGCCCAGGAGATCGCGAACGCGGTGAGCGCCACGGACTTCGCCCGGATGGCGGCGACACCGGCGGACTCGATGAGCGTCAGCGAGTCCTCGAGCGGCAGCATGCCCACGATCGGTGGTGTCCCGCTGAGGAACCGGCGCATCCCGACGGCCGGCTGATAGGCGTCGGCCATGGCGAAGACGTCGGCGGCGCCCATCCACCCCTGGATGGGCTGGAGGAGCCGGTCCTGATGGCGCGCCGCGACGTAGGCGAACGCAGGGGCACCGGGCCCGCCGCCGAGGTACTTGTAGGAGCAGCCCACCGCGAGGTCCACGCCCCACTCGTCGAGCTCGATCGGGACCGCACCGGCGGAGTGGCACAGGTCCCAGAGGACGAGTGCTCCCGCCTGATGGGCGATCGCGGTCAGCTCCTCGACGTCGAGCAGGGCTCCGGACCGGTAGTCGACCTGGCTGAGCACGACGAGTGCGGTCTGCTCGTGGACCACCTCGCGCAGCTGGTGCGCGGCGACACCGTGGACCGGGTCGGCGTCGATCCAACGGACGCGCAGACCGCGTTCAGCGGCGATCCCCTCGATCACGAAGCGGTCGGTCGGGAAGTTCCCCGCATCGATCACGAGCTCGTCGCGCCCAGCGGCCCCTCCGGCGGAGGACATCGCGTCGACCGCCGCGCGGATCAGCTTGTACAGCAGCACGGTCGTCGAATCGGCGACGACCGTCTGGCCGGGTGCGGCACCGAGCACGACCGATCCCAGGCGGTCGCCGAGCGTCAGCGGCAGCTCGAACCAGCGGTCGTCCCACGACCGGATGAGCCTCGTCCCCCATTCCTCCGCGATGAACGACTGCAGCCGCTCCGCCGTGGCCCGCAACGGCCGCCCCAGTGAGTTCCCGTCGAGGTAGGCGATGACGCCCTCGGCCGGGACGAACGCCGCGCGGTGTTCCGCGAGCGGGTCGGCCACGTCGAGGACGCGTGCGTCCTGGCGGGCGGACGTGGTGGGGGCTGGGGCGTCGACCATCCTGCGACGGTAACCGCCACCGGTGCGCGCCGCAAGGAAGCGGACGGGACCCGGCTTGCTAGCGTTGCCGCATGCCAACCCTCCTGCACCTCGACTCCTCCGCCGATCTCGACACCTCCCGGTCCCGCCGGCTCTCGCAGGCCGTCGTGGACGCCTGGTCGACCTCCGACCCCACCGGCGTCGTCGTCCGTCGCGACCTGCACCTGGATCCGCTCCCCCACCTCGCCGACGCGAGTCTCCACTGGGCGCCGGCCGACCGCCGCCCCGGTACGAACCCGCCCGCCGAGGCCGAGACGCTCCAGCGCGTCCTGCTCGACGAGCTGCTCGGCGCCGACATCGTCGTGATCGGCGCGCCGCTCTACAACTTCTCGATCCCATCGTCGCTCAAGGCGTGGATCGACCACATCCACGTGCCTGGTGTCACCTCCGCGGACACGGGAGCGCTCACCGGCCGGCCGGTCGTCATCGCCACCAGCCGCGGGATCGCCTACGACGCGGGCAGCCCGACCGAGGGTTGGGATCACGAGGTGCCGGCGCTGCGGACGTTGTTCGGCGGAGCGCTCGGCATGGACGTCCACGTCATTACGACGAGTCTGACCCTCGCCGACCGTGATCCGGCGCTCGCAGCGCAGCTCGAACGGAGCGAGCAGGAGTTCGCCGAGGCCGTCCGGCTGGCGTCCGAGACGGGACTGCGGCTGGCCGTCTCGACGGCCTGAACGCCGAGACGACGGGCGGACGACGGATCCGACCCGTCTGATCCGGGCAGTGCTCCGAACTCCTGTCGAGCCACGATCAGGGAGAAGCACATGCCATCGAAGCACCAGACCGGCACCACACGGAGCGGACGACGCCTCGTCTGGTTCGCGGCAGCACTGTCCGGCATCGTCGCAGCAGCGGTGTTCCTCGCGATCGCCGAGCTGGCGGCGCTGTTGTTCGCCCGAGGCAGCAGTCCTCTCCTCACCGTCGGATCGTTCGTCATCGACATCGTCCCGCGGTGGGCGAAGGAGTTCGCGATCGAGACCTTCGGTGGCAACGACAAGATCTTCCTCCTCGTGAGCCTCGGGGTCGCCGTCGTGATCGCCGCGGCGATCGCCGGGGTCCTGCAGCAGATCCGTCCACCGCTCGGTGTCGTGGTCCTCATCGCGGCCGGCGTCTTCGCCGGTGCGACGACCGTCACCCGTGCCGGTGCCACCCCGCTCGCCGTCGTCCCCGTGATCCTCGGTCTGGCGGCCGGTGTCGTGATCCTTGTCCTCCTGAGTCGTCGCCTGCCGAAGCGGGCCACGAACGGCTCGGACGACGAGCGCGCGGCGTTCGACCGCCGAGGCTTCTTCCGCGTGGCCGGCATCGCGGCGGCCGGTGCCGTCGTCGTCGGCGTGGGCGCACGCCTCGTGAACGTCACCACCTCGTCGATCACGGCCGTCCGCGACGCCCTCAAGCTCCCGGCGCCGAAGTCGACCGTCACGATCCCCGACGGAGCCGAGGCGGACGTCGACGGCCTCAGCCCGCTCTTCACGCCGAACGACAAGTTCTACCGCGTCGACACCGCGCTGACCGTGCCGACGGTCGACCCGGCCACCTGGACGCTCACGATCGACGGCATGGTCGGCGAGCAGGTGCAGATCACCTTCGAGGAGCTCCTCGCCATGGGTCTCGACGAATACGTCATCACCATGACCTGCGTCTCGAACGAGGTGGGCGGCAACCTCCTGGGCAACGCGAAATGGCTCGGTATCCCGGTGCGTGACGTCCTCAAGCGGGCGATGCCCGACTCGAAGGCCGACATGGTCCTGTCCACGAGCGTCGACGGCTTCACGGCGAGCACGCCGATCGAGTCGCTCACCGACCCGAACCTCGACGCGATCCTCGCCGTGGCGATGAACGGCGAGCCCCTGCCGCTCGAGCACGGCTTCCCCGTTCGCATGGTCGTCCCGGGCCTCTACGGCTACGTGTCGGCGACCAAGTGGCTGACGAAGCTGACGGTCACGACCTTCGACAAGGACGAGGCCTACTGGACCCCGCGCGGCTACGACGCGAAGGCGCCGATCAAACTCTCCTCGCGGATCGACACGCCCCGGATCGACAAGCAGCTGCCGGCCGGACCGGCGAAGATCGCGGGTGTCGCCTGGGCGCAGACGGTCGGGATCGCCAAGGTCGAGGTCAGCATCGACAACGGCGACTGGCAGAGCGTCAACCTCACGACCGCCATCAACGACGACACCTGGGTGCAGTGGTGGATGGACTGGGAGGCGACCGCCGGTACGCACTACGTCGCCGTCCGTGCGACCGACAAGGCCGGGAACCTCCAGATCGAGGAGCAGGCGCCGATCGCTCCCAACGGATCCTCCGGTTGGCAGCGCACGCTCGTCCGCGTCGGCTGACGATCCGCGGCTGACCGGTGCCGGTCAGCCGCGGGTGTCGACCGGCTGCAGCTGGGCGATCTTCGGTTCGCGGCCGTCACCGGAGGAACGTCCGGTCAGGCGGCGCCCGATCCAGGGCAGCACGTGCTCGCGGTAGTAGGCCGCGGTGCGACGTTGACGCGGACCGGGCGGCGCAGCAGCGACGTCGTCGATCCCCCACTCCTCCGGGACCGGCACGTCGAGCGCCGTCAGCACGTTGCTCGCCACCCGGGCGTGGCCGAGGGCGTTGAGGTGCAGGCGGTCCACCGACCAGTATCGGAGGTCGGCGAGCGTCCGATCGGCCCAGTTGTCGACGAAGGTGACCCCCTCGCGCGGGTACCGCACCCTGACGGCCTGGGCCAGCTGCTCGCCGCGGCGGGCGAGGAGCGAACCCATCGGGATGTGGGCCGAGGGGTTCGCCCCGCTCAGCAGCAGCACGTGGGCACCTCCGGCACGCAGTCGCTCGACCGCACCGTCCAAGCGGTCGGCGACACCGTCGATCGACACCCGCGGGCGCATGATGTCGTTGCCGCCGCCGTTGAAGCTGACGAGGTCCGGACCCATCGCGATCGCTCGGTCGAGTTGTTCGTCGAGGATCGGCAAGAGTTTCCGCCCGCGGATGGCGAGGTTCGCGTAGCTGACGGTCTCCGTGGACGCCCGAGCGAGGCCGAGGGCAACGAAGTCGGCCCACCCGCGAAGGGTGCCGTCCTCTCGAAGATCCCCGTAGCCCTCACTGAAGCTGTCGCCGATGGCCACGTACCGTCTGAACCCGTGCTGCGTCATACCTGCACTGTACGCGCGACCGGAAGCCGTCTCCGACCGGTCCGCTCAGGCCGGACGGGACTCCCCGTCCGCGGCCGGTCGCCAGCCGAGGGCGGGGCCGAGTGCGCCGGCGATGTCGGTGAGCAGCTGCGTGTAGTCGTCCGGTTCGAGCGTGAACGGGAGCGCGAAGGCGACCTCGTCGACCTCCTGGAATCCGGCGTGCTCGTACAGCCGCTCAGCGATCTCCGCGCTGCTGCCGACGAGGTCCTCCGCGAAGAGCATCCGCCGCGGCCCATGGGCGACGCCGACGCGGTGCCGTCTCGAGTCGACGTACTCGTGGTACCGGGCGCGTTGGGACGCGGTCGCGGAGTCCGTCGGGATGACCACGAGCCCCTGTGACACGCGGGCCCGCTCACCCGCCGGGTGGAGTTCTCGGAACCGACGCACCTGGGCGGCCTGGTTCGCGGCGAAGTCCGTCGTGCCGTCCTCGGCGGCGATGACGCTGCTCGTGAGCAGGTTGAAGGACTGCTCGCCGGCCCAACCGGCCGACCGCAGGCTGCCGGCTCCGTACCAGAGCCGCTCCGCCAGACCGTCGGCATGCGGCTCGACCCGTGAGGAGTAGTCCTCCTGGCCCTCACGACCGGCGCTGTCACTGACGACGTCACCGCGGATGAAGGAGCGGAGGCGCAGGACGCGGTCGTAGCCGAGGTCCTCCTGGTCGAGCGTCGACGGATAGATCGCGTGCTTGAACGCGTCGAACCGCATCGGCTCCCCGGTGCTGAAGCCGGGAAGCAGTCTGCCTCCCGAGAGGACGTCGACCGTGCCCAGGTCCTCCGCGAGCCGGAAGGGGTTCTCCGCGCCGAGCGGTGTGACCGCGGTGCCGAGCGCGATGCGCCTCGTGCGCTGCGTCGCGGCGGCGAGGACGGCGACCGGTGAGGAGATGCCGAACTGCAGGTGCCGGTGCCGCAGCCAGGCACTGTCGAACCCCAGGCGTTCACCGAGCTCGATGAGCTGCAGGGTCGCCTCGTGCCCCGCCGCCGGCTCCTCGGGGTCGAACAGGCCCATCGTGAGGAAGCCGAGTCTGCGGAGCGGTGCTGAGGATCGGGCCATGCATCGACTCTACGACTCCGCCGGAGCCGGACGTACCCGCGCCGCGGGTGTCAGCTCGGCGACCCGGCCAGCACGGTGAACATGGCGCCGAGGCTTCCGAGGATGAACAGCATCGTTCCGAGCTGCATGGTCAGCGACTTGTTCCGTGACGCGGTCGGGACGTCCACCTCGAGGATCGGACAGCCGGACCAGCCCAGCAGGCCGATGCTCAGACCCACGATGACCGAGCAGCACCACCACACCACGCGGAGTCCCTCGGCGAGGACGGCCGGCCGCCAGCCAGAGCTGAGGAGGAGTCCGAGGACGATCGCGGTGCTCCCGACCGCGACGCCGAACCAGACGGTTCCGGTGCGCATGATGCGCTGGACGTTGTTCTCAGGTGACATGAGGTCCTGTGACACGTGGTGCGGCTTTCTCGAGGTTCCGATTCCTGACGCGGGCCGCGGCCGGCGATCATGGTCGCTCGCAGCCCCGAACAGGAGCATAGACCCGCTCAGGACGCCCGACTCCCGTTCGACGGGGGCTTGCGCCGACGGGGGTCGCGACACAGACGAGGCCGGTCGAGGATCCGTGACGGATCACGCAGACGGTGCCCGGGCCGTCCACCGTGCCAGCGCTGCGAGCAGGGCACGGTGCTCCGCCGAGGCGTAGGAACGCTCATCGTGTCCGAGGGCGTCGACGGCGACGCGGGAGGGCCCCACCTCGCGGACCCACACCGCGGGGAACCGCTCGCCGTCGACGTCGTGCTCGGCGACGGTGGTGCTCCGACCGACCGGTTGCAGCCGTAGGTACTGTTCGTCGTCCACCGGGATGTCGCCGAGCGGTCCGCCTGCTGGGGACGCCAGGCCGCGGACGACGGTCGGGCCCATCGGCGGATGCCAGGACACACCGGGCAGCCAGAGTGCCCCGATCGTCGGCGCCCAGTCCGGGTAGTCGCGGAGCGAGGCGAGCGCGGCGTGCATCGCGAGCACACCGACACCTCGACCGAGCGCCTCCGCGAAGCCGTCGATCGCGGCGGCAGGCGTTCGGCCCTGGTCCTCGGACCGCCACGGGTCGCCGGCGTTGACCACGAGGAGCTCCACGCCGTCGAGTCTCGTCATCGCACGATCGACGTCCTCGTCGATCTCGACCGCGAAGCCGGCCGTCTCCAGGACCTCGGCGATGAGCGGGCTCGTGCGCGCGTACGGGTGCCACGGATCCGCATACCGACCGCTCCCCGATGCGATGAGTGCTTTCACGGTTCCCCCTCGTCCGATCCGTCGGCGCCGGTCACCGTCTCCACGGCCGACGCCTCTCCAGGGTACGGGGCCTCCCCCGACGGCTGCGTCGCCCGCCGATTGTGTCCGCGCATGTCGTCGTCACCTGCGCCCGCCCCGGTGCCGACCGTAGAGTGCCTGTCACCGACGCCGGGGCGTCGACGACGGCCGAGCTGACGGAGAGGACGAGGCGATGCACGAGCGGGACCGAGGGGGCTTCAGCACCCGACAGCTGCACGCCGGTGGTACACCCGATGCGCCGCTCCAGCCGCGGGCTCTGCCGATCTACGCGAGTGCCGGGTTTGTGTTCACCGACTTCGACGAGGCGGAGCGGCGGTTCGGACCGGACCCCGGTGGATACAGCTACAGCCGGGTCGGCAATCCGACGATCGACGCCGTCGAGCGCCGTCTCGCCGCGTTGGAGGGTGGTGTGGACGCGCTGCTCCTCGGCTCCGGACAGGCGGCCGTCGGCGTCGCCCTGCTCTCCCTGCTCGAGGCCGGCGACCACCTGCTCACCGCGCCGAGTCTGTACGAGGGCTCGCGCAGCCTCTTCACGGAGAACTTCGGTCGGCTGGGGATCACCACGAGCGAGGTCGCCGATCCGCTCGACGTCGACGCCTGGGCGCGTGCCATCCGACCCGAGACACGCGCGATCTTCGTCGAGTCCATTCCGAACCCCCGCAACGACCTCACGGATCTCCGTCTCGTCGCCGACGTGGCCCATGCGCACGGGGTCCCGCTCGTCGTCGACAACACCTTCGCCACGCCCTACCTCCTGCGTCCCATCGAGCACGGCGCCGACATCGTCGTCCATTCGGCCAGCAAGTTCCTGGCGGGCCACGGCACCGTGCTGGGCGGGGTCGTCGTCGACGGCGGCACGTTCGACTGGGCAGCTCGCCCAGACCGCTATCGACACCTCACCTCGCCGCTCGCCGCACTCGGCGGGCTCAGCCACGTCGAGGCGGGCGGGCGTGCAGCGCTGGCCGCCTACGCACGGGCATCGATCGCACTGCGTCTCGGCCCGACGCCCTCGCCGTTCAACGCGTTCCTCATCGCACAGGGCATCGAGACGCTGTCACTCCGCGTCCAACGGCAGAGCGAGAACGCCCTCGCTCTCGCGACGTGGCTGGCAGGACGGACGGAAGTGGCCTCGGTCGACTACTCGGGACTCAGTGACAGTCCGTTCCGCGGCCTGGCGGACCGGTATCTGCCGGATGGACAGGGATCGGTGTTCTCGTTCACCCTGCACGGCGGACGGGACGCAGCGCGGACGGTCATCGACCACGTCGGCCTGTTCACGCGGATGACGAACCTCGGCGACGTCCGGTCACTGATCCTCCACCCGGCCTCGACCACGCACGCCCAGCGTTCGGCCGAGCAGCTCGCGGCGAGCGGCATCGGCCAAGGACTCGTGCGGATCTCCGTCGGCATCGAAGACGTCGCCGACCTCATCGCTGACCTCGCCTCGGCGTTCGACGCGCTCCCCGCCCGGGAACCGTCGACGAGCACCGGCGCCAGCGTCACGGCGGATGTGGCGGTCGCCGCATGAGCGCCCGGCAACGCTTCGGCTGGTTCCTGTCACGTGGGTTCGGTCCGCATGGTTGGGGGCATCCGTACCTCGACTGGGACTACCGCTGGCAGGAACCCGCCCTCTACCAGCAGGCCGCGCGCGAGCTCGAGCAGGCGGGCCTGGACCTCCTGATCATCGAGGACGCCCTCTCGCTGGGGAACCCCGAGACGCTCGACCTCCGCATCCGCGGCGCCTACGGCGGGCCGAAGCACGACCCGCTGAGCCTCGCCCCGTTCCTCTTCGCAGTGACGGAGCGCATCGGCATCATCCCGACGGTGAACCCGTTGCAACTTCCGCCGTACCAGGCGGCACGGCAGTTCGCGACCCTGCAGCACCTCAGTCGCGGACGGTTCGGGGTGAACGTGGTCACCGACGTCGGCAGCAGCCGTCACTTCGGTGAGCCGGTCGTGCCGCACGACGTCGCTTACGAGCGGGCGGAGGAGTGGCTCGACGGCGTGCGTGCGCTCTGGCGGAGCTGGCGACCCGGCGCGTACGTGGGCGACACCGCCTCCGGACGCTTCGCCGACGGCCGCCACCTCGACCGCGTCGAGCATCGCGGCGCACATTACGACTTCGACGGGCCGCTCAACGCCCTCCCCTTCGACGATGACTCCGGTGGCGAGCCCGTCATCGTGTCGCCGGGCTCCTCGCCGCGAGGGCTCGCCTTCACCGGGCGACAGTCGGACGTCCAGCTGGCCCTCGCACCGCTCGACATCGCAAGCCTCCGTGCATACCGGAGGCGGGTCCTCGACGCCTCGGCTGATGTCGGTCGGGACACCCCTCCCGCGATCCTGTTCGTGTTCAAGCCCGTCATCGTGGCGAGCAGCGCCGAGGCCGACCGTCTCGTCGCCGCCTCGGAACAGCCGGACGACGAGACGCTGCGCTCCGTCGCACTCGCGTGGTCGAGCGACCTCGAGACGGACCTCACCGCGCTCGACCTCGACCGACCGGTGGACCCGGCCGTCTTCGGCGACCACGTGTCGCGAGGCAGCCTCGACGCGTTACGCGGACCGTACGAGTCCCTCGCGGCGGCGACGCTCCGGGAGCTGCTCGTGCCCAAGGCACGACTCGGGCGGATCACCGACGGCAGCGGTGTCGTCGGCACGGCGGCTGAGGTGGCCGACCACATCGAACGCGCCGGCAGTGAGGCGGACAACGACGGGTTCATCTTCTCGGGCGACCTCCACCCGGTGACGGTGCACCGCATGCTCGACGAACTCGTGCCGATCCTCCGACGCCGCGGGATCCTTCAGCGTCCGAAGGTCGACGCACCGCACGGACTCCGGAGCTCGTTGCAGGCCCTCTGAAGGATCGCGTCGTCAGCGGCTCGTGTTCAGGGCTGCTCGTGGTTCGGGCAGGTCCAACTCCCCGTGGGCGACGAGCGAACGGACGGACTCGAGGACCGCCTCCGTCGAGGTGTAGGCGGGCTCGTATCCGAGCAGCGACCGTGCCTTGTCGATCGACGCGCAGTGGCTCCGTACCAGGTGCTCCCAGGTGGTGTCGGCGTGCTCCGTCGGTGTCTCGGCTCGGAAGTGCTCCCAAGTCACCGACTCGAGCTCGGCCGAGCGTCCGAACCAGCCGGCGACGACGTCGGCGTAGCCGCGGACGGTGACCGCGGCGGCGGAGGTCACGTTGAGGTCCTCGCCGGCGACACGATCCCGGTTCACGACGGCGAGCTCGAAGGCCTGCGCGACGTCGTCGGCGTGCACGTGGTGCAGCAGCTCGGCACCGAGTCCGGGGATGCGCAGCGGTGAACCGTGTGCGAGGGTCCGCCAGACCCCGGGGTCGAGGTTGCCCAACGGGTTGATGGGCGCCCACCCGGGTCCGACGATGTGCCCGGGATGCAGGGAGGTCGTCACCAGTCCTCCGTCGGCGGTCTCCTGCTGCAGCAGCCGGGCGATCTGGTCCTTCTGGACGCCGTAGTCGCCGAACGGCGCCGTAGCGGAGCCCTCGACGATGGGGACGGACGCGCTGGGACCGTAGCGCCAGATCGATCCGCAGTGGAGCAGCTGGCCCGTGTTGCCGCGCAGTCCCTCGAGGAGTGCCGTCGCCGAGGCGACCGAGAAGCAGACCAGGTCGACGACGACGTCCGGGCCGAGGTCCGCGATGCGTCGCGCGAAGACACCGTCCCGGTCCTCGGCCTCCCGATCGGCCCGGATCCGCTCGACCTGGTCCCACTCGGGCGCGTCCGTGTACGGCGAACGATCGCCGCGGCTCACGCTCACGACCTCGTGGCCGGCCCGGACGAGTCGCGGGACGAGGAAGGTGCCGATGTGGCCGGTCCCGCCGATGACGACGATGCGCATGGTGTTCCTCCGTTCGCGCACGACGACGGCGTCGACGGGTGCGCTCTCCGGGAACGCTAATGGACCGGACCGTCCGGCGCACGCCCTTGCGGGAGGCGACGGTGTGACCCGCTAGTCGTCGGAGGGACGGCGTCGTTGCTGTTTGGTGGCGCTCCGCTGTTGTTTCGCGGCGAGGTAGCGTCGCGCCGATCCGCGGGTCGGACGCGTGGGTCGGCGCGTCGGCGCCGGCGGCGCGAGAGCCGACCTGATACGTGTCGCGAGCGCTTCGAGTGCGAGTTCGCGGTTCCGGAGCTGCGATCGCTCGCGGGAGACGGTCACGGTGATGGCACCGCCGACCAGCCGGGCGCCGAGCCGCTCGAGCAGTCGGTCGCGCTGCTCATCGGTGAGGACGGCCGACTCGCCCACACTCCACGTCAATTGGACACGGCTGTCGGAGGTGTTGACGTGCTGTCCGCCCGGGCCGGACGACCGGGAGAAACGCCACTGCAGTTCGGCTGCCGGGATCATCAGTCCGGGCGACACCTCGAGGTCCATGGGGCAAGCGTCTCACGAACCCGCGGCACAGCTCGCGTCCACCGCTGGTTCCGAGCCGGTGCCTCCTATCCTTGACGCTGTGAACGATGCACCAGCCGAACGCGGACGTCGACGCGCAGCCGTCGTCGTCAATCCCTCCAAGGTCGACATCACGGTCCTCCGCTCGGTGGTCGCAGCCGCGGAGTCGACGCACGGACTGGCACCCTCCACCTGGCACGAGACGAGCGCCGACGACGACGGCCGGGGTGCGTCCTCGGCCGCGATCGCCTCGGCACCCTCGGTCATCCTGGTCGCGGGAGGTGATGGGACACTGCGGGTCGCCGCCGAGGCCATCGCGTCCACCGGCATCCCCCTCGGGCTGGTCCCGGCCGGAACGGGGAACCTCTTCGCCCGAGCGCTCGGCCTGCCGCTGGGGGACCTCAAGCGGTCGGTCGACATCGCCTGCTCAGGGCGTGACCAGGTGGTCGACGTCGGCCAGGTCAGTCTCGGGCGCAGCGACGGCACGAACCGGGACGAGGTCTTCCTCGTCATGGCCGGCATCGGCCTCGACGCACACATGGCCGGCCACACCAATGAGCGGCTGAAGCGACGGATCGGCTGGCTCGCCTACTCCGACCCGATCGCGCGGAGCATCATCGGCAACCGGCAGTTCGACCTGCACTATCGACTCGACGACCGTCCGGAGGCGGCTGCCCGAGCGCACACGATCATCGTCGGGAACTCCGGCACGCTCACCGGTGGGGTCCTGCTGCTCCCCGAGGCCGTCGTGGACGACGGCCTGCTCGATGCCGTCATGTTGCGCCCTGGCAAGGGTCCGGGTTGGGGGAACATCGGCTACCGCCTGACGTTCAACCGGATGCTGCACCGCACGCGGTTCGGCCGGTTGGTCGGACGACTCTCGCCCAAGGCACGCGCGATCAGCTACGCACAGGCACGGACGATGCACCTCAGACTCGAGGAGCCGCAGGAGATCCAACTGGACGGCGACTCGCACGGTTCGGTGATCTCGGTCTCGCTGACGAACCTGCACCATGCCCTGATCGTCCGGGTTCCGAGCGGCCCGGCTGCGCGCCCCGGCGGGCGCTGACCACCGGCTACGACGCCGCGTCGGTGGGAGCGGCCTCGGGGTCGATCGACGCCGCGAGCCGGTCGATCCGCTCGAGGGCGCGGTCGAACACGGGGACGAGTTCCCACAGGCGCGGCTCGTCGGCGCGGATCTCCTCGAGGGAGCCGTGTGCGCTGCGGACCGAACCGAGATCGAAGCTGACGTTGGTCCGCGCTCCCGTGATCGCCGCGCGGAGTGCACCGATCGCCACCGCCACGTCGGCGATCAACGCCGGGTTGCCGTGCTCGGTCAGCCACGCGAGATCGTCGATCGCGTCGACGGCATGCTCGCCCAGCCGCGCGGAGGCCGCGGCCGCCTCGATGGACGCAGCACGGATCGCCTCGTCGCGTCCGACGCCGGCCGGTAGACGGAAGGCACTGCCGAACGCTCGCGAGGCGTGGGCGTCCTCGTCGGCCAGACGCAGCGCCAGCTCAGAGCGTGCCTCAGCGCGAGCGCGGAGTGCGGCGATCGTCGCCTCGGCCTCGGCCGAGTCCCGCCCGCGCGCGTCCTCGGTGGCGTGCGTGGCTCGGGTGTAGCCGGCGACCATCGCGGTGAGGCCGGCGGCGATCGCCAGCATGAGTCCGGATGCGGCCCCGCCGCCGGGGTTCCCGGTCGCCGTGCCGAGCGCCTGCATCCACGTCGACACGCTCGAGTGCTCCGTCGACACCTCGTCGGTGTCCGCTGATCCCGTCATGGCGACCATTCTCCCGCGTCCGCGTCCGCGTCCGCGTCAGCTCGAGGCGCGGACGATGAGTTCGGTCGGGAACTCCGCGCGGTCCCCCGGGTCCGTCCCGGGCTCCGCCTCGAGGACGAGCTGGACCGCACGCGCGGCCATCGCGCGCATCGGCTGTCGCACGGTCGTCATCGGCGGCGGCATCAACCTGGACTGCGGGAGATCGTCGAAGCCGACGACCCGGATGTCGTCGGGGATGCGGAGCTGCAGCTCTTCAGCGGCGCGGTAGACGCCGTAGGCCATCTCGTCGTTGCAGCTGAAGACGCCGATCGGGAGCCCGCCCTGCCTGAGGAGCTTGCGCACGGAGACGAAGGCGCTCTCCGAGGACCAGGGCGACGAGATCTCCTCGACCGTCGCTCCGTCGGCGTGCCGTTCGACCGCCGCTCGGAAACCGGCCTCCCTCGCACGGCCGAACCGGTACTTCGGCCGGCCGGTGATGATGAGGAACCGCCGTGTCCCCCGCCGGGCGAGATGCCGACCCGCGTCGAAGCCGCCCTGCCAGTCGGTGGACCCGACGCTCGGCAGACTCCGCGCCGGCTCCGCACGCGGATCGAGGAGCGCGACGGGGATGTTGGCCGAGGCGAGGATGTCGAGCTGGGAGACGTTGGGACGGATGAGGCACACGACGACACCGGCCGATCCCCGCGCACGTGCCCGACTGGGCCAGTCGTCGACCATCGACTCGCTCTCCGGCGTGAGCACCAGGTCGTAGTTCGCCGCAGCGGCCGCCCGCCGCACACTCGTCACGACCGTGTTCGCCCAGGGGTCGTCCCACTGACTCATCGCCAGGTCGAGCAGGCGCGGGACCGAGCGAGGTCGGCCGCGACGTTGTGCTGCGCGGTCGTAGCCGAGGTCGTGCGCTGCAGCGAGGATGCGGTCGCGGGTGTCCGGGGATGCATGGCGCTTCCCGGCGAGCACCCGGGAGACGAGCGACACCGAGCACCCCGACCTCGCGGCGACGTCCGCGAGCGTCACGCTGAGGTCGTCCTGCTCCGGCGTCGTCGTCATGGCTCCATGGTCCCGCATCCCGAGGTGCCGTGCGCATCGGCACCGGTGGTCATGCGCCTTCGGCGATCAGCACGCGGAGCTCGGTGCACCGCGGGGTCTCGTGATCCGGCTGCGCGACGAGCGCGAACCGCCGGACACCCCACCCGGCGCTGGTGGGCGTCAGCGGGTACTCCGCCCACTCCAGGTCGTCGTCTCGCCCGCCCTCCTGCGGAGCGACCGGGGTGCCGTCGATCTCCAGGGTGAGACCGTGGCCCGCCGGGTCGTGCAGCCAGGTCACTCTGACGACCCGGCCGAGGAGATGCGGGTCGACGAGCGTCACGGACAGACGATCGGCCGTGCTCCGCCAGCGGATACCACCCACCGCGCCGCTGGCGCTGGCCACCCCCTCGAACCCGTGATCCGCCTCGGGCTGCTGCTCGCCCAGAGCGACCCGGTCGACCGTCCGTCCGTCGATGCTCGCGGCACGTCGGTCCCGCTCGACCAAGGCGGTGCGGCGCCGAGCGACGGCGTCCTCGTCCGCCGTCGACGCCACGGGGAACGTGACGGTGTACCGCGCGTCGTGCAGACCTGCGAACGGTTCCAACGGGATCGGTCCTCGGTCGGAGTCGATCCGGAGTCGCCCGTCGGCGTCCCGGTAGGGCACAGCCGACCGCGGGACGATCGGTGCCGAGGCGAGCGGGGTGAGCGGGCCGACCGCTGTGTGCGGGGCATGGGCGCGGCCGGCCAGCACCACGTCGGTCGGCAGCGACTCGCCACGGGCTGCCAGGACGGACGGACCCCAGAGGAGCGACGTCCAGTCCGAGCCGTCCGGGTACGGTTCCGCACGACCGCCCATTGGGAGCTCGAACGACACGGTGTCGCCGTCGCTCCACTCACGATCCAGGACGAGATGGGCGCGTTCGAGTTCGGCGGTGACCGGAGCGCCGTTGACGAGCAACACCGGTGGCGACACCGTCCACCCGGGCACGCGGACGCGGAGCTGGAACCGCCGCGGGCCCGTAAGCCCGAGGGTGAGTCCGACCACGCCGTCGGACGGGAAGGCCGTCCGTTGCTCCAGCTCGAGACCGAGTTCCGGGATCCGCACGACCGAGGGCGCGAAGAGCTCGACCGACACCGCGTCGTCGTCGAATCGGTACAGCGACTCACCGTGTTTCGCGTGGCTCTCCAGGCCGGTCCCGACGCAGCACCAGAAGCTGTGCTCCGGCGAGGAGTAGACGCGGTAGTGGTCGGGCCGCATCGAGGTGAAGTAGACGAGCCCGCCGTGCTCGGGGTGCTGCGATGACAGGAGGTGGTTGAAGAGGATCCGTTCGAGCGCGTCGGAGATCGCCGGGTCGGACTCGTCGGCGCTGAGGCGTCTGCCGAGTTTGATCAGGTTGTAGCTGTTGCAGGTCTCCGGCCCCTCCCGGTCCTCGGTCATCGGGGTGAAGTCGTCGACGGCGTGGAAGTGCTCCCGGACACTGTTGCCGCCGATCGCGACCGTGCGCCGCGTCAGGATCGTCTCCCAGGCGAACCGCGCCGCACCGGAGAGGGCTGCATCACCATTCCGCGCGGCGAGCGCGGCGAAGCCGACGAACTGCGGGATGCGGGTGTTGGCGTGCAGGCCGGTCAGCTCGTCCGACCGGCGTGACAGCGGTTCGCTGAGGGCGGTGGACGTGAAGCGAGTTGCCATCGTGAGATGGCGGGGGTCGTCCGTGAGGTCGAAGAGGTCGACGTACGCCTCGTTCATCCCGCCGATCTCGGTCTCGAGCATGAGCTGGAAGTGCTCGTCGTCGATCCCCGCGGCGAGTTCCTCCCACCAGGTGGCGAGGCGCAGGACGACGTCCCGTGCCACCTGGTTCCCGGTCAATCTGGCCGCGTCGATGAGACCGGCGTACAGCTTGTGCAGGTTGTACCAGGGCACCCAGCGGCCGGCGCGGAACGTCGATTCGGTGATCCCCGCTGCGACCTCGGCCCAGAGCTCGGCACTCCGAGGGACTCCACCGACGTACCCGGTACCCAGATGGTCCTGTGCGCGGGCCAGTTCGGCGACCGTGTACTCCAGTCGGGAGCGCAGGACGTCGTCCCCGGTCGAGGCGACCATCAGGGAGCAGGCCGAGAGGTAGTGTCCGGCGGTGTGGCCATCGAGTCCGCGCACCTCCCAGTCGTCGTATGACGGCGCCAGGGGCTCGAGACCCGCCTCGCGGAGGAACGGGGCGAGCAGGCGATCGGGTTCGAGGGCTCGCAGGTAGGCGCGGTCGGCCTCCTGCGCCCGGAACAGGGGCCCGCCCGTGAGGGTGACCTGGGAGATCGGGACGAACGGCATGGTCAGGCCTTCCTCGCGACCGCTTCGACACGCCGCCAGTCCACTCGGAGCTCGCGCGGCCCGACCAGCTCCCGCCGGTTGCCGGTCACCTCGATCGTGTGGGTGAGCTGACGGTCCAGGGCCGATGGACCTGCGGACAGCACGTACGTACCCGGTTCGACCACCCGACGGCCGTCGACCCCGGTGAAGGACAAGCGGTCGGCCGACACCGAGAAACGCACCGTGGCCGACGTCCCGGCAGCGACCGTGAGGCGTGCGAATGCGAGCAGTTCGACCGACGGGCGCACGACCGAGGCCACCGGATCCGTGCTGTAGAGCTGGATCACCTCAACGGCGTCCTCGACACCCACGTTCTCGACCGTGACGTCGACGAGGACCTCACCGTCGACGGCGAGGCCCGTCGCGCTCGTGAGCGATCGGTAGCGGACGTCCCCGGCGGTGAGGCCGTGACCGAAGGGGAAGAGCGGCGTGGGGTCGAGCACGCTGATCCCGCGGGACGCCAGACCGAGCGGCGGCTGCAGGTAGGTGCCCGGCATGGCCGGCGAGCGAGGGATCTGCACCGGGAGCCGTCCGCTCGGCTGCACGCGGCCGGACAGCAGGCCCGCGACGGCCGCCGCGCCCTCCTGACCGGGGAAGAACGCCTGGACCACGGCATCGGCTCGGTCGTAGTCCCCCAGCGCGTAGGGTCGCCCGGACAGCACGGTCAGGACGACGGGCGTCCCGGTCGCGAGGACGGCGAGCACTAGGTCGTGCTGGCCCCCGGGGAGGCGCAGGTCCTCGGCGTCGCAGCCTTCTCCCGACGTGCCATCGCCGAACAGGCCCGCGATGTCACCCACGGCCAGCACGACGACGTCGGCCGAACGGGCGGCCTCGACCGCGGCCGGAACGTCCTCCTGACCGGTCTCGGTGATGCTGCATCCCGGTTCGACGACGATGTCAGCCGCGGGGAACTCGGTACGAACCGCGTCCAGGATCGTCGGGATGGTGATGCCGAGATCGTGCCCGGGGTGCTTCGACAGCACGTGGTTGGGGAATGCGTAACAGCCCACGAGACTGCGGAACTGGTCGGCCGCCGGCCCGATCACGGCGATGCGCGCTGGGGGCCGGAGCGGGAGCACGGCGCGGTTCCTGAGGAGGACGACCGACTCCTCGGCCAGACGCGTCGCGATGGCGCGGTTGCGGGGGCCGTCGAGATCGGTCGATGCGGCGTGCTCCGGCACGAGCGGGCCCCCGTCGAGCAGGCCGAGCTCGATCTTCTGCCGCAGGTGCCGGAGCACGGCCCGGTCGACCAGCCGCTCGTCGAGCGCCCCATCCTGGACGAGCCCGACGAGGCCGGCGCCGTAGCCGGCGGTCTCCGGGAGCTCGACGTCGATCCCGGCGGTGAGGGCGAGCGCACCGGCTTCCGCCGCGTCACTCGCGACGTGGTGCATGGTCGCGAGGAACGGGATCGCCCAGTAATCGGCGACGACGGTGCCGTCGAAACCCCAGTCGTCGCGCAGGATGTCGGTGAGCAACTCGACACTGGCACCGGCGGGGACGCCGTCGAGATCGGTGTAGGCGTTCATCACGCTTCGCGCTCCCCCGAGCCGGATCGCCGTCTCGAACGGCGGAAGCACGATATCGGCGAGCTCGCGGCGCCCCATGCTCACCGGGGCATGGTTCTTCGCGCCTCGGGACGCGGCGTAGCCGGCGAAGTGCTTGAGCGTCGCCACGACCCCGGACCGCTCGAGCCCACGCACGTACGCTGCGCCGAGCTGGCCGACGAGGTAGGGGTCCTCCCCCAGCGTCTCCTCGACCCGGCCCCAGCGGTAGTCGCGCACGACGTCGAGGACCGGCGCAAGTCCCTGATGGACCCCGACCGAGCTGAGGTCGTCTCCGATCGCCTCCGCCATCCGCTCCACGAGCTCCTCGTCGAACGAGGCGGCCCAGGCGAGCGGCGTCGGGAAGGCGGTCGCACCGTACGCGGCGAACCCCGTCAGACACTCCTCGTGCGCGATCGCGGGGATGCCGAACCGGTTGCCGGCCACGACCTGCCGTTGTCGTTCCCGCAGGCGATCGACGCCCTCGGCCACCGTCACCGGTTCGGTCCCGAAGATGCGCGTCAACTGCCCGAGGCCACCCGTGAAGTCGCCGGTGGGCGCCGATCCCGGCGCAGCCGGGTCGTCGGAGCCGTCCACGCTCGGCGCGAAGTCGCCCGCCGTGTCGGTGAACCAGACCGAACCGAGCTGGCCGACCTTCTCCTCCAGGGTCATCTCATCGAGGAGTGCTCTCGCCCGCTCGTCGGGTGACGCCCGTCGGTCGTTCCAGACGCCGCGGACGACGCCCGCCGTGGTCGGCGTGACACCGTCGTGTTGCAGGGTCATCCCTTGAACGCTCCGTCCATGATCCCGGTCACCATGCGCTTGCCGACGAAGATGAACGCGATGAGCAGCGGGATGGTGGCCAGGAACGACCCGGCCATCGCCAGGCCGAGGTCGATCGACCGCTGCGACTGCAGGGCCTTGATCGCGATCTGCACCGTGTACATCTCGGGCGACTTCAGGACGATGAACGGCCAGAGGAAGTCGTTCCACGATCCGACGAAGCCGAGCAGTCCCAGGACGAACGCTGCCGGTCGGATGACCGGGAAGACGATCCGCCAGAAGATCTGCCAGGTGTTGGCACCATCGAGTCTCGCCGCCTGGAGCAGCTCGTCGCTCACGGAACTCGAGATGTGCTGACGCATCCAGAAGATGCCGAACGCGCTCGCGAGGCCGGGGACGATGAGTGCCTGGAGCGTGTCCACCCAGTCGAGCGCGGAGATGATCAGATACTGCGGGATCACGCTGAGCTGCGTCGGTACGGTCATGGTGAGGACCACGAGGATGAACAGCGCGTTCCGGCCGCGGAACTCCAGTTTCGCGAAGGCGAACCCGGCCAGGGCGCAGAGCAGGGCCGATCCGACGCCGATCGACAGCGCGACGATGAGACTGTTGATCATCGATTGGATGAACGGCACGGTCTCGAGCACGAGCCCCACCAGGTGGAACAGGTTGTCGCCCGGGTACAGCCGCGGTGGCAGGGTGGTCGCCGTCGCCGAGTCCGTGGTCGCTACGACGAACATGAAGTACAGCGGGAACATGCTCACGATGACGGCGCACACGAGGAGGACGTAGGTGTACCAGGGGATGCGGCCGATCCGGCCGCCGTTCCGTTTCCGGCCGGCGGAGGTCGCGCTCGCCATCAGCTGGGTGGAGTTGAGCGTCTCGGACATCAGCGTCCTCCTCGGGTGCGGGTGGACAGGAAGAAGTTCAGCAGGGCGACGAGGACGACGATCACGAACAGCGCGACGCCGATCGCCGAGCCGTATCCGAACTCGAACTGGCCGAAGCCCTGCTCGTAGAGGAACAGCGTGAGCGTCTGGCACTGTCGTGCCGCACCGCAGGTGAGGCCGGTGGCCGGGTTCACCAGCAGTGGTTCGGTGAACACCTGGAGCCCGCCGATCGTCGACGTGACGATCGTGAACACGATGATGGGACGCAACGACGGGATGGTGATGTAGACGAACTGCTTCCAACCGCCGGCACCGTCGACGGCGGCCGCCTCGTACACGTCGCGAGGGATCGCCTGCAGCGCCGCCAGGTAGAGCAGCGTCGTGTAGCCCGTCCACCGCCAGACCACCATGAGCGCGACGAGGAACCACGAGCCGACCTTGTCGTTGAGGAAGTCGACGTGATCACCGCCGAAGAAGCTGATGAGGTAGTTGAAGAGCCCGTAGTCACGGTCGAACAGCTGGGCGAACACGATCGTGGTCGCGGCGACCGAGGTGATGTACGGCACGAGCATCGCCATCCGGAACCCGGTGGCGAAGCGCAGGCGGACGTGGTTCAGCAGGTGGGCGAGGCCCAGGGCGATGACCAGCTGCGGCACCGTGGAGATGATGAAGATCGCGAAGGTGTTGAGCATCGCGTTCCAGAACCGTGGGTCGGCCGCGAGCCTGGTGAAGTTGTCGAAGCCGATGAAGGTCTGCTGACCGATCGGGTTCCAGTCGAAGAGGGACACCACGAAGGTGAACAGGAGCGGGATCAGGCCGAAGACGGCGAAGATCAGGAAGAACGGGGCGATGTAGACGTAGGGGGCGAAGCGTTCCGGCAGGGTGTTGCGGATCCGCGTCCCGATACCGGGTGGCGACTGTTTCGGCAGCAGCCGAGGTGGGGCGATGTGCGTGGTCACGATGATCCTTCAGGGGCGTTCCGGCGTGTTGCTCGGCCGGAACGCCCCGGGTCGGAGCGGACGAGTGGACGGGGTCGTCGGGTCAGCCGCCGAGGGCGTCCTTCACGGCCTTCATCGCGACGTCCCAGGCCTTGTCCGGTGGGGTGTTGCCGGCTTCGACGTCCGTCACGGTGTTGATCATCGCGGAGCCGATCGTCGCCGTCTCCGGACCGTTGAAGAACGGCTTGAACTCCTGCAAGGACTTGCCGAGCACGGCACCGATCTTCGAGTCGCCGAAGAACGGGTCGGTGTAGTCGGCGATCGCCGTGGACTCGTACGCGGAGACCGTGCTGGGCAGGGCGCCGGTGTCGGTGAAGTTCTGCAGCTGCGACTCGGGTGACTGCATCTCCTTGATGTAGGCCCACGCCGCCTCCGGGTTCGCCGCGCGCTTCGGGATGGCGAGGTAGCTGCCGCCCCAGTTGCCGGCGACCTTGGGCACCGTCGTCACGCGCCACTGGCCCGAGGTGTCGGGCGCGTCCGTCTTGATGCTCTTCAGCATCCAGGAGGGAGCTGCCATCGCGGCGAAGGCGCCGTTGGTCTTGCCCGTGCTCCAGCCAGTGGAGAAGGCGGGGACGTTCGCGGTGATGCCGGCCTCGATCGCCTTGATCGAGATGTCGAACGCCTCCTTCACCTGCGGATTCGTGTCGTACACGAGCTCACCCTCGGGCGTGTAGTACTTCTCGTCGACCTGGTTCACGGTCTGGAAGAAGACCGAGGTGCCGGCGTTGTCGAGGAACGGCTTCCCCGTGGCGGCGACGTACTGCTGGCCGACGGAGATGAAGTCGTCCCAGGTGGGCCAGAGCGCCGCGACCTCGTCCGGATCGGACGGCAGGCCGGCGGCCTCGAAGAGGTCGGCGCGGTACGCCATCGACATCCCGCCCACGTCGGTCGGTACCCCGATGACGGCGTCGTTCTGGGCCACCGCCTGGTCCCAGACCCACGGCAGGTAGTCCCCGGAGATGTCGCCGGCGCCCATCGTGCTCAGGTCGACGAAGTTGTCGGGGTTGGCGACGAAGTTGGGCATGTCGTCCCCCTGGATGAGCACCAGGTCGGGGACCTTGCCGCCGGCCAACGCCGCGGTGAGGGCCTGGGCGGTCTCCTGCGTGCTGCCGACCTCGGTGAGCTTGACGGTGATGTCGGGATGCGCTTCCTTGTACTTCTCGACATCGGCCTTCTGGTTGATGCCCGTGAAGGACCAGAACTGGAAGGTCTTGTCATCGCCGCCGCCGGACCCGGAACAACCGGTGACCAGGGCGCCGACCATGACGGCGACGGTTGCTGCTGCTGCAAGACGGAATTTCACTGGAAATCCCCCTCCTATGCGGGATCGTGTTCCGCGGTGTCGCGCTACGTTGCGGTCACCGGCCGGAGATCGCTCTCCGGCTCGCGCCGATGTCGACTGGATCGGGGAGCATCCGGACCGTTCGGGCGTGGTGATCACCATAGGCAGCGGGGTTCCAGGGCACCAGGGCAATATTGCGCAACTCGGAGACCGCTCTCTCGGATTCTGCGATGCTCGTTGCCAGACCACCGGCAGGTGGACGATCGCAAAGGAGCGAGGATGCGCAAACCGACCCTGGTCGACGTCGCCCGAGAGGCCGGCGTCTCCCGAGCGACCGCGTCGCGGGTCCTCGCCGGTGCCTCGACGGTCGACGCCTCGATGGTCGTCGCCGTGCGCGAAGCGGCCGCGAGACTGGCCTACCGCACGAACGTCGCAGCCCGGTCGCTCGCCGGAGGCAGGACGGGCGCCGTCGCGATCGTCCTCGCGGCGGGCGAGCTCGAACCGTTCTCCGGATCGTTCGTCGCGGCACCGCTGAAGGGCGCCACCGCCGCGCTCCTGTCGGCAGCCCAGCAGCCCGCGCTCTTCCTCGCCGACCCGCGCAAACTCGACGCGCTCGTCGCCTACCTGGCGGCGCACTACGTGGACGGGGCGGTGGTGATCCTGCAGCACGAGATCAGCACCATCACCCAGGCGCTCGCCTCGGTGGACCTCCCCATCGTCTTCGTCGGCCGCCCGATGGGTGAGCACACGGAGGACGTCACCTTCGTCGACTCCGACAACTACGCCGGCGGTCGGCTCGCGGCCGAACACCTGATCGCGCTCGGACGCACGCGGATCGGCGTCATCTCGGGCCCCGCCGACATGGCCGCGTCCAGCGACCGTGTCCGAGGCTGGCGGGACGTCCTCACCGAACGCGGCCTCGACACCCGTGCGGTCGCCCGAGGCGACTTCACCATGCCGAGCGGGTCGTCGGCCATGGCACGGTTGCTCTCCCGGTACCCGGACCTCGACGCCGTCTTCGCGGGCTCCGACCTCATGGCGGTCGGCGCGATGCGCGTCCTCGAGGCCAGTGGACGCACGGTCCCGGACGACATCGCGCTCGTCGGATTCGACGACACGGTCGTCGCGGCAACCGCGGAGCCACCGCTGACCTCGGTCCGTCAGCCGTTGGAGCAGATGGGCAGGGTCGCCGCGGAACTCGTCATGGAGCTCATCGCCGGCCGGACGACCGCTCCGCGCTGGCTCGACACCACGCTCGTCGTCCGGGACTCAGCCTGACCTTCGGCCCACCGGCCGTCACACCCGCTTCACCGACCGCTTCGGAGGAACCATGTCCGACCTCTCAGCGACGTTCGAACACCGCGTCGTCCATCTGCAGTGCGACGGCGTCTCCGTCGTCCTCGTCCAGCACGGCACCCGCCTCCCGACGATCGCGCACTGGGGTGCCGCCGTCGATGCCGACGACCTCGAGTGGCTGGCCGCGGCCGCAGCCACCGTGCGCGGCGACCTCGTCGACGGATCGGACGCGCCGTACGAGCCGAGCCTGTTGCCCGAGCACGCGTCGGGCTGGTCGGGTCTCCCCGGCCTCCGCGCGCATCGCGCCGGGACGGCCTGGTCGTCGCGCTTCGACGTTGCCTCGGTCGAGGTCGACGGGGCGGCCCTCCCGGCCGGCGAGGTGCGGCAGTACGGCGCCGCGCTGGTCGAGGTGACCGCGCTCGACGACCAGACCCGCATCGCTCTCCTCGTGGCGATCGAACTGACACCGACCGGCCTGCTGCGCACGCGCGTGACGGTCACGAACCGGGGCGACGACCTCCTGGAGGTCGAGGGTGTCGTGCCGGCCCTCCCGATCCCGACCTCGGCTCGGGAGATCCTCGACTTCGCCGGTCGGTGGGGCAACGAGAAGCTCCCGCAGCGGCTTCCGGTCACGACCGGGACACACCTCCGCGAGTCGCGGCACGGTCGCCCCGGTCTCGACGCCACCGGGGTCACCGCGATCGGAACACCGGGGTTCGACAGCCGGACCGGTGACGTCTGGCTGTGCCACGTCGGTTGGAGCGGCAACCACACGATCGGCGTCGAACGCACCGACGGACACCTCGCGTTCCGTGGCGGCGAACTGCTCCTGCCCGGCGAGGTCCGACTCGGCCCTGGTGAGGACCACCGGACCCCATGGGTGTACGGGGCCTACGGCGTCGGCCTCGACGCCGCCTCGTCGCGGTACCACCGTTGGCTGCGCTCGACCTCGCGGGCGGCTCGGCGTCCGCGCCCCGTCACCCTGAACGTCTGGGAGGCTGTCCTGTTCGATCACGACCTCGACGTCCTCTCCGAGTTGGCGACCCGGGCCGCGGCCATCGGCGTGGAGCGCTACGTGCTCGACGACGGATGGTTCCGCGGACGTCACGACGACACCCGCGGCCTCGGCGACTGGACACCGGACCCCGAGCGTTGGCCGGACGGTCTCGCGCCGCTCGCCGACCGGGTGCGATCACTCGGCATGGAGTTCGGGCTGTGGTTCGAACCGGAGATGATCAACGAGGACTCCGACCTCGCACGCGAGCACCCGGACTGGATCCTGCGGGCGAGGGACGAGCTCCCGTCGCCCGTCCGGCACCAGCAGGTGCTCGATCTCGGCAATCCGGCGGCCTTCGACCACATCCTGCAGGCGATCGACACGCTGGTCGTCGAGCTCGGGATCGCGTACCTGAAGTGGGACCACAACCGCGACCTCGTCGATGCCGGCCATCCGTCGACCGGGCGGGCGGCCGTGCACGACCAGACCGAAGCCCTCTACCGGCTGCTCGACGAGCTCCGATCACGGCACCCGCACCTCGAGATCGAGAGCTGCGCGTCGGGCGGAGGCCGCGTCGACCTCGGCATCCTCGGACGGTCCGATCGCGTCCACACCTCCGACAACCACGACTCGATCGAGCGGGCCCGCATGCTCCGGTGGACGGGGCTCCTCGTCCCGCCCGAGATGCTCGGGTCGCACGTGGCCTCGGCCAGATCGGCCACGACCGGACGCACGCACACGCTCCACACCCGGTGCGCGATCGCGCTCCTCGGGCACTTCGGCGTGGAGTGGGATCTGCGCGAGCTCGACGATGCGGATCGGATGACCCTCTCCAGGTGGATCACCGTGTTCACGCGTCATCGCGGACTCATCGCCACCGGCCGCGTCGTCGGCGACGGCGAGTGGGACGACGACGCTCCGACCCTGCGCGGGGTCGTCGCGGAGGACGGCACCACCGCGCTGTACACCCTCGTGACTCCCCCGCGGTCGGCCGACTCCCGTCGTCGGGTCCGCCTTCCCGGACTCCGCCCGGACGGTCACTACCGCCTCGCCGTCGCGCAGGACGACTCCCTCGGCCCGCGCTGGGTGATCCCCCAGTGGCTCCGGGATGCGCCGCCACTCGACGCCGACCCGGCCACGCTCGTGGCGGCGCCCGTGCTGAGCGGTGGCCAGCTGGCCGTGATCGGCCTCGACCTCCCCACCTTCCAGCCCGACCGCGCGATCACGATCCTCGTGACCGCCGTCTGACCCTCGACCCGCTGCACAGAACAGGACCACATCACCCATGGACTCCACTGCGACCGTCACCGTCGACCTCGACCGGCCAGGACCCACGATCAGCCGACACGTCTACGGCCACTTCGCGGAACACCTCGGGCGCGGGATCTACGACGGCTTCTGGGTCGGCGAGGACTCGCCCGTGCCGAACGTCGGCGGCATCCGGCTCGACGTCGTGGAGGCGCTCCGCGAACTGCGCATCCCGAACCTCCGTTGGCCGGGCGGCTGCTTCGCGGACCGCTATCACTGGACGAGCGGCATCGGACCTCGTGAGGACCGCCCGAAGCTCGTCAACACGCAGTGGGGCGGGACGAGCGAGACCAACGCGTTCGGCACCCACGAGTTCATGGAGCTGTGCGAGCTCCTCGGTGCCGACGCCTACGTCTCGGGCAACCTCGGTTCGGGCACGGTGCAGGAGATGGCCGACTGGATCGAGTACCTGACCGGTGCCGGGGAGACCCCGATGGCCGAGTTGCGTCGCGCGAACGGCCGGGAGGAGCCCTGGGACGTCCCGTTCTGGGGCTTGGGCAACGAGCCCTGGGGATGCGGTGGCAACCTGCGCGCCGGCGCGTACGCGGACCTGGCACGCCAATTCGGTACCTTCTGCGAGAGCGGCGGGAAGGTCCCGCTCTACCGGGTCGCCGCCGGCGCCGACGGGTTCGACGTGGCCTGGACCAAGACGCTGATGGAGGTCGTCGCCGACGTGGCCACCCACCCGTTCTCGGCGACCCCCTGGGAAGCCGTCTCGGTGCATTACTACACGATCGGCGGCAGCTGGAAGGCGAAGGGCAGCGCGACCGGGTTCGACGCTGCGGAGTACTGGAGCACGATCACCGCAGCACAGGGCGTCGAGCAGCTGCTGTCGTCGCACGCCGCCGTCATGGACGTGTACGACCCGGAGGAACGGTTCGGCATGGTGCTCGACGAGTGGGGCACCTGGTGGGACGTCGAGCCGGGCACGCACCCCGGGCATCTGTTCCAGCAGAACACCATCCGCGACGCCATGGTGGCCGCCTGGCACTTCGACGTGTTCCACCGCTTCGCGGGCCGGCTGCGCATGGCCAACATCGCGCAGACGGTCAACGTCCTGCAGGCGATGCTCCTGACCGATCCCGACGGCGGCGAGATGGTCCGGACGCCCACCTTCCACGTCTTCGAGATGAACAGCCCGCACCAGGACGCCACGTCCCTCCCGACGCACGTGGTCGGGCCGGTCCGCGACGCCGACGCCGCACACGCGGGTGGCATCCCGACCGTCTCCGCCTCGGCGAGCGTCAAGGACGGCGTCCTCCATTGCTCGCTGACGAACGTCGACCTCGACGCGCCACTCGTCATCGAGGTCGACGTCCGTGGCGGGTCCGTGGTCGAGCCGCACGGCCGGCTGCTCACCGCTGCGCGGCCCGACGCCCACAACCGTCCCGGTGAGACCGACGCCGTGTCACCGCGACCGCTCACGGGTCTCGACGTCACACCGACGGGTCTTCGCGTCACGCTCCCACCGCACTCGTTCGCCACGATCACGGCTCAGGTCGTCGCGCCATGAGCGAGGTGGAGATCGCGGTCACCGAGGTGCGTGCAGCACGTCGGGCGCGGGCGGACCGCCCGCCGATGGGCTGGAACAGCTGGGACTGCTTCGGAGGGTCCGTCACAGAGGCCGAGGTAGTTGCCAACGCCGCGTTCCTGGCCGAGCACCTGCTGCCCGTCGGCTGGGACACGGTGGTCGTCGACATCCAGTGGTACGAACCGGCGCCCGGCGTCGGCGACTACGAGCGCGTCTCCCAGCCGACGCTCGACGCCTGGGGCCGACCGCAACCCGCTCCGAACCGGTTCCCGTCTGCGGCGTCGGGCGGCTTCCGCGCGCTCGCCGACCGTGTCCACGCGCTCGGGCTCCGCTTCGGGGTGCACCTCATGCGTGGCGTGCCGCGTCTGGCCGTCGACCTCGACCTACCGATCCTCGGTTCGACCGCCCGCTGCGGGGAGATCGCCGATCCGTCCAACGTCTGCTCGTGGAACCCCGACAACGTCGGCGTCGACATGACCGCCCCGGGCGCCCAGGCCTACTACGACTCGGTCATGGCACAGCTCGCGGACTGGGGTGTCGACCTCATCAAGCTCGACGACGTGCTCTACCCACCGATCCAGACCGCCGAGATCGAGGCCATCTCGCGGGCGATCGACGCGACTGGTCGACCGATGGTGCTCAGCCTGTCCCCGGGGAAGCGACTCTCGACCGAGCACCTCGACACTCTTCGATCGACGGCGCAGCTGTGGCGGATCTCCGACGATCTTTGGGACGACTGGTCGGCGGTGCTCGAACAGTTCCAGCGCCTCGCCCGCTGGGCGCCCCTCCAGCGTCCGGGGGCGTGGGCCGATGCGGACATGCTCCCGCTGGGGCGGATCGGCATCCGCGCCCACGTCGGTTCGGACCGGCTGAGCCGCCTCACCCTGGCCGAACAACGGACGCTCATGACCCTCTGGTGCATCGGCCGGTCGCCGCTCTTCTTCGGCGGCCACCTCCCGGACACCCCGGCGCACACGCTCGCGCTTCTGACGAACCCGGACGTGGTCGCACTGCTCGGCAGCGACGGGAGCCGGGAGATCATTCGCGACGGCGACCTCGTCGTTTGGGCGGCTGAGCTCGGCGAGACCCGGTGGCGCGCGGTGTTCTGGCTCGGCGATGCGGACACCGAGCTGCGGGTCCACCTGGCCGATCTCGGTTGCGCCGATCGATCGTCCGTCACGGAGCTGTGGAGTGGTCGGCCGTTGCCGGTCGTCGACGGTGCCGTCGACACGGCCCTGCCCGCGCATGGTGCCGTGCTGCTCCGACTCGACCACTGATGGATCACCGACAGCAGCGCGTCGAGCGTCATCGAATCGAACTCGACGGACCGGCCACCCGGTTCGTCGATCGGTTACTCATCGGGAACGGGACGTTGGGCGCGGCGCTCGACGGCGTGCCCGGACGGGAGGGCATGGACCTCTCCCTGGACACGTTGTGGTCGGGAGGTCCGCGACGTCCTGGCGACGGGCCGGCGGGCCGCTCGCTTCCCAGTCCTCTGGAGTCCGTGCGCCGGGCGATCGCCGACGGCGATCCCGTGGCGGCCGATGCCCGCTCGGCTGCACTGCGCGGGACCACGTTCACCGAGTCCTTCCAGCCGCTCGGCCGCCTCACCATCGACTACGCGTCGCCCGACGGCGGTTCGCGCTCGACTCGGACCTCCGATCTCGCGCGCGGCGTCGTCGAGACGACGTCCGCGAGCGGTGGCGAGGCGGTCGCACTCCACGCGTTCGTGTCGGCGGTGGACGACGTGCTGGTCGTCGAGCTGCTGGGTGACGGTGTCCGTGAACCGAGGGTCGGGTTCGCGACGCCGCACCCGTCGACGACGGAGGAGCACACGGTCGGCGACACCCGGTGGTGGTGGGCGACCGGCCGTGCGCCGACGAGCGTGCGACCCTCGTATCTCGGCGGTGACGATGACGAGGCCATCCGTTACCCGACCGACGTCCCGGATGCCGACGGTCTCGTCGACGCAGGCATGGCCTGGGCGCTGTCGATCGCGGTGCAGCCGATCCCGGGCGGGTTCCGCCTCGTCGCCGGTGCGCGTTCCGGACACCGCGGGTGGCGAGATCGACCGCTGGGTGACCCGTCGACGCTGCTGGAGCACACCCAGGGGACGGTCTCGCGTGCGTTGCGGCGAACCGGGCAAGCGCTGCTCGATCGGCACGTCGCCGACCATCGGTCGCTCTTCGACCGCGTCGATCTGGACCTCTCGGCATCGGCGTCCGCGTCGGCCGACCTCGCGGAGCGGTACTTCGACCTCGGACGGGCGCTCCTCATCGGCAGCTCCCGACCGGGGACCGAACCGGCGAACCTCCAGGGGGTCTGGAACGATCAGGTCAGGCCGCCCTGGAGCGCGAACTTCACCACCAACATCAACCTCCAGATGAACTACTGGCCGGCGGAGAGCACCGGCCTGGGTGACCTGGTCGAGCCACTCACCCGGTTCATCGGCGAACTGGTGGACGCCGGGCAGCGCACCGCCGGCGAGTCCTACGGCCTCGACGGGGCGGCAGCCCACCACAACAGCGACCTCTGGCGGCACACGGACGCCGTGCCGCTCGACGCGCACTGGGCGAACTGGCCGAGCGCGCTCCCCTGGCTCGTCGCGCACCTCCACCGCCGTCTGGACGACGGCGGTGCTGATCACGCCGCACGCGTCGCCGTCCTGCAGACCGTCGAGCCGGTGGTCTCGTTCGTCCTGGGAATGGTCGTCACGGATGCCGCCGGATCGCTGGTCGTGAGTCCGTCGACCTCACCGGAGAACCGGTTCGTGATCGACGCGGATCACACGGCGGCGGTGACTGCCGGCGCGGCGATGGACCAGGAGCTGGTACACGAGTGCCTCCGCGAGTACCTCGCCCTCGCGGAGCTGGTCGGCGACGGCATCGCGGATGTCGAGGTCCTGGCTCGAGCACGCGACACCGTGGCCACCCTCCGACTGCCGCAGGTCGGCCGCGACGGAACACTCCTGGAGTGGGCCGAGGAGCGGGAGCCGACCGAGCCCGGCCACCGGCACCTCTCCCACCTGTACGGCCTGTATCCGGGGACCCGGATCACCGAGTCGGACACGCCCGAGCACGTCGAGGCAGCCCGACGCGCACTGCGACGGAGACTCGCGAACGGCGGGGGCGGAACCGGGTGGAGCATGGCCTGGGTCCTCTGCCTGGCCGCACGACTCCGTGATCCCAGACTCGCGTCCGAGGCGCTCGACACGCTGCTCGGTCCGCTGTCATCGGCCTCGCTGCTCGACCTGCACCCGATGGGCGACCTCGACGACGTGTTCCAGATCGACGGCAACCTGGGTGGGACGGCCGGTGTCGTCGAGATGCTCGTCCAGGGGCACGGCGGTGTCCTGTCGCTGTTGCCGACCCTCCCGGCCGAGTGGTCGGCGGGACGGTTCCGAGGGTTCCGGGTCCGGGGTGGGCACGTCGCGGATGTCGAGTGGAGCCGTCATCGCCCCGTCGCGGCGACCCTGCGTCTCACGGCCGGCGGCGTGCTCGTCGAGCTGCCGGACGACGGCTCGACGATCGCCATCACGGGCCCTGGCGGCGCACTGCCGACCCGGCTGGAGGACGGCGCGCCAGCCGGGCGGCTGCGGATCAGGCTCGACGAGCCCGGTGTCCACCGGCTTGGGTTCGCGCGTCCGCCCGGCGATCCGGAGGACTGACCGCCTCCTCCGGACGTCGGCTACTCGGCCTGTGCCTCGGCCTTCGCCGCTGCGATGGCGGCGTGCACCTCGGACATGTCGAGACCGCGCACCTGCGAGATGAGGTCCTCGAGTGCCGGCGCGGGGAGGGCACCGGCCTGCGAGAAGACGAGCACGCCGTCGCGGAACGCCATGAGCGTGGGGATCGACGTGATCTGCATCCCGCTCGCGAGCTCCTGGTTCGCCTCAGTGTCGACCTTGGTGAACACGACGTCCTGGTGCTGCTCGCTCGACTGCTCGAAGACGGGGCCGAAAGCCTTGCACGGGCCGCACCACTCGGCCCAGAAGTCGACCAGGACGATGCCGTCGGCCGACACGGTGTCCTCGAAGTTCGAGATGGTCAGTTCCTGCGTGGTCATCGTGTGCCCTTCGGATCGGTGGTCGGACGCTTCGCATCCGACTGACGAGCCTACCCGCGGACGACGGGCCGTCCTCCCCTTGTGCCGCGCCGCGGTCAGTGCCCGGGCGGCTGCTCCGGGAGGAGCAGGAGCCGGCGCTGTATCCGCGACATGATCAGGAGCACCCCGCCGAGGACCGCGAACAGGACGCCGCCACCGACGACGATGCCGCCGATGACCCCTCCGAGGAAGCCGTAGCCGTCGCCGCTGCTGTTGACGAGGATGACCACGCCGACGGCCAAGGCGAGCACACCGATCCCGAGGACGACCCAGGACATGACGAGATAGGTGCGGAACGCGCGCGCTCCATGGAACGTCGGCCGGATGCCGTACTGGGTTCCGACGTACTGGGCCCAGCGTGAGCCGGTCCACCACCTCGTCGCCCGCGGCGACACGGAGTACCAACCGGCACCGGGACCGTCCTGCTCACCCGGCAATGGACGGACCACGTCGACGACCACCGGGGCGCCGACCGGCTGCGGGATCCGCCGCACGGCCGTCGTCTGGGCGGCGATACCGAACCAGAGCAGCGTCAGGAGCAGCATCGGGAATCCGTTGAACGACAGGTGGCTGGACAGCGCGCCGAGGCTGAACTGCGCGATCGCCAACACGAGGAAGACCGAGCCGAACACCCAGGCCAAGCTCGGCTGCTCGGTGGTCGCCCAATCGGTCCCGGGCTTCCCGTTCTTGACCCTGAGCCCCGTCCAGTGCGAGCCGTCCCACCATCGGAGCTGATCCGGCCCCGTCGGATACCAGCCCAGCTGCGGTCCGGACGGCAGCTGCGACGGCGACACCATGGGAGTCGGCGCCTGCTGCTTCACCCGTGGCGCGGCGTCGGCCTCCTGAGCAGTCCACTGCGTTCCATCCCACCAGCGCAGCTTGCCCGGCGTCCCCGCCTCGTACCATCCCGGTGCAGCGGTCATCGCTGCTCCTTCCCCCGAAGATCACGCTCATGACGTCCATGCAGCGCCCCCAGTGTCCCGTCTGCGAGTCATCGCGGCAAGCCGCCGTTGTCGAACATCGTGCGAGCCAGGTAGGTTGACGGCGACGCGACGAAGGGACCACCGTGGCCAGACGCAAGACGCCGGAGCAGATCGCCGACGAGGAACGTCGCTACGAGCTCGCGAGATCGGCAAGCACGTTCGAGGAGTTCTCCGTCCTCGCGTACGACCCCAATCAGGCGATCCGCGCCGCTGCGGCGCACAACCCGGCAGCCGACCCAGCGGCGTTGGAGCTCTTCCTCAAGGACCGCTTCTGGGGTGCGCGCATCGAGATCGCGCTGCACCCGAACGCGACCGACGAGCTCCTGCTCCGTCTCCTCGAAGCCGATCCGCGCAAGCGCGGCGTCGTCCACCACGAGGCGGAACGCCGGCTGGCCGCGAAAGGCGTCCGCTTCGACGACGACGGCCTCCCGCTGATCGGCGACGCCGGCACGAGCGCTCGTTGAGCCCGTACAGCCAGGTCGACTGGGACGCGAGCCCCGAGCATCCGTCATCCGTCGCCGAACCGTATCTGATGGGCACCGGTGTCGTCACCGACGAGGACACCGGGAGTCGCCCGCTCTCGCCACCGCACCGTCATCCGGACGCCATGCTCGCCTGGTGCCACCGCGGCACCGTGTGGGTGCATCTCCCGAACGCGATGTGGCGCCTCGCACCGGGTCAGGGCGTCTGGATCCCAGCACACACGCCGCACACCGCGCACCACGAACGCGACTCCACCGGGTGCTACACCTACCTCCCCGCCACCTCGCTGATCGCGCCCGTCGAGACCGTCACCCAGGTCCTGGTCCCGCGCGCGGTGCAGGAGATGTTGCTGCACCTCGGGATCAACGACATGCCGACCGACCTCCGGGTCCGTGCGCAGGCGGTCCTCATCGAGATGCTGCAGCAGCCCGCGCCGGAGACGGCGGACGGCTGGGGCGAGATCCCGATGCCGTCAGACGATCGTGTCCGTCCGCTCGTCCGTGCGATCCTCGCCGACCCGGGTGACCTCCGGGGCGCGCGCGAGCTGTTCGACGTGCACGGCCTCCACGAGCGCACCGTGCTACGGATCTTCCAGCACGACACCGGGATGAGTTTCGCCCGGTGGCGGACGGGTGTCCGGATGACGCTGGCGGCGCGGCTGATCATCGACGGCATGCCGATCGGGGCGGCCGCGCACCGGTGCGGGTACGCGTCCTCGAGCGCCTTCTCCGCGAGCTTCCGAGCCCGGTTCGGCATGACCCCTCGGGAGTACGTGGCACGGGTGCAGGCGGACCCCGCCCACCAGCTCTACTGGCGCTGATCCACCCGGGCACACATCGTCGTGTCGGATCGGCGATAGAACTCGTCGGTTCTTCGACGCTGTCATGCCTTGAAGCGCCCTACGATCGTTCTGTTAGGACATGCTTACCTAACTTCTGGATCGCCAGCGGTGATCCCACTCCCCCTCTTCAAAGGAGCCCCATGCCGCACGCTTTCGCGCGCCCGAACGTCCGCCGAGGATCCACCCTCCTCGCCGCCGTCATCGCCACCGCTCTCGCCCTCGCCGGATGTTCGGCCGCCACCGGCGACACCGGATCGACGACGGCATCGACCGACGGCGTCGTCATCGAACACGCCCACGGTGAGACCGTCATCCCGGAGAAGCCGGAACGGATCGTGGCTCTCGGGTGGATGACGCCTGACATCGTCGCCGCCCTCGGCACCAACCCCGTCGGCATCGAAGAGGTCTGGGGTGCCGGTGAGAGCGGCTACCAGCCCTGGTTCGAGGACTACGTCTCCGAGGCGTACGGCGAGATGCCCGAGATCATCCCCTTCACGGACGACGGCCCGAACTACGAGGCGATCAAGTCTCTGAAGCCCGACCTGATCCTGAGCCTCTACTCCGGTGTCACCGACATCGAATACGAGCGGCTCACCGAGATCGCCCCGACCGTCCCCTACATCGAGGGGCCCTGGAACCCGGGCACCTGGGAGGGCATGACCCGCACCGTCGGGAAGGCGATGTCGGAGGAGGCCAAGGCCGAGGAGCTCATCGGCGAGACCGAGGACCTCATCACCTCCCTCGCCGACGCACACCCCGAGTTCGACGACAAGAGCTTCGTCTGGGGCCTCACCCTGAACGAGGGCGGGACGGACCTCGGCGTCTACCTCGAGTACGACCCGCGGGTCCGCATCACCGAAGCGCTCGGCTTCACCTCGACCTCGGCGATGGACAGCTTCCTCGCGAGCGCCGAGGGCGACAACTGGTACACCGGCGTCAGCCTCGAACAGCTCTACGACGTGGACGCCGACTTGTTCGCCGCATGGGGCGGAAGTGCCGAGGAAGGGACGTACACGGTCGAGAACGCCGTGGTGTCGCGCTGGTCGCCGATCGCCGCCGGGTCCTACGTGATCTACGCCGACGCCGCCAAGGCCTCGGCGATCAGCGCGCCGACCGTCCTGTCCCTGCAGTACGTCCTGCCCGGCTACGTCGACGACCTCGCAGCGGCACTGCGGGGCGAGCCGACCATCGACGGCAAGTGACGTCGGAGATCTCCCGGACCGCCGCCCCGTCAGCAGCGCCTGCTGCGGGCGGGGCGGCGGACGTCCCGATGCCCGGTGGGGCCGGACGCGCAGACGTCTCGCCCCACCGCACCGGGACCCTCGCCGTCGGGCTCCTCGTCGCCACGGTGGTGCTGATCGCCGCAGCCGTCGCCTCACTCGCCATCGGCAATCGGGCCATCGATCCCCTGACCGTCGTCCGCGCGCTCGTCGCCTACGACGACGCGAACCCCCTGCACCTCATGGTCATGGAGCTGCGCGTCCCACGGACGCTGCTCGGCATCCTGGTCGGTGCGGCGCTCGCCGTCTGCGGCGGGCTCATCCAGGCCTTCACCCGCAACCCGCTCGCCGACCCGGGCCTCCTCGGGGTGAACGCCGGCGCGTCGTTCGCCGTGACCTTCGCGGTCGGTGTCCTGGGACTGACGACTCCCGGCACCTACGTCCCGTTCGCCCTGGCGGGTGCGTTCATCCTCACGGTGATCGTCTACGCGCTCGGATCCGTCGGGGCCTCGGGTGCGACCCCGATGAAACTGACCCTCGCGGGGGTCGCCCTCGGTGCCGCCTGCACCGGTTTCACCACCGCGATCGTGCTGCGGGACGAAGGAACCCTCCAGGTCATGCGCTTCTGGAGCGTGGGATCCATCGGAGGCCGCACCCTCGACCAGCTCACGTGGGCTGCTCCGCTGATCGTCACGGGCCTCGTGATCGGTCTGCTCTGCGCCCGGTCACTGAATGCTCTGACCCTGGGAGACGAGCTCGCCCAGGCGCTCGGTGCGCGAGTGCGCAGCACCCGGGTGTGGGTCGTCGTGGCCGTCACCCTCCTGGCGGGTACGGGCGTCGCGGCCGCCGGTCCCATCGCCTTCGTGGGACTCATGATCCCCCATGTCGTGCGGTGGTTCACGGGCCCCGACCAACGCTGGGTGCTGACGTACTCGATGGTGATCGGCCCCGCGTTCCTGCTGCTCGCAGACGTCCTCGGCCGGATCGTGTTGCCGTCCGGAGAGCTCCGGGTGGGGATCGTCACGGCGCTCCTCGGCGCTCCCATCCTGATCATGCTGGTGCGTCGGAAGCGGGTGAGCGGACTGTGAGCGTCATCGACCATGGACGACGACTGATCCGCGTGGAGACCGCGCACATCGCGACGCTCGTACCCGTGCGGTCCGTCCTCGTGTGCCTCGGACTCGTCGTGGTGATCATCGGAGCAGGGCTGTTCGCGATGACGATCGGTGCGTACGAGATCGGCTTCGACGCGGTCATCCGGGCGATCGTCGACCCCGCGTCCGACCCGGACGTCCGCCAGGTCGTGACCGAGTGGCGACTGCCGCGGGTGCTGTTCGCGGTGCTCTGCGGAGCGGCACTCGCGCTCGCCGGAGGCATCTTCCAGTCGCTCACCCGCAACCCGCTCGGCTCACCGGACATCATCGGGTTCGGTGTCGGCGCGCAGTTCGGCGTCACGCTGACGATGCTCGTCCTCGGGCTCAACACCTACCTGTTCAAAGCCGCCGGGGCACTCGTCGGCGGTCTGCTGACCGCCTTACTGGTCGCCCTCCTCGCGAACCGCCACACCATGTCGTCCTTCCGGCTGATCATCGTCGGCATCGGCGTCTCGGCCGGGCTCGGTTCCCTCACCTCCTGGATCCTCATCTCCGTCAGCGTCGAGCAGGCGATGATGGCGGCCACGTGGGGGGCCGGATCCCTCGCCTCGCTCGGCTTCGACCAGCTGCTCCCCGCCGCAACGGCGTTCGTCGTGTTCGCCCTGCTGGCGCGGCCAATCCGACGATCGCTCCCCGTGCTCGAGATGGGCGACGACACCGCCATGGCCCTCGGAGTGCGCCCAGGACGCACCCGGCTGATCGCCATGGTGGTCGGTGTGGCCCTCGTGGCGCTCGTCACCGCCGCCGCCGGCCCGATCTCGTTCATCGCCTTGGCCGCCCCGCAGATCGCTCAACGGCTCACCCGCTCGAACACCCCGATGGGCCTCGCGCCGGTGATGCTCACCGGCGCCGCCCTGGTCGTCGTCTCCGACGCCGTCGCCCAGCTGCTCGCCGTCCCGGTCGGCGTGGTGACGCTCTCGGTCGGTGGCATCTATCTGACCTGCCTGCTGGCCGCCCAGTTCGTGCGCCGCACGTGAAAGGAACTCCCATGACCACGTCGCTCCTCGCCCGCGACCTCACCCTGGGCTACGGCGATGCTCCGATCGTCTCCGAGCTGTCGCTCGAGGTGCCGGACGACTCGTTCACGATCATCATCGGACCGAACGCCTGCGGCAAGTCGACCCTGCTCCGCGGACTCGCACGGCTCCTGCGCCCGACCGCCGGTGCCGTCCTCCTCGACGGGGCGGACATCCGCGCGTCGAAGCCGAAGGACACCGCTCGCCGACTCGGGCTCCTCCCCCAATCCGCCATCGCCCCCGACGGGATCACCGTCGCCGACCTCGTCGGGCGTGGGCGGTTCCCGCACCAGAGCGCGATGCGGACGTGGAGCAGCGCCGACGAAGCGGCTGTCTCGGAGGCGATGGCCGCGACCGGGGTCACGGAGCTGTCCCGCCGGCTGGTCGACGAGCTCTCGGGCGGTCAACGGCAACGCGTCTGGGTGGCGATGGCACTCGCCCAGCAGACCAAGCACCTGCTGCTCGACGAGCCGACGACCTTCCTCGACATCGCGCACCAGATCGAGCTGATGGAGCTGTTCACGGATCTGCACCGCAGCGGCACCACCCTCGTCGCGGTCCTCCACGACCTCAACCACGCCGCCCGCTATGCGACCCATCTCGTCGCGATGCGCGACGGCGCGATCGTCGCCCAGGGCGATCCGCAGGAGATCATCACCGCCGACCTCGTGGAGGCCGTGTACGACCTGCCGTGCCAGGTGATCACCGACCCCGTCTCCGGTACCCCGCTGGTGCTCCCGCTCGGACGGCGGAGCCGGTGAGCGGGACGACGACGAGTACGCCGCGGCGCCTCTTCGGCATCGCGCTGGGAGCGGACGGTCGCGGCGCCATGCTCGTCGCCGCGACCAGCCTCCTCATCGTGCACGCCCTGTCGGAGGCGGCGATCCCCGTCATCATCGGGGCGACCATCGACCGCGCGGTGGTGCCGTCCGATCCGGTCGCCCTCGGGGTCTGGATCGGTGTCCTGGTCGGAACCTTCCTCGTCCTGACGGTGAGCTACCAGTCGGCGTCGCGCCTCATGGTGTCGATCTACGGGCACGGCGAACAGGCGCTCCGGCACCTCACACTCTCCCGAATGCTTCGGCCGCAGCTCTCACGACAGAACCTTTCGGCGGGTGAGGCTCTGACGGTCGTCACGTCCGACACCTACCGGGTGGCCGGCGTCGCCTGGTCGGTCGCGCAGCAGTCGGCGACCATCGCGGCCATCATCGGAGCCGCGCTGGCGATGTCGGTGATCTCGCCCGTGGCGACGATCGTGGTGTTCGTGTCGACCATCGGGATGATGCTCGTCATGCGCGTCGTGTCACGCCCGTTGGAACGCCGCGGCTTCGCCGAGCAACGGGCGGCGACCGAGGCCGGAGCCGTGGCCGCCGACTTCATGAGCGGGTTCCGAGTCCTCGTGGGCATCGGTGGGCGTGCTGAAGCCGTCCGGCGATATGACGCCGCCAGTGACGTCTCACGACGCGCAGCGACGGCCGCCGGGCGGTCCCTCGCCCTCTTCGACGCCGTGAGCGGCACGCTGGCGGCATTCGTCATGGCCGCACTCGTCGGCCTGTCCGCCTGGTTCGCCGCGGAGGGGCGGATCAGCATCGGCGAGCTCGTGACGGTGCTCGGCCTCGCGCAGTTCATCAGCGGATACCTCGCACAGGCGGGATCATTCCCGTCCAACTGGATCCACAAGCTCGCCTCCGCCAAGCGCTTGGCCGCGGTCGTCGACGCCGACGACCTGCTCGAAGCGGGCGGTCGGCTGGACGAGCCGTCCGACTCCGGCCTTGCGACCGACGTCGTGCTGTCCTTCCACCCCGAACACCAGGACCGACCGGTAGATGTCCGTGCTGGTGAACTGCTCGGCGTCCGGCCGCCCGACAGCGACACGGCGCGCGCCCTCTCCCGTCTGCTCGGCATGCGGACCCCCGCCGAGCGCGGCAGCGTCTCGCTCGCCGTCGACGGCAGACTCGTCGATCAGCTGGACCTCGACCCGGTGGCGTACCGCCGTCGTGTGGTCGCGCCACCGCACGGCCAGCGCATCATGAGCGGCACCCTGGCGGAGGCGGTGCGCGGTCATGACGTGACCGGCGACCCGGACGCGATGTTCGTGGGCATGGCGGCGCTCGACGATGCGGTCGTGCAGCTCGGCGGCTGGTCGTCACCGGTCGGTGAGGCGGGCAGACGGCTTTCCGGCGGGCAGCGCCAGCGCGTCGGCATCGCCCGGGCGCTCCATGCCGGTGCGGACGTGCTCGTCCTCGACGAACCGACGTCGGCCGTCGACGTCCTCACGGAGACCCGCATCGCCCGGGCGCTCGCGGCGCACGACGGCACCGTCGTCGTCATCACCACCTCGCCGGTCCTGTTGAACGCCTGCGACCGCGTCGTCGAGCTGACTCCCGGTTCGGAGACCCGCCATGACTGATCCCGCCACGGAGCCCACCACCGCCGAGATGCTGCCCGTCGCCAACGGCTCCCGCGTCCGAACCGTCGTCGGTGCCCTCCTCCGACGACACCGCGGACGGACCGCCGCCGTGGTGGTCCTCTTCCTCGCAGCAGCTGCACTGGGCGTCGTGATGCCCGCGTGTCTCGGGCGGATCGTGGACGCCGTCGCTTCCGATGCCGGGCTGAGCGTCGTCTCAGGCTGGGTGGGCGGAGCCGCCGTCGGCGCTGTCGGGGCCGTCGCGGTGACGCTGTGGGCGACTCGGGTGCTCACGGGGCTGGTACAGGACCTCCTCGCCGAACTGCGCGAGGACGTGTTCGCCTCGGCCATGCGGCTCCCGGTGAGCGCCGTCGACGACGGCGAGCGTGCCGATCTCCTGTCCCGGGTCACCGGCGACGTCGACGCGGTCGCGGAGGCCGGCGGGAACGTCGCCCCGACACTCCTGTCCGCCGGGTTCGCGATCGGAGTGTCGGCCGTCGCCCTGGCAGCCGTCGACCCGTGGCTCGCGCTCGCCGGTCTCGCCTCGGCGCCGTGCTACGTCCTCGGGACCCGTGCGTTCCTCCGGCGATCCCGAGTGGTGTTCCGCACGGTCAGGATCCGCGAGGCATCGCGCAGTCAGGCCGTGCTGGACGCGGTCGACGGCGCGGAGACCCTCGCCGCGTTCGCGGGCACGGACCACGCGCTCGAACGCGTCCGGGAACGCGCGGCCGCCTCCATCGACGCGCAGATCGAGGGCGTGCGCGTCGCGAACCGCTTGTTCCGATGGATCAACTCGGGTGAGCTCGTCGGGCTGTCGGCGATCCTGGCGACCGGCTTCCTCCTCAACCTGCAGGGCACGATCACCGTCGGACTCGTGACCACCGCCGCGCTCCTGTTCCACCGGCTGTTCGATCCGGTCGGCCGGCTCATCTTCGGGCTCGACGACATCCAGCGGGCCACGGTCGGGCTGGCTCGGCTCGTCGGGGTCATCGACCTCGCAGCAGCGTCGTCCACGGTGCCGGAGTCGCCCTCGCCCGTCGGCGGTGCCGCAGGCGGCGTCGCCGCAGCGCCTGGGATCCGAGTGCGCGACCTGACGTTCCGGTATCCGACCACGGATCGTGGGATCGCGGAGGTCACCATCGACGTACCGCCCGGGACGACCACGGCGCTCGTCGGCACGTCCGGCTCGGGCAAGAGCACCCTGGCGCGGGTCGTCGCCGGACACCATCCGCCGACGTCCGGGCGGGTGCTCGTCGACGACACCCCGTACTACCTGTCGCAGGAGCTCCACCACTTCCGTGGCTCGATCGCCGACAACCTCCGGCTCGGGGCTCCGGACGCCAGCCGGGACGAGATGGTCTCGGCGCTCCGTGCCGTCGGAGCCGAGTGGGCGGTCACCGCGTTGCAGGACGACCCGGCGGCGGACCCGACCGGCTCGAGGGAGTCGCCCGTGCCGCTGGACGAGGGACGTATCCAGCAACTCGCGGTCGCTCGGGCGTTCCTGGCGGACCCGGCGATCGTGATCCTCGATGAGGCGACGGCCGACGTCGGCTTGCACCATCGCGACGCCGTCGAAGCGGCGATCGCCGTCCTCCGGACGGACCGGACCGCGCTGCTGATCGCGCACCGGTTGGAGCAGGCCGCCACCGCCGACCGGATCGCGGTCTTCGCGGACGGTCGGATCGTCCAACACGGCACGCACGCGGAACTCCTCGCCTCCCAAGGCCCCTACCGCGAGTCCTGGCTCGCCCACAGGCCGCATCCGACCCAGCACACCGAACCGACCCGAGAGGCCGAGACGCCATGAAGATCCACCGCGGCATCGTGACCGCAGCGACACCCCTGAGTCCGAACCTGATCCGCATCACCCTCGGTGGTCCGGGCGTCGAGGACTTCGCCAGCACCGGCACGGGCGATGAGTACGTCCGCGTCTTCTTCCCCCACGGTGCCGACCCGACGGAGGTCTCGCTCCCGGTACCGGCAGGCGACTGGTGGGAGACGCCGGAGGGCTCCCCGCAGGCACCGATGCGGACCTACACGATCAGCGCCGTGCGGCAGGATCCGGTCGAGATCGACATCGACTTCGTCGTGCACGAGGCCGGGGTCGCGGGGCCGTGGGCGGCTCGCGCCCAGCCCGGGCACGTGCTCGGCCTGAACTCGCCCACCGGTCTGTACGCGCCGCCCGCCGACATCGGTTGGCAGGTCCTCGTCGCTGACCTCACCGGTCTTCCCGCAGTCACGCGCATCGTCGCACAGACTCCGCGCGGACTGCGGACCCGCGTGGTGCTCGAGGTACCGAGCGAGCGGGATCGGATCGCGGTCGAGACGAACGACGACGTGACGGTCACCTGGGTGGTGGGCGGCAACGGACACGGCCCGAGTGCGCTGGGTCGGCTCGTCCGGAGTGTCGTGGACGAGCGCCTCCCGCTCGATCAGGGCTACATCTGGGTGGCGGGTGAGACGGTGGCCCTCCGTGACGTGCGCAAGTATCTGCGCAAGGAGCTCGGGCTACCCGCCACCCGCTTCAAGGTGGTCGGGTACTGGACGCCGATCACCGCGTGGGACGAGAAGTTCGCCGCCCTCCCGGCGTCCGTCCAACAGGAGCTCGACGCGATCTGGAGCACCGAGGAGGACGCCGAGCCGGAGGACGTGCAGATCCGGTTCGAGGAGCAGCTCGACCGCCTCGGCCTCTGATCGCGGTGGGGCGTGTGCCCACGGCCACCATCACCCCAGCAGGCCGACCGGCGCGATCCAGACCGTGGACTCCCCCGGAACCGCGCCGGCTTGAAGGGCGCCCAGGACGACGGCATCGTGCTCCGCCTCGAGCGGGAACGGCTCAGTGCCGAAGTTGGTCAGGACCTGCCAACCGTTCGGCCGCACGAATCGGAGGACGTCCGTCCGCCCCGTCTCGACCCACTCGAGGTGCTCCGCCGTCTGGAGCAGCCTCCGCAGTCGGAGCGCCTCGCGGTAGAGCGAGAGCGTCGAGGTCGGATCCGAAGCCTCCACGTCGACCGCGTACTCGGCGAACCAGGCCGGTTGCGGCAGGTGCGCGACCGCACCTCCGAAGCCGAAGGCCGGTTGGTCCGCAGACCACGGCAGCGGCACGCGGCAGCCGTCGCGCCCCAGCCCGTCGTACTCGCCGCCGCGGAAGAACGCGGGGTCCTGGCGCTGCTCCGCCGTGATCGCGGCGACCTCCTGCAGACCGAGCTCCTCGCCCTGGTAGAGGTAGGTGCTCCCGGGAAGCCCGAGGAGCAGGAGCGTCGCCGCTCTGGCGCGTCTGAGCCCCTGGTCGCGATCGATGTCGGCCTCGGGACCACCCGCCGCGACCCACTCGGTGCCCTGCTTCACCGGTCGCCCGGCCAGGGGTGGGAGTCCGTACCGCGTGGCGTGACGGGTCACATCGTGGTTGGACAGCACCCACGTCGTCGACGACCCCGTCTCCGCCGCCTGCGCCAGGTTGTCGGTGATGACCGTGCGGAACTCGGCGGCATCGAAGTCCGCCTCGAGCAGGTCGAAGTTGAAGGCCTGGCCGAGCCCCTCCGCCGATGCGTACTTGGCCCGACGCTCCGGCGAACTCACCCACGCTTCGGCGACCGCGGTGCGCGGCGGGTCGTACTCCTCGAACACCCGCCGCCACTCCGCGTAGACCTCGTGCACGTCGTCGCGGTCGAGCAGCGGGTGGGTGCCGTCCTGCGGCATCTGCTCCAGCTCAGCGCGACTCGGCAGCGGCTCGGTGAGGTCCTTCGTGAGCATGTGCGCGACGTCGATCCGGAAGCCGTCCACGCCCCGATCCGACCAGAACCGCAACGTCTTCAGGAAGTCGGCGCGGACCTCGGGGTGGTCCCAGTTGAGGTCCGGCTGTTCGGTGGCGAAGTTGTGGAAGTACCACTGGCCGTCCTCGACCCGCTCCCAGGCTGGGCCGCCGAAGACCGACTCCCAGTCGGTGGGCGGTTCCTCCCCCGATGCGCCCTTCCCCTCGCGGAAGACGTACCGGTCGCGAGCCGCCGACCCGCGGCCTGCGGCGAGCGCCTCCTGGAACCACTCGTGCAGATCCGAGGTGTGGTTCGGCACGATGTCGACGATGACCCGGATTCCGCGCTCGTGCAGTGCGGCGATCAGTTCATCGAAGTCCTCCAGCGTGCCGAGCCGCGGGTCGACGTCGCGGTAGTTGGCGACGTCGTACCCGCCGTCGGCCAGCGCCGAGGGATAGAACGGACTGAGCCAGATCGCGTCGATCCCGAGGTCCGCGAGGTAGCCGACCCGGGAACGGATGCCCGGCAGGTCGCCGAGACCGTCCCCGTCCGCGTCGGCGAAGCTCCGGGGGTAGATCTGGTACACGGCGGCCTGACGCCACCAGGTGGCGTCGGCGGACTCAGTGTCGGTGTCGGTGTCGACGAGTAGTGCGTCGGTCATGACGGCGTGGTCCTCGATTTCTCTGATGGTGGGTGGATCCGGTGTCGGTCCGTCGGTCGGACGGGTCACCCCTTGACGGCACCCTGGGTGACGCCCGACATCACCCAACGCTGTGCGAACAGGTAGGCGATGATCGCGGGGGCCATCGCCATCAGGTACGAGGCGAAGGCGACGTTGTAGTTGCTGCTGAACTGCGTCTGGAAGAGGTTCTGCCGCACCGGGAGGGTCTGGAGTCCCGCGTCCGAGATGATGAGCGACGGCATCATGAAGTCGTTCCAGGCGTAGAGGAACGCGAAGATGCCGACGGTGGCACTCATGGGAGCCAGGAGCGGGAAGATCAGCTTCCAGAACGTCTGCCAGGTGCTCGCACCGTCGATGCGCGCACTCTCCTCGAGTTCGATCGGGATCGATCGCAGGAACGCCGTGAACAGCAGCACGCTGAAACTCAGCTGGAACATCGTGGCGAGGATGATCACCCCGAACGGGTTGTCGAGTCCGACGCGACCGGTCAGCTGGATCTGCGGCAGTGCGACGACCGGGAACGGGATGAACATCGCGGCGAGCAGGTAGAAGAACGAGAAGCGGAACAGGCGGCGATCCCAGTTGCGCACGATGGCGTACGCGGCGAAGGAGGCCAGGATGATCGTCGCGACGACGGTCCCTGCGGTGACGAGGAGCGACATCGCGAAGCCGACCGGGAACTTCGTGAGCGTCCACGCCTGGACGAAGCCGTCGATGCTGAACGGTGCCGGGAGCGAGAAGGCGTTGCCGTCGACCGACTGGGTGTCGGTCTTGAACGCCATCGAGATCGTCACGTAGAGCGGCAGCAGGACGGTCACGGCGCAGAGCAGCAGGATGATCGTCGTCGACCAGCTCACCCGCTCTCCCCTGGTCCGCTGCTTCGGGGTCGCGTTCGCCGTGGTGATGGACTGGGTGCTGAGCACGGTTGGCGTGGCCATCAGAGTGCGTTCCTTCCGCGCGTCGCCGAGAGTTGCACGAGGGCGATGATGATCGTGATGATGAAGAACAGGGTGGCCGTGGCCATCTGGTAGGCATAGTCACCCGTCTGGAACCCGCGGATGATCGTCATCGAGATGCTCCGCGTGGAGGTGCCCGGGCCACCGTTGGTCAGGCCGACGATGATGTCGTAGGCGTTCAGGTAGTTCTTGAAGCCGAGGATCACATTGATCACGACGTATCCCATCACCAGCGGCAGGGTGATCCGCAGCAGCTGCTGGCGCTTGTTCGCGCCGTCGAGCGACGCCGCCTCGTAGACGTCGCCGGGGACTGCGAGGAGACCCGCGATGTAGATGAGCAGCGTGCCGGGGATCGACTGCCAGGCCGTCACGATCACGATGCCGAGCCAGGCGAGGTCCGGGTTGGAGAGGATGCTCGTCTCGAGGAACGGGATCCCGAGCGCCGAGCCGGCGGCCGGTACCGAGTTCATGAAGAGGAACTGGAACACGTAGGCGATGATGATGCCCGAGATGACCATCGGGATGACGAAGATCCCGCGAAGTCCCATCTTGAAGCGGATCTTCGCGGTCAGGCCGACCGCGAGTAGGAACGCGATGACGTTCACCGCGATGACCGTCACGAGCGAGAACCCGAAGGTGAAGAGGAAGCTCGTGAGGATGGCCGGATCGCTGAACGCGGCGATGTAGTTCGTGAAGCCGATGAACTCCCAGTCGCCGATCCCGATGGAGTCGGTGAAGCTGAAGAAGATGCCGACGACGCCGGGGAGCGTGATCGCGAGCGTGAACAGGATGACGGCTGGGAACAGGAAGAAGTAGTAGATCGGTTCGACCCGTTTGGTGCTGCGTCGGACCTTCGGGTTTCCCCCGGTCACGATCGATGTGGTGGCGCTCATTCGGAACCCTCCTTGCTCGTGACGGGCGGCTGTCGGAACGCGAGTCGTGCCCAGTCCGCGTCCATGGTGCGGAGCATCGACGCCGCGTCGGTGCCGAGGACCAGCGACTGCGCGTAGTTCTCGGTCGGGATGGCGCGGGGGTTGAGCACGCCCGGGCCCTGGTAGAACGCGCCGGCGTCGTAGTACGGGATCATGCCCGCGACGCGCGGGTCGTCGGGAGCCTTGCCGTCGTCGGTCGGGACGAACCCGAGCTGCGATTCGTTGTAGGCCTGGATGACCTCCGGCTGGAAGAGGTACTCGAGGAAGTCGCGGGCACCCTCGGGGTTCTTCGCCTCCTCGGGGATGATGGTGACGAGGTCGAGGTTCACCCGGACCTTGAGGTCCTTCGGGTCTTCGGTCATCGGCAGCGGGAACGTCCCGAGGTCGAGATCGGGTGCGGTGAGTGCGATCTGGCTGAACGCCCACGGGCCCTGCAGGTACATGGCGCCCTCACCCTCGGCGAAGGCGACGTTGCCGGCGTCGTAGGTGCGACTCGGCGCATCGGCCTGCGTGTACTCCTTGGCGAGCAGCTGCATCTTCTCGACGGGCTCCAGGAAGTCCTTCTCGAAGGAGACCGGAGCATCCGGTCCCACCTCGGTGCCTTCCTCCGCGAGCCGGTCGTAGAAGTCCGGGATGTCGACGGCGCCACCGACCGAGTAGTCGAACCAGCCCTGGTTGGCGGTCCAGGCATCGGCGAACGTCGCGTAGAACGGCGCCACGCCGGCCGCCTTCAGCGTGTCGGAGACGGCGATCAGTTCACTCCACGTCGTCGGCACCTCGAGGCCGTACTCGGCGAAGATCGTCTTGTTGTAGATGACGGAAGCGGCCATCACCGAGTAGGGCAGCGCACTCGTGCGTCCCTCGCAGACGCCGTACTGGTCGAGCAACGGCTGGAGGTCGTCGCGGATGGACGCCGCCGCTGTCGTGTCGGACAGGTCGGAGAGCGCGCACCGTTCGACGAAACGCGACACCTCGTGGTTGTAGTTCGAGAGCATGAGGTCCGGCGGGTTGCCACGGACGAAGCTCGCCGCGAGCGGATCGGGCCCCGAGGTGTCCATGACGACCTCGTACTGCTGCTGCGAGGCGTTGTAGTCCGCGACGGCCTGGTTCATGAAGGTGAACGCCTCACGCTTGCTGAACGTGAAGTGGATGGTCTCCCGGCCATCACTCGAGCAACCGACGAGGACGCTGGCCAGGAGCGCCACACCCGCCACTCCGGCCGTGGCGCGTATCGCGCGTTTCAGTGGGTTCGACATCATTGTCCTTCCGCGGAACCCTCGATGGATCCGCTGACTAAATACAGAGAGTAAATCAACTGATGACGGAAACTCTGCCATCCGTTCGACGTCTGGTCAAGCACCGGTTCCATCACGACATCCACGGGTCGGACACCGTGATCGTTCACGGTTCAGCGCGCGGTGCAGTGCCTCCCCGGCTCGGCATCCGCGCGCGGCCTGCGGATCGTGGATATCGTTGTCGGTCATGGAAGCGACGACGACGGAGCGGGCAGCGGAGCCGCGCTCCTCCAGCATCACCGCCGTCCTCGATCACGCCTGGGCGACGTCCGCGTTCACCGCGGCCGACGTCATCACCGCCACCGGGTTGTCACGATCGACGGCGATCACGCTCTCCGACGAACTCATCGGACTGGGTTGGTTGACGGAGCTCGACGACGCACGTCAGGCCGGTGCCGCCTATCGGAAAGGTCGCCCCGCCCGTCGCTACGAGCTGCGCATCGACGCCGGGATCGTCGTCGGTGTCGACGCCGGAGCCCACTCCATCACCGCCATCGCTGCAGACCTCCGCGGTCGCGAACTCGCGAGGTCGCACCACACCGTCGATCCGGCGGCCACCGCCGAGGCGCGGGTCGACGCCGTCGATGCGGCGATCGACGAGGCCGTGCGGCAGTGCGGGCCGAAGCCGCCGTTCTGCATCGTGCTCGGGGTCCCGGCCCCGATCGACGCACTCGGGCGGTCACCCGAGGGCAACGTCTTCTGGGACCGCATGAACCCTCGGCTCGGTGAGCGCATCCGCGACCACGGCTGCGCGATCGTCACCGACAACGACGCGAACCTCGCCGCCGTCGCCGAAGGTGCGATCGGCGCCGGTGTCGGCGTCGACTCCTACATCACGGTGGTCACCGGTGAACGGCTCGGCGCCGGATACGTCGTCGACGGTCGTCTCGTCCGCGGTCGCGGCCGGGCGGGCGAGCTGCACCTCCTCGACCTCGTCGACGGCGTCGGTTCGTCGCGAGGCATCGCCGCACTCCTGCGCGACTGGGGTCGCGAGTACCGCGAGAGCGGCGGGCTCCCGGAGAGCAGCCCGCTCAGCCGCATACCGGTCGCGCAGGTGGATGCGCAGTCGGTCCTCGCTGCGGCGGACCAGGGCGACACGGTCGCGCTCGACCTGGTGCGCCGGATGGGTGATCGCATCGCGCGGATGAGCGCTGTCCTGGGCGGGTTGCTCGACGTCGAGCGCATCGTGTTCGCCGGCGGGATCGCTCCGTCGATGTCGCAGCTGCTCGAGGTCGCGTCGGAGCGCATCCCCGGCTACATGAGCGCGGAACCTCCCTTGCTCGTCGCGTCGGAACTCGGTGCGGACATGGTGGCGCAGGGTGCGGTCGCGACCGCGATCGACGACGTGCGTCGCAACGCACTGCGGATCGACCTCGCCCGACCAGTACGCTGACGTCGTAGCCAGCCGGAAGGAGCACCATGGCCGATGCGATCATCCTCGTGTCAGGGGGTGCGGCCGTGACCCCGTTCACGGGTCCGGACCATGCCGCCGGCTCCGGCCTCGCCGCCGGGAACACCCTCACCGCGCTGAGAGCGCACCTGCTCGGGCGGGCGATCCCGGTCTTCACCGCACCGGCACGCATCGGTGCCGGGGAGGTGCACGAGGACACGGGTTGGCAGGGGTTCGCCGACGTCCCGATCGTGCTGCCCGCCGAGGTGACCGTCAACGCCGTCGGTGGGATCGACGCCGGCGGAGCCAGCCTGGCCGCGTTCCTGCGGTGGCTGTCCGACGAACACGGTTTCGCGAGCGTCGACATCGTCGCCCACTCCATGGGCGGTCTCTTCTCTCGTGCCGCAATCCGAGAACTGCGCGGCTCCGGGCCGTCGATCGGCCGGCTCGTCACCCTCGGCACGCCGTGGGAGGGATCGCTCCTCGGCGATGTACTCACCGGCGAGGTCTCGGTCCACGACGCCCACGGAGACGAGGGAACCACGACGATCCTCGAGCGCTCGAGCGGCTATGCCGCCGAGAACTCCCAGGGCGCTGCCGACGAGGTCTCACGCCGGTTCCTGCGCGAGTGGAACACGACGCAGGCCGGCTTCCTCGATGGCGTCGCCGTCACCGCAGTCGGGGCGGGTCACTTCCACACGGCAGCCGAACCCCGGCAGCTGTGGCCACACGACGGTCTGGTGGCCCTGCGAAGCGCCCGAGCCGACGACGTCCCGGTCGACGTGCTCCCCCGCGTGGTCCGCCGTTCCTTCGAAGACGACGTCCACAGCATCTTCTTCGCCGACGCCTTCGACCTCCCGTGGGAGCGCGCTCTCACCTGGGATCCCGAGGTCTTCGCCGTGGTCGACGAGGCGCTCGCGTTCTGAGCCAGCGTCGATGTCCGTGCAAGCGGACCAGCGCTTCGGAATATACCCCGGAGGGGTATTGTTTGGCTTGCTGAACGAACCGAAGGAGCGCTCATGAGCGACCACACCCACCACAGTCACGGCCCAGCAGCCGACAATGCGACCTCCTGGCGGATGGCGGCCACCGCCACCCTCCACTGCCTCACCGGTTGTGCCATCGGCGAGGTGCTGGGCATGGTGATCGGCACCGGCCTCGGACTGCACAATCTCGGCACCGTGGTGCTCTCGATCGCACTGGCCTTCGTCTTCGGCTACGCACTCACGATGCGCGGCGTGCTCCGCGCGGGCCTGTCCTGGCGCGCCGCCATCGGTGTCGCGCTGGCCGCGGACACCGTGTCGATCGCGGTCATGGAGATCATCGACAACACCGCGATGCTCGCCATCCCCGGAGCGATGGACGCCGGCCTCACCAGCGGCCTCTTCTGGGGGTCCCTGGTCGCCGCTCTCGCCCTGGCCTTCATCGTCACCACACCGGTCAACCGTTGGTTGATCAGCCGCGGCAAGGGGCACGCCGTCGTCCACGAACTCCACCGCTGAACCAGTCCGGGAAGCCGGACAGCCGGGCCGAGTCGTCGTGATCGGAGGGCGCAGTACGATCGTTGCCATGCGAGTCGTCTTCATCTCGTGGCTGGTCGTGATCGTGGCTGGCCTGCTGTACATGTTCCTGATCCCGCTCATGGGGAGGTGACGTGATGTCAGCCGTCCGCCGTCACAGTCTGAGCCTGTTCTTCGGGCTGATCTTCAGCCTCGCCCTGTTCGGGCAGTCGATCGCCGGTCTCGTCGCGTACAACGAAGACCAGCTCGCGCACGGTCAGGCGACCGTGGACTATCTGCACTTCATCACCTCGTCGGCGTTCGTCGTCGACGTGGCCGAGAACTGGCAGTCGGAGTTCCTCCAGTTCTTCCTCTTCATCCTCGCGACGGTCTGGTTCGTGCAACAGGGGTCTCCGGAGTCGAAGAAGCTCGGCGACGAGGGCCTCGGGAGCGACGAGGATCAGCTTGTCGGACGACACGCGCGCCCCGACTCGCCCCGTTGGGCTCACGCGCGCGGCTGGCGTCTCTGGCTGTACTCCAACTCACTCCTCCTCGTGATGGGTGTCATCTTCGTGTTGTCCTGGTCAGCGCAGGCCGTTGCCGGCACGGTCGTCTACAACGCTGAACAGGCGGAGCACGGTGAACCGTCGGTGACCGTCATCGGATACGTCTCGTCGGCCGACTTCTGGAACCGGACGCTGCAGAACTGGCAGTCGGAGTTCCTCGCAGTGGGCTGCATGGTCGCCTTCTCGGTCTACCTGCGTCAGCGAGGATCGTCCGAGTCGAAACCCGTCGGGACACCGCATCACACCGCCTCCGTCGAGAACGAGTGAGCGCGTGCCCGATCAGCAGGTGATCGTCAGCAACGCTGTCCGCAGCGGCGGCCCACCTGCATCATCGTCGGCGGAGGTCTCGCAGTGCCTCCGGCGACGGGGTGAGACTGCCGACGATCTCGCCGAGGCTGCTGATGACCGGGTGACGTCGATGCGAAGGCGCGTCCTGGTGACCACCGTCGAATCGCAGGAACCGCACGTGGAGTGCTTCGGCGATCTCCTCGTCGTGATTGGTGTCGCCGACCATCAACACCCGCCGGGGATCATGGCCCGAGTCATCCAACCACGCGGTCACGACATGCTCCTTCGACGCCGCATAGACATCGGTGATGCCATGCACGTGTGCGAAATGGCCGTGCAGCGAGTGGGGAGCCAGCTGACGCTCCAGGGTGACCTCTGGGGTCGCCGAGATGAGGACCTGCTCGACGCCGAGCGCGTCGATCGCCGCAAGGGTGGTGCGGGCCTGCGGTTGGAGCGACGCCGCTCCCACGCCGGCCGCGAACAGCGCGAGGTACTCGTCGGCCGCCTCCAGGAAGTCGGCTGCATCGACACCGAGCCGGGCGTAGAAAGCCCGGATGGGGAAGCCGAACACGGCCCGATACGCCTCCTGGTCGGATATCTCGGCAAGACCCCGCTGCCGGAGGACGGTGTTCATCGCGGCAAGCGCCACCTCGACATCGTCGAGGAGCGTGCCGTTCCAGTCCCAGCACACCGCGTCGATGGTCATGGATACGTTCTCGGGCACGAGATCGAGTCTCACACGGTCGGGTGACATCGGCCGGATCCGACGAGGCCGGTGGCTCCCGCTCAAGTGGTCCCGACGCCGACCGCCAGTCCCTCCAGGACGTCTGCGAGCGCCACAGCACCGGCCTCCGCGTCGGCGTCCTCGGCGTACTCCTCCGGCGAATGGGAGACGCCGGTCGGGTTGCGGACGAAGAGCATCGCGGTCGGCACGTGCGACGCGAGCACTCCGGCGTCGTGCCCCGCTCCGGTACCGAGCACAGGCGCCTCCGGCAGCATCCGTTCGAGGCGCCCGCGGAGGAACGGGTCGAAGTCGGTCGTGGCGCTGAACGACTCCTCGGTGATCGCGGCCTCGCATCCCTCCTCCGCTGCGACGAGCGACAAGCGTTCGGTGATCCCCGCCACGATCGCGGCGGTCACGACGTCGTCAGGATGACGGACATCGATCCAGAAGTCCACGCTCGACGCGATCACGTTCGTGCCTCCCGGCAACGGGAGCACCCGGCCGACGGTCGCCCGAGCGTCCGGCGTCGCCCGTCCGATCGTGCGGATGTCGGTGATCGTCCGCGCGGCCGCGACGAGGGGGTCCCGTCGATCATGCATGAGCGTCGTCCCCGCATGGTTCCCTTCACCACGGATCGACACCCGCCACCGTCCATGCCCGAGGATGTTCGAGCCGATCGCGACCGGGCGATCGAGGTCGACCAGCGCCCGCCCCTGCTCGACGTGGAGCTCCACGAACGCGTCGATCGCTCCGAGCCCGCCCGGATCTGGGCCTACACCCCGCGGGTCGACACCATTGCGTGCGAGGACTTCGGCGAACGTGTCGCCCTCCACGTCGCGTAGGGCCAGCGCACGCTCCGGACTGATCGCCCCGGTGAGGAGCCGCGAGCCGAGGCAAGCGACCCCGAACCGCGAGCCCTCCTCCTCGGGGAAGACCGCGACGACGATCGGCTTGGTCGGCTCGAAGCCTCGCGAGCGCAGGTGGTCGATCGCGATCAGCGCCGATGCGACCCCGAGTGGTCCGTCGTAGGCGCCACCGCCGGGGACCGAGTCGAGATGGCTCCCGGTGACGACCGCACCCGCCGTCGAACGTGACGGCACGTGCCACCAGGCGCGAATGACCCCGTTCCCGTCGATGTCCACGTCGAGGCCACGGCGCTCGGCCTGACCGACGAACCACTCCCGCAGCTCGAGTTCGGCGGTGGAGTAGACAGGCCTCGAGTAGCCTCCCCGACGCGGATCCCGACCGATCCCTGCGATCTCGTCCAGGAGCGAGACCACGGTGTCGCGTGTCACCGGACGGCTGCCAGGCTCGGACGGAACATCGCGGGCACAACGTCTCGGCCCTCGATCAGCGCGAGGGCGTATTCGCCGATGAGCGGGGCGAACTTGGCACCGTGGCCGGAGCAGGGCGCCAGGACCGTGATCCCGTCGACCCGGTCGATGACGAAGTCCTCCGTCGGGGTGTTCGTGAACAGGCAGGTCGTCTCGGCGTACGGTTCCGGGACGAGGCTCGGGAGGAACTCGCGGACGTAGGCGACGACCCGTCGGCGGTTCGCGTCGTCGACGACGCCGTCATGATCGGCGGCCGAGGGGATGCGCCTGCCGCCGTTGTACTCGGCGACCTTCTGACCACGCCACTCGGCGTCGCGCCCTCCGGGGAGCCCGTAGACCTGCATCCGCTCGGACTTGTGGATGAAGGTGGGCCACACTGAACCGGATCGCGCCGGGTCTTCCGCGTCGACGCCGATTCGGTCCCGATACGGGAAGTGGTACGCCTGCTCCTGACTGACCTCGAGGGCCGGGAACGCGTCGAGGAACTCTCCCGGCAGCGCGAGGTCGCCGAGCAGGTCCGGAAGCCAGCCCCCGGCTGCGACCACCACCTGCTCCGCATCGAACGCCCTCCCCCCATACCCGAGCACCCGGTACCCGGTGGCAGTCCGCTCAACCCGCTCGACCGGCCAATCGTTCAGGACCGTGGCCCCGGCGCGGACGGCGGATTCGAGCATCGCCATCACCGCCTGCTCCGCGTCGATCACGCCGGCTCCCGGATGCCACAGGGCGGGCGTGTCGAAGCCGATGTCCCAACGGGCTCTGGCCTCGTCTCGGGACAGCAGCTCGTGATCGATGCCGTGCTCGGCGAGCACCGACGCGAGGTGCTCCGGGCGACGGGTCGTCCCGAAGTCGAGCGCCCCCGTCTGCGTGATCAGTGGACGCCCGTGCTCCAGGCCGAGCTCGTCCCACCCTGATGCCGCCGCGAGGACAAGACGGGTGTAGGACGCCTCCGGGTAGGCGTAGCGGAAGATCCGGGCCGATCCGTGGGACGATCCCCACTCGTTGGCCGGGCGACTCCGCTCGAGGACGATGACGTCGTGCCCGGCCTGGGCCAGACGCCAGGCCGCCGCGGCACCGGCGAGCCCGGCTCCGATGACGATGACGCTCGTCATGCGCGTGCTTCCAGGTCTTCGTCCTCGTAGGCGCGCTCGGCGTGGGCGTGCTCGTCGATCCCGGCGACCTCGTGCTCCTCGGGGATCCGCAGACCGATGGTGATCTGAATCAGCTTCGCGATCACCCAGGTGACGATGAACGAATAGGCGAGGACCGCGACGGTCGCGATCGTCTGCACGCCGAGCAGTTCGAATCCGCCGCCGTACAGCAGACCGGAGCGTCCGTTCGGAGCCGCATCCGTCGCGAACACTCCGATGAGGAGCGTCCCGATGATGCCCCCGACGAGGTGGACCCCGACGACGTCGAGGGAGTCATCGAACCCGAGCCGGAACTTCCACTCGATGGCGAGGCAGCAGACGACGCCCGCGATGGCCCCGATGATGATCGCACCGATGGGCGAGACGGCGCCGCAGGCGGGGGTGATCGCCACGAGGGCGGCGATGATCCCCGATGCGCTGCCGAGGCTCGTGACCGCTCCGTGGCGGAGTCGATCGACGATGGACCAGCCGATGAGCCCGGCACAGGCGGCGACGGTGGTGTTGAGGAACACGACGCTCGCCGCATTACCGGCTGCGAGCGCTGAACCGGCGTTGAAGCCGTACCAACCGATCCAGAGCAACCCGGCGCCGACGAGGACGAGCGGGCGGTTGTGGGGACGGAGCTTGCCGCCCCAGTCCTTGCTCTTCCCGAGCACGAGGGCCAGTGCGAGCGCCGCGACGCCGGCGTTCATGTGCACGGCCGTCCCGCCCGCGAAGTCGACGGCACCGAGGGTGTTCGCGATCCATCCACCGGTCGCCGTGTCGTTCGAGAAGGCGAACACCCAGTGCGCGACCGGGAAGTACACGAGCGTCGCCCAGAGCCCGGCGAACAACAACCACGCGCCGTACTTCATGCGACCGGCGGCGGCACCGGCGACGAGCGCCGTCGTCACTCCGGCGAACAGCAGTTGGAACGCCGCGAAGAGTGCGAGGGGAATGCCGGCATCGGGGTCGTCGACGAGTGCCTGGTCGAGCCCTGCGAACTCGAACGGGTTCCCGATGAGTCCGAGCCCGCCGACGGAGTCACCGAAGACGAGCGAGTACCCGAAGGCCACCCAGAGCAGCGCGACGAGGCTGGCCCCGCCGAAGCACATGATCATCATGTTGAGGATGCGGCGGGACGAGACCATCCCGCCGTAGAACAGAGCCAGGGCCGGGATCATGAGGGCGACGAGCGCCGAGCTCGTCAGGATCCAGGCGACGTTTCCAGCGTCCACAAATCACTCCATCGTTCGAGGTGCACAGCGGCCGGACGGCCGCGGCGTCGGGTTCGGGTGGAACAGGTGTCGGTGCTCGGTGCCGGTCGGCGGTCAGGCCAGGTCTGGGGCTTCCCAGAGGTTGAGCTTCGTGCCAATCCCCTGCTCGACGGCGTTCTCGTAGATCGTCTTCGCCCAGGCGACGTCCTCGACGCCCATCCCACCGACGCTGAAGAGCACCGGCTGCTCGGGGAACTCGCGCCCGACGGCGCTCCCGTCGAAGACGTCTCCGATGTTGACCACGCGGGACTCGTCGAGTTCGCCGGTCCCGATGAGGTCCTGCCAGTAGAGGCCGATCATCCCGAACGCGGTCTCGTGTGACGGCGCCGGGTACTCCTCGGCCCACGCCTCGTAGATCTTCTTCGCGTCGGCGATGAGGCGGGCCTTGCCGGAGAGGGTGTACTCCTTGTCCATCCGCAGGTTGGCGGGCAGGCTCAGGAAGGCGCCCGGCTTGATCCAGTCGCCGTCGATGAACGGGTAGTTCTCCGAGCCGACCAGGCCGGTGACGGCTTCGGACACGATGTCCGAGTCACGCACGGCGGCCTCGACCGTCTCGGCGATCTCGATCGTCGTGAACTGCGGGTAGTGCTCGCGGACGTAGTCGGCGAACGCCTCGGACGTCGACCGTCGGCGCCCGTGGATGCGGATGGTGTCGAGCGAGGGACGGGCGGTGGTCATGGCGTGCAGGGCGCTCTTGTTCATGGCGCCGGGCCCGATGATGCCGAGCGACTTGGCGTCCACCGGCGCCAGGAGCTTCGCGGCGGCTCCCGGCACGGCAGCGGTGCGGTAGGCGCTCTCGAGGTTGCCGGACATGATCGCGTAGGGCGCACCGGTGTCCTTGTCGTTGAGCACGATGAGGTGGATGGAGCGCGGGAGGCCTCGCTCGCGGTTGTCGACGTTCGAGCCGTACCACTTGACGCCGGCGGTGTCGAAGCGTCCGCCGAGGTAGGCGGGCATCGCCATGAACCGACGGTCGGCGGCGTCCAGCGGCATGCCGGGGAACGGTGAAGTGGCGGGGAACCCGATCGGTGCTCCGTGCGAGTTGGCGGTCGGGCCGGCCATCCGGTAGTCACCCTTCGCGACGAGCACCAACACCTCCTCCATGACCTCCATGCAGTGGGCCATGTCCTTCATGCCGGCGGCGATGACCTCCGGTTCGCTCAGGTAGAGCATGTCGATCCGGGTGTTCGGGGAAGCGTCTGCGGTCACGGGTGGTCCTCCAGGTCGGGGTGTGTGGTCCTCAGCGAACACGGTCGCGATCGTCCTGGTCAAATACCGATTCGAACCTCGATTGAGAGCGTTTCGCTCGCAATCTGGACGAAACAGCGTGGTAATACGACGGTCGTATCGTCGATGGGATGGAGCTCCGCCAGCTGCGCTACTTCCTCGCCGTCGCCGAGGAGCTCCACTTCGGGCGCGCCGCTCGACGGCTGCACATGTCGCAGCCACCGCTGAGCGTCCAGGTCGCACGGCTCGAGCAGGAGGTCGGCACCGCGCTGTTCGACCGTTCGACGAGGCGGGTGGCGCTGACCCCCGCTGGACGACATCTCCAGGCGCGGGCGAGACACATCGTCGAGGAGCTCGACACGGTCCGGGGTGAGATGCGCGACTTCGTCGACGGTCTCGCCGGGGAGCTCACCGCGGGGTTCGTGAGTTCGGCCAACTACACGGTCCTCCCCGGTGTCGTGCAGCTGTTCCGGGCGAGCCGCCCCGGGGTGACGCTACGCCTGGTGCCGTTGACCTCAGGAGAACAGTTCGACCGGCTCCGCGACGGCACGCTCGACGTCGGGATCGTCCGTGACGAGGTCCCGCAGACGCCATCCGACAGCTCTCCAGCGCTCACCACCGAGGTCGTCTTCGAGGAGCGTCTCGTGGCGTGCCTCCCGGTGGGTCATGCGCTGGCGGGCCGACCCGAGGTCACCGCGGAGGAGCTCATGGACGTCCCGATGATCTCCTACCCGCGGGCGCTCATGCCAGGATTCGTGGACCGCGTCGCGGAGGTCCTCGGCACGTCGAGTCGGACGCAGGTGGTCGAGGAGGTCGTCCATCAGGAGACCGCACTCGGGTTCGTCGCGGCCGGCGTGGGCATGACGATCCTGCCCGAGTCGGTGCGGCAGCTGGTGCCGCCGTCGATCGTCGTCGTGCCGCTCGCCGGGTCGCCGACGACACGCCTGCTGGCCGCTCGTCAGGAACGGACGGACGAAAGCCCGGTCCACGACGCGTTCATCGCGTGTCTCCGTGATGCGGCCGCGCAGCTCGGGTGAACTGCCCACTCGAACACCGCGCGTCCGCCTCCCGTCTCGGCGGCGTAGCCCAGGTGTTTCTGCCCGGCCTGGACAAACGAGTCGCGCCTGTCCAAGCTGGAACCGATGACCGACACCCGCGACGACTTCACCATCCGCCGAGCCACCCCGGACGACGTCCTCCTCCTCCAGGAGTGGAGCTGCGACGAACCGGTCGCCTGGGTCGATCCGGAGCGGTTGACCGCCGAACTCGCGAGTGTGAACTATCGGCCGGAATGGTCGTGGATCGCCGAGCAGGACGGTCGCCCGGTGGCACGAGCACTCTGGTGGGGCCAGGCGGACGCGAACCGGCCCGCCACACTCGACTGCCTCACCACCACGGTCGAAGTCGCGGAGCCCGAACGTGTCGGCGCTGCGCTCATCCACGCTGGACTGGACGCCTTCGGCGCAGGTCCCGCACTGGAGTTCAATGTCGACGTCTCCCCTGCCTGGGCGGATGACGCCGCCAGCGTGGAAGCGGTGCGCTGGCGCCACGAGGCTGCTCGCGCGGGTGGGTTCTCGCGCACGACCGAGCGGGTCAGTTTCGCGAGGTCCAGCTCCGATCCGATGCCGGCACGATCGCAGCGCCTCCGTTTCGTCGCCGCCCCGGACGACGCGTTCCATGAGCTGTTCGCACTGGTCGCGACCGGCACCCTCGATGCGCACACGCAGGACATGGTCGCGCGCGAAGGACTCGAGGCGCTCGCGGACGACGACCTGGCGTTCTACCGTTCGCTCCCCGGCGAACGGGACGCCTGGCGGGTCGCAGAGCTGCTCGACGGGACGATCGTGGGATTCATCATCCCGACGAGGACGGCGTACGACGCGAGTATCAGCTACCTGGGTGTGCTCCCCGAGCATCGCGGACACGGGTACGTGCACGACCTCCTGGCGGAGATGGTCCACATGCACCACGGGTCGGGGCAGGACCGGATCGTCGGCACCACGGACGCCGCGAACACCCCGATGCGCGGCGCGTTCGAACGAGCCGGTTTCTCGGTCACGCGCGTTCGGATCGTGCACGAGCAGTAGGTTCGCCCCGGGCTCGGTTCCGACCGTCTCAGTTGAGCACCGCGACACGGTCGACCGCCGCGCTCGTCAGACCCGCGACGACCGCAGCACGCGGACGACCCCGGAGTAGACCGCGAGCCAGATGATCAGCTGCAAGACCGCAGCGACGAGGAGCGGCAGCACGAACGACCCGCTTTCGGCGGAGGACAGCCAGAAAGCTTCACCGACCGTGCCGGCGATCCCGACCGCCGAGACCGTCAGGAAGAGCGCGCGCGACGCCACCGCTTCCCGACGGTCGACGGTGTCCGTCGCTCCGGTCCGACCCTCCAGCGGGTCGGTGGTCTGCGGTGTCACGTCGGTCCACACGGAGATGGCGCGGATGATGCGGTTCTCGGAGACCTGCAGCCGGAGCAGGATGACGACGCTCGTCAACGCGACCGCGAACCCGATGAGGACCACGAAGGCGAAGAGCGCCCCGCTCTCCCCCACCCAGAACGGACCGAGGACGGTCACGGTCGCGACGGAGAGGGTGGCGGCCGCGACGAGTGCTACGGACGAGACGAGCCCGATCGCCAGGCGGGCCGGGCGACGGTACTCCAGGAGCAGGACCTCCAGCGCAACGTCGCCGACCTCAGGCTGTCGCTGTCCACGCTCGGTGGCACTGATCCACGCTCTCGCCTCAGGTCGGAGCAGGAAGGCGTTCCAGGCTGCCGCAGTGGAAGACGCGGCCGGCGGCCTCGATGGTGCTCGCCGCAGGGCCGGCTGGCGGGTTCGCTCGGGGTGCATGTGCCGACCTTACGCGGACCGCGTGCCGGGGGAAGGCGACAGGGCCACCCAGAACCGTCCGCACGGCGCGGCCGAGTTCGCCGAAGTCGGGTCCATCGAAGCTGAGCCGGTGATCACGGTCGAGGCTTCAGCCCGTCGAGCATCACCTGCAGGAGGAGGGGCAGGTCTTCGGGAGTACCGAGCCGCACCGCGTGCTCGATTCCGCACACGAGGTGCGACAGGCGATCGACCGTGAGATCGGCGCGGACGGCACCCGCGGCGCGGGCCGCCTCGAGGACGGTCGTGAAGGATTCGAAGATCTCGCGTTTGACGTTCCGCACGGAGTCGGCCTCGTCCTCCGGCGAGAGGAGCACCGTCTGCAGACCGCCGTCCTCGAGCTGCAGCCTGAGTGCCGAACCGAGGTAGAGCGCCAGCCCATCGCCCGGATCCGGCTCGGCTGCGGCACGCCGAGAGGTATCGAGCATCGCGTCGAGCGCGTCGGCTGACAGCGCTTCGATGAGTGCGTGGACCGTCGGGAAGTGCCGGTAGACGGTTCCGACCCCGACCCCGGCCTCGCGGGCGACGTCGTTGAGTCGAAGCGTCGCGCGGTCGTGGGTCCGGGCGACATCGAGGATGTTCGCCCGGCTACGAGCTGCGTCGGAACGGAGAGTGGCCATAGGACCACTTTACGCCAAACGGATGGCCTATCCGCTTGTGCTATGGTCCAAACGGATAGATCATCCGCTTAAGAAGTGAGGAAAATATGACCTGGGACCCCACCCGCTTGCCAGACCAGACCGGACGAACCATCGTCGTGACCGGTTCCACCGCCGGAATCGGGTACTTCGCCGCAGAGCAGCTCGCTGCCGCTGGCGCGGACGTCGTGCTCGCCTCCCGATCGCATGACAAGCTGCGGCGGGCCGCCACCTCCATTCGAAGCCGAGTCCCGCAGGCCCGGGTCCGCCACGTGCCACTCGAGCTCGGCTCGCTCACCGCCGTCGACGAGGCAGCTGCCGAACTCGCCCTGCTTCCCCGTCTCGACGCCGTCCTGCTCAACGGCGGTGCGATGAGCATGAACCGACGCGAGCTGACTGCGGATGGATTGCCCCTCCTGCTCGGCACCCATGTGGCCGCCAATGCCCGACTGCTGGCCAGGTTGCTCCCGACATTGGTCGCCACGGCCGTGGATCATGGCACGGTGGCTCGAGTCGTCCACACCTCGACCGGATTCGTCCAACTGCTGCGTGTCGGCGTCGACGACCTCCGCCAGGTGCCCGCGATCGGGGTCGTGGCCTACACCAAAGCCAAGACCGCGACGGAGGTGTTCGCCTTCGAGCTCGACCGCAGGCTCCGAGCGGCCGGACTGCCCGCCGCATCGGTCGTGACCCGGCCCGGTGTCGGCGTCGACGCGAAGACCCCGGAGCGACCTGGAGTCCGCGACGACACGACTCCATATCAGCGGAATCCCTACACGCCTTGGGCACAGGGCAAGGACACCGCCGCCTGGTCCGCGGTCAGGGCTCTCACGGATCCCGAAGTCCGGGGCGGCGAGTACTTCTCGCCGGTCGGCCGACTTCGGGGCGCTCCCGTCGCCATCGTTCCACCGGCCAGGACTGCCACGCCGGCGAGCGACGCGGCGCCGTCCCTCTGGCGGCAGGTCGAGGACCTCGCTGGCGTGCCCATCGACGTCGGCGCCTGACGCGAGGCAAGCCCGGTGCCCGCCTCGTCGAGCCGGCACGTCCGGTGGGATGGGCCCGGCCTGATGCGGTGCGTGTCATCTCATTGGGCATCGACAAACGCACGGAGCACCTCGACCCACTGCTCATGCGCGTCAAGGTGCGCATCATGCGATGCGCCACTGAGATCGACGCGACGGGCGCGCCTGCCCCTGCAGACGAAAACCGCCTTCTGATCCTCGGTGAACATTCCTGCGTCTGCGTAGACCACGAGGGTCGGCACGGCGATGCTGTCCCACTCGCGCCAGCGAGGCTCGCCGACCGCCTCGATCGTCGTCTGCATCACGTCCGCATCGAAACGTGGGATCAGTCCATCGGCTGTCTCCTCCAGATCCTCGACCCAGGCACGTTCGAGCGGCCCGTCACCAAGCTCGACCGCCGCTTCCGATCGACTTGCGAAGGGGACGTTCCACGACCGGAAGAAGTCGCCGAGAGCTCGGTGATCATCCGCCGTGCCACTGCCCTGGTTCCCTTCGAGCATGACCAGCGCGCGAACGAGATCTGGCCTACCGGCAGCCAGGAGCATCGCGGTGTGCGCACCCATCGACTGCCCGATGACGATCACCGGTTCTGATGTCTCGGCTTCGATCACCCGTGCAGCATCCGTGACGTACGCCGCTCGAGACGTGTCCATCGGCCGCCTCGTACTCTCCCCGTGGCCTCGCTGGTCGATGAGGATGACCGATCGTCCGGCGAGCGCTCGAGCCGTTGGAAGGAACTCCCGACTGCTTCCGGCGAGTCCGTGGAGGATGACCGCCGCCGGCTCGGCACCTTCGAACACGGTGTACGAGATCATGACCCCGTCGTCGACGATCAGCTGCTTCCGTGTCGAGACCATCAGTCCAGCCTAGGAGGCGTTCGCAGCCAGGCCGGGAGCGGCTACCGCTCGTCACCGTGAAGGTGAACGGGTGACTCGCATTTCGTCGTCGCTCTGACGAGGATCATCCGGGCCGAGCAACCGTTCCAGGTGCGCGGCATGCGCAATGGGACCACGTCGAGCATCGGACGCTGACGGCGGCAGGACGTTCGGCCCGGCCGCTCCAGGTCGGACGGTGGAGAGTGCAGGGAGAGGACGGGCGATCCGTCCTCACCACGGAGGAGTTCCCATGCACGCAGCAGTCGTCACGTCGTTCACCGAGCCGCTGGAGATCCAGGAGCGGGACGTCCCCAGTCCGGGGCCGGGCCAGGTGCTGATCCGCCTCGAGACGTGCGGGCTCTGCCACACCGACATCCACGCGGCTCACGGCGACTGGCCGGTCAAACCCCAGCCCCCGTTCGTGCCCGGACATGAAGGTGTCGGCATCGTGGAGGAGCTCGGATCCGGGGTGGCCGACCGGTCCGTCGGCGAACGGGTCGCGATCCCCTGGCTGGGATACGCCTGCGGAGAGTGCCGCTTCTGCATCGACGGCCGCGAGACCCTCTGTGAACAGCAGCAGAACAGTGGCTACTCGATCGACGGCGCCTTCGCTGAATACGCCGTGGCGAGCGCACGGTTCGTCGTGCCGGTTCCGAGCGGGCTGAGCGCGCTTGACGCCGCCCCGCTGAGTTGTGCCGGTGTGACGACCTACAAGGCGATCAAGGTCGCGAAGGTGCAGCCGACCGAACACGTCGCGATCTTCGGGATCGGCGGACTCGGGCACCTCGCGGTGCAGTATGCACGGATCGTCGGTGGATCGGTGATCGCCGTCGACATCGAGGACGAGAAGCTCGACCTCGCGAAGGAACTCGGCGCGGAGCACGTCGTGAACGCGGCCAAGGTCGACCCGGTCGCGGCGATCCAGGCAGTGGGAGGCGCGGACGTCGCCGTGGTCCTCGCAGCCTCCCCACGCGTCTTCGAACAGGCCTTCGCCTCCTTGAATCGCGGCGGTCGGCTCATCTGCGTCGCACTCCCCGCCGACCAGGACATGCACGTCTCGATCTTCGAGACGGTGCTGAAGGGCATCTCGATCATCGGGTCGATTGTCGGCACGAGGCAGGACCTCGCGGAGGTCTTCGCCCTGCACGCCGCCGGGCACACGAGGATCATCGCGGAGACTCGGAGACTCGACCAGATCAACGACGCGATGGCCGAGGTGCTCTCCGGCAAGGTCCTCGCAAGACTCGTCGTCGAGTACTGAACCGGCGGCGATCCCGATGAACACGGCTCAAGGACCACGGGCGCAACCGAGGCTCGGCGTCATCGGTGACGGTTTCCTCGGCAGGTGCGAGTGGGACACGTGGTTCACGCCAGGCCTGGTGCTGGACCTCCGGGGCGCAGCACTCTCGGCCGACGGCCTTGCACCACTCACCGTGGTCCTTGTCCGCGTCGAGCCGGAGGCGTTGATCCTCTCGACCGGCAGCGCCGACGGTGCATGCGGGATCGTCGACCTGACACACCCTGGCCGGATGCTCACCTCCATCGAGCACGTTCTGCGAACGCTTCACGCAGCGCTTCCCGGCACCCGTCTCGTGCTCCAAGCGCTGCCGCCCGCCGATGCACGCCACGCCCCGGCCATCGAAGCGCTCAACGACGCGCTCGCAGGACTGTGCGTCGCCCTGGATGTGGGGTTCTTCCCCCTTCACCCGCACTTCGCCCAGCTCGACGGCTCGATGAACCCGGACCTCGTGTCGTCGAGTGGACAGCTCAACCGCGACGGGTTCGAGACCTGGATCGAGATGCTCGACCTCGCTGCGCTGCTCCCAGAGGCCGTCAGGCCACGGCGGCTTCCCGCCCCCCATCACGTCTACCGACCACCGGGAGCCTCGGGTGTCCGGCCAGAGCCAACCTTCGGCTGACGCACGGAGCGGAGACGCTCCGATCCGTGACGACCATGACCCGGACTCACCACCGCTCGGAGGACGTCCAGCTCGCCAGCACGGACGCGCCACACTGCAGACCGGTCTGCAGGCGGCCCGCCGATACCCCCTGGTCCTGACGACACTGTTCGCACTCGTCGTCGGAGGGGCGTCCGCCCTCCTCGGCGCGACGACGGTCTCGTCCGTCGTGCTCGCGGCCACCGCGTCACTCATCGCGGTCGTGCAGCTCGCGCGCATGATCCGTCGCATCCGCTCGGGCTCCTGGGGACTCGATGTCCTCGCCATCGTCGCGATCACCAGCACGGTCATCCTCGGTGACGTCTGGGCCGCGGCGATCGTCGCGCTCATGTTGACCGGCGGCCAGGCGCTCGAGGACTTCGCGTCGACGCGAGCCAGGCGGGAACTGACCGCCCTGTTGGCGACGGCTCCGTCCTTCGCGCACCGCCTCCGCGATGACGGCACGGTCGACGAGGTGGAGGTCGCCGACATCGGGATCGGTGACATCCTCCTCGTGCACCCCGGTGAGGTGGTGCCGGTGGACGGCGAACTGCTCAGCGCGACCGTCGAGGTGGACGAGTCCTCGCTCACCGGCGAGAGCCTTCCGGTCACCCGAACCCGAGGAGCATCCCTGCTGAGTGGGACGGTCAACGGGCAGCTCGGTGCGACCATCCGCGCAACCGCGACGGTCGCCGGCAGTCAGTACCACCAGATCGTCCAGCTGGTCGAATCGGCCGCCGACAGCAAGGCGCCCTTCGTCCGACTCGCCGACCGATATGCCGTCCCGTTCACCGTCTTCGCCCTCGTCCTCGGCGGCCTGGCTTGGGCGCTCAGCGGCGATCCGGTGCGATTCGCGGAGGTGCTCGTGGTCGCCACACCGTGTCCGCTGCTGATCGCGGCGCCGGTGGCGTTCATCGCGGGCATGAGCCGAGCGGCGCGGAACGGCGTCATCGTCAAGAGCGGCGGAACGCTCGAACAACTCTCCAGGGTGAGGACGATCGCGTTCGACAAGACGGGAACGCTCACCCGTGGGGCGCCCGTCGTGGATCGGGTTGAGTGCGCGGCGAACCGCGGTGAAGACGAGGTCCTCGCCATCGCGGGAGCCGTCGAGCTGGGGTCCACGCATGTCCTCGCCGAGGCTGTCGTCGACGCCGCGGCGGCACGGCTGGGGCCGTCGGCGCGGCTGCCGCGAGCGCACGACGTCTCGGAGCTGCCCGGGCGCGGCGTCAGTGCGATCGTGGGGACCGAACGGATCGAGGTCGGCAAGGCTGCGGTCGGGACCGCGCTACCCGATCACTTCGCAGCCCTGGTGCCGGGCGAGATGGCGATCTTCGTGACCGCGGACGGCGCACTCATCGGCCGGATCGTGCTCCGTGACGGCGTCCGCGACGAAGCGGCAGACGTCGTGTCGCAGGTGCGCGGCCTCGGTGTGCAGCGCCTCGTGATGGTGACCGGCGACGCGCAGGGCACCGCCGCGCACGTGGCCGCCGCCGTCGGCGTCCCCGAGGTGCACGCCGGGCTGCTCCCGGCGGAGAAGGTGGTCGTCATCGCGGGCATCGCCGATCGGCCGGTCGTCATGGTGGGCGACGGCGTCAACGACGCACCGGTCCTCGCCGCAGCCGATGTCGGCGTCGCGCTCGGTGCACGCGGCGCCACCGCCGCCTCACAGGCCGCCGACGTCGTCATCCTCGTCGACGACCTGCGTCGAGTCGTGAGCGTGATGCGGATCGCCCGACGCGCCGTCCGGGTGGCGCGTCAGAGCATCGGCATCGGCATCGGGCTGAGCGTCGCGCTCATGCTGGTCGCGACCTGGGGCGTCCTTCCGGCCATCATCGGTGCCACCCTCCAAGAGGTCATCGACGTTATCACGATCCTCAACAGCCTTCGGGCCCATCGGCCGCCTCGCGGCCACTCCGACGAGGCATGACCGTGATCGCCTCAGCCTCCGCCGCGCCGTCCACCCGAGCGGACGCGCAGGACCTTCGGCTCTGAGTCCGCGTCGCTCGGGCCGCAGGCTGATGAGAGGCCTGTACCGGGCCGACCCTCGAAGGAGCAGATCATGACCGAACACACCCTCGTCGGATGGGACGGTTCCGCCGCAGCGCGTCGCGCAGCGGAATGGGCGACACATCGCGCCCTCGCGACCGGCGAACCCATCACAGTCATCCAGGTCGTCGCTCCAGGTCCGGCCGGTGCCGACGACGTGACGCTCATCCGCGCGGTGGAGTCCGCTGAGGACGAGGCCATCAGTATCCGACAGCGGTATCCGGTCCTCGACGTCCGCTCCGAGGTACTCGTCGGTGAACCACTCGCCGACCTTCGAGCCTGCTCCGACGAGCATCGCCTCCTCGCCGTCGGCACGGACGAACTCGGCACGACGTCCCGGACCTCAGGCTGGTCGTTGGGCAGTCGGTTGGCTGCGTCGTGTTCCGGCCCGGTCGCGGTCATCCCCCAGGTGGCAGCGGGTGAGCGTCACGGTGTCGTGCTCGGGATCGAGAACCGAGAGGAGGACAGGCCTGCGATCGAGCTGGCCGCACGAGAGGCGATCGCCCGTGAGGAACCACTCCATGTGGTGCATGCCTGGCATCAACCGACCGCCGCGGGAGCACGCGGGCTCAATCCGGAGTTCATCGCTTGGCTCGGCGACGCGCACACGACCGCTCTCTCCGAGGCTGTGGAGCGTATCGAGCGGGACTTCCCCGAGGTCTCGCTGCAGCAACACCTGTCCGAGGGCTGGCCGGCCGACGCCCTGCATGCGTTCGCCGGTTCGGCGACGGCACTCGTGGTCGGAACCCGAGGCCGCGGCGCGGTCCTGAGGTTCTTCCTCGGGTCGACCAGTCATCAACTGCTGCTGACCATCGACGCCCCGACCATCGTGGTTCCTCGTCGGCCGGTCTCCACCCCGGACGACGAAGCCCCGAGGTGAGACGCAGGAGGACCAACGCCTCTACGGTCGTCTCGCGCGACGAGCCAAGGTGGTGGAAGGACGACGATGACACCTGCGCGATGGGCCCCATCTCGAGACCATCGGCGATGAGGGAGGACCATCATGAGCAGGCGAGCGATCATCGGCTGGGACGACACGGATGCTGCCCGAAACGCCCTCGACTGGGCGCTCCGCTGGTGGGGTGCCGAGGACGTCGAACTCGTGACCGTCGGGACCCGGGACGAGTCGAGCGCCGAGTACTTCGTCGCCGGTTCGCTCGCAGCCGAAGCGAGGATCCGGCTCATGGACGCAGCCGAACAGGTACGGGAGTCGCATCCCGATACGAGCATCTCGTCCAGATTCGAGCTCGGGGACCCCGTCGAGGTGCTCGCCGGTCTCAGCAGCGCTGATACGTGTGTCGTGCTCGGTACGAACCGGAGCGGTGAAGCGCCGTTCCGGTTCGCCTGGTCCGTCGCGACGAAGGTAGCCGCGACGGCGGTCGGCCCGGTCGTCATCGTGCCCACCTTCGTCGACGACCCACGCACGTCGGTGCAGCAGATCGTCGTCGCCGTCGATGGATCCATCGGCGAACTGGAGCTGGTGCGGATCGCAGCGGAGGAAGCCGAGCGGACCCGATGCGGGCTGACCGTCGTGCACGCTTGGACACCACCGATCTGGGAGTCCGAGGACGTCTTGGACCGAGACATGCTGCAGTGGCTGGCACAGGAACACGCACGCTTGCTGGACGCCACCGTGGCCGACGTCGCGGCGAGCCACCCGACGGTCACGATCGCCAAGCAGCTGATCGAGGACGAACCGGGGCCGGCCATCACCGCGGTGGCCCGATCGGCTCAACTCCTGGTGCTCGGCAGGCACGGAGTGAGCCAGCTCCGCCGACTGTTCCTGGGTTCCGTCAGCCACACGGTCCTGCTCGACATCCCCGCGCCCACCCTCGTCCTCCCCCTCGGCGTTCCGGAGCGATGAAGTTCAGACGGTCGACGCCACCGATGGACCCTCGGACGGGCCCGGACGCGGCACGAGTCGTGCGTCGCCCGCCGAACGCGGCACGATGAGCAGTGGGCACGGCATCAGGGACAGCAGCGAACGGCTCACCGAACCGAGTGCCAGCGACGCCAGGACGTGTCGGCCATGGCTCCCGATGACGAGCAACGATGCGTGCTGCGCCGCCGTGCGCAAGGCATCGACGGCGCCCCCGACGACGAGCTCCACCCGCAGCTCGATGCTGGCGTGCAGATCCGACTCTCGCGCGAACGTCCGCGTGATGATGTCGGTCATCGCGTCGGACACCCCGAGGGGCGGGTGCTGCTCCTCGGGCCTGACCTCCGCCAGGAACGGCGGTGCAGGCTTCCATGCATGGACCAGGTCCAGCGACGAACCGGACCAGGCCGCCACGTCGATGGCCACGGCGAGCACGGACGTGGCCTGCACGTCGTCGTCGATGCCGACCACCAAGGCGGCCCCCGGACCCGGTTCACGAGCTGGGATGACGGCCACGGGACACGGCGCCGACGTCACCAGCCGGGCGGCGAGCGCCCCGTACGGTGATGTCCTCGTCTGCTGCGGGCCTCGATCCGTTCCCAGGACGATGAGGACGGTCGCTTCGGATGCACGCGCGAGCTGGGTCACGACGTCGCCGTACGCCAGGCGCCGTTCGACGCTGAGACCCGGATGACCAGTCCTCGCCGTCGCCTCCGCACGGATGAGCGTCTGGGTCCCGCCCGCGGATCGGACTCCTCGCGAATCCTGCTGCTCGAGCACCAGTACGACCAGCAGCACTGCGCCGAGACGCTCGGCGGCAGACGCGGCCCATCGCACCGCGCGTCCTGCGGATGCTGAACCGTTCGTCCCGACCACCACGTGTGCACTCATGGCTGCGCTCCCTCGGTCGTGCGTCGCTTCGTATCCTGGGGGAACGACGGGTCGGCTGGTAGGGGCGTAGGTCCTTCGGCGGTTGGATGGCCCGGTGGCACGGGGCTATGCTGCTCGCACAGGCATGCAGACCGATGCACCAGGGGGTGTGGATGGACGCCGACGCTCCGCCGCAATTCCCCGATCCCGCGCACGCAGAGTTCGACAGCGCGCTAGCCGCACTGGTCACGCAGGCCGCGCTCGTCCTGAAGACGCAGGGGCGCCTCCACGCGCTCATCACCGCCAACCGGGCGATCACCGAGGAACTCAACCTGAGCAGCGTGCTGCGCACGATCGTGGACGCCGCCGTCGAGCTCGTCGACGCGGAGTACGGAGCGATGGGGGTCATCGCGACTCATGGCGGCCTCGAGCAGTTCATCCATGTCGGGATGCCCGTCGAGACCGCAGCACGGATCGGTCATCTCCCGGAGGGCCACGGTCTCCTCGGCGCGGTGATCGAAGACCCGCAACCGATCCGGCTGGATTCGCTGACCGACGATCCACGCTCGTCGGGCTTCCCTGCTGAGCACCCGCCGATGAGCTCGTTCCTCGGTGTTCCGGTGCGTGTCAGGGACGAAGTGTTCGGCAACCTCTACCTGACGAACAAGCGTGGGGGTTCGTTCTCAGCCGAGGACGAGCAACTGGTGACCTCGCTCGCCTCGACGGCGGGCGTCGCGATCGAGAACGCCCGTCTCTACGAGGAGAGTCGAAGCCGGCAGGCGTGGACGGCGGCATCGATGGAGTTCACCAACGCGGTCCTGACCGACTCGGCCGAATCCGCAGAGACGTTCCTCTGTCGGATGAGCGTCGATCTCGCCGGAGCAGACGTGGCGTCCATCATCGACGAAGAACGCCACGTGCTCGCCGCTCGCGACACGGAGGATGACGTCATCATCGACGTCCTGCCGGGACGCGCTCGACGACTGGCCGCCGCCGCGTTCACGAGCGGCGTCGATCGGGTCGCCGATTCGCCAGGCGCCGCGGCCACCCGCTCCCGCTCGGCCGAGCCCTACACCGGGCCGATGCTCGCGGTGCGACTGCCGCTGGCACCGCCGAGGGTCCTGCTCCTCGGCCGATCACCCGAGCGGCCTCCGTTCACACCGTTCGACGCGCGGATGACGACGGACTTCTGTTCGCAGGTCGCCGTGGCGATCGAGCTCGCCTCCGCCCGTGAGAATCAGGAACGTCTGGTGGTGATGGAGGACCGAGGGCGGATTGCCCGGGATCTCCACGACCACGTCATCCAGCGACTGTTCGCAACCGGTCTGGATCTGCAATCGCTGGCCTCCGCGACGTCGGGTCGGACGAACGACATCCTCGACAACGCCATCGAGTCGCTCGACGCCAGCATCACTCAGATCCGGACCGTCGTCTTCGCCTTGACCGGGAGATCGACCGGAGCCACCGGCTTGCGGTTGCGACTGATCACGCTGGCCGACGAGCACAGCGGGGCCCTCGGGTTCTCCCCCGCGGTCACGTTCACCGGGGCGATCGATCATGCAGCGACCCCGGCGCAGGCTGATGAGATCCTCGCGGTGTGTCGAGAGGCCCTGAGCAATGTGGCACGGCACGCTCACGCGACGACGACCAGTGTCAACCTCTCGCACCAGGACGAGACCCTGCGATTGACGATCTCGGACGACGGGCGAGGATTCGTGCCGGACGACGTCGCCCGGCGAAGCGGTATCGCGAACCTCGAACAGCGCGCGCAGCGGTTGCGCGGAGGCTGCGTCATCGACTCGTCGGCAGCAGGGACGACGGTCCGTTGGTGGATCCCGTTGTCCGCCACAGCCAACTCTGGAGGCACCCGTGGCCGCTGAACCCATTCGTGTGTTCCTCGTCGACGACCACGAGATCGTGCGCCGCGGCGTCGCGGAACTCGTGTCGGCAGAACCCGACCTCGAGGTCGTCGGGGAAGCGTCGACGGCGCGGGATGCGCTGCAGCGCATCGCGGCGACCCGCCCGCGGATCGCGCTTCTGGACGTCCGGCTCCCCGACGGGAACGGTGTCGATCTCTGTCGCGACCTCCTGTCGGAACACGCTGACCTCCGCTGCATCATGCTGACCGCCTACGACGACGACACCGCGATCACCGCGGCGGTCCTCGCGGGTGCTTCGGGCTACGTCCTGAAGGACATCCGCGGTAGCGGCCTCATCTCGGCCATCCGGAGTGTCGCCGCCGGCCGCCGACTGCTGAGCAGCACCCTGGCGAAGAACCTGTCCGCATCGCTTGCTCAGGAGCACCGCGACGATCCACGACGTGAGACGCTGGGTCTCCGCGAAAGCCAGATCCTCGCACTGATCGCCGATGGACTGACCAACCGCCAGATCGGCGATCACCTCGGCATCGCCGAGAAGACCGTGAAGAACTACGTCTCCTCGCTCTTGAGCAAACTGGGCATGCAGCGGCGCACACAAGCCGCCGCCTACGAGGCCGAATCCCGCGCGCGCTCCCATCCCGGGTGATCCGGGGTCCTGCCATCCGTGGGACGTTCGCCTCTGTGCTCGTTCGCGACCACACGCGACGATCGGATCCCAGCCGGGGTGCAGCCCCGCGCACGACGCAGGGAGTCTCGACATGATCGAACAGACCGTCATCGCCTGGGATGGTTCCGATGCTGCTCGACGCGCATCGACCTGGGCCGCCTCACGCGCCGCGGCCACGTCGGACGCCCTCCGCGTGGTGCAGGTCGTCGACCGGTCGTCTGCGGATGATGGTGAATCGCTCGAGCGAGCGGTGGCATCGACCGAGGACGAGGCGTCCCGCCTCCGCGTTCTCCATCCCGAGCTGCTCGTCCGGGCCGACGTCGTCATCGGTGACCGGTACACCGAACTCCGCGGTTTCTCCGACGACACCCGCCTGGTGGCGCTCGGCACGGACGAGCACGGATCACCGACCCGGAGCTCAGGCTGGTCACTCGGCTCACGGCTCGCGGCAGCATCGTCGGGCCCCGTCGCGGTCATACCGGAGCTCGCCGAAACCGGACGCCACGGCGTGGTCGTCGGTGTCGATGGCACGACCGACTACGCCGCCCTGTCGTTCGCCGCGCGTGAGGCGATCGCCCGGCAGGAGCCGCTGCACCTCGTCCATGCCTGGCACCGGCCGACGACGACAGGCGTGCACGCGCTCAACCCGACGCTCGTCGACTGGATCCGCGAGACCCACTCCGAGACGCTCGCACGCACGACAGCCAGTCTCGTCGAGGCGTTCCCGGAGGTGTCGGTCCAGCAACACCTCACGGAGTCGCACCCGGCCGGCGCCTTACATGCGTTCGCCGCATCGGCGTCCGCGATCGTGGTCGGAACCCGTGGGTACGGACCGATCCGACGGTTCATGCTCGGATCGACCAGCCACACGCTCCTGCTCTACATCGACGCCCCGACGATCGTGGTTCCCAGCGCCCCTCAGGGCCCGTCGGGTGCCACCGACCCGCTGCTCGCGTGAACCGCGCGGGCGGACGCCTCATCCGTGACGACGAGGTGGTTCTCCACACGCTCGACGCCGCGCAGCGCCGACACCAGCGTTTCGGCCGTCTCGGCATGGTCTCGGGTGCTGACCGACCCGATCAGTTCGACCGCACCACCGGTCACACGGACCTGGATCGTCTCGACATCGACGCCGTCCGCCCATCCCAGCACGTCGACGACTCGGTGGGCGAGCATGGTGTCGGTCAGCGTCATCGGTTCACACGGACCGACCACGAGCTCGTCAGCGATGCCGTGCACCCCGGGAACCGCCAGGACACGACGTCGGACCGCCAGCACCTCCTTGAACGTCCGAACCTGCCCCGTGAGTGTCACGATGCCGTCGGTGACGGCGACTCCGACGCTGGCGGCGTCGATGTCCGATTCCCAGATGAGGGCCGTCCGGACGGCACCCTGCACGGCGATTCCGGCTTCGGTCGGCCGGTTGCGCGAGTCGCTCATCGGAGTGCGTCGTTCAGACGGTCGACGATGCGGAGGGTCGCGTGGCGCAGGGAGCGGCGGGCATGCTGCGGTTCGACGGTCGGATCCATGCGAGTAGCCTGCGTCGTTCCAGCGATCCTGGGCAGGGGCGAAGGTCCTGCGGGACGTTCGGCCCTGCCCTTCGCCACCCACGACCGGGACACTGTTCCCATGAACGACCAGACCCCTGTTCCGATGCTCGGCGAGGATGCTTGCTGGGAGCAACTGTCGCGTGTTTCGATCGGCAGACTCGCCATGAGCGTCGGCGGTCGGCCCGACATCTTCCCGATCAGCTACGTCGTCGACGGGCACACGATCATCATCCGCACGAACCCTGGCGACAAGCTCGTCGAACTGACGATCAACGACCAGGTCGCCCTCGAGGTCGACTACTACGACGACGCGGAGGCTTGGAGCGTCGTCGTGAAGGGCACCGCCGAGCAACTCCAGCACGGAGTCGACATCGACCTCGCCGAACGACTCGCCCTCACCACGCTCATCCCGATCTCTACCGAGGTGTTCGTGCGCATCACGCCCGAGCAGGTCTACGGTCGCACCTTCGACCTGACCGCCGAACGACCTGAGCCGGTGTGAGGCGTGAAACCCGTGATCGTCCGCGGGACCTTGGTCCCATCGCCCGTGGGCGTTCGTCCGTAGCTTCAGCAGCGCGGGTTCGACCCGTTCAGCCGACAAGGCCCAGGAGACGATCCCGTGGGAGATCCTCCTGAGGGCCGCACTCGGACGACACCGCATGGTGCCGGGGCAGGCTGGGGTAGGGATGACGGACACCCGAGCGTCGTCCCTACCCGTCGGTCGGCATCCAGGGCGGCAGGACCTTCGACTCTGGGCGTCCCCGCGGACACACGGGACACTCCTGACATGAACAGCGGCACAGACTCCCCCGTCCGAACGGCGACGACCCCGATGACGGCAACCTCCGAACCTCCGACGATGCCGGTCGTCGTCGGAGTCGACGGTTCCGAGGCCTCCATGGCCGCGTTCCGGACGGCAGCGCGACTCGCCCCGGTCCTCGATGCCCCGCTGCGGGCCGTCCTCGTGTGGCAGTTCCCCAATGTCGGGTACGCCGGCTATCCGACCGTCGCCGGCTGGGCACCTGACGCCGACGCCCAGGAGCTCCTGAGGGCCATCACCACCGAGGTCTTCGGCGACGCCACGCCCGACTGGTTCTCCACCGAACTCGTGATGGGCACGCCTGCCCAGGTACTCGCCGAGGTCGGCACCACCGCGCAGCTGCTCGTCACCGGCGGGCATGAACACGGCGGTCTCGCCGGGATCATGCTGGGTTCGGTCAGCGAGGCGATCGCGCGACACGCCCCCTGCCCGGTCCTCGTCCTCCGCGGTGACGACCACGACCTCATGACGACGGACGGCGACGACCGACGGCCGGTCGTCGTCGGCGTCGACGGCTCGGTGGCGTCCCTCGACGCGCTTCGGCTCGCCGCCGACTTCGCGGAGCGGTTGGGGGCCCCGCTGCGGGTGGTCCTCGCGTGGCACGAACCGATCTCGTTCAGCGGGTACCCGCTGGCACTGGCCTGGTCGCCGCGGGAGGACGCACGGACAGCGCTCACGACGTGCACCGCCGAGGTGTTCGGTCCCGAACTCCCGGCACACGTCTCCACGGAGGTCATCGAAGGTCGAGCGGCCCCGGTGCTCATCAACGCCGCTCGCGATGCACGCCTCCTGGTGATGGGTGCACGCGGACGGGACGGGTTCGCCGGACTCATGCTCGGATCGGCCACGGAGGCCTGCGTGCGCCATGCTGCCGCGCCGATCCTGGTCGTCCCGGACCGACAGACCAGGATCGGTCGCCTCGCCGAAAGCACGGACACCGCGCAGGACGCCGACCCCGTCGGCGTGGACGAGTCATGACCGAGACCCCTCGGGCCGGGTCGACCCCCGGAGCCACACGCGCATCATCGTCCGACAATCCGTACTGGCGCGACACCTCCGTGGTCCACCCCGTCGACGCGAAAGCGACCGAGGTGGAACACCTCGACGAGGACGCCTGCTGGGCGCTCGCCGTCGCCTCCAAGATCGGCCGCATCGCCGTCGTCAACGACGATGGAGGCCCGGACCTCCTCCCGGTGAACTTCCTCGTGCACGATCGGCGCATCTACATCCGGTCGGCACCCGGTTCCAAACTCATGGACATCACGAGTCGGCCGCGCGTCGCGTTCGAGGTCGACGGACACGACGCCGACAGCTGGTGGAGCGTGATCGCGCACGGCAGCGCACGGCGTCTCGCCATCGATGCGGAGATCGACGAGTCCGGGGTGCTGGGTCTCGACTCCTGGAGTCCGACGGTGAAGAGCAACTTCATCCGCATCACCCCCGCTCGCCTGACCGGTCGCCGATTCCCCCGGCGCATCAGACCGGCGACCGACGAGTGGCTGTCATGACCAATACCCCAGCAGTGACGACAGCGGTCGGGGCCTGGCAGGCGGACGGTTCGGGCGCTCTCGAGGCCGACTCGCTCGCCTCACTCGACGCCTGGTGGCGTGCCGCGAACTACCTCTCCGTCGGGCAGATCTACCTCCTCGACAATCCGCTCCTCCGGGAACCCCTCCGTCCGGAGCACATCAAATCGAGACTGCTCGGTCATTGGGGCACCACACCGGGGCTCAACTTCGTCTACGCCCACCTCAACCGCGTCATCCGGCTCCGTGAGCTGAACGCGATCTTCATCGCGGGACCCGGCCACGGCGGGCCTGGCGTCGTCGCGAGCACCTATCTCGACGGCACCTACAGCGAGGTCTACCGGCACATCGATCGGAGCGAGGACGGCATTCGGAGGCTCTTCCGACAGTTCTCCTTCCCAGGCGGGATCCCGAGCCACGTCGCTCCCGAGACCCCCGGGTCCATCCACGAGGGTGGCGAACTCGGCTACTCCCTCTCCCACGCCTACGGTGCGGTCTTCGACAACCCGGATCTGCTCGTCGCCGCAGTCGTGGGCGACGGCGAAGCCGAGACCGGCCCGTTGGCCACCGGTTGGCACTCGAACAAGTTCATCGACCCGCTGCACGATGGCGTCGTCCTCCCGATCCTGCACCTCAACGGGTACAAGATCGCCAACCCGACGGTGCTCGCCCGGATCCCGGAGGCGGAACTCGAACAGCTGATGCGCGGTTACGGCCACACACCCCACCTGGTGTCGGGTGGGTTCGACGGCGAGGACCCGCTGTTGGTCCACCGACGGTTCGCCACCGTCCTCGACGAGGTGCTCGACGAGATCGCGCAGATCAAGGCCGATGCGGCTTCGGACGCGGCAGCGGGCGCGCCCGTACGACGACCGGCCTGGCCGATGATCATCCTCCGGAAGCCAAAGGGTTGGACCTGCCCGCCGGTCATCGATGGGAAGGCGGCCGAGGACAACTGGCGCTCCCACCAGGTGCCGTTGGCGAACGCTCGCGACACGCCGGAGCACCTCGCGGTCCTCGAAGGGTGGTTGCGCTCCTACCGGCCCGAGGAGCTCTTCGACGAGTCCGGCGCCCCGGTGCCGTCGGTCACCGCGCTCGCCCCGCTCGGCGATCGCAGGATGAGTGCGAACCCGGTCGCCAACGGCGGGATACTCCGGCGCGAGCTCCGGCTCCCCGACTTCCGCACATATGGCGTCGATGTCACCGAACCCGGCAGGACGAGCTCCTCTGCCACCACCGTGCTCGGCACCTGGCTCCGCGACGTCATCGTGCGGAACCCCGACACCTTCCGGATCTTCGGACCGGACGAGACGGCGTCGAACCGTCTTCAGGCCGTCTTCGAGGTGACCGACAAGCAGTGGGACGCCCTCTCCGAGTCGGCCGACCTCGACAACCATCTGGCCCGTTCGGGGCGCGTCGTCGAGATGCTCAGCGAGCACCAGTGCGAGGGGTGGCTCGAGGGGTACCTCCTCACCGGACGCCACGGGTTGATCAACTCGTACGAGGCGTTCATCCACATCGTCGACTCGATGTTCAACCAGCACGCGAAGTGGTTGAAGACCGCGCGCACCATTCCGTGGCGCCGTCCGGTCCCATCGCTGAACTACCTCCTCAGCTCCCACGTCTGGCGCCAGGACCACAACGGCGCCTCGCATCAGGACCCCGGCTTCATCGATCACGTCGTCAACAAGAAGGCCGACGTCGTCCGGGTCTACCTGCCGTTCGATGCGAACACGCTGTTGTCCACCTACGACCATTGCCTGCGGTCGGTCGACTACGTGAACGTGGTCGTCGCGGGTAAACAACCGCAGCCGGACTGGCTCACGATGGACGAGGCGATCGCGCACTGTACCCGCGGCGCCGGAGTCCTCGAGTGGGCCGGCACTGAGCGGCCTGGCGAGGAACCCGACGTCGTGCTCGCCTGCGCGGGTGATGTACCGACACTCGAGGTCCTCGCCGCGGCGCAACTATTGCACGAGAACCTGCCATGGCTCCGGGTCAGGGTGGTGAACGTCGTCGACCTCATGCGTCTGCAGAGCGAGGGCGAGCATCCGCATGGCCTCAGTGACACGGCGTACGACGCGCTGTTCACGGCGGATCGACCCGTGATCTTCGCGTACCACGGGTACCCGTGGCTCATCCATCGGCTGACCTATCGGCGTCGCGGCCACGACAACCTGCACGTCCGCGGCTTCATCGAGGAAGGGACCACGACGACACCGTTCGACATGGTGATGATGAACCAGCTCGACCGGTACCAGCTCGTCATCGACGTCCTCGATCGTGTTCCCGGGCTGGCCGTGCGCGAGGTGGCACTCCGCCAACGGATGCAGGACGCACGTGCGCAAGCCAGGGCGTACACGCGCGAGCACGGCGAGGACATCCCCGCGGTCGCCGACTGGACCTGGGACGCGAAGCGTCGACACTTGTCCCGAACCGAGCGGTCCGAGCGATCGGCCGAACTGGAGTAGATCCGGAGGACGCGCGTGCGATGATCCGGCGACGAGCGCCCCTCTTCAGCGTGCCGCGAGCATCCGGTCGGCCGTGCGCAGCGACAGCGCCATCTGTGCCAGGCCCGGGTTCGCGGAGAGCGCGCTCGGGAACGTTGAGTTGTCACATATCCACAAGTTGTCGATGTCATGCGATCGACCATCCCCGTCGACCACGCCGTCACTCGGATCGTCGCTCATCCGGCACGTGCCGAGCGTGTGCGCCGTGCGCGCAAGCACCCTGGTGCTCCGTGCCCCGGCTGCCGTGAGGATGTCCGTCATCGTGCGGATGGCGTGGCGGTCGATGGCCTGCTCGTTGTCGCCGGGCGAGAACGAGATGGTCGCACGCGGCAGACCCCATTCGTCCTCCTCTGACGAGAGCTCGAGCCGGTTGCCGTCGGCGGGCAGGCATTCGGCGTTCATCCCGATGCCGGCGTTGTACCGGGACGCGTCGAGCTCGTCGACCAGCTCGGTGCCCCAGAGCCCGCCGCCGCGCACGAGTGTCGTCGCGTAGTTGAACGGCATGACGCCGAGGCTCTGCAACAGATACCCTCCGGCGAAGTCAGCACCGTCAGGGCGGACGAAGTCCTCGGTGATGAGCGCCGACGGGTAGCCGCGGTAGCCGCGGATCTGCTCGTCGAACCGTCCCCACACCTGCACCGCACCATGGGCGAGGAAGTTCCGTCCGACCTGACCGCTGGCGTTCGCGAGGTCGTTGTGCAGCAGGAGCCGAGGGGTCTCCACCCCGCCGCCCGCCAACACGAGCACCTCGCAGCGCTGCCGCTTGTCGACGCCGTCCTGGCGATAGACGACGCCCGTCACCCGACCGCGGGCATCCCGCTCGATGGTGTGCACGACGGCGTCCGGCCTGATCTCCGCTCCCGCCGCGACCGCAGCCGGCAGGTAGGTGATGGCGGTCGTCGCCTTCGCACCGTGGCGCTCGCCCTGGTGGATGGAGCCGACGTTCGTCGTGGCGCGTCGGAGGCCGTGGTGCGGCTGATCGCGGTCGCGCGTGATGATCGCGGCGGGTGCGTCGGTCGCCCGGATGCCGAGCGACTCTGCGCCCTTCGCCATGAGGTCAGCCGGGGCGTTCCGCTTCGGCGGCGCGTACAGGTAGGTGCGCGACGGGTCCCACGGATACGGCGTCGGCCCGGAGACACCGATGGTCGCCTCGACCTCCTCGACGTAGCGGGTGAACTCCGCATGGTCGACGGGCCAGTCGCGCCCGAGACCGGTCTCGCTGCGCAGACGCAGGTCCCGGGCGTCCGGCCGGGGCGTGAACGCGCCCCAGTGGACGGTGCCACCGCCGACGCCGAACCCGCTGTTGTTCGGGCCGAACGCCGTCGGAGCGTCCCCGCCGCTGAACCGGCTGGACATCCAGTTGATCGTCGTCGCGTCGACCTCGTCCGGCGTGGACTCCGCGGGGTCGTGATTTGGCCCTGCCTCGAGAGCGACGACGCGCAGCCCCGCCTCAGCGAGTCGCGCGAGCAGTGGTGCGCCACCCGCACCGGTACCGACCACCACGACGTCGACGCTGTCGTCGAGGTCGTAGGTCTTCATCGCGTCCAGGTTCACGCTGTGTCCTCCTGCTGCTGTGCGGGTGTGGGGGCGGGCGCGGCGCCGAGGTCGGAGGGCTCCCAGTCATCCCGGGTGTCGGCACCGAGCTCGCGGTAACCGGCGAAGTCGACGTCCTCAGCTCCGGTCGCGAACCCGTCGTACCCGACCCGGGCCAACGACGCGGGGTGGATGAGCCACTCCCGCGTGACGTCCACGCGCAGGTCCTCGAACCAGCGCCGCAGATCGTCTCCGTCGATGGCGCCCCCGGGGACGCCCTGGCCGTCGATCACGGCACGGATCACGGCATCCTGGTCATCGGCCGAGTCCGGCCAAGCGGTTCGGAGGTCATCCAGCCCGGCGCGGTAGGCCTCGTCGTCCGTGAGTCCTCCGACCGGCCGCCATCCGTCGCCACCACCGGCTGCGAGGTCGGCGTCGACTCGCGCGGCGAGGTCGATCCGCCCACCCGCCGGCTGCGGAACCACGCGATCGGCGACGACGCGGAGCAGGTCCAGCTGTTCCACGCTCAGCACGCGGGGCCGGTACCGGGGGTCGTCCGGTAAGGCGCGGCGTGCCAGCGCACTCCGTACCCGCGGCGTGGTCCGCGGGGACGCGATGACGAGCCCCCACTCCGCGGGGACGATCGCACTGTGTGCGACGATCTGGTCCCACAGCTCGGTGATCGCGCGCGCCACCTCGACCGGACGCTCGAAGGAGAGCAGATGTCCGGCTCCGGCGAACGGCACGAATCGTGCGCGGGGGTAGACGTCCGAGAGCAGCTCGGGCTGCACCGCGGCTCCGAGTGCCTCGTCCTGATCTCCGGCGAGCACGGTGCACGGGAGGTCGAGGGTGCCGACGGAGGACGCGATGTCCTCCACGCTCCCCTGCTCCAGCCAGCGGCGCCACGCGACGGGCGACATGGCCTGGACGGACGCCACGGCGGCTGACTGCAACTCGGCCGGCAGGGGCGCACCAACGTTGTCATCCACGAAAGTCTGCGCGTCCGCCTCGGCGATGGGCCCGTCCTTGACCCAGGCGAGCATCTGGTGGCGCTTGGCGGCCGGCATCGGCTCGGGCGTGGGCGGTGACGGCGCGAGAAGCACGACACCGAGGAGGCCGAAGACGGGGACGTCGCCCCCGCGGACCCGGGCGGCGATCCCGGCGGCGACCTTGCCGCCCATGCTGTGGGCGCACAGCAGCCAGGGTCCGCCGTCGGCCTGCTCCGCGATCACGGCGAGGGCAGCGTCGACCTGCGAGTCGACCGAGCCGTCCGGCGCGTCGGCCGTGTCTCCCTGGCCGGGCAGCTCGACGGCGATCACCCGGAACCGAGCATCGAGCTCACGAGCCACGGGTGCGACCGCGGCGGCGTCGAGGCCCAGCCCGGGGAGGAAGAAGACCGTGCACGCAGCCGCGGTCACGGGGTGACCATGCCGCCGTTGACGTTCAGCGTCGCCCCGGAGACGTAGCCGGACTCCGCCGAGGCGAGGTAGACGTACGCCGGCGCGAGCTCAGCCGGCTGCCCGGCACGCTGATAGGTGTTCTCGTCGTCGAAGTGCTCCATCTGCTCGTCGGAGACGCCGTCCGAGACCTGCAACGCGGTCCACACGGGGCCGGGAGCGACCACGTTCACGCGGATACCGCGCGAGGCGAGCTGCAGTGCGAGCCCCTTCGAGAGGTTGTTGATCGCGGCCTTCGTCGCCGCGTAGTCGAGCCGGTCGGGTGACGGCTTGTACGCCTCGAGCGACGCCGTGTTCACGATGCTCGCGCCCTCGCCCAGGTGCTCGAGCGCAGCCTTGGTGATCCAGAAGTTCGCGAACACGTTCGTCCGGAAGGTCTCCTCGAACTGCTCGTCGCTGAGGTCTTCCACCCGGTCGACCGCGATCTGCTTGCCCGCGTTGTTGACGAGGACGTCCAGGCCTCCGAGGAAGTCCGCGGCCTCCGCGACGAGCCGACGGCACTGGTCGGCGTGCGAGATGTCGGCGACGATCGCCTTGCCCCGGCGTCCTGCGTCGGCGATGAGCGACAGCACGTGCTCGGCGTCCTCCTCCTCACCCGGGAGGTGGGCGATGACCACGTCCGCGCCTTCGCGGGCGAACGCGATCGCCGTGGCCGCACCGATCCCGGAGTCGCCGCCCGTGATGAGCGCCTTCCGACCGGTCAGCCGTCCGCTGCCCCGGTAGCTCGCTTCACCGAGGTCGGGAACGGGGGTCATCCTGGCCTGCACGCCGGGTTCCGGCTGGTGCTGCAGCGGGGGCTCGACCCGGTCGTACTGGGTCACGGGGTTGGTCAGGTCGTACTGGTCGCGCGGAGACATGACGACCACGCTAAACGAGACGCAGGCCGGAACCGGTGGGGTTGCACTCAGCGCGTCCGGTGGTGCAGACGTCCGATGGAGGGCCGGCGTTCGGGCCGCGTGATCCATGCGTGGAGCGCGTCGTCGCCGATCGGGTCAACAGAACGATGAGGGTCCGCCCCAGCCGCCGACCCAGGCCGCCACCCGGGGATCAGGCCGGAGCTGGTGGACGCCGTCGGCGACGAGCTGCTGCGTCTCGAAGGCATCGGGACTGCCCCAGCGTTCCTCACGCCGCGCGGCCCGCCGGGATCGCACGCGGCCGAGCAACGCGCCGTCCGGGTCGACGAGCTCGACGGTGCCCACGTCTCCGGTGCCGAGGCGCGCGACGAGATCGACGATCCACGTCGGGTCGAGGATCACGACCGGACGGTCGAGCTCCCACGTCACTCGGGCGTCGACTCCGGCTACTTCACCCAGGACGCGCGGGTCTGCCCTGAGCTCCTCAGCTCCGCCGTCCTCGAGGACGAACCGAGCCCGCGGGAAGGCGGTGAACAGCGAGTCCGCCGCAACGAACCGAGCGGCCGCCGTGTGGACTCCCCGCAACCGCACCATGAGATCGACCGCGTCCGACCACAACGCCCGCGGCGCGGACCCCGACACCGGGATCGACGACAGGAGCCGCAAGGTCTGGGCGTTCGCGCGTTGCATGCCTGAGCCGTCGCGCTCGGCCCACTCGGGGCCGTCGTGCCAGGCCACCGCGGTCGGGACATGGGCGAGGACCGCTCCCGCCTGCCACATGCGGTGCGCCCACTCCCAGTCCTCCCCACCGTAGGAGGTGAAGGACTCGTCGAATCCGCCGACCTCGTCGAACATGCTCCGCGAGCATGCGAGGACCGCGCCGATCATGAATCGATAGGAGCGGTCGTCCGCGTCGCGCAGATGCCGACTGCGCGCGTACTCCTCGGCGAGCCACGCCGGTTCGGCGAGCTCACGGCCGGCGGCCGCCTCGACGACCGGTGTATCCGGGGCGACCCCGGCGAAATCGGCGTGGCGACGCCGCCCCACCGTGACCGCCTCGGGCAGCAGGGCGGGCAGCCGCGTGAGCGCGCGCACGTACCCCGGCTCGGGGACAGTGTCGGCATCGAGGAAGCACAACACCTCGCCGCTGCTCGCCCGCACGCCCAGGTTGCGGACGGCGGCAAGCCGGAACCCCTGGTCCTCCTGCCGGACGAGGATCACGTCGTCCGGAACCGACACGTCACCCGGGGATCCGTCGTCGGCGACGATCACCTCCAGGAGGTGACGCGGGTAGTCCTGCGCGGCGAGGGCGTGCAGGGTCCGGAGCAGCTCACCGGGCTGGTCGTAGTGCGCGACGATCACCGAGACGCGTGGCAGCGGATCAGGATGGACGTCGTCGAGCGTGTCCCACCGGTTGCCGACGACCCACGGCTGCGCACTCCCGCTCACGCGTTGCGCCACACGGAGAGCAGGGCCGCGAGCCGGTCGACGGCAGCGACGACGAACTCGGGGTGGGACGCATACCAATCGGTGTGGGCGGCGCGCACCTCGGCGTCGTCGACCTCGACGCCCTCGAGGATCCAGTGGTCGCGGGGCTCGTCCGTCAACGACCAGGCGTCGACGACCTCTGGTGCGATGGGGGCGCGCACCGCGTTGAGCAAAGGGCGTCCGGGGTCGGTGACGCCACCAGGGGCCCCCAGGGTTTCGAGGATGCGGGCGCCGAGCGGCAGCCAGATCGCGTTCCCCGGGTGGTTGACGGTGCGCGCGTGGTCGGCGGTGACCGAGTCGAAGAGGTCGGAGACCGGCACGTCGGTCGCGGCCTCGCGTCTCCGCAGTTCCTCGACGGAGGCGCGGCCGATCGCGCGCACGGCGTCCGGCTGGAGCGCAGACGCGACGGGGAGGCCTGCGGCGGCCGCGAGCGTCCGGACGTCGTGGTACGCCACGATCGGCGGGTTCTCCTCGACGCCGGGGACCCGGACGGCGGCCTGGAACGGATGCAAGCCCCCGAAGCGCACCGGCGTCACCGTGAGCACGCGGCCGCTCGTGGAGGCTGCCACCTGACGCGTGCCGAGCGGCAGATCGTGGTAATCGTCACGCACCGGCTGCGATACGACCGTGTGCGCGGCGCCGACGACGTCGTGCAACCGTCGCGCGTCCTCGGCGGTCATCTCGTGCACGGCCGGCACGCGCACGAACCGGCGGTCCGGTGCATCCATGACGGTGCGCAGGGATTCAGCCTGGCAGTTGCCGAGCACCACCCCGAACTCCGTCGGTAACGGAGCGAGGCCGTAGAACTCCGCGTAGTGCCTGCGGCGTGCCTCCACCGGCGACCCGGCGGGCGCAGCGGTCGTGCCCGGTTCCAGGGTGTGGCTCATGCGTCGACGGTATACCGTCGCCGTGCGTGGCGTGGTCCTGCCACATCGGGGTTGCGCCGGGACGCCGGGGTCTGCCATCAGCGCCGAGCATGCGGGCCTGCACCGCGCTCGATCGGGGTGGCGCTGCTCGCCTGGCGGCACGGCGCGGCCTCATGACGGTGGTGACGGTCTGCAAGAATGGGCACATGTCGTCCGCCCGCTCGACCCGCACCCTTCGTGGTGTGGTCGCCGCGGCGTTCTCGACCTTCGTCGCACTCCTGTCGCACGTCGCCGGCGGCGGCTCGATGCCCGGCGTCCTCGGTGTCGTCGTGCCACTCGTGTTCTCGACCGTCGTCTGCGTCCTGCTCGCAGGCAGACGGCTGTCGATCGTCCGTCTGTCCGTCTCCGTCGCGGTGAGTCAGGTCCTGTTCCACACGCTCTTCGTCCTCGGCACCGCCCAGGGCACCACCTCGACGGCGACGCCGAGCGGACACCTCTCCCACGGATCACCGGTGATCCTCGACACGTCGTCGATGCCGATGATGCACGACGGGCACGCCGGTGTCGGCATGTGGTTCGCCCACCTCGTCGCCGGCCTCGTGACCATCGCCGTGCTCCACCGAGCAGAGACGCTGCTGTCGACGGCCGGAGCCATCACGGAGTTCGTCCTCGCACGGCTGGTGCCCGCGATCCTCGCGGCCCTGGCGTCGCCGGTGCTGCCGGCACGGGTGCTGCCGCAGCGCGATGTACCGATCCTGCGCCCACTCGGTGTGTATCCGGAGACGACCGCCTTGCGCGGGCCTCCGGCGCTGTCCTTCCTCTGAGATCACGGCACGACCTCGCCGAGCTGCACGCTCGGTCGACGGTCACCGCTGCGTGCGCATAGGACGCTTCCTCGACGACGACGCTCGAACCAGCGTCGTCTCGATGCGCCGTGCACCGGCGGAGTGCCACCATTTCCGCCGCTCGGTCCTGCCCCGGCGCCCGTTCGGGCCCGATCGCGGGCTCGCCGGGTGAGCTGTGCCGCAGGGTTCGTCCACTCGAGCCCGCGGGGAAGGAGCCACCTCCTGTGGCAGAAACACCCATTCCGTCGAACGCTCCCGAAGCCGATCCGAGTAGTCAGCGAGGCCCGTCTCCCGTCCTGGTGCCGATCCGTGCACCTGAAGCCGTCATGCTGGCCGCGGTGCCGGTGGCGGTCGTCGTGGCGCTCTCCGCGCTGCAGTTCACGGGTGCGTTCACGACCGGCACGCTGCTGTCGGATCCGGGGGTGATCGTCACTCGCGGTCTGCCGGTCGCGAGGGTCGTCCACGATGCGGCAGCGTCGGTCACGATCGGCCTGCTCATCGCTGCGACCTTCCTGCTGCCAGGGCAGCGGATCCTCCCGGGTGTCGTGTCGTTCTCGCAGTCGAAGGCGATCCGCTGGGCGGCCTGGGCGGCCTCCGTCTGGCTCGCGGCGGGAATCGCAGTGCTGGTGTTCACCGCGGCGAACTCCATCGGTGTGCCGGTGTCCTCGCCGACGTTCGCGAAGACCTTCGTGTTCTACGCGACGCAGTTGGAACTCGGGCAGACCCTGGTGTGCTCGCTCGCGTGCGTGCTGGTGGTGTTCTGCATCGTGCTCCTCGCCCGCCGTCTGGCGTGGATCGCCGCCGCGAACGCGATCGCCGTCTTCGCACTGCTTCCGCTGTCCCTGTCTGGTCATGCTGCAGGCTCCGACGAGCACGGCAACGCGGTCAACTCGCTCGCGATCCACCTGATCGGCGTCACCGCCTGGGTCGGCGGTCTCGTGGCCGTGATCCTGCTCCGTCGGAAGATCGGTGATCAGATCGGCGCGGTCGTCGCACGCTACTCGGTGCTCGCCGGTTGGGCGTTCGGTGCGGTGGCCTTCTCGGGCGTCGTGAACGCCTCGCTGCGACTCGCAGGCCCGACGGACCTCCTCACCCCGTATGGGCTGCTCCTGGTCGCGAAGACCGTCGCGCTCGTGCTGCTCGGACTCGCCGGCGTGTGGCACCGGCTCCGGCTCATCCCCCGGCTGCAGGCCGAACCCGGGAAGCGGTCGACGTTCATCCGGCTCGCTGTCGTCGAGGTCGTCGTCATGGCGGTCACGATGGGCGTCTCGGTCGCGTTGTCGCGCAGCCAACCGCCGGTGTCGCAGGAGCCGGTCGCCGACGACGTCCGCCGCCGGCTCCTCGGGTTCGCCTACCCGCCGGAGGTGACGCCACTGCGGATGTTCACCGAGTGGCACGTCGACTGGATGTGGGCCGGCCTCGCCGTGGTCGGTGCGGCCTGGTACCTGTGGGCGTTCCGTACGCTCCGGCGCCGCGGCGACGCCTGGCCCGTGGTCCGCCTGATCGCTTGGCTGGCCGGCTGCGCGGCGCTGTTGTACGCGACCAGCGGTGGCCTCGCCGTGTATGGGCAGATCCACTTCAGCACGCACATGCTGCAGCACATGGCGCTCATGATGATCGTGCCGCCGCTGCTCGTCCTGGGCGGCCCGATCCTCCTCGCACTGCGAACCCTGCCCAGTCGCACCGACGGAGGCCGAGGCCTCCGGGAGTGGATCCTCGCCGTCGTGCATTCGCGGTACCTGCGGCTGCTGTCGAAACCGGCCGTCGCAGGAGTGCTCTTCGCCGGGAGTCTGGTGGTGTTCTACTACACCGGTTGGTTCGAATGGGCGATGCTCGCCCACCAGGGTCACATCCTGATGACGGTGCACTTCCTCGCCACCGGGTACCTGTTCTTCTGGGTCCTCATCGGCATCGACCCGGGCCCGAACCGCACGGCCTACCCGTTCCGGATCATCCTGCTGCTCGCGACCCTCGCTTTCCACGCCTTCTTCGGACTCGCGATCATGTCGAGCGCCACCGTACTCGCCGAAGGGTGGTGGACCGCCCTCGGATACACGAACACCGCAGCGCTCCTCGCCGATCAAGCGGTCGGCGGCGGCATCGCGTGGAGCGTCGGCGAGATCCCCGCCGTCCTGGTCGCTCTCATCGTCGTCTCGCAGTGGGTGCGGAGTGACGAACGTGCCGCGAAACGCTACGACCGCCGAGCAGAACGCGACGGGGACGCGGAACTCACCGACTACAACGCCCGCCTCGCACGCATCAACGACCACGACCATGCCTCTCGAAAGGACCACCCGTGACCACACGCGCACTGACCCGACGCGACGCCGACGGCCCACCCCCGGAGCCGGTTGATCGCTGAGACGCCGTCGAGAGGGGTCGCGCTGGGCGGATTCAGGCGGTGACGACCGCGATGACGAGCAGCACGACGGTCGCCGCAAGCACTCCCAGGGTCACGGCCCGCGTACGGCTCCGGTGCTCCGGCGGCACAGCCAGCGGCAGCGAGACCGCCACGACCAGCCCGGCGAAGAGTGCGATCGGGGTTCCAAAGAGCAGGCTGTACCCGTGGAGGTCGCGGTCGTCCCAGCCGAACCGGCTCGACACCACCATCCAGATCGCCAGCAGGAACACGATCGCGGCCGCGGCGGCGACGACACCGGCGATCACCCGGAGGACGAGACGTGTCCGAGTGGTCGCCCGCCGTGCGTGCGGGTGGGCCATACGGCCACCCTAGAGCGGAAGCCGAGGCGTCGGCCAGACCAACGGAGACGGTCGCTCTCCCCAGGTCGCCTGAAGCCGCACCCGTCTTCGGATCAGACGACCTCCGCCGACCGGCTCCTCGCGGCGTAGACGGCGGGGGTCATGGAGAACCGGGCCCGGAACGCCCCGATGAAGCTGCTCACCGACTCGTAGCCGACCGCGGGTGCGACATCCTGTACGGCGACACCCCGTCCGAGCATGCCCGCGGCAGCATGCAGGCGCACGCGGACCCGCCATTCGCGGAAGGTGCATCCCGTGCCGTCCACGAACGCCCGGCCGATCGTCTTCGAGCTGACGCCCGCCGCCGAGGCCCAATCGTCGAGCCCACGCGGGTCGGCGGGGTCGGCCATCAGGGCCGACGCGATGGCACGCGCGCGCGGTTCACGGGGCATGGCCAACGCCTCATCGTCGCGAGCCGCCGCCGACAGCAAGTCGATCAGGAGCGACCAGCATCGCCATCGCCGGCGCCCGGTCGGGTCGGCGTCGAGCAGGTGGGCCAGCAGCGCTGCCGACAGCTCGTCGACCCGGACGGTCCGTGCACCGTTCCACCGGCCGCCCTGGGGGCGCAGTTCCGGGTCGGCGTAGACGCTGATGAGCTCGCCGGGCTCGCTGAAGCTCATTTCGTGCACCATCCCCGCGGGGATCCATGCGAGGTGCTCTCGCCGCAGTCGCCGTCGATCGCCGGGGACCGACACCTCCATCGCGCCGGAACTCATCCACGCGAGTTGGTCCTCGCGGTGGGAGTGCTCATCGAACCGTGTCGTCGCGTCGACCCGCGAGCGGGAAACCCGGAACTCCCCCGATGTCCCTTCGGCGTCATCCAGCGGGCCGAGGAGCTTGATTCCGCCGTCCGAGTGATCGCGACCAGACATCCAGCTGTCTCCATTCGACAAGTCCTGTCCACTCAGCGCGATAGCGCGAAGCGATTAGGCAAGGCTAACCTGACTGTCGTCATCCCGCCAGCCGAACCGATGAAGGACCCCATGATCGTCCCGAAGCACTACCGCGCCCCGAGCGCGAGGACCGCTCGTCTGCTTGCCGCGGTGAGCGCGCTCGCCCTCGTCGGTGTCGCGCTCTCCGCCTGCTCGAGCGCCGCGTCGACCACCGCCGAGAACCCGAACTACACGACCGAGCCGAGCGACTCGTTCCCGGTGACGATCGAGCACGAGTACGGCGAGACGGTGATCCCGTCGGAGCCGCAGCGGATCGTCGTGGTCGGTCTGACCGAGCAGGACATCCTCCTCGAACTCGGTGTCACACCGATCGCGACGACGGAGTGGTACGGCGAGCAGCCGTATGCGGTGTGGCCGTGGGCGACGGATCTCCTGGGCGATGCCGAGCCGACCGTCCTCACCACGACCGACGGGTTCGAGTACGAGAAGATCGCGTCACTGCGGCCGGACCTGATCATCGGGACGAACGCCGGCATGACCGAGGAGAACTACGGGAAGCTCGCGGAGATCGCGCCGACCGTGACCAATGAGGAGGGCGCTGGGCTCTACTTCGCGGACTGGCGGGACCAGACCATGATGGTCTCCAAAGCCGTGGGTCGGTCGGCGGAAGGCGAGGCGCTCATCACCGGCGTCGACGAGGCCTACGCTGCGGCGGCGGCAGCGCACCCGGAGTTCGCGGGCCTCACGGCGACCTTCTCGCAGGGTGGGCCGTGGGACGGCAACCTGTGGGTCTACCCCGACGGCCTCAACACCGACTTCCTGACGGATCTCGGGTTCACGATCACGCCCGGGCTGCAGCAGTACGTCCCGAGCGAGGGCGGACAGGCGCAGATCGCCGCGGAGAACGTCGGTGTCATCGACGCGGACGTGATCGTCTTCGCCACGGAGTCCGCGGATGCCGTCCAGGAGGTGCTGGGCTTCGGCACCACCTCGAGCCTCGACGCCGTGACCGGCGGGCGAGCGGTCTTCACCGACGGCGAGCTCGCCGGCGCGATCTACTTCCTCACCCCACTCAGCCAGAAGTACGTCCTCGAGCAGCTGGTGCCGCGCCTGGTGGACGCCGTCGCCGGCACAGCTCCGCAGAGCGTCGACGGCTGACCCGTCGGTGACCTCGCGCACCCCTCGCGGGCGCCGTTCGCTGGGGCTCGGGATCGCGGTCGCGGCACTCGCGACCGCGGTCCTGCTCAGCGTCCTCGTCGGGTCCCACCCCGTGGGCCCGACGGACGTCTGGCGGACACTCACGAGGCCCGATGGCTCCGTCACCGATCTGGTCGTCCTCGATCTGCGGATCCCCCGCACCGTGGCAGGACTCGTCGTCGGCGTCGGGCTGGGCGTCTCCGGCGCCCTGATCCAGGGCCTCACCCGCAATCCCCTCGGTGATCCAGGTATCCTCGGCGTCGACGCGGGCGCGGCACTCTTCGTCGCGATCGGTGTCCTGTTCGGCGCTCGCACGCCCGTGCAGTACCTGCCGTTCGCGTTCCTGGGAGCCCTGGTCGTGACGGCACTCGTCTACGTGATCGGCTCGGCAGGACGTGGTGGCGCGGATCCGGTCCGGCTGACCCTCGCCGGCGTCGCCCTGGCAGCGGTGCTCAGCGGCATCACGACCGCCATGATGCTCCTCGATCCGGTCGCCTTCAGGCAGCTCCGCGGCTGGAACGCCGGGTCCTTCGTGGAGCGCGGCTTCGACGTCATCCTGCCCGCACTCCCCTTCGTCGTCGCGGGCGTCGTCATCGCGCTGTTCAGCGCGCGATCGCTGAACGCCCTGGCGCTGGGCGACGATCTCGCCTCCTCACTCGGTACTCGCCTCGTGAGCACCCGCGTGCTCGCCGTCGTCGCGATCACCCTGCTGGCTGGTGCGGCGACCGCGATCGCCGGGCCGGTCGGCTTCGTCGGCCTGATGGTGCCCCACATCGCGCGGTGGATCGTCGGTCCCGACCAGCGGTGGATCGTGGCGTATTCGATCCTGATAGCGCCGGCCGTGCTGCTCACGTCCGACGTGATCGGTCGCGTGATCCTCTGGCCGAGTGACGTCCCGGTCGGGATCGTCACCGCGTTCATCGGCGCGCCCGTGCTGATCCACCTCGTGCGGCGCGCGAAGGCGAGCGCACTGTGACCGGCGTCGAGACGGGACCGCGCACGGTCGTGTGGCGTCGGCGATCCCTCTCCGTCCGCGTCCGGCTGCGCACGATCGTCGTGTGCGGCGTGTTCTGCGCGGTCCTCTTCACCCTGGCGCTGCTCGCGTTGTGTCTCGGCGACCTGCCACTGTCGGTCGACGAGGTGGCGTCGGCGTTCCTCGGCGGGCCAGGCGGTCTGGTGCAGACGGTGGTGCTCGAGTGGCGCCTCCCGCGGGTCCTCGCCGCGCTGCTCTTCGGAGGGGCCCTCGGACTCTCCGGCGCGATCTTCCAGTCCCTCACCCGCAACCCACTCGCGAGCCCCGACATCATCGGGCTCACCGCGGGATCGTACGCGGGCGGTCTCATCGTGATCATCGTGATCGGCGCGGGCGCCGGCTCGGCCGTTGTCGCGGGCGGTGCCATCGGTGGCGGGCTGATCGCCACGGCGCTGGTCTACCTCCTCAGCTACCGTCGAGGCGTCCAGGGCTTCCGGCTCATCGTCGTGGGCATCGGCATCTCCGCCATGCTCGAAGCGCTCAGCTCCTACCTTGTACTCAGGGCGAAGCTCGAAGTCGCGATGCTCGCCACCGTGTGGGGTGCCGGCTCGCTGAACAGCGTGGGTTGGGCGCAACTCCTCCCCGCCGCAGCCGTGATCATGGCCGTCGCCATCGCCCTCGGTCCGCTCGGTGGTTCGCTCCGCCAGCTCGAGCTCGGCGATGACGCAGCGAAGGCGCTCGGATCGCGGGTCGAACGTTCGCGGCTCGGTCTCGTGGCGTGCGCCGTCGCGCTCACGGCTGTCGTCACGGGCGCGGCCGGACCCATCGCGTTCGTCGCCCTCGCCGCCCCGCAGATCGCGCAGCGGATCACCCGCACCGCCGGCATCGCACTGGTGCCGTCCGCCCTCCTCGGTGCGCTCATGCTGCTGGCATCCGACATCGTCGCGCAGCACCTGTTGCCGACGTCGCTGCCGGTGGGGGTCGTCACCGTGATCGTGGGTGGCGGCTACCTCGTCTGGCTCCTCGTCCACGAGATCCGCAGGCGCTCGTGACCGTTCTGTCGTGAGGACCGGGGATACCCCCTCACCGCATCGATCGGCGGCCCTCTAGCCTGATGCCGAAGAGCCGACGCAGCCCACGCGACGGCGGAAACGAGGCACGATGTCGCTCCCTCCCGCCCCCGATCCCACCCGAACCACGAAGCGCTTCATCCTCGCCGCCTTCAGCTTCGTCGCGCTGATGGCGTCCGGCATCGGTGTCGTCGCGTGCTCGATCGGCCTCGGAGACACCGGCCATCCCGCCATGATCGTCGGGCTCGCCGGAAGCGTGCTCGGCATCGCCGCCGCCTTCGTCGTGATGTGGACGGCCCTGCGGTCCGAACGCTGACGAGATCCGCGGCCGCCAGAGCGTTCAGGTCGGGAACGGCGAGGCTGATACGCTCGCGCAGGTCTGCGTTCGCGTCGCCACCCGGGTCGTGACCGGGGTCAGGGACGCGCTCATGCGCAGCGGGGCGTGAGGAATCGCAATGAGCATGGAGAGCGCGGCCTGGAGCTCGCTGTACAAGATCTCGACCGCCAAGGACGGCAAGCACGGCATCTCCCGTGAGTCCGTGCGGCGCATCATGACGTTCGCGGTGCCCTACCGGTCCAAGTTGCTGGTCTTCATCGCCCTCTCCGTCGCGGGAGCGTTCCTCGCGGTCGCGACCCCGGTGCTCGCCGGCCAGGTGGTCGACGTCATCGTCGCCCGGGGCGAGGTGGCCACGATCGTCCGCCTCGCGGTCGTCATCGCCCTCGTGGCCGTGGCGGACGCCGCCGTGTCGCTGCTGACGCGATGGTACTCGGCGCGGATCGGCGAAGGCGTGATCCTGGACCTCCGCACCGCCGTCTTCAACCACGTGCAGCAGATGCCGATCGCGTTCTTCACCCGAACCCGGACGGGCGCGCTCGTGAGCCGCCTCAACAACGACGTGATCGGCGCGCAGCAGGCCTTCAGCGGCACGCTGTCCGGCGTGATCACGAACCTCGTGGCCCTCATCCTCACGCTGATCGTCATGCTCAGCACATCCTGGCTGGTGACGGTCCTCGCCGTGGTGATGCTCCCCATTTTCCTGGTACCCGCGCGCCGCATGGGTAGCCGCCTCGCCGCGCTGCGTCGTGAAGCCGCCGACCACAACTCGGCCATGAGCACCCAGATGACCGAGCGCTTCTCAGCGCCCGGCGCCACGCTCGTCAAACTGTTCGGCCGACCGGATCAGGAGGCTGAGGAGTTCCGCGTCCGCGCCGCTCGCGTCCGCGACATCGGCGTCCGGACGGCGATGCTGCAGTTCGTCTTCTTCACCGCGCTGATGCTCGTCTCCGCCCTCGCGCTCGCCCTCGTGTACGGCCTCGGCGGTTTCCTCGCACTCGCCGGGCAGCTGGACACCGGTGAGGTGGTCACCCTGGCGCTCCTCCTCACCCGCCTCTACGCGCCGCTGACCGGCCTCGCGAACGCCCGGGTGGAGATCATGAGCGCGGTGGTCAGCTTCGAGCGCGTCTTCGAGGTGCTCGACCTCGAACCGCTCATCCAGGAGAAGCCCGACGCCGTCACCGTCGCCAATGGTCCGGTGTCCGTCGAGTTCGACGACGTCCACTTCGCCTACCCGTCCGCGGACAAGGTGTCCCTCGCCTCCCTGGAAGAGGTTTCGACGCTGGACACCCGCGGCGGCGAGGAGGTGCTGCACGGCGTCTCCTTCCGGATCGAGCCGGGGCAGACCGTCGCCCTCGTCGGCTCGTCAGGAGCGGGGAAGTCCACGATCGCGCAGCTGCTGTCGCGGCTGTATGACGTCGATGAGGGCGCCGTGCGTCTCGCGGGGACGGACGTCCGCGATGTCGCCTTCGCCTCCATGCGGCACACCCTGGGCATGGTGACGCAGGACGGTCACCTGTTCCATGAGACCATCCGCTCCAATCTGCGCCTCGCGCGTCCGGAGGCGTCCGAGGACGAGGTGTGGGACGCCGTCCGCCGCGCGCGGCTCGAACCGCTCATCCGGTCCCTGCCGGACCAGCTGGACACCATGGTGGGCGAGCGTGGCTACCGACTCTCCGGTGGTGAGCGCCAACGGATGACCATCGCGCGGCTGCTCCTCGCCCAGCCGCGCGTCGTCATCCTCGATGAGGCGACAGCGGCGCTGGACTCGACCTCGGAGGCCGCGGTGCAGGCGGCGCTCAGCGAGGCGCTCGAGGGCCGGACGGCGATGGTCATCGCGCACCGGCTTTCGACCATCCGCAGTGCGGACCTGATCCTCGTGGTCGAGGACGGCTCGATCGTGGAGCGGGGCACGCACGAGGAGCTGCTGGCTTCCGGCGGGCGGTACGAAGAGTTGCACCGGACGCAGTTCGCCGTCCAGAAGAACCTGGCAGCGGCGGAGGAGACACCGAGCGGGACCTGACCGCGGTCGCCCCCTCGCAGCCTCCGGGCCGATGGGTTACCGGAGACGCCTGCGCAAGAGCAGGGCGGCTCCGCCCGCGAGCAGGCCGGCGGCGACGACGCCGGCCCCGCCGAGCTGCCAGCCCGTCAGCGCCAGGTCTCCGTCAGCGGAGGGTCGCGCTGTGGCCGAGGGGCCCGGCGACGCGATCGCCCCTGCTCCAGAACCTCCCGAGGGTGGGGCCGCGGTCGGCGTGACCGTCGGAGGAACCGGCTCGACCTGAGCGCCGGGCACCGACCAGGTTCCCGCGGCGAACGTGACGGGCAGGGTCGCCGCCGTGACCACTGACGACGGGATGCCCGACTCGAGGACGAGGCACTCGAGCGCGAGGGTCGCGTCGCCCTGTTCGACGCCGCCGTCCACGACCTCCTGGAACGAGATGGCCATCGGCACCTCGACCGGCTGCCCGGCGGCCACCGTGACGGTCGAAGACGTGACGACGGTGACCCCTCCCGCCGTCACGGAGAGGCGGGCGGCGTCATCCGCATCGGCGGGGCAGCCCGCGGCGAGCACCGCGGAGCCGAACGACGGGACGGCGCGCGCGTCACCTGACGTGACCGCGGCGCCGGTGGTGTCGCGCAGCGTGAGCGGTGCCGGCGCCGAGGCGGCGACAGCAGCACCGGCGCCGACGAGGCAGAGCACCGCGCTGGCGCTGAGCGCTGCCGTGACGAGCAGGGCGCGCCCTGCGGCACGGAACGGAGAACGGCGGATGACGGGGACAGTGGAAGACATCGGGACCTTTGGTGGGTGCGGTGGGCCTCCGGGACGGGGATACCCGGCGACGCCAGGACTATCGCCCACGCAGGTGAATGGGTCGTGAACGCCGGGCGTCCCCCACGGCACCGGCCGTTGGGCCGAGGTTCACCTCCGCTACCTACGATCGGCGCGTCCGTCCGATGAAAGTGATGCCATGCCCTTCGATCCCCGCCCCGAGCAGCCCGCGCCAACCGGTGGCGCATCGTCCGTGCCCGAGGAGAAGCGGGGCGCATCGGCCCGGTACGGCCTCTCCCGCCGGTCCTTCCTGGGGGCCTCCGTCGCTGCGACGGTCGCCGTGGGAGCGACCGCCCAGGGGCTCGGGAGCGCGGCCTCTGCCCAGGCCGCGCCGCTGCCGTCCGCGTCGGCAGTCGTCGACCCGGACGCGCTCTCCTGGCTCGTGTTCGACCACCACGTGCACTCGGTCTACTCGCACGACGCCAAGTACCCGATGACGACGATCCTCGACCAGGCGCAGCGCTTCGCGGTCGACGCGATCGCCTTCACGGAACACAGCAACAAGGGACATGCCAACGTCGGCGGGGTGTTCAACGCGGCACGCGAGATCGACACCGCGCGGGCGGCGCGGCCCGACATGCTCGTGCTCCAGGGGCTCGAGTGGTACATCCCGGGAGCCGAGCACGCGACCGTGCTGATCGCGCCCGGGCCCCAGACGACCCTCGTGCTGCGCCGCTTCGAGCTCGACCACGACGGCAAGCTCAACGGTTGGGAGAAACCGCGCCCCGGCACCGAAGACGCCGCCGAGTGGCTCGTGCACGCGACCGACGGCATAGCCTGGCTCGGCGCCCAGAAGCGTGCCGGCGTCATCGACGACGTGATCGTCCTGGCGAACCACCCGAGCCGCCTCGGCATCGACTCGCCCGGCGAGCTCCGTGCCTGGCAGGACGCCGACCCCGAGGTGTTCGTCGGCATGGAGGGCGCTCCCGGCGCCCAAGCCGGAGCGATCGCCGCGAACGCGACCGAACGCTCACGGCGTGGCGAGTACGAGAACACCCCCAGCGAGTTCTCGTTCCCCGGTTACCCCGCGGAGGCCTATCTGACCCACGGCGGCTTCGACTGGACGACGGCCGTCGTCGGCGGCATGTGGGACTCGCTGCTGAGCGAGGGAAGGCGCTGGTGGGTCACCACGAACAGCGATCTGCACCTCAAGGAGTCCGACGCGACACGCGTGGGCGACTTCCCGACGGGGCCGGGCTGGGAGTCCGGGGCGACGCTCGCGAACTTCAACCGCGCCGGCCGTCGGCCGGACCCGATCGCCACGGCCACGCCCCAGAACGGCGCCGACTTCTGGCCGGGCGAGTTCAGTCGGACGCACGTCGGGGCCGTCGACCGGTCGTCCGTCTCCCTGCTCGACGCAATCCGCGCCGGCCGTGTCTGGGTCGACCACGGGCACCTCGTCGCCGGGCTCTCCGTCGTGCTCCGTGCCACCGACCAGCCGGAGACCGGCGTCACCTTGGGTGGGACCCTCACCGTCGAAAGCGGCACAGCCCTCGAGCTCGTGGTCGACGTCACGCCCACGACAACGCCCACCTCGCGGGGCACGACGCCGAGACTCGCGCACCTCGACCTGATCCGCGGGCGCGTCACCGGGCCCGTCGCCGACCGTGACGAACAGCGCGCACCCGGCACCCGAGTCGTCGAGATGCTCGACGTCGCCGACCGCAGCGACTCCCCGTTCCGTGTGGTGGTGCCGCTCGAGCCTGCCACTGAGGACGGCTACGTCCGCCTTCGCGGCAGCGACGGCCAGGTGCACGGGGTCGGTCCACTCGGCGCCGAGGTCGACCCGCGGGCACCCCAGCCGTACCCGGTCTCCCCAGCCGACCCCTGGGCCGACACCTGGCTGTACACGAATCCGATCTTCATCAGCGTGCGCTGAGACTGGTCCGGGCCTGCCCGGACCAGCGGTGTGCTTCAGGTCATACATCGGAGGGGACAGAGGCGCTTCATCCGTCGTGGGACGTCTCCTGAAGTGGGCCCTGCCGGGATCGAACCGACGACATCCACGGTGTAAGCGTGGCGCTCTACCAGCTGAGCTAAAGGCCCGCGATCAGATGGAACCATCCGATGCGACTCGTCGAGTCTAGCCGGAGTCCCCGTCGGAGCCGGAACGCTCCACAACCCGGGCCCACGCGCATCCGTCGCGACACCGGACGATCGATCGGGCGCGGTGACAGTCGCTGGCCGTACGATCGAGGGGATGGATACGACGATCCCCACCCCGTACGAAGACCTCCTGCGCGACACGCTCGAGCACGGCGCCACCAAAGGCGACCGCACCGGAACCGGCACGCGCAGTGTGTTCGGCCGCCAGCTCCGCTTCGACCTCTCCGAGGGCTTCCCGCTCATCACCACCAAGCGGGTGCACTGGAAGTCCATCGCCTACGAACTCCTGTGGTTCCTCCGCGGCGACGGCAACATCCGCTGGCTGCAGGAGCACGGCGTCTCCATCTGGGACGAATGGGCCGACGACCAGGGCGAACTCGGCCCCGTGTACGGCGTGCAGTGGCGGTCCTGGCCAACCCCCGACGGCTCCCACATCGACCAGATCTCGCAGGTCATCGACCAGCTGCGCACCGATCCGAACTCGCGCCGCATCATCGTCTCCGCCTGGAACGTCGCCGACATCCCCAACATGGCGCTCGCCCCCTGCCACGCCTTCTTCCAGTTCTACGTCGCCGACGGCAAGCTCTCCTGCCAGCTCTACCAGCGCAGCGCAGACCTCTTCCTCGGCGTCCCCTTCAACATCGCCAGCTACGCGCTCCTCACCCACCTCGTCGCCGAGCAGGTGGGCCTCGAGGTCGGCGACTTCGTGTGGACCGGCGGCGACTGCCACATCTACGACAACCACCTCGAGCAGGTGACGGAGCAGCTCACGCGTGCCCCGTTCCCCTACCCGAAGCTGCGCATCAACACGAAGCGCGACAGCATCTTCGACGTGGAGTACGACGACCTCGAGATCGTCGACTACCAGCACCACCCCGCCATCCGAGCGGCCGTCGCAGTATGAGCCTGGCGCTCATCTGGGCCCAGGCCCACGACGGGGTCATCGGCGCCGACGGTGACATGCCCTGGCACGTCCCCGAAGACCTCGCGCACTTCAAGGCGCTCACCGGGTCGGACGCGGTGATCATGGGACGCCGCACCTGGGATTCACTCCCCCCGCGGTTCCGTCCGCTCCCAGGACGCCCGAACATCGTCGTCACCCGCGATCACGCGTGGTCCGCCGACGGCGCGATCGTCGCGCACTCCCTGGAGGACGCGTTCGAAGCGGCACAGCTCGCCGGCAACGGCCAGGCCTGGGTCACCGGCGGCGCGGGTCTCTTCACCGAAGCGCTCGCGCTCGCCGACCGGCTCGAGGTGACCGAACTCGACCTCGACGTCGCGGGCGACACCTTCGCACCGACCATCGGCGAGGAGTGGGTGCCGATCACGATCGACCCGGCACACGGTTGGTCGGAGTCACGAACGGGCGTCCCGTACCGGTTCATCCGCTACGAGCGCGCACCCGAGGTCACGATCACCGGCTGAGACGCCCGGCGACCGGATCGACCAGCGCGAGCCGCGGCTCAGGCCGGCTGACGCAGCTCTTCGAGCGCGGCGCGGTAGGCCGCGAGCGAGCGGGCTTCGCCCGGTGCCGTGATGAAGCTCTCACGGATGATGCCCTGCTGGTCGATGAGGAAGGTCGCACGGTTCGCGAACCCCTTCTCCTGCAGGAACACCCCGTACTCCTTGGCGACCTGGCCGTGCGGCCAGAAGTCGGCGAGCAGCTGGAAGCCGTACTGCTCCTGCTCCGCCCACGCGCGCAGCGTGTGCTTGGAGTCGACGGAGATGCCGACGAGCGTGACCTGGTCGTCCGTGAACAGGCTGAGGTTGTCGCGCAACTCGCACAGCTCCCCCGTGCAGGTACCGGAGAACGCCAGCGGGAAGAAGACGAGGGCGACAGCCGAACTGCCGCGGAACTGACTCAACCTGACGAGTTCACCGAACTGGTTCGCCAGTTCGAAGTCGGGTGCCAGGGTGTCGTTCTCGAGTGCCATGAGGGTCCTTTCAGGCGGGTTCGCCTGCTCCGGATCGCCCGAGCGGTGGACGGGTCCGATCCGGTCACACATCCTAACCCCGCACCGCAGCTGCACAAACCCGGAGGGGTGCGCCGCTCGGTCACCGTTCCCTGGGGTGACCGGATAGGGTGAAAGGTGGCGCCCGCGTCCATACCCATCAGGACGCATGGAGTTCACCATCACAACCCAGGCACGATCTGCCACGAGAGAAAGGTCGACGGTGACTGTTCACGACCAGGATCCATACTCGTCCAACCACGTAGACGCCGATCCTGAGGAGACGTCCGAGTGGAATGAGTCCCTCGACGCCCTCGTCGACGAACGTGGCCGCGGTCGCGGCCGCGACATCATGCTGAGCCTCCTCAAGCGCTCGAAGGAGCTGCACCTCGGCGTGCCGATGGTGCCCACCACCGACTACATCAACACCATCGCCTCGGAGAACGAGCCCGACTTCCCGGGCGACGAGGACATCGAACGCCGCTACCGCGCCTGGATCCGCTGGAACGCGGCCATGACCGTGCACCGCGCGCAGCGCCCCGGCATCGGTGTCGGCGGACACATCTCCACCTACGCGTCGTCGGCCGCGCTCTACGAGGTCGGCTTCAACCACTTCTTCCGCGGCCAGGATGCCCCGGGCGGTGGCGACCAGATCTACATCCAGGGCCACGCCTCCCCCGGCACCTACGCCCGCGCCTTCCTCGAGGGCCGCCTCAGCACCGACCAGCTCGACGGCTTCCGCCAGGAGAAGTCGCACGCGCCGCACGGGCTCTCCTCGTACCCCCACCCGCGCCTCATGCCGGACTTCTGGCAGTTCCCGACGGTCTCCATGGGTCTCGGCCCGATCAACGCGATCTACCAGGCGCACCTTGCCAAGTACGTCACCAACCGTGGCATCAAGGACGCCAGCGACCAGCAGGTCTGGGCGTTCCTCGGCGACGGCGAGATGGACGAGGTCGAGAGCCGCGGCCAGCTCCAGGTCGCCGCGAACGAGGGCCTCGACAACCTCAACTTCGTGATCAACTGCAACCTGCAGCGCCTCGACGGCCCCGTCCGCGGGAACGGCAAGATCATCCAGGAGCTCGAGAGCTTCTTCCGCGGTGCCGGCTGGAACGTCATCAAGGTCATCTGGGGCCGCGAGTGGGACGACCTCCTCAACCGCGACACCGACGGCGCGCTCCTCAACCTCATGAACGTCACGCCCGACGGCGACTTCCAGACGTACAAGACGGAAGACGGCGCCTACGTCCGCGAGAACTTCTTCGGCCGCGACGAGCGCGCCCTGAAGCTCGTCGAGGGCTACACCGACGACGAGGTCTGGAACCTCAAGCGCGGCGGCCACGACTACCGCAAGGTCTACGCGGCGTTCAAGGCGGCCAGCGAGCACAAGGGTCAGCCGACGGTCATCCTCGCGCACACCATCAAGGGCTACGGCCTCGGCCCGAGCTTCGAGGGCCGCAACGCGACCCACCAGATGAAGAAGATGACGCTCGACAACCTGAAGACCTTCAGGGACACGATGCGCATCCCGATCACCGACTCGCAGCTCGAAGAGAACCCCTACCTCCCGCCCTACTACCACCCGGGCGAGGACGACGAGGCGATCCAGTACCTGCACGAGCGTCGCCGCGCGCTCGGCGGCTACGTCCCCGAGCGTCGCAGCAAGTACACGCAGCTGAACCTGCCCGACGACTCCGCGTACGCGGCAGCGAAGAAGGGCTCCGGCACGCAGGAGATCGCCACCACGATGGCGTTCGTCCGACTGCTGAAGGACCTCCTCCGCGCCAAGGACTTCGGCAACCGCATCGTCCCGATCATCCCCGACGAGGCACGCACCTTCGGTATGGACGCGTTCTTCCCGAGCGCGAAGATCTACAACCCGAACGGTCAGCACTACACCTCGGTCGACCGCGAACTGCTGCTCGCCTACAAGGAGAGCCCGCAGGGTCAGATCGTGCACGTGGGCATCAACGAGGCGGGCGCCGTCGCGGCCTTCTCCGCGATCGGAACCTCGTACTCGGTGCAGGGCGAGCCGCTCATCCCGGTCTACGTCTTCTACTCGATGTTCGGCTTCCAGCGCACCGCCGACGCCATCTGGGCGGCCGGCGACCAGATGACCCGTGGCTTCATGATCGGCGCGACCGCCGGTCGCACGACGCTCACGGGTGAGGGCCTCCAGCACGCCGACGGCCACTCGCTGCTGCTCTCGTCGTCGAACCCCGCGGTCGTCAGCTACGACCCGGCCTACGGCTACGAGATCGCGCACATCGTGCGCAGTGGTATCCAGCGCATGTACGGCGGCGAGCACGAGGACCCGAACGTCATGTACTACCTCACGGTGTACAACGAGCCGATGGTCATGCCCGTCGAGCCCGAGGGCGTGGACGTCGACGGCATCGTGCGCGGTATCCACCGCATCAGCACGAGCGACAAGCAGGGCCCGAAGGCTCAGCTCATGGCCTCCGGTGTCGCGGTCCCGTGGGCGATCGAGGCGCAGCAGCTGCTCGCCGACGACTGGGGCGTCTCCGCAGACGTCTGGAGCGTCACGAGCTGGACCGAGCTCCGTCGCGACGGTCTCGCCGCCGACCAGCACAACTTCCTGCACCCACAGGAGGAGCGTCGTGTGCCCTACGTCACGGAGAAGCTGAGCGGTGCCGCAGGCCCGTTCGTCGCCGTGACCGACCACATGCACGCCGTGCCGGACCAGATCCGTCAGTTCGTGCCGGGCGACTTCGCGACGTTGGGGGCCGACGACTTCGGCTTCTCCGACACGCGCGCCGCTGCCCGTCGCTTCTTCAAGATCGACGGCCCGTCGCTCGTCGTCCGCACCCTCCAGCAGCTCGCTGCTCGGGGTGAGGTCGATGCGAGCCTCCCGCAGCAGGCGATCGACCGCTACCGCCTCCACGACGTGAACGCCGGCAACACCGGTAACGCGGGTGGCGAGAGCTGATTCCATCGCTACCACGGTGACGAAGACGAAGACGAAGGCCGAAACACTCGACTGGCTCCGCCGGATCTCGGGTGAGCTCGCGACCGCGACGCTCAAACGCCTCGAGGACACCCTTCCCTGGTACGCCGAGATGCCACCAGGCCGCCGCTCAGCGGTCGGCCTGGTGGCGCAGGCGGGCATCAGTTCGTTCATCTCGTGGTTCGACGATCCCCGGTCGACGCCGTGGATCGCCGCCGACGTGTTCGGGGCAGCTCCTCGCGAGCTGCTCCGTTCGGTCAGCCTGCAGCAGACGCTGCAACTCATCAAGGTCACCGTCGAGGTCGTCGAAGAACGCGTCGCGTCCGGAAGCGTCGACCTCCGCGAGGCGATCCTCCTCTACTCACGCGACATCGCATTCGCCTCGGCCGACGTGTACGCCCGTGCGGCCGAAGCCCGCGGACTCTGGGACGCCCGCCTCGAGGCCCTCGTCGTCGACTCGATCCTCAGTGGCGAGGCCGACGACGAGCTGCCCAGCCGGATCGCCGCCCTCGGGTGGCACGGTCACGGCGAGGCCTGTGTCCTGGTCGGGACGACCCCACGGGTGCTCGATGTCGACATGCTCCGCCGGACCGCCCGACACCTCGACGCCGACGTCCTCATCGGCGTCCAGGGCAACCGGCTCGTGCTCGTCCTGGGTCGCGCTGAGCTGCCCAGCACCGAGCCCGCAGACGGCGAACCCGTCGACGAGGCGGAACAGGCCGCTGCAGACGCCCGCACCAGCTCACAACTCACCTTCCTCGACATCGCCGCCAAGCTCGAGCACGGCTTCGGGCCGGGGCACCTGGTGCTCGGTCACGCCGTGCCATCCCTCATCGAGGCGTCGCGCAGCGCGAAGGCAGCACTGGCCGGCTTCGCCGTGGCGAAGTCCTGGCGCCACGCGCCCCGTCCGGTCGCCGCGGACGACCTCCTTCCGGAGCGCGCCCTCGCCGGCGACAACCTCGCGAAGACCACGCTCATCGAGCGGGTCTACCGCCCGCTCAAGGACTACTCCGGCGAGCTCGTGACGACGCTCTGGTGCTACCTCGACAACGGCCGCTCGCTCGAAGCGACCGCGCGCGAGCTGTTCGTGCACCCCAACACGGTCCGGTACCGCCTCAAGCGGGTCTCCGAGGTCATCGGATGGGACGCGACCGGTGCCCGCGAGTCGCTCATCCTGCAGGCGGCCCTCATCCTCGGCGCCATCGCTGAGCCTGAGCCGTCCCGACGTCGGCTGACCTCCTGACGCTGGCAGGGCCGTTCGACCGGTCGGTTTTGTGGACTCCACACAACACATTTTCCAAAGGTTCGTGGTGTTGCTCCACTGCTGGGCGTCCTCCGGTTGGCAGACTAGAGCGGTGATCGTCATCGCCTGCCCTGGACAGGGCTCCCAAACCCCCGGCTTCCTCGACCCCTGGTTGCAGGACGCCTCCGCGAAGGACGCGCTCGCGCGCTACTCCGACGAAGCCGGACTCGACCTCGCCAAGCACGGCACCGTCTCCGACGCCGACACCATCCGCGACACCGCGGTGGCCCAGCCGCTCATCGTCGCGGCCGGCATCGTCGCCTTGGACGCCCTGCGGAAGGCCCTCCCCGCCGACGCCGCGCCGTTCGGCGGCATCGCCGGACACTCCGTCGGCGAGATCACCGCGGCCTACGGCGCAGGCATCCTCTCGGACAGCGACGCCATGAGCTTCGTGAGCGAACGCGCCGTGGCCATGGCCGAAGCCGCAGCCACCACCCCGACGGGCATGAGTGCCGTCCTCGGTGGCGACCAGGACGCCGTCGTCGCGCACGTCCGTTCCTTCGGGCTGGAGCCCGCCAACTACAACGGTGGCGGCCAGATCGTCGTCGCCGGCGCGCATGACGCCCTCGCCCGCCTCGCCGACGAGCCGCTCAAGGGCACGCGGGTGATCCCGCTGCAGGTCGCAGGCGCCTTCCACACGAGCTACATGCAGTCGGCCCGCGACTGGCTGGCCGGCGCGAGCCGCACGGTCGAGCCCCAGGACCCGACGCTCCGCATCTGGACGAACCACGACGGCACCGAGGTCACCTCGGGTACGGCGTTCTTCGACCTCCTCATCGGCCAGGTCGCCTCCCCGGTACGCTGGGACCTGTGCATGGACGCGTTCAGCGCCGCAGGGATCACCGGACTCATCGAGCTCGCCCCCGCCGGGGCGCTCACCGGACTCGCACGTCGCGGCCTGAAGGGCGTGCCGACGGTCGCCATCAAGACCCCCGACGACCTGCCGGCAGCCCTCGACCTCATCGCCCAGCAGTAGCGCAGACGGAGAACCAGTCAATGACCACCCCCACCCTCAAGCAGTCGCGCGGTCCCGAGTTCACCCGCATCCTCGGCCTCGGCGCAGCTCGCGGAGACCTCAGCGTCCCGAACGACGACCTCGTCGGTCCGATCAACTCGTCCGACGAGTGGATCCAGCAGCGCACCGGCATCGTCACCCGCACGCGGGCGTCGGCCGACGTCAGCGCCGTCGACCTCGCAGCCGAAGCCGGCGCCGAGGCCATCGCGGCCGCGGGCATCTCGCCCGAACAGGTCGACCTCGTCCTCATCGCGACGATCAGCAACGTCCAGCAGTCCCCGTCGATGGCGGCCGTCGTGGCCGACCGCGTCGGAGCGAACCCCGCTGCCGCCTACGACCTCAACGCCGCATGTGCCGGATACGCCTACGCGATCGCCCAGGCCGATGCCCTCATCCGATCGGGCGCGGCCCACTACGCGCTCGTCATCGGCGCGGAGAAGCTGTCCGACATCGTCGACCCGACCGATCGGTCGATCTCGTTCCTCCTCGGCGACGGAGCAGGCGCGGCCGTCGTCGGTCCGAGCGACTTCCCCGGCATCTCCCCCACCGTGTGGGGGTCCGACGGCTCGAAGGCCGACGCCGTCGGCATGAGCGGTACGCTCACCGAGTTCCGCGACGGCACGGCCGCCTGGCCGACCCTGCGCCAGGAGGGCCAGACGGTCTTCCGGTGGGCGGTCTGGGAGATGGCCAAGGTCGCCAAGCAGGCACTCGAGGAAGCGGGCGTCGAAGCCTCCGACCTCGCGGCCTTCATCCCCCACCAGGCCAACATGCGCATCGTCGACGAGTTCGCCAAGCAGCTCAAGCTGCCGGAGACCGTCGTCATCGCGCGCGACATCGAGACCACCGGCAACACCTCGGCGGCGTCCATCCCGCTCGCCACCCACCGGCTCCTCCAGGGGCACCCCGAGCTCAGCGGCGGCCTCGCCCTGCAGATCGGATTCGGTGCCGGACTGGTCTTCGGCGCTCAGGTCGTCGTCCTGCCGTAGCAGGACGCCCGACGCGACTACACTCGACTACGGTCAAACCTCACCCAAGGAGTAGAACAATGGCACTGTCCACCGAAGAAGTCCTCGCCGGCCTGGCCGAGCTGATCAACGACGAGACCGGCATCGCGACCGACACCGTCGAGCTGGACAAGTCGTTCACCGACGACCTCGACATCGACTCGATCTCCATGATGACCATCGTCGTCAACGCGGAGGAGAAGTTCGACGTGAAGATCCCGGACGAAGAAGTCAAGAACCTGAAGACCGTCGGCGACGCCGTCGACTTCATCGTCAAGGCTCAGGGCTAGTCCCAGCGCAGTGCTGAAGGGTCGGCCGGCAGTTGGCCGACCGGCCCTTCAGCGTTCGAGGCGGCTCGTCCGTCCGGACACGGGCTCGACCGCCGCAGGGCTCGGACCCCCTCGTCGTCTCCACAGAAGGTTTGACTGAATGACCACCAAACGCATCGTCATCACCGGCATCGGTGCCACCACTCCCCTCGGCGGCAACGCCACCGACTCCTGGGACAACCTCCTCGCCGGCAAGAGCGGTGCGAGCCGTCTCGAGCAGCCATGGGCTGAAGAACTCGAGCTGCCCGTACGCTTCGCCGCGCAGGCCGCCGTCCCCACCGCGGACATCCTCGACCGTCGTGAGGTCAAGCGCCTCGACCCGTCGAGCCAGTTCGCCCTGATCGCCGCGCGCGAGGCCTGGCAGGACGCCGGCGCTCCCGAGGTCGACCCGGAGCGGCTCCTCGTCGACTGGGCCACCGGCATCGGCGGCGTGTGGACGCTCCTCGACGCCTGGGACACCCTGCGCGAGAAGGGCCCCCGCCGCGTCCTCCCGATGACCGTCCCGATGCTCATGCCGAACGGCCCGGCAGCGGCGATCGGCATGGACCTCGGCGCCCGAGGCGGAGAGCGCACCGTCGTCTCCGCTTGTGCGTCAAGCACCGAGTCGCTCGCCAACGCCTACGACCACCTCCAGGCCGGCCTCGCCGACATCGTCGTGGCCGGTGGCTCCGAAGCCGCCATCCACCCGCTCCCGCTCGCATCCTTCGCAGCGATGCAGGCGTTGTCCAAGCGCAACGACGACCCCGCCATCGCCTCGCGTCCCTACGACGTCGACCGCGACGGATTCGTCCTCGGTGAGGGCGCGGCAGCGCTCATCGTCGAGACCGAGGAGCACGCCAAGGCCCGTGGCGCCCGCATCTACGCCGAGCTCCTCGGTGGTGCGGTGACGAGCGACGCGTACCACATCACGGCTCCCGATCCCGAGGGTTCGGCAGCTGCCCGCGCCATGCGTGCAGCCGTCGAGAACGGTGGCGCGTCGCTCGACGACGTCGTGCACGTCAACGCACACGCCACGAGCACGCCCGTGGGCGACATCGCGGAGTACAACGCGCTGCGTCGGGTCTTCGGTGCCCACCTCGACGACATCGCCGTGACGGCGACGAAGGCCTCGACCGGCCACCTCCTCGGCGGCGCGGGTGCCATCGAAGCGGCCTACACGGCGCTCGCCCTGCACCACCGGGTCATCCCGCCGACCATCAACCTCGACAACCAGGACCCGGAGATCCCGCTCGACGTCGTCACGACGCCGCGTGAGCTCGGGTCCGGCGACCTGCTCGCCATCAGCAACTCGTTCGGGTTCGGCGGCCACAACGCGGTCGTGGCGTTCCGGAGCTACTGAGCCGTTCGCGACGGAGACGACGACGGGTCGTGGTGCATGCACCACGACCCGNACCGACCTCGCACGGTCCACGCCACGTGGGCACCCTGTCGTCTGTGAAGTTGTCTCGCGTGCGCGGTGCCGCCGCGCCGGCGGGGCCGGATCAGCCCACGTTGTGCAGCCAGATGACGGAGGACCCGTCGCCGGCGTGACGGAACGGCTCGAGTTCGTCGTCCCACGGCTGTCCGAGCGCGACGCGGAGTTCGCGCTGGAGTTCGGCGGCGTTCCCGGCGCCGACCTCCATGGCGTACCGGATGCGATCCTCCGGGACGACCACGTTGCCGATGCTGTCGGTCTGCGCGTAGAAGATCCCGAGGTCGGGCGTGTGCATCCACCGGGCACCGTCGGCGCCCTGGGCCGGGTCTTCGCTCACCTCGTAGCGGAGGTGCTCCCAGCCGCGCAGGGCTGAGGCGAGTGCGGCTCCGGTGCCGTGCGGGCCTTCCCAGAAGACCTCGGCACGCTGCGCACCGCGGAGGATCGGCTGGTCTTCCCAGTCGAAACTGATGGCACGACCAAGAGCGCGACCTGCCGCCCATTCGAGGTGCGGGCAGAGCGCGCGAGGCGACGAGTGCACGAACAGCACACCCTTCGTCATCGGTGTCGACATGATTCCTCCACTGCGTCCGGGTGCGTCTTCCCCAACGACCCATGCAGTGTGATCCATGTCGGTGTCCGGCTGACCGGACCTCCGTGTATGCAGTTGTTCGACTCGCGCCGATACGAGCATTATGCCCCATGACCTGGAGGAATGACAACCGTGTCGTTCCCAGTACGCTGGATCGGGAGCCGGCCCGGACTGACGGCCCTCCAGGATGGAGCGGTGATGCACGAGGCCCTCGCGATCGACATCGGCGGCACGAAGGTCGAAGCGGCCGTCGTCGATGCCGAGGGACGGATCCTGCCCGGCACCCGGTTCCGCGGTCCGACGGGCGCCGCGGCCACCCGCGAGGAACTCGTGGCGTCGATCCTCCAGACCGCCGAACGGAGCATCGCGGCCCATGGCAGGCCGGTGTCCGGCGTCGGGATCGGTTCGGCGGGCCCCATCGGCAGGACCGACGGTACCGTCTCGCCGATCAACCTCCCCCGACTCGCCGACTTCCCCGTCGTGGCGGAGCTCCGGTGCTTCACGTCCGGTCCGGTGGAACTCCGACTCGACGGCACCTGCATCGCCCTGGCCGAGCACTGGCAGGGCGCACTCCGCGGAACCGAGAACAGCATGGGCATCGTCGTCTCCACCGGGATCGGTGGCGGAATCATCCTCGGATCCCGACTCGTCCCCGGCACCTCGGGCAACGCCGGCCACCTCGGCCAGATGCAGCTCCGCCGACGCGAACCGGATGCTGTCGGCACACCCTGGACGTTGGAGGGCATCGCGTCGGGGACCGCGACGGTCGCCTGGGCGCGCGCCCAGGGATGGACCGGCACGACGGGCGAACAGCTCGGGGCCGACTACGCAGCTGGAACGGAAATCGCGATCCGCGCCGTCCGACGTTCCGCCGAGGCCGTCGGCGAAGCCCTCTGTAGCATCACGACCCTGCTCGACCTGGAACGCGTCGCGATCGGAGGCGGCTTCTCGCGGGTCTCCCCCGACTACCTCGACCTCGTCCAAGAGGCTGCGACCGCCTCGGCATTGCACGCCTACGCCCGTGAGCTGCGCGTGGTCCCGGCCGGGCTCGACGCCGACGGGCCGCTCATCGGTGCCGCCGCCCTCGTCCTCGCGGACTGAACCGGCCAGTCTCGATCGCCGAGCAAGGTCGCACCGGTCCCGGAGCCGCTCCATCCCGGTCCCTGAGCTTGTCGAAGGGCGCCCTTCGACAAGCTCAGGGACCGGAACCAAGGCTCGTGGGCCGGTTCTCGGTAGGGCGGGTGGGACTTGAACCCACGCATCGTTCGGTTATGAGCCGAATGCCTTCACCAGCTTGGCTACCGCCCCGTGCGGAACCCAGTGTACCGAGTGGCCCGCGGGGCGGGAGTCAGTCGCGGGATTCCTGGCGGTCTGCGGTCGCCGTGTGACGCTCGGTCGTCGGGTCGACGACCTGCTCGCCACGGTAGAGCGCTTCGAAGGTGTCGAGCGTGCGCTCGATGTCGTGTGCGGAGACGAGCTCCAACGAGGCGTCCTGCATCCGGCGGTACTCCTCGGGCGAGGCGCTGAGTACCGTCGCGAGCCGTTCGGCCAGGGCGTCGACGTTGCCCGGCTCGAACAGGTAGCCGTTGACCTGATCGTGCACGAGGTGGGGCAGCGCCATGGCATCGGCCGCGACCACCGGGAGACCGGAGGCCATGGCCTCCATCGTCGCGATGCTCTGCAGCTCCGCGATGGACGGCATCGCGAAGACGGTGGCGTTCGTGTAGGCCTGCTTCACCTCATCGTCGGACACCTTGCCGAGGAATCGGACGCGGTCGCCGATGCCGAGCTGCTGGGTCAGCTGCTCGAGGTTCTTCGCCTGGTCGCCGCCACCGATGACGTCGACGTGGGCGTCGAGTTCCTTCGGGAGTTTCGTGAGCGCGCGCAGGAGCACGTCGATCTGCTTCTCGCTCGTGATGCGACCCACGAAGAGGATGGTGTTGCGCTTCCGCGGTTCGAACGACGGCGTGTACTGTCCGGCCTCGATCCCGCAGGAGATCGCGTGCACACCGGTCAGGCCCGTGAACTGCTCCAGGAAGTCGGCGGCCTTGCGCGTCGGGGTCGTCACGGCGAAGGCACGATCGAAGACGCGACGGGCGGCAGCCCACTGCGTCCGGACGAGCCACTCCTGGGTGCGCTTGGGGATGACGGTGAAGTCGAGGATGTTGTCGGGCATGATGTGGTTCGTCGCCACCATGCGGATGCCGCGTTGCTCGGCCTCGATCGAGAGACCACGGCCGACCACGATGTGCGACTGCAGGTGCACGACGTCGGGCTTCACGCGGTCGAGGATCTTCCGGGCGTTCCGACGCATCGACCACGGCATCGCGAAGCGCAGCCAGTCGTGCGGGTACCACCGGAGGCTGAAGAGGCGGTGCGCCGTCATCGTCTGACCCTCGTGGGTCTCCTTCCACGTGCCGAACTTGCGCGAGCCGGCGGGCGCCACGATGTGGACGTCGTGGCCTCGGCGGACGAGTCCGGCCGCGAGGCGTTCGGCGAAGCGTGCGGCGCCGTTCACGTCGGGCGAGAAGGTGTCGGCACCGATGACCACCCGCAGCGGCTTGTGGGTGTCGGCGCTCGGCGTCGTGCTGGACGCCTTCGCGAGGTGCTGGTCGTCGGGAGAAGTCAAGGTATCGGTGATTCCTCTGTGCTTGGCCAGTGATGTGAGGGGGTGCGGGCGGTCGCTCACGACCCTGATGCGGCGCGGAACGCCATGCTCAAGCATACCTGCAGCCCGTTCGGGCTCCAGGGCTCAGGCGGGCGCGTCGCCGGTCGCGAGGGCCTTCGCGGCTGCTGCGGCCGCCGGCGTCTGGCTCACCTGTGGGTGATGGCGAGCGAGCTGGAAGACTCCCCACACGGCGATCGCGCCGGCCACGACGAAGCCGAAGCCAGCCCAGAACGGTGCGTTGCTCGCCTCCCCCAGCACGATGATGCCGATGCCGACCGCGATCATCGGATCGATGACGGTGAGGCCCGCGATGACCAGGTCGGGCGGCCCCGAGGAGTAGGCGGTCTGCACGAAGTAGCCGCCGAGCGCACTCGCGGCGACGAGGCCGAGCCCGCAGAGGACCGTGAGCCAGTCGAACTCGCCCTGCTGCAGCCGTCCGATGATGACCTTGGCGAGCGTCGCGACGAAGCCGTAGAGCACGCCGGTCCCGACGATGTAGAAGATGGCCGTGAAGCGGGAACGGAACACCATGAAACCGAGTCCGAACACGACGAGCACGACGCCGAGCATCACCAGGATCGTGACGAGCTCGGCCTCGGTGATCCGGTGCTCGCCCGTGAAGACCGCCGCGATCGTCACGAACAGACCGACGCCGCCGACGCAGGCGACGATCGCGACGACCGATCGACGGTTCAACCGGACGCCGCTGATCCTGCTGTTCACCACCGCGGTGATGACGAGCGCGACCGCACCCAACGGCTGGACGAGGGTGATCGGTGCGAGGGACAGACTGCCGAGCTGGAGCACGATCGCGAGCCCGAGCATCACCGTTCCGGTCACCCAGGACGGCCGACTGAGCAGCGCCAGGAGCTGAGCGACGTTGAGCCCCGACGTCGCGTCGGTGCCGCTCGACGACTCGACCTTGGCCACGCCCCGGTGCTGCAGCTGCGCGCCGAGCGAGAGGAAGACAGCGCCGAGGAGCGCGAACGGGATACCGAGGAGCTGCGAGGGGTTGCGGGTGAAGTCGTCCGCGAGGTCGGCGATGTCGATGGCGGAGTGGATCACCCGTCGAGGGTACCCCGCGGTCCCGCTGATCCCGGCGCGGCAGGCCGAGCCCAGCGGATAGGCTCGAGCAATGGCAATTCTCGAGATCCACGTGACCGGTGACCCGGTGCTCCACTCCGTCGCCCGGCCGGTCACCACGGTGGACGACGACCTCCGACGGCTCGTCGCCGACATGTACGAGACCATGGACCTCGCTCCCGGCGTCGGACTCGCGGCCCCGCAGGTCGGCGTCCCGCTCCGCCTCTTCGTCTACAGCTACGAGGACGACGACGGCCAGCCGTGGCGTGGCGTCGCGATCAACCCGGTGCTGTGGATCAGTCCCCCGCCGGTGGGCGAGCTCGACGAGGAGGCCGAGTCGGAGGGCTGCCTCTCCGTCCCCGGCGAGCGGCACCCGCTCCGTCGCGCGGAAGCAGCCATGCTCACCGGGACCGACCTCGAGGGCGACCCGGTCGAGCTGCGGGTCGTCGGCTGGCGCGCACGCATCCTGCAGCACGAGTTCGACCACCTCAACGGTGTGCTCTACGTGGACCGCTTGGAACTGCCGCACTCGCGCCGAGCGGCGAAGGCGATCCGCAAGGCTGGCTGGGGCGTCCCCGGGATCTCCTGGCTGCCGGGTCGCGACGACCTCGAGGGCTGAACCAGCTCGACGGAGACGACGCCGGCACGATCGGCACGGTGTCCCCTCGACAGGCGCAGGGTGTCCGGACATGCAACGAGGCCCGAAGAGTGGAGTCTTCGGGCCTCGTTGCCTAGTCTACGGCGTCCCTGCCGGTTTCGTGAAACCGGCCTCGGACGACGAATCCCCCGGTCCATATGGACCGAGGGATTCTGTGCAGCTCCTCGAGTTGGACTCGAACCAACAACCTATCGATTAACAGTCGATTGCTCTGCCAATTGAGCTATCGAGGAATACGTGCTTCGACCGGCCGGACGAATCCGGCCTCTGCGTTGCAGCGCGTATCTACTGTAGCAAAGGATTCGCAGACTCCAAATCGACACGCGATCAATCGATGCCGACGGCCTCGGGCGTCTCGTACTGGGTCTCGGTGCCGCCCGACTGGGCGAGCGCTGCGAGGAACTCGTGCGGCGGATCGGCGAGCATCGCGTCGATCGGGCCGTAGCCCACGACCCGCGACTGGTGGAGCGCCAGGACGTCGTCGGTCACCTCGCGGAGCATCGCGAGGTCGTGCGTCACGACGATGACCGTGCCGCCGTCGCGTCGGAACCCGTCGAGCAACTCGGTCACCGTGTGCCGGACCGTGATGTCGATGCCGGCCGTCGGTTCGTCGGCGATGAACACCTTCGGACCGAGGACGAGGGCGCGCGCGATCGCGATGCGCTGCCGCTGACCACCGCTCAGCTCGTAGGGGTACTTGTCGAGGCTGGAGAGGGGCATCTGCACGGCGTCCAGCAGTGTGGCGACCCGGACGCCGAGCGCCTGCTCGCTGAACTTCTTGTCGCGCGCGAGGACGGGTTCGGAAATGAGCTCCGTGACGGTGAGTTCGGGCTTCAGGTGCGCACCGGCCTCCTGCTCGAGCAGCGACACTTCGAACGTGAGTTTCGTGAGTTCTTTGCGGCCCACCTTGCGCATGGAGCGACCGAGCGTGCTCGCGTCGCCGCCGGACACGAACGGACGGGAGTCCGCTCCGGTCAGGTGGCGTCCGGACAACACGCGCAGGAGCGTGCTCTTCCCCGAGCCCGAGCTGCCGATGACCCCGAGCGAGCCGCCGACGGGCAGCTCGAAGCTGATGCCGTCCAGGGCTCGATTGCTCGGGCTCACGCCGTGCGCGGCGTAGTCGACGCTCAGATCGCTCGCCCGGACCGCCGGTCCGTCCTGCTCTGGGTGCTTCATGAGACCTCTCCTTCCGGTGCACGGGGAGCCACCGGATCGCCATCGAGTGTATCCGGCGATCCCGGCGGGGCCACGTGCCACGCTCGGTGAAGGCGGACCGCGTCAGGCCTCGGCGCGGAGCGCACGCCGTTCCGCCTCGACGTCCGCGAGCTGCCGCGTGATCTCCCGGTGCGACTCGTCGCGGGGGTCGGTACGGCGCAACGACCCGAGCAAGGCCGCCTTCCGACCGAGGAGGTCGCGGTCGATCAGCGCCCGCGCGATGTCCCGGACATAGCTCGGCAGCTTCTCCTCGTTCGTCTCGGGTAGTGGGGACACCCCGAGCTCGCGGACCAGTCCGTCGAAGCCGGGTGGGACCTGTGCTATGACGGTCTCGAGCCAGGCGTTCGTCCCGAGGTGGTCCAGGCTCACACTCATGGCGTCGCGCACCACGGCGAGGGAACTGTTGGCGACCGAGCTCTGGACCGCGCGCTCCAGCATGGGGCGTTCGAGGTGCTGGGGCAGCTGCAGGATCGCACGGAGGGCGTCTTGCTCGAGGCGCGTCGACGGGTCCTTGGGCAGGTCGTTGAGCGAGGCCTGTCGCTCGCGCGGCGGCTCGGCAGCGGGTGCGCCGGTGCCCTGCTGGCGGGCGTCTCGTGCGGAGTTCTGTGAGCCTCCTGCGGCGGCACCGCCGGCAGCCCGCACGGCGCGGGCCACCTCGTCGAGTTCCATGCCGAGCTGCTTCGCGAGCACCCGGGTATACCCGGGACGGAGCGAGGGATCGCGGATCTCGGCGACGACCGGAGCGGCCGCCCGGAGTGCGCCGACCCGGCCCTCGACCGTCTCGAGGTCGAATCCCGCCAGCGTGCGCCGGATGATGAACTCGAACATCGGCTCGCGGCCGTCGACCAGCTTCCGGATGGCGCCGTCGCCGCGGTTGAGGCGGAGGTCGCAGGGGTCGAGGCCGTCGGAGGACACGGCGACGTACGTCTGGGCGGAGAACCGCTTCTCCTCACCGAACGCACGCGTCGCAGCCTTCTGCCCGGCCTCATCAGGGTCGAACGTGAAGATGACCTCGCCGGTGGCGGAGTCGTCGCCCATGACGCGGCGGATCATCTTGATGTGGTCGACCCCGAACGAGGTCCCGCAGGTCGCCACCGCGGTGGTCTCCCCCGCCAAGTGGCAGGCCATGACGTCGGTGTACCCCTCGACGACGACGACGCGCTTGCCGCGCGAGATGTCGCGTTTGGCAAGGTCGAGGCCGTAGAGGACCTGCGCCTTGTGGTAGATCGCCGTCTCCGGGGTGTTGAGGTACTTCGGCCCCTTGTCGTCGTCGCGGAGGCGCCGGGCGCCGAAGCCGAGCACCTGCCCGGTCGTGTCGCGGATGGGCCAGATGAGGCGTCCGCGGAACCGGTCGTAGACCCCGCGGTCGCCGCTCGACACGAGCCCGGCCGCGAGCATCTCCTCGTCGGAGAATCCGCGAGACCGCAGCGCCTTCATGAGGTGGTCCCAGCCGGCAGGCGCGAACCCGATCCCGAAGTGGTCGGCAGCGGCGGCGTCGAAGCCGCGTTCGCCGAGGAACCGCCGCCCGAGGTCGGCGTCGCCGTCGTGGAGCTGCTGCTGGAAGTACTCGGCGGCAGCCTGGTTGGCGGCGAAGAGCCGAGCCCGGTTGCCGTGATCGACCTTGCCGCCGCCCTCCTCGTAGCTGAGCGGGTACCCGATGCGCTGAGCGAGACGTTCCACCGACTCCGCGAACGTCACGTGGTCCATCTTCTGCAGGAAACTGTAGACGTCGCCGCTCTCGCCACAGCCGAAGCAGTGGTACAGCCCGACCGTGGGGCGCACGTGGAAGCTCGGGCTGCGTTCGTCGTGGAAGGGGCACAAGCCCTTCAGCGAGCCGACGCCGGCGGACTTCAGCGAGACGTAGTCGCCGACGACGTCGCCGATATTGGTGCGTGCCTTGACCTCTTCAACATCGCTCTGTCGAATCCGTCCGGCCATGCTTCGATCCTAGTCTCGTGCGTCCATCGTCCATCCCTGAGGGCCTCCGCGCAGCGGAGTCGGAGGCCCGCTCCCGTGTGGAGGAGCGTCAGGCGCCGACGTGCCGTTCATGCCAGGAGAGGGCGCTCTGATCGGTCAGGCTCGCGATCTGGTCGACGACGACGCGACGGCGTTCCGCGTCGGACCCGGCTGCCCGCCAGTCCGCCGCGAAGCCGACGTCGAGGGCCGACTCGCCGAGCGCGAACACCGCGTCCGACAGTTCGATGAGGATCTCCCGCTGCCGGACGTACAGCGGCTGGCGGGAGTCGCTGTACATCACGAACGCGGCCACGATCCCCTTGAGGAGGGCGATCTCGGCCTGGATGCCGTGGGGCACCACGACGTCAGCCCCGAACCGCACGAGGCTGGCCTGCGGGAAGGCCTCGCGGGTCGCCGCGGTCGCCGCACCGGCGAACCGACCGATCATCTGGCTCGTGAAGTTCTTGAGGCGACCGAGGTCGCGCCGGGAGCCGTCCCAGGCGGTGATCCAGGTGTGCGAGGACTGCAGCCGGTCGAAGGCGGCGGCGAGGTCCTCGTGGGTGAAGTCGTCGCCGGCCCAGGACAGCGCCGTGTCGATGAGGCGGTCGTGTCCTGCGCGCGCGTTCAGGAACGCCGGGTCGATGTACTCCCCGACGACGGCGTCCTCGAAGTCGTGCACGGAGTACGCGATGTCGTCCGCGAGGTCCATGACCTGCGCCTCGACGCAGCGGACGCGCTCGGGAGCGCCGGCTCGCAACCAGCGGAAGGCCGCAGAGTCCTCGTCGAAGAACCCGAACTTGGCGCGACCACCGGGATCCGGCACCGACTGGGCGGCCGGCCACGGGTACTTGCAGCTGGCGTCGAGGCTCGCGCGCGTGAGGTTCAGACCGTACGGCTCGCCGTCGGGACCGAAGACCTTGGATTCGAGGCGCGTGAGGATCCGCAGGGTCTGGGCGTTGCCCTCGAACCCGCCGATCGCGGCGGACCAGTCGTTGAGTGCTCGTTCGCCGTTGTGACCGAACGGCGGGTGACCGAGGTCGTGCGCGAGGCACGCCGTGTCGACGACGTCCGGAGCGAGGTCGAGGCTGGCTGCCAGCTCGCGACCGACCTGCGCAACCTCGAGGGAATGGGTCAGACGGTTCCGCGCGAAGTCGACACCGCTCGTCGGGCTGAGCACCTGTGTCTTGGCGGCGAGTCGCCGCAGGGCACTGGAGTGCAATAACCGTGCACGATCGCGGGCGAAGTCGGAGCGTCGCGTCGAGTGGTGCTCGGGCATCCAGCGTTCTTCGTCGTGCAGGGTGTAGCCGTCCCGGTCCATGGAGACGCTCCCCCGCTCGATGATGCTATCCGCCACTGTGGTCCAGTTCCGCTCCCGCGATCTCGGTCTGCTCGTCGGCACCCAGCGACTGCGAGTCGAGCCAGCCGTACGGCAGTGCCGGTCGTTTCGGCGTGCCGGCGCGCCCACGCTGGCCTTCGGCTGCGGCACCCGGGTAGGGGGCCGTCCAGTCGAGGGTCGCGAGCAGGTCGTCGAGCTGGTCGAGCGACTCCACGGTCGCAAGGCTCGCGCGGAGGTCACCACCGACGGGGTAGCCCTTGAAGTACCAGGCGACGTGCTTCCGGATGTCGCGGCAGCCGCGCTCCTCGCTCTCGAAGAACTCGGCCAGGAGCTCGGCGTGACGCCGGAACGCGGCCGCGACGTCGCCCAGGGACGGCTCTGCCTTGCCGCCCTCGCCGGCGAACGCCGAGCTGAGGTCGCCGAAGAGCCAGGGGCGACCGAGGCAACCGCGGCCCACGACGACGCCGTCGCAACCCGTCTCGTCGACCATCCTGAGGGCGTCCTCGCCCGACCAGATGTCGCCGTTCCCGAGGACCGGCACCGAGGTGACCGTCTCCTTGAGCTTGGTGATCGCCGACCAGTCCGCGTGGCCGGAGTAGAACTCGGCGGCGGTCCTGGCGTGCAGCGCGATCGACGCCACGCCGGCGCCCTCGGCGATCCGGCCGGCCTCGAGGTAGGTGAGGTGGTCGGAGTCGATGCCCTTGCGCATCTTGATCGTGAGCGGGACGTCGCCTGCGGCACGGACCGCGCCCTCGACGATGTCGCGGAAGAGCCCGGTCTTCCAGGGCAGCGCCGCTCCCCCGCCCTTGCGGGTGACCTTGGGCACCGGGCAGCCGAAGTTGAGGTCGATGTGGTCGGCGCGATCCTCGGCGACGAGCATGGTGACGGCCTCGGCGACCGTCTTCGGGTCGACGCCGTAGAGCTGGATGGACCGGAGCGTCTCGCTCTCGTGGTGCTGGATGAGCCGCATGGTCTCCGGCGTGCGTTCGACGAGCGCACGGGAGGTGATCATCTCGCTGACGTACAGTCCGGCGCCGTATTCGCGGCACAGGCGACGGAACGCCGTGTTGGTGATCCCGGCCATGGGGGCGAGCACGACCGGCGAGTCGAGCACGATGGGCCCGATCGCGAGGCTCGGGCGCTGCGAGAGCGTGGTAGGAAGAGACATCACCCTCGATTCTCCCAGATGATCGGCGCTCCCGCGCCCAGTGAGGACCACATGTCAGACGCCGTCCCGCCCGCCGACCTCCAGCCGTCCGGCCGCGAGCGCGTCCGAGCAGCGGCCGCCGCACTCGGTCTCGACGTGGAGCTGGTCGAGCGACCGCCCGCGCGCAGTCTCCACGAGGCTGCGGAGCTGCTCGGCATCGAGCCCGCGGACATCGTCAAGACGATCGTCGTGAAGCGTCGCAGCGGCGACTACCTCTTCGCCCTCGTGCCCGGCGGCCGCAAGATCTCCTGGCCGCCGTTCCGCACGCTGCTCGGTGTGAACAAGCTCGCGATGCCGGACGCGGCGACCGCGTTCCAGGCGACCGGCTACGAGCGGGGCACCATCACCGTCCTCGGTGCGAGCGCTCCACTCCCCGTCTACGCGGACGAGCGCATCCTCGAGCGCGGTGGGCGCATCTCGATCGGCGCCGGCGAGCACGGGTGGAGCGCCTTCGTCGACGCGGCGGAGTACCTCACCGCCATCGGCGCCGTCACCGCGGACCTCACCGAGCCGGAGGAGCCTCAGTCCTGAGCCAGCTCCGGCGGGAGCACGAGGCAACTGTCGCCCTCGCAGACGACGGCGTCGCCCCCGAGGAGTCGGAGCGCCGGCCGGACCGTCGCGGGCTGCTGATCATCGACGCTGCGCTCAGGGGACGTCGTCTCCGTGCTCACGCCTGCACCGGCTCGGTGCTCGCGCGTTCCGTCCAGACCTGCTCGAGGACCTGCGTGAACGCGGCCGCCTCCTGCGCCCCGGACACCCCGTAGGCGCCGTCGATGACGAAGAACGGGACGCCCTGGATGCCGTACCCCTGTGCCGTCGCCTGGTCCTCGCGGACCGCCTGCGTGTACTGGCCGGATTCCAGTGCCGAGACCACGGCGGACCGGTCGAGCCCCACCTCGACGGCGAGGTCGGCGAGGTCCTCGATGCGACCGACATGGCGGCCCTCGGTGAAGTAGGCCCGCAGGAGGCGCTCGGTCATCTCGAGCTGCTTCCCCTCCGCCTTGGCGAGGTGCAGCAGTTCGTGCGCCTTCACCGTGTTCGTGTGCTGGAGGATGCCGAAGTCGTATTCGAGACCGGCGTCCGAGGCGATCCCCGTCACCCGATCGAGCATCTGCTGCACCTGGTCGGCCGGCATGCCCTTGTGCTTCACGAGGAAGTCGATCTCGGTGCCGTCGAAGTCGACCGGGGTGTCGGGTGCCAGCTCGAAGGAGTGGTACTCGACCTCGACCTCGCGTCCGTCGCCGAGCTGCGCGAACTCCGCCGCACCCCGCTCGAACTTGCGCTTGCCGATGTAGCACCACGGGCAGGCGATGTCGGACCAGATGTCGATCTTGATGGGTTCACTCATGTCAGGGCCAACCACCGACACCCGTCGGTCATTCCCCCGAGGGCGCCGGGGCGTCTGGCACGTCGCGCGCGCCGCCGAAGCGGCGGTCACGTCCGGCGTACCGCTCGACGGCCTCCCAGAGCTGACGCCGCCCGAAGTCGGGCCAGAGGGTGTCGAGGAAGACCATCTCCGCGTAGGCCGACTGCCAGAGCTGGAAGTTGCTGGTGCGCTGCTCCCCGGAGCTCCGGACGAAGAGGTCGACGTCCGGGAGGTCGGGCAGGTAGAGCCGACTCTGGACGAGACGCTCCGAGACGGCCGACGGCTTGATGCGGCCGGCGGCGACGTCGTCGGCGATGCTGCGGACCGCGTCGACGATCTCGTTGCGACCGCCGTAGTTGACGCACATGGTGAGCGTCAGGCGGTCGTTGTCGCGCGTCAGCTCCTCCGCCGTCTGAAGCTCCTTGATGACCGAGGTCCACAGCCGCGGCCGACGCCCCGACCAGCGCACGCGCACGCCCCACTCGTTCAGTTGGTCGCGCCGTCGATGGAGCACTTCGCGGTTGAACCCCATGAGGAAGCGGACCTCGTCGGGTGAGCGCTTCCAGTTCTCCGTCGAGAACGCGTACACCGACAGGTGCTTGATCCCGAGTTGCAGGGCACCGGCCACGACGTCGAGGAGTGCGGCCTCGCCCGCCTTGTGCCCTTCGACACGCGTGAGTCCGCGTCGGTTCGCCCACCGGCCGTTGCCGTCCATGACGATCGCGACGTGCGACGGCACCTCGCCCTTCGCGAACTCGGGCGGGACCTCCCCCGTCCAGTCGATCGGTTTGAACGGCACCGCGTCGCGGTGGGTGTATGGCTTCGGGGTCACCCGCGGCTCCGATCCTGTTCGAGGTGCGCGAGCGACCGCAGGCCGCGCTCCAGATGCCATTGCGCGTAGGCGGCGGTGAACCCGCTCGCCCGTGACGCCGTCTGCTCGGCGGCGGCCTCCGCGTACTCCCAGTCGCCGGAGAGCAGTGCTCCGAGGAGCGAGAGGGTGTCGGCGTCCAAGCGAGGGCTGCCCGAGGGCGCGCAGTCGTCGCAGACGACCCCGCCGAGCTGCACGACCACGTGGGAGTACTCGCCCTCCGTGCCGCACCTCGAGCAGGCGCCGAAGCTCGGTGCCCAACCGGCGAGCGAGAACGCCCGGAGCAGGTAGGAGTCGAGGGTGAGCCGCGGACCGTGCTCATGCTTCGAGAGCGACCGCAGGGCGCCGACGAGCAGCAGGTACTGCTGCAGGGAGCCCTCGGACTCCGTCAGGCGATCGGCCGTCTCGACCATCGCGCTGGCGGCGGTGTAGCTCCCGTAGTCGGCGCTGATCTCGGCGCCGTACGAACCGAGCGACTCGGCCTGGGTGATGGTGTCGAGGCTGCGGCCCTCGTAGAACTGGACGTCGGCGACCATGAACGGCTCGAGCCGGGACCCGAACTTGGAGCCGGTGCGACGGACACCCTTGGCGACCGCCCGGATCTTGCCCCTGCTGCGTGAGAGCATGGTGACGATGCGATCGGCCTCGCCGAGCTTGTGGGTCCGCAACACCACCACTTCGTCTCGATATACCGGCACGCATCGATTATCCCGCCTCGCACCGACAACGTGACCCGGGAACCGCCGTCGGGGATCGAAGGAGCGCCTGGAGAGATGAAGCCGTGAACGAGGTCCTCTTCGTCGTTCCGCTGTGGGTCGACCTCTCGGCGGTCGCCATCGGCGCCGTCCAGGGCGCGATGTTCGCGGCCAGATTCCAGGATCGTCAGCTCGACTGGCTCGGCGTCGCCATCATCGGCGTCGTCGTCGGACTCGGTGGCGGTCTCATCCGCGACATCCTCCTCGGACAGGTGCCGGCGTCCCTCCAGAACAACTGGTACCTCCCCGTCGCCTCGGGAGCCGCCCTGCTCGGGATGTTCCTCCTGCGCACCATCACGAGGCTCGGGCCGGTCATCATCGGTCTCGACGCCCTGACGATCGGCATGTTCGGTGCGATCGGCTCCACCAAAGCCCTGGCAGCCGGCCTGCCGGTCATCCCGGCGATCTTCGTCGGAACCGTCTCAGCCGTCGGCGGATCGGTGCTCCGCGACGTCATGCTCGGCGTCCCCGTCGCCCTCATGCACGTCGGGTCGCTCTACGCCGTGGCGGCCGCGGTCGGCACCGCCCTCCTCGTCCTCGCCGTGACCTTCGGTGCGCCGCTCGGGATCGCGGCCATCGTCGGCGTCTCCTCGACCGCGGTGATCCGCCTCCTGGCGGTCCGGTTCGGGTGGACGTTGCCCGAGCAGCGCCAGATCGGCGGATGGCGGATCTGGCGCCGCTCGACGCGCGGCTGAGTCGTCTCAGTCGACCGCGAGTGCCGCGACAGGTGCGATCCGGGTCGCCCGACGGGACGGGGCGACCGAGGCCACAGCCGTGAGGAGTGCGGCGAGCACGACGATCACGGCGACGATGGCCCACGGGATGACCGGGAAGATCAGCCCGGGCGAACCGTTGATCGCGCCGAGCATCGACTGGGCGCCGGCCCAGCCGTAGAACGTCCCGAGGACGAGGCCGACGACGACGGCCGCGATGGTGAGCTGCGCCGCCTCGATCACGATCATGCGACGGATCTGCGCTGCGGAGAACCCCAGGGCGCGGAGCAGTCCGAGTTCGCGCGTGCGCTGCAGGACGCTGAGCGAGAGGTTGTTGACCATCCCGACCGCGGCGATGAGCGCGCTCAGTCCGATGAGCGCGGAGAAGACGCCGACGGTCGTCGCGACGACGGCCTGCGTCCCCTCGTAGAGTTCCGGCTCCATCGCTTGCGCGTTCATCACGAACTCCTGGAAGTTGGCCGCTGCGACCGCGAACATCGTCACGAGGGTCACGCCGATCACCAGACCGATCGTTGTTCGTGAACTGCGCTCCGGGTAGCGGACGGCGTTTTCGGCGGCGAGTCGAGCCGTCGCGGAGGTGCCGAACAGCCGGCCGACCAGCCGCAGTGCCGGCGGCATCACGAGGTGCGCACCGAGCACGAGGCCGGAGAAGGAGACGATCCCGCCGACGATGCCGATGAGCACGCCCAGCGGCGACACGAGCCCGACGCCGACACCGGCGAGCAGGAGCAGGACGCCGACCACGAAGAGACCGATCGCGACAGCGTTCCGGGCGGGCCTCGCGGTGGCTTCCTCCCGGCTCAATTCCTGCGATCCTCCGATCGCCTGCATCGGGGTGACCGTGAGGACGCGACGTGCGCCGATCCAGGACGCGAGCCAGGTGGTCAGGACGACTGCGACGACGGGCAAGAGGACGGCCGGTTCGATGATCGCGTACGGCAGCTCGGGCAGCACACCGGTCGCGACCCCGATCCGCACGAGCGCGAAGGTCGCCAGGAGCCCGACGAGCAGCCCGGCTCCCCCGCCGAGCAGGCCGACGACGACGCCCTCCTTCGCGACGGCGCGACGCTGCGACCGCGCCGTCGAACCGATCAGGCGGAGCAGCGCGATCGTCCTCGTCCGCCCGGCGACGATCGTCGCGAACGTGTTCGCCGTGACGATCGCACCGACGTAGACCGCCAACGAGACGAACACGGCGGCCGCGAGGATGAGCATGATCACCACGGTGCCGCTGGACCCCGTGACGTCGTCGGCCAGGATGAAGGTGGAGAGCACACTCGTGACCATGAGCAACAGGACGCCGAACGAGGCGCTGAGCGTCGCGACGAGGAGACTCGCGCGATGCTCGCGGGCCCGGGGCCCGAGATCGGCCCGGCTCATGCCGCACGCTCCATGCCGAGCATGAGCGCTGAGATCTGCTCAGCGGTCGATCGGGGACGGTCCTCGACGACCCGGCCGTCCGCGAGGAACACGATCCGGTCCGCGTAGCTCGCGGCGATCGGGTCGTGCGTCACCATCGCGATGCTCTGCCCGTATTCGGTGCTGGCCGCCGCCAGCAGGGCCAGGACGCTCCGCCCGGTGCGCGAGTCGAGGTTGCCGGTCGGTTCGTCCGCGAAGAGGAGCTCGGGTCGCGTCGCGAGGGCACGCGCGATCGCGACGCGCTGCTGCTGTCCGCCCGAGAGTTCGTGCGGGCGGTGCCCGAGTCGGGAGGCGAGTCCGAGCGTGCTCACGAGCACGTCGATCCAGCTCTGCTCCTCACCGGTCGGACGGCGGGCGTCGAGCTCGAAGGGCAGCCGGATGTTGGCCGCGACGTCGAGCGTCGGCACCAGGTTGAACGCCTGGAACACGAAGCCGACACGACGCCGACGGAGGATCGTGAGCTGCCCGTCGTCGAGGTCCGTGATGTCCTGGTCACCGAGGCGCACCCGGCCAGCTGTGGCCTGGTCGAGGCCGGCCATGATGTGCATGAGCGTCGACTTGCCCGAGCCGCTCGGGCCCATGATGGCGGTGAACCGGCCCCGCTCGATCTCGAGGTCGACGCCGTCGAGGGCGACGACCTGGTTGTCGGCGGGTCCGTAGCTCTTCCTGAGTCCGTGGACGCTGGCGACGACGGACGGCTGTGCTGAAGTGGTCATACTCCGAAGCTACGGAGTGAGGTGCCGGGTGCGCGTCGGGCGCACGAGCGACCCTGGTACATCCTGGGGATGATCCTCGATCACTCCGCGGGTGCGTGCTGGACCGCGGTCAGACCAAGCCGTGTTCGAAGGCGAACACGACGAGCTGGACCCGGTCGCGCACCTCGAGCTTCGCGAAGATCCGGCTGATGTGGGTCTTCACGGTCGCCTCGCTGAGGAACTCGGCAGCGGCGATCTCGGAGTTGCTCAGCCCGCGCGCCGCGAGGAGGAAGATCTCGCGCTCGCGCGCCGTGAGCTCGGCATACCGCTGCGGTGCGGCCGGAGCGGCCGGCGCCTGCTGGAAGTGTTCGAACAGCTCGCGGGTGGCCGACGCGGCGATGACCGCGTTCCCGGCATGGACGGTGCGGATCGCTGCGAGCAGGAACTCCGGCTCCGCGTCCTTGAGCAGGAACCCGCTCGCGCCGGCTCGGATGGCCGTCGCGGCCGCCTCGTCGAGGTCGAAGGTGGTCAGCACGACGATCCGAGGCCGCTCGCCCCCGCGCGCGTCCGCCTCAGCCAGGATCGTCTTCGTCGCCTCGATCCCGTCCATGACCGGCATGCGGACGTCCATGAGGATGACCTGCGGACGTGTCCGTGCGGCCAGCTCGACCGCTTGACGCCCGTCGGAGGCCTCGCCGACGACGCGGAGGTCCGGCTGCGAACCGATGAGCATGCGGATCCCGCCTCGGAACAGCGCCTGGTCGTCGACCAGCGCGATCGTGATCGCCCCCGCTGCCGTCGCATCACTCGGATCGGTCATCTCGTCACTCCCACCGTCGCGTACGGGATCGATGCGTAGACGGTGAAGAGACCGTCCACCAGGGTCGTCCCGAACCTGCCGCCTGCCAGCGTAGCGCGCTCGTTCATCCCGGCGAGTCCGTGCCCCGTGCCGGCCTTCGGCGGTTCGACCTTGGCCCGGTTGACGACCCAGAGCTGCAGCTCGGGTCCGGTCCAGTCGAGGTGGACGTCGATCGGCCCCCGATGGTCGCCGTGTCGGAGCGCGTTCGTGAGCGCTTCCTGGATGATCCGGTAGACGGCGAGCTGCGAACCGGTCGCCACCGGTCGTTCCTGACCGTGGCTCTGGACCACCACGTCCAGTCCGGCTCCTCGCAACTGCTCGTAGAGCCGGTCGAGGTCGGCCATGACCGGCTGCGGGCCCTCGGTCTGTTGGAATCGCAATTGCGCGAGCAACACCCGGACGTCGGCGAGGGCCTCGCGGGAGATGCTCGAGATCGTCCGCAACGCCTGGTCGGCCGAGTCCGGGTCTGCGGCCAGCGCATATCGGGCACCGTCGGCCTGCGCGATGACCACGGCGAGGGAGTGTGCCACCACGTCGTGCATGTCGCGCGCGATCCGGTTGCGCTCCTGCTCGACCGCGACGTCGCGCTCGGCCAGGAGCTGCGCCTGTCGGCTCTCGCGGGCGAGCCGCCAGGTGCGCATGAGGACACCTGCGGTCCAAGCGAGGCCGAAGAAGGCGGCGAACGCGAGGAACATGAACAGCCCGACCGTCACCTGCGCGACCGGTGTCAGGTCGTTCGCCAGACCGAAGGTGCTGATCTCAGCGGAGATGTTGGAGGTCCAGCTCGGGACGACGATCACATAGAACGCGATGAGCGCGGCTCCGACGAACGCGGAGGCGAAGGAGATCCAGCGCAGGGCCCGTCCGCCGTAACTCGCCGCCGCGTAGAGCACGACCGGGATCGCGAAGTTCGCGGGATCTGGTGCCAGGAGGAGCAGCATCTGCGCCAGCGCCGCGACCCAGGCGACGGCGAGGGAGATCCCGGGAGCCAGGCGGCGGAGGGCGAGCGCCACGCACATGCCGAGCAGGACGATGACGTACTGGGTCGGCCGAGCGGCGTATGCCGCGAACGTGACGAGGAACAGCACCGAGGGCAGCGCGATGTCGAGGGCCAGTTGGCCGGGTCGGAGCGAGCGGAGCATCCCCCAACCGTACGACCTGGCGGCCGGTCACCCCGTCCTCCCGCGGGAAGATCATCCTCCGGGTGTACACCGGAGGACAGCGCTGCGCCGGGCCGACCCGAAGGCCGACCCGGCGCAGCGGGATCGTCAGATGGAGGCCAGTTCCCGCGCCTCGACCTGCGTGCGCACGGCCCGGTTGACCGCCGAGACAACTGCCTTGAGCGAGGCCGTCGCGATGTCTCCGTCGATGCCGACGCCCCAGAGGCGCTGGTCGTTCACCTGGAGCTCGACGTAGGCGGCCGCCTCGGCGTCGCCTCCGGCGCTCAGCGTGTGCTCGACGTAGTCGTACAGCGTGACCTCGATGCCGCGCCCGGAGAGCAGGTTGAGGAAGGCCGCGATCGGTCCGTTGCCGGTCGAGGTGCGCTCCTCGACCTGCTCGCCGTCGCGAAGGGCGACCTCGAGGACCACGGTGCCGGTGAGGTCGCTCGACGTCTTCGTGGACTGCAGTTCGAACCGACCCCACTTCGCGTCCGCGACCGTTGCCGGAAGGTACTCGTCCTGGAAGATCGACCAGATCTGGCCGCTCGTCACCTCGCCGCCCTCGGCGTCGGTCTTCGCCTGGACGACGCCGGAGAACTCGATCTGCAGGCGACGCGGCAGGTCGATCGCGTGATCGGTCTTGAGCAGGTAGGCGACGCCGCCCTTGCCCGACTGCGAGTTCACGCGGATGACCGCTTCGTAGCTGCGCCCGAGGTCCTGCGGATCGACGGGCAGGTACGGCACGGCCCATTCGAGGTCGGCGACGTCCTTTCCCTGGGAGACGGCGTCGACGGACATCGCCTCGAAGCCCTTCTTGATCGCGTCCTGGTGCGAACCGCTGAAGGCCGTGAAGACGAGGTCGCCCGCCCACGGGCTCCGCTCGTGCACCGGCAGCTGGTTGCAGTGCTCGGCCGTCCGCTTGACCTCGTCGATGTCGCTGAAGTCGATCTGCGGGTCGACACCCTGCGTGAACATGTTGATGCCGAGCGCGACGAGGTCGACGTTGCCGGTGCGCTCGCCGTTCCCGAAGAGGCACCCCTCGATCCGGTCGGCACCGGCCAGGTAGCCGAGCTCGGCTGCCGCGATCGCGGTCCCGCGGTCGTTGTGCGGGTGCAGCGAGATGATGATGTTCTCGCGGTTGGCCAGGTTGCGGCTCATCCACTCGATCGAGTCCGCGTAGACGTTCGGCGAGGCCATCTCGACCGTCGACGGCAGGTTGATGATGACCTTGCGGTCGGGGGTCGCCTCGAGGACCTCGACCACCTGGTTGCAGATGTCGACGGCGAACTCGAGCTCGGTACCGGTGTAGCTCTCCGGCGAGTACTCGTAGTAGATCTGCGTCCCGGGGACGGTCGACTCCATCTCGCGACACTTCCGGGCGCCGTGGAGGGCGAGGTCGATGATGCCCTGCTTGTCGCTGCGGAACACGACGTCGCGCTGCAGGATGCTCGTCGAGTTGTACAGGTGCACGATCGCCTGCTTCGCGCCGCGCAGCGACTCGTAGGTGCGTTCGATGAGGTGGTCGCGTGCCTGGGTCAGCACCTGGATGGTGACGTCCTCGGGGATCGCACCCTCGTCGATGAGGCTGCGGACGAAGTCGAAGTCGGTCTGGCTCGCGCTCGGGAACCCGACCTCGATCTCCTTGTAGCCCATCTTCACGAGCAGGTCGAACATGATGCGCTTGCGCTCGGGACTCATCGGGTCGATGAGGGCCTGGTTGCCGTCGCGGAGGTCGACGGCGCACCAGCGCGGGGCCTCGGTGATCCGACGGTCAGGCCACGTGCGATCGGGCAGCGAGACGTCGAACTGGTCCTGGTAGGCGCGGTAGCGATGGACCGGCATGCCTGATGGGGTCTGGGTGTTCTTCATGATCCTGGGATCTCCTCGTGGGATTGGGGGTGAGCCAATGACGAACTCCGCGACGAGGGAGGCCTGGAACTAGGACTCGTCGCGGCAGCTAAGGAGGAGCAGACCGGAGAACACGTCGTCAGCATAGCACTCCCCCGCGCGGCCGATCAGGTGACCAACGAGGCGAGGTCTCGCACGGACACGTCCGGGAGGTACGCGCGCCCGACCGCGATGCCGATCGCCGGCAGGGTCAGCGGGTCCGCGTAGCCGAGGACGAGCGGACGCTCCTCCGGCTGGAACTTCCCCTTGAAGGCGAGGAGCGAGCGGAACCCGTACACGGGCTCGAGCACGTTCCCGAGGTAGGTCAGGACCCGGTCGATCCCGTCCGTCTCCGGCTGCTCGGCGCTCCTCGAGCGCGCGAGCGGAGCTCCGGAGAGGCTCATCTCCTCGATGCCGTCCTCCTTGAACCGCGCGGCGGCCTCGGCGATGAGGAACTCCATGACGCCGTTCATGCCGTCCGTCCGACGCCGCATGAAGTCGAGGGTCCAACCGACCAGCTCACCGTCGCGTCGGACCGGGAGCCAGCTCGTGACACCGTGCAGCCGTCCGTGCTCGTCGACCGCGAGCAGGAGCCGGACCTCCTCGTCGACGAGCTCGTCGATCCCACCGAGGGTGAACCCCATCTCGGGCAGCTTCCGCTCGGCGACCCACTCCTCGGAGATCTCGGCGATCTGCGCCGCGAGCCCGACGCCGAGCGCCCCGTAGGTCGACCAGACAGCGGTGATCCCCGCACGATCGGCTCGGTTCACGGAGGATCTGATGTCCTGCCAGCGCTTGCCGACCATGCTCCAGCCCTGCGGGTGCAGGACCGTCTCCTCGGCGACCTGCACGGTGCGCCAACCGATCCGGTGGAGCGCTCCTGCGGTCTGCTCGTCCACGCTGTACAACGCCACCGTCAGGCCCGAGTCCTCACAGTGCTCGATGAACCGCTCGAGCACCCCCTGCTCGTGGCGGTGCATCCCGAAGAATCCGCCCGTGGTGACCGCGACCCCGGCGACGATCCGATAGGCGATGCCAGCGTTGCGCTCCGGGTCGAACCAGGTGAGGTTGCCCGGCCAGGTGGCCATGTGCCCGATGGAGTCGCTGCCCTCGGCCAGGAGCTCGCGCAGGCGGCGCTCGTCGGCCGGCGCGATGGCGTTCGCGACCCGGCTCAGCGGCCAGACCGCGCCGAGCAGGATGATGCTCCACCAGACGGGTCCGACGGCGTGGAACACCACGCCGGTGAGCGGCGCGACCGGCACGAAGCCCGGGAGGACGTTCCGCAGGTACGCGGCGGGGACGAAACGCTCCGGCGCCGCACGGAGGACCTCCCACACGTCGGGCCTCGGCGAGAATCCTCCGGGTTGCAGCAGGGCGACGACGACGAAGAGCGCGGCGAGCACGACCCACGACGCGCCGACCAGGGCGAGATACCCCCAGGCGCTGCGTCGGGTGGCCCGCACGGGGAACCCACGACGGAGCACGACCAGGAGCGCCGCCACGACGAGCGGCAGCAGGATCGCCGCCCACAGTGCTATCGCGATCTCGACGGACCGCTGCTGCGCACCGTGCCCCGTCCCGAGCAACGACGAGGGGTGTCCCGTCGGGTGGAGTCGCACCCCCGCCCCGAGCGACAGCGCACTCAGGACGGCGAAGGACACCATGATCGCCGTGGCGAACCAGACCGCGAACCGTCTGCCGCGGAGCAGGCCCCACGCCGCGAAGAGCAGGGCGATCATGGGGACCACCGACAGGAGCACCGCTCCGAAGCCGTCGACGCGCACCAGCGTGAGGTCGCGCAGGCACTGTGCTGACACGCCGACCGTGCGGCATTGCCCGATGACCCGTCCGGCGTCCGGGATGTTCTGTTCGAGCAGGAGCACGAGCGGCGCGAGCGGACCGAGGTGCCGACCGGACAGGAAGGTGATGAGCGGTCCGACGCCCATCATCGCGACCACGGACGCCAGGAGCACCCGGGTCTCGTGGTGCGAGCTCCGCACGCGTCGCACCGACGGGGTGGCCCCGGCGAGCACGATCCCGAGCAGGACGCCGACCAGCGCTGCGAACAGTCGTGCGAGATCCTGCGGGAGCCCCGAGTACAGCAGGACGATCAGGGCACCGACGACGACGAACGCGCGGATCCGCCGACGCCAGAGCGGCCCGTGGAACGCACTCGACGCGGCGAGGGCGCCGAGCGCGCCGGCCACTGGGTCGAAGGCCACGATGCGGGCGACCTCGCCGCTCCAGAACTCGCCGCCGAGCGTGCCCAGGAGTTGGAGCCCGATGGCGAGCGCGTTCCCGGCGACCGCGGTCACGAGCACCGCCAGGAGCGTTTTGGCTGCGCCGAACCGTCGCTCGGCGAGCACCAGTGCGGGGACGCCGATCAGCAGGAAGGCGAGGAGCCCGAGCACCCCGTCGGTTCCCAGGGCGCCGGTCAGGAGTGCCCACCAGTGCCCGTCGATTACGACCTGCTCGTACCCCACGCCCGCCGCCTCACGGATCGCCGACCGCCAGGCCGGCGTCGCCACCGGCGGCGTCCGCCACACGAACGCACTGACCACGAGCACCAGCCCCGTGATCCCGATGCTCATCGGCACCGATCGGATCACGCCGGTCACGAGTCGACCGAACGGCGTCGCCCTCCCCGCGCGCATCAGGCGAGCCCGAATCGTGCGGCGATCACGGGGAGCGCTCGCTCGAACACCGTGTGCACGGTGTGCCAGTCGTGCGCCGTCCCGTCGGAGACGAAGGTCGTCGTCCGCATGCCGGCGGCCGAGGCCATCGCGGCGACCCGCCGGACGCCGGGACCGTAGCGGCTGTCGTCGCTGCCGTAGCCGAAGACACCGACGGTGTCCGCGTACGGGGTGTGTGCGGCGAGGATCGCGGAGGGGGCTGCAGCCTCGTACGCCGTCGCCGACCCGCCGAAGCCCTGTGCGATCGTCGTCGGTCCGATGGACGGGACGACCTCCCCCGAGATGTCGAGGATGCCGCCGTAGCGTTCGGGGTGCGCGGCGCCGAGCTGGATGGAACAGGTCCCTCCCTGCGAGAAGCCGGCGATGAACCAGTCCGTCCGCGATGCGGACACCGGGAGGTGCGCCGAGATCCACGCGGGGACGTCGACCGTGAGGTAGCTCGCCGAGTTGCCGAGCTGCCCGTCGACGCACATCGGGTTGCGGTCCGGAGCACCGAGCTGGTCGGGCACGACCACGATCGGTGCGAGACCCGCATGCGAGGCGGCGAAGCGGTCGAGGATCCCGGCGATCCCAGCCGACGCGAACAGGTCGGCAGGCTCTCCCGGCTGACCGCTGAACGCCTCGATGACCGGCAGTGCCGGCGGGTGTGCGGCCAGGGCGGCCGGTGGCAGGTAGACGAGCGCGTCCCGGTGGGCGAACCCGGAGGTCGTCGCCGGGATGTCCACGTGTTCGACCCGCCCGCCGCTCGGCAGATCGGCGGGTCGCTGCCACGTCGTCGTCGTCCCCCGGGCGGCAGGCAGGGCCGAGAACGACTGGTACGGGCTGATCCCCAGAGCCGCCCGCACCGTCGCGAACTCACCGAAGTCCTGGTTCACGCCGACTGCCCCGATGAGCAGGAAGACCGGGACCGCGAGGCTTGCCACGACGACCCGCCACGCCCTGGTCCGGACGATCGCGGCGATCGCGAGGGCAGCACCGGCGAACCCGACCGCCGCCCACGCACGGGTGACCGGCGTCAGTTCGATCCCGAAGACATCAAGCACGTCACCGAGCAACCAGGCCGTGGCATAGGCGAGGAGCGCTCCACCGCTCGCCACGAGCAGCATCGTCAGCCAGCCGCGAACCGTTCGGCGCCCGGTCAACAGGATGATCGCCAGGAGGACGGCGGCACCGCCGACCCAGACGAGGAGCTCCGGACGATCCAGCCTGATGGCCAGCAACCAGTCGAACACTCGGACTCCTTCTCGCGACCCCGAGGAACAGTATGTCCGCGCGCTCGCGAGCCTGTCGGCCAGATGACGGGTTCCACAGCGGGCCCAAAGCGGACACGCAAGTCACGTTCAGGTAACGGAGGACTCCCACTCGGATCCGCGCGGGTGCACAACGCCGACGGTCGAGCGGATCCGGGTCAGAATCCCAGGCGACCGAGCAGTTTCGGGTCGCGCTGCCAGTCCTTCGCGACCTTGACGCGGATGGACAGGAAGACCCTTGATCCGACGAGTGGCTCGATCCCGGCGCGCGCCCGGGCCCCGACGTCGCGGAGCCTGGAGCCGCCCTTCCCGATGATGATCGCCTTCTGGCTGTCGCGCTCCACGAACACGTTCGCGTAGATGTCGAGCAGGTCGGTCCCCTCTCGCGGGATCATGTCGTCGATGGTCACGGCGAGCGAGTGGGGCAGCTCGTCCTGGACACCCTCGAGCGCGGCTTCACGGATGAGCTCGGACACGCGGTCGACGACGGTCTCGTCGGTGGTGGCCTCGGTCGGGTAGAGGCGTTCCGAGAGCGGCATGAGCTTCGTCACCTCGGTGACGAGGATGTCGAGCTGGTCGTCGGTCACCGCGGACAGCGGGATGACCGCGTCCCAGTCCCGGAGCTCCGAGATCGCGAGCAACTGCTCGGCGATCGTCGTCCGGCTGGCGGTGTCGGTCTTCGTGACGATCGCCACCTTCTTGGCGCGCGGGAAGCCGTCGAGCGACTCGTTGATGAAGCGGTCTCCGGGGCCGAGCTTCTCGTTGGCGGGGATGCAGAACCCGATGACGTCGACGTCGGAGAGCGTGGACTGTACGAGGTCGTTCAGCCGCTGGCCGAGCAGGGTGCGCGGGCGGTGGATGCCGGGGGTGTCGACGACGATGAGCTGGCCGTGGTCGCGGTGCACGACCCCGCGGATCGCGCGACGCGTGGTCTGCGGCTTCGAACTCGTGATCGCGACCTTCTCGCCGACGAGGGCGTTGGTCAGCGTGGACTTGCCGACGTTCGGACGCCCGACGAAGGACACGAACCCCGCTCGGAAGTCGGACGGAGGGGTGGTGTCGTTCATGGGTGCTCCCGGTGGTCGTTGGACGCCTGCTGGGCGTCCTGCAGCTGGTCGTCGCGCTGGGCGATGACGGTGAGGATGCGTCCCCGCCGCCCCTCGACCCGTTCGGCGGTGAGTTCGAGGCCGTTGGTCGACACCGTCGATCCGACGACGGGCAGCCGACCGAGGGCCTTCGCGAGGAGGCCGCCGACGGAGTCGACGTCGTCGTCGTCGAGTTCGAGGCCGAACAGCTCCCCCAGCTCGTCGACCGGCAGGCGGGCGTCGACCCGGAACCGTCCGTCGTGCAGATCGGTGATCTCGGGGGTGTCGGTGTCGTACTCGTCGGAGATGTCGCCGACGAGTTCCTCGATGAGGTCCTCGAGCGTGACGAGACCGGAGATGCCGCCGTACTCGTCGACGACCATCGCGATGTGGTTGGACTCCTTCTGCATCTGCTGCAGGAGCGAATCGGCCTTCTTGGACTCGGGTACGAAGCTCGCCGGCCGCAGGAGCGGCTCGATCGAGCCCACCTCGGTGACGCCGTCGCCACCGAACATCGCTCGCACCAGGTCCTTCAGGTACAGGATGCCGACCAGGTCGTCGATGTCGCCGTCGCTGACGGGCGCCCTCGAGATCCCCGTCTCCAGGAACACCTCGAGTGCCTCGCGGACGCTGAGATCGCGCTGCAGACTCACGAGGTCGGTGCGCGGGATCATCACCTCGCGGACGAGCGTCTCGTTGAACTCGAAGATCGAGTGGATGAGCTCGCGGTCGTCCTCCTCGAGGACCGAGTGCGCGGCGGCCTCGTCGACCATGCTCAGCAACTGCTCCTCCGAGGTGAAGGAGACCGATCGCGGCAGACCCGGGGTCACCCGGTTGCCCAGCGTGACGAGGACGTTCGCGACCGGGCCGAGGACGACGCGTGCGGCACGGATGGCGGGAGCGCTGAAGCGCAACACCGCGCTCGCGTGGGTGCGGCCGACGCCGCGGGGGCTCGCACCGACGAGCACGAAGGAGGTGCCGGTCATGATGACGACCGCGAGGACGAGGACGAGCCACAACTCGTCGATCGACGAGGCCAGTGCGAGGGTGACGAGGACGGCGGCCGTGGTCTCGGCCAGGATCCGGATGAAGTTGATCGCGTTGACGTGCGCACCCGGGTCGGCCGCGATGGCGCGGAGCGCGGATCCCGAGCGGGCGCCCTCTGCCAGGTCGAGGATGTCCGCGCCCGACTGGACGCCGATCGCGGCGTCGGCTGCGGCCATGAGACCCGCGAACGCGACGAGCAGGAACGCGACGATGACGAAGACGGCGACGAGAGACATCAGCTGGTGCGTCGTCTCTCCTGGAGCGCGAAGGCGAGGAGGATGTCCCGCTGGATACCGAACATCTCCTTCTCCTCGTCGGGCTCCGCGTGGTCGTACCCGAGCAGGTGGAGCACACCGTGGCAGGTCAGGAGCTGGAGTTCGTCCATCGTCGAGTGCTTCGCGGCGGCGGCCTGCGTCTCGGCGACCTGCGGGCAGAGCACGATGTCGCCGAGCAACCCGGGCGGCGTCGGGTTCTCCTCGGTGCCGGGACGGAGCTCGTCCATCGGGAAGCTCAGGACGTCGGTCGGTCCCGGCTCGTCCATCCACTGGACGTGCAACTGCTCCATTGCGCCCTCGTCGACCAGCACGATGGCGAGCTCGGCATCGGGGCTCACGTGCATCGCGTCGAGCGCGAACGACGCCAGGGCGAGGATGCGCGATTCGTCGACGGCGACACCGGACTCGTTGTTGATCTCGATGGTCATGAGCGTCCTCGCTTCGGCTGGTGGTCTCTGGCTGCGCCGCGACGCTCGGCACGGTTGGCGAACTCGGCGGCCTGCTCGCGCTCGAACCGCTGCGCCTGTCGGACGGCGTCGTACTCGCCGTAGGCGTCGACGATCCGACCGACGAGGGTGTGGCGGACGACGTCCTCGCTCGTGAGGTGGGCGAAGTGGATGTCGTCGACGTCCTTGAGCACGCGGGTGACGAGCCGCAAGCCGGACGCACCGGTGGGCAGGTCGATCTGCGTGACGTCGCCGGTCACGACGATCTTGGACCCGAACCCGAGCCGGGTGAGGAACATCTTCATCTGCTCGGGCGTGGTGTTCTGCGCCTCGTCGAGGACGATGAACGAGTCGTTGAGGGTCCGGCCACGCATGTAGGCGAGCGGTGCGACCTCGATCGTCCCGGCCGCGAGGAGCTTCGGGACGATCTCCGGGTCCATCATCTCGTTGAGCGCGTCGTAGAGCGGACGCAGATACGGGTCGATCTTGTCCGTCAACGTGCCCGGGAGGTACCCGAGTCGCTCGCCGGCCTCGACGGCCGGGCGCGTCAGGATGATCCGGTTGACCTCCTTGCGCTGCAGGGCCTGCACCGCCTTCGCCATCGCGAGGTACGTCTTGCCGGTACCGGCGGGGCCGATACCGAACACGATCGTGTTCTCGTCGATCGCGTCGACGTACGCCCGCTGCCCGACGGTCTTCGCCTTGATCGTCTTGCCACGCGAGGTGAGGATGACCTGCCCGAGCACCTCCGACGGGGAGGCCGAGCCGTCCTGCCCGAGCATGCGGGCGGAGGTGCTGACCTCCGCCGGCCCCGGGTCGTGTCCTTCTCGGACCATGGTGATGAGTTCCTCTACGAGTCGTCTGGCGGCGTCGGCCTGCGGCGCCGGGCCGGTGATGGTGATCTCATTGCCGCGCACGTGCACCGAGACACCGGGGTGTTCGCGCTCGACGGTCGTCAGGAGTCGGTCCTGTGGGCCGAGGAGACGGACCATGGCGAGCCCGTCCACCAGGAGGACGTGCTCGACCTCCTCCGTCCGCGCAGCGGCGGGTCGGTCTGGGTTCGAGGACTCAGGCTCCGCCAAGGGTGCCCTCCTGCAGGGAACCGCCGAGGACATGCGCGTGCACGTGGAAGACCGTCTGCCCGGCGGACTCGCCGGTGTTGAAGACGAGTCGGAACTCGCCACCCGTGTGCTCCTTCGCAAGCGACGACGCCACCTCGACCATCTCAGCGAGCAAGGAGGGGTCGCCAGCGGCCAACTCCACGACGTCGCGGTACTCGGCGGTCTTCGGGACGACGAGGAGGTGCACGGGCGCCTGCGGTGCGATGTCGGCGAACGCGATCACCCGATCGGTCTCGGCGAGGAGGGTCGTCGGGATCTCCCCCGACACGATGCGGCTGAATACCGACGGTGCTTCACTCATGTCCACCAGTCTAAGGTTCGTGGCGGCCTCATGCGCGGGCTGGTGGATCGTCACCACCGACCGAGCAGCACGTTGAGCGCGGCGATCGCCGCAGGCCCTGCCGTCGAGGTGCGCAGGACGCCGGAGCCGATCCGGACCTCGATCGCGCCGGCCGCTTCGAGCCGCTCGCGCTCCGCCGGCGAGATGCCGCCCTCCGGACCGACGACGAGGACGAGTTCCTCGGCGAGCAGTGCCGACGGGTCGAGCTCCGAGAGCGCGAGTGCCGCGCTGGGTTCGAGCACGAGGACGGTCCGGCCGGCGACGATCGACGCGAGTCCGCGGGTGTCGACGACCTCGGCCACCTCGGGGACCCGTGCGCGGATCGACTGCTTCGACGCCTCCCGCACGATGATCTGCCAGCGCGCACGGCCCTTGACCGCCTTGTCGCCCTGCCATCTCGAGATGCTGCGCTCGGCGCCCCACGGGACGATCCGGTCGACACCCAGCTCGGTCGCCGCCTGGATGGCGAGTTCGTCGCGATCACCCTTGGCCAGCGCCTGCACGAGGACGAGCCCGGGACGGTTCTCCGGATGCACCACGACCGATTCGACGCGGATCTCCAACTCCCCCGGCTCGCTGCGCACGACCGGTCCGGTCGCGATCAGGCCCCGGCCGTTGCCGATCGACGTCGTCTCGCCGACCCGCAGCCGACTCACGGCGACGGCGTGTTTCGCCTCGGGCCCGCGGAGGGTCACCGAGTCGCCGACACCGGTCGATTCGAGATCCTCACGGAGGTACAGCGAACTCATCTCAACCGACGCCGTGGAAGCGGTCGCGGATCTTCGCGAACAGGCCCTGCTGGAACTGCGCGAGCGCCGGAGCACCCTGGCGTCGTCCTGAGGCGAAGCTCTTGATCAGCTCGCGTTCGCGGTGGTCGAGCTTCGTCGGCGTGACGACCTGGACGCCGATCTTGAGGTCGCCCCGGCTGTTCCCGCGGAGACGGGTGACACCGCGGTCCTTGACCGTGATGACCTCGGAGCTCTGCACGCCCGGCCGCAGCTCGACCTCGACGTCGCCGTCGAGCGCGTGGACGGTGACCTGGCGGCCGAGGATGGCGTCGGTCATCGGGACTTCGAGCGTGCACAACAGGTCGTCGCCGTCGCGGCTGAAGACGTCGTGGTGCTTGACCTTCATCTCGAGGTAGAGGTCGCCGTTCGGGCCGCCGGCCGGGCCGACCTCGCCGCTCCCCGGCATCTGCAGACGCAGACCGGTGTCGACGCCGGCCGGGATGTCGACCGAGACGGTGCGGCGGGCACGGAGCCGACCCTGACCCTGGCAGGTGACGCACGGGGTCGCGATGATCGTGCCGTAGCCGCGGCAGGTGCCGCAGGGCGCCGACGTCATGACGTTGCCGAGCAGCGAGCGGACGGCCCGCTGGATGGAGCCGGTGCCGTGACAGATGTCGCAGGTCACCGGTGAGGTGCCGGGCTGGCAGCAGGAGCCGTTGCAGGTGCTGCAGAGCACGGCGGTGTCGACCTCGAGGTCGCGGTGGGTGCCGAAGATGACCTCGTCGAGGTCGAGCTCGACGCGCAACAGGGCGTCCTCCCCGCGTGCGCGACGGGACTTGGGTCCGCGCTGCTGGCCGCCACCGCCGAAGAAGGTGTCGAAGATGTCGCCGAAGCCGCCGAACCCGGCGTCGCCGCCACCGAACCCACCAGCCTGCGGACCGAGGTCGTACTGCTGGCGCTGCTTGGGGTCGCTCAGCACGTCGTAGGCGTGCGTGACCTCCTTGAACCGTTCCGAGGCGTCGGAACCCGGGTTCACGTCGGGGTGCAGTTCGCGTGCGAGGCGGCGGTACGCCTTCTTGATCTCTTCGGGCGTCGCCTCCTTGGCGACACCGAGTGCTGCGTAGTGGTCGGGGTAGTCAGCCACTGAGGGCCTTTCGTTCGAGGTGCGGAAGGTGTTGGGGGACGCGACGAGGATGCGTCACTCGGCGTCGAGGATGCGCGAGAGGTACCTGGCGACGGCGCGGACCGCAGCCATGTTGCTCGCGTAGTCCATTCTCGTGGGGCCGAGGACGCCGAGCCGGGCGATTTCGCCACCAGAGGAACGGTAGTTCCCGGCGAGGACACTCGTGGTCTCGAGGCCGAACGACGCGTTCTCCCGCCCGATGCTGGCGACCACGCTGTCGCGTTCGGACTCCATCTCACCGAAGAGCCGAAGCAGCACGACCTGCTGCTCGATGGCGTCCAGGACCGGATAGATACTGCCGGGGAAGTCGTCCTCGGTGCGGGCGAGGTTGGCGGCACCGGCCATGACGAGGCGGTCCTGGCGCTGCGCCGACAGCTGCTCGCGCACCGCGTCGACGATGCGGACGGCCGCCGCGCGATCGAGGTCGGCGATGTCGGCTGGGACGTCGCCGATCGCGTCGTGGGCGTCGAGGAGTGGACGGCCCGCGACCGCCTCGTTGCACAGCGAGCGGAGCCGCGAGATGAGGTCGTCGTCGACCGGGCTCTCCGTCTCGATGAGCCGCTGCTCGACGCGGCCGTTGTCGAGGATGATGACCGCGAGCACACGGTTCGGGGTGACGCTCACCAACTCGAGATGCCGGACGCGTGCCCGGGAGAACATCGGGTACTGGACGAGCGCGACCTGGTTCGTCAGCTGCGAGAGCAGCCGCACCGTGCGGTGCAGGACCTCGTCGAGGTCGCCGGACGCGCCGAGGAAGGTCTCGATCGCCGTCCGTTGGGCGTTGTTCAGCGGACGGCGATCGGCCAGGTGGTCGACGAACATCCGGTAACCCTTGTCGGTGGGCACCCGGCCGGAAGAGGTGTGGGGAGCTGCGATGAGCTCTTCGTCCTCGAGCTGCGCCATGTCGTTGCGGATGGTGGCTGCGGAGACCCCGAAGGAGTGGCGGTCGACGATCGTCTTGGAACCGACGGGCTCGCGCGAGGCGACGTAGTCCTGCACGATGACGCGGAGCACTTCGAGACCGCGATCCGACACCATCTCGATCTCCTCCCGTCATCCACCCCGGAGCGCCGACCATCAGCACTCGAAGACCCTGACTGCCAATCATATCGTGGCCTCCGCGCGGCCGTCCCTTGCGCGGCCCCGTGCCGCGGGAATACCGTTGGCCGCAGGCGTGGGTCCCTGATGAGCAACACCTGGTGCGATACGCTCAGCTGGACCAATTGAATATCACTCTCCGTGAAAGGTGCGAAGATGTCCGATCCGAACGCTCAGCCGCCCGTCGACCCAGCGAAGGGCGGGTCGGTTCCGCCTGCAGGAGACGGCGCAACGCCCCCTCCCGCAGCTCCGCAGCAGCCGCCCGCAGGCGCCTACCCGCCCCCGCCCGCCGGTGGCTACGCGCCGCCGCCGCCCGCTGCCGGCTCCTACCCGCCGCCGCCCGCAGGCGCCCCGCAGTACCAGCAGCCGTACGCCGCCGCTCAGCCCATGAGCCCGTCGGACGAGAAGCTCTGGTCGACGCTCATCCACATCGGTGGGATCTTCTTCGGATTCATCCCGCCGCTGATCGGCTACCTGGTCCTCAAGGACCGCGGCCCGTTCATCAAGGCGCACACGCTCACCGCGCTGAACTTCCAGCTGACGATGCTGATCGCGCTCGTGGTCGGCTCGATCCTGACGATCGTCGTCGTGGGTCTGTTCATCATCATCGCCGTCTACGTCGTGGTGATCGTGTTCAGCATCATCGCCGCGATCAAGGCGAACAAGGGCGAGCTGTACAGCTACCCGCTCACGATCCAGTTCATCAAGGCCTGATCCGTCGAGTCGCACGAGAACAGCCCCGTCCGGTCCGCCGGGCGGGGCTGTTCTGCGCCTCGGGCAGGGTCAGTCGCCGACCAGACGGCGGACGACCGCGTCGGCGAGGAGCCGTCCGCGGCGCGTGAGCTCCAGCCGTCCGAGCAGGGCCTGCCGTGCGTCGACCAGTTCCTCGGCGATGAGCCCGGCGACGGCCGTGCGAGCCTCGGGGGCGAGCGTCCGGATCGGGATGCCGTCCCGCGTGCGGGTGAGCAGCAGGATGCGTTCGAGCTCCCGGGTCTCGTCGTCCAGGGTCTCCCGGCCGGCGGCCGGGGACTCCCCCGCCGCGATCCGCTGGGCGTAGGCCGCCGGGTGCTTGACGTTCCACCAGCGCACCCCGCCGACGTGACTGTGCGAGCCCGGGCCGACACCCCACCAGTCCTCGCCGGTCCAGTAGGAGAGGTTGTGCCGGGAGCGGTGCGTGTCGTCCGTCGCCCAGTTGCTGACCTCGTACCAGCCGTAGCCGGCCTCGGTGAGGAGATCGTCGGCGAGCTCGTACATATCGGCCTGCAGGTCTTCGTCGGGGGTCCCCACCACGCCCGAGCGGATCTGGCGCGCGAGTTTCGTCCCTGGTTCGACGATGAGCGAATAAGCCGACACGTGGTCCGGAGCGCAGGCGATCGCCGTCTCGAGTGAGACGCGCCAGTCGGCCAGGGTCTCCCCCGGCGTCCCGTAGATGAGGTCCAGGCTGACGCCGAGGCCGGCCTCGCGAGCCCACTGCACGACGAGCGGCACCCGGGCCGGATCGTGCGTGCGCTCGAGGGTGGCGAGCACACTCGGCACCGCGGACTGCATCCCGAAGGACACCCGGGTGAATCCGGCTTCGGCGAGCGTGCGGAGGTAGGCGGCGTCGACGGAGTCGGGGTTGGCCTCGGTCGTCACTTCAGCGCCGGGAGCGAGGTCGAAGTTGTCCGTCACGCCTCGGAGCATGCGGACCAGGTCGTCAGCGGGGAGGAGGGTCGGCGTCCCGCCACCGAAGAACACGGTCGAGACCGGACGGTCGGGGACGGTCGATGACGCCAGGACGGACTTGCCGAAGCGGAGTTCCGCGACCGCCTCGTCGGCGTAGTCAGACTGCTTCGCGCCGCGGAGCTCGGTCGCCGTGTAGGTGTTGAAGTCGCAGTAACCGCATCTGACCCGGCAGAACGGCACGTGAAGGTAGATCCCGAAGTTGCGCTCGTGGGCACCGACGGCCGCCGTCTCCGGGAGGAGTCCGTCGGACGGCGCCGGATCGGCGAGTGGGAGGGCGCTCGGCACGGTCCGTCGCTCAGACGCCGCGCGACGGCAGGAGTGCGCGGAGATAGGCGTCGTTCATGGTCTTGCGGCGACGCTTGGAGCCGACGAGCTTCGCTGCACCCTTCGTCGGGCGGAAGAACGAGCGCACGACGATCCAGACGGAGTCGTCCTCGCGCTGTTCGATCGTGAAGGACTGCTCGCCGCTCTCCGGATCGCCTTCCATCGTGCCGATCGCCAGGCTCACGTGACCCGGCTCCTCGGTGACGGAGATGACGCGATGCGGCCCGACGAGCGGTTCCCCGCCGACGGTGCCGGCGAAGACGACCGTCGTGCCCGGCGTGATGAACGGCGTGCCGTCCTCGGCGAAGCGCTGCTCCTCGTGCGTCTCGATGGGTTCCAGCGGCGTACCGTCCTCGGCGAAGGCGATGCCGCCGTACTGCACGCCCGTGCCGGGGTGCACCTCGGAGATCTCCACGCCGCTCGAGCGGTGCAGTCCCCAGGTGAGGAGGGCGCTGCTCGCGAGGGCGAACCGCTCCTCACCGCTCCCGAGGCGGAACTCGTCCTCCGACGGCACGTAGCCCTCCGGCGGGTACTGCATGAGGTCGGTGCGCTGGGTGGCACCGACGGCCGCGTAGTCGACCGCCTCGTCCTCGAACGAACTGCGTCGTGCGTTCACTTCTTGTCCTTCGTCTCCACGTCCCCGGAGAGCGCTGCGATGAACGCTTCCTGAGGCACCTCGACCTTGCCGACCATCTTCATCCGCTTCTTGCCCTCCTTCTGCTTCTCGAGGAGCTTGCGCTTGCGGGTGATGTCACCGCCGTAGCACTTGGCCAGGACGTCCTTGCGCATGGCACGGACCGACTCGCGGGCGATGATCCGCGCACCGATGGCGGCCTGGATCGGCACCTCGAACTGCTGGCGCGGGATGAGCTTCTTCAGGCGCTCGGTCATGAGCACGCCATAGGCGTACGCCTTCTCGCGGTGGACGATGGCGCTGAACGCGTCGACCTGGTCGCCCTGCAGCAGGATGTCGACCTTCACGAGATCGGCGGCCTGCTGACCGGAGGGCTCGTAGTCCAGCGACGCATACCCCTGCGTGCGGCTCTTCAGGTGGTCGAAGAAGTCGAAGACGATCTCACCGAGCGGCATCGTGTACCGCAGCTCGACGCGGTCCTCGCCGAGGTACTCCATACCGAGCAGTGCACCTCGACGGCTCTGGCAGAGCTCCATGATGGTGCCGACGTAGTCCTTGGGGGCGAGGATGCCCACCTTGACCATCGGCTCCGACACCTCGAGGATCTTGCCGGAGGGGAACTCGCTGGGGTTCGTGACGGTGACGACCTGCTTGTCCTCCGTCTTCACCTCGTAGGTGACCGACGGCGCGGTGGCGATGAGGTCGAGGTCGAACTCGCGCTGCAACCGCTCGGTCACGATCTCGAGGTGGAGCAGGCCGAGGAAGCCGACGCGGAAGCCGAATCCGAGGGCGACGGAGGTCTCCGGCTCGTAGTTGAGCGAGGCGTCGGAGAGCTTCAGCTTGTCGAGCGCGTCGCGGAGGATCGGGTAGTCGCTGCCGTCGATCGGGTACAGACCGGAGAAGACCATCGGCTTCGGGTCGGTGTAGCCCGGGAGGGCGTCGGTCGCCGGCTTCACCGCGGTCGTGACGGTGTCGCCGACCTTCGACTGCCGGACGTCCTTCACGCCCGTGATGAGGTAGCCCACCTCACCGACGCCGAGGCCCTTCGTGGGCGTCGGCTCCGGCGAGCTGACGCCGATCTCGAGGAGGTCGTGCACCGCGCGCGTCGACATCATCTGGATGCGCTCACGCGGACTCAGCTGGCCGTCGATCATGCGGACGTAGGTGACGACGCCACGGTAGGTGTCGTAGACGGAGTCGAAGATCATGGCACGCGTGGGTGCGTCCGGGTCGCCCACCGGGTTCGGGATGCGGCCGACGACGCGGTCGAGGAGTTCCTCGACACCCATACCGGTCTTGCCGGACACCCGCAGGACGTCTTCGGGCTTGCCGCCGATGAGGCTCGCGAGCTCCTTCGCGTACTTGTCGGGGTCGGCCGCCGGGAGGTCGATCTTGTTGAGCACCGGGATGATCTCGAGGTCGTTCTCGAGGGCGAGGTAGAGGTTCGCGAGTGTCTGCGCCTCGATGCCCTGTGCGGCGTCGACGAGGAGGATCGCACCCTCGCAGGCGGCGAGCGACCGCGAGACCTCGTAGGTGAAGTCGACGTGCCCGGGGGTGTCGATCATGTTGAGCGCGAAGGTCTCACCGTTGAGCGACCATGGCATGCGCACGGCCTGGCTCTTGATGGTGATGCCGCGCTCGCGCTCGATGTCCATGCGGTCGAGGTACTGCGCCCGCATGTCGCGGTCCGAGACGACGCCGGTGATCTGCAGCATGCGGTCCGCCAGGGTCGACTTGCCGTGGTCGATGTGGGCGATGATGCAGAAGTTCCGGATGAACGCCGGGTCGGTCGATGCCGGCTCGAGGGCCTTCACTGCTTGGGGGCTCACGCGTTCCTCGGGGTCAGGGGTGGAATCGGGCAACCCTCATTGTCCCACGGCGGGGAGCACCCGTGCTGCGGTACCCTGGATTGCCAGAACTCAGCCCGACTGGTAATGTTGCCTGTTGGCTTGCGTGTGAGTTGAGACCACACGAGAACTCGCTTGAAGACGCCCTCTTCCGTCCGACGGCACCGAACATCATTTCCTCGAACCGAAAGTTGACCCAACGTGGCAAACATCAAGTCGCAGATCAAGCGCATCGGCACCAACAAGAAGGCCAACGAGCGCAACAAGGCCGTCAAGAGCCAGCTGAAGACCGCCATCCGCGCAACCCGTGAGGCCGTCGTCGCCGGCGACAAGGCTCAGGCTGAGTCCGCACTCAAGCTCGCCTCGAAGAAGCTCGACAAGGCCGTGAGCAAGGGCGTCATCCACGAGAACCAGGCAGCGAACCGCAAGTCGGCCATCGCCAAGCAGGTCAACGCGCTCTAAGCGACACCAGCTGCAAGGCCCCGGCGTTCCTCGGAACGTGCGGGGCCTTTCGCGTCCCCGCTCGGTTCCTGAGCTTGTCGAAGGGCCGCCCGCCGCCACGGCCAGCTCGGCGGGCTACCGCTCCGACAGATCGACCCCGCGTGCAGCGATGACGCCGACGAGCCGCTCGAGCGCGAACACCGGGTCGCGGCTCGCGCCCTTCACGCCGGCGTCGGTCTCGGCGAGCATCTGCACTACGCGGCCGATGCCGGCGTCCGTCCAGCCGGACAGGTCCCGACGGGCGCGGTCGACCTGCCACGGCGCGAGGCCGAACTGCTGCGCGATCTGCCCGGACCCGCCGCGTGCCGACGACACCTTGGCCATCGTGCGGATCTTCATCGCGAACGCGGCGACGATCGGCACGGGGTCGGCACCCGAGTCGAGCGCCTGCCGCAGGGCGAGCAGCGCTTCCCCGTGTCGTCCGGCGATCGCGGCGTCGGCGACGTCGAACGCGCTCGTCTCGAGACGACCGCCGTAGTACTTGTTGACCGTCTGCTCGGTGATCTCCTCCGACGCGTCGGCTATGAGCTGACTGCACGCGGCAGCGAGCTCGGCGAGGTCGTCGGAGAAGGCGCCGACGAGTGCACGGAGCGCCTGGGGCGTGATGCGACGACCCGCCGTCTTGAACTCAGCCGCGGCGAAGTCGGCCTTGTCGCTGTCCCGCTTGAGTTCGGTGCAGACGATCTCGACACCGCCACCGGTGCCTGAGCGGATGGCGTCGAGCAGCTTCTTGCCGCGCACGCCTCCGTTGTGCCTCAGCACGAGGTAGGCGCCCTCCGGCGGTGCTTCGAGATACCGGATGGCTTCGGTGAGGAACTGGTCGGAACACTTTTCGACCTGGCTGACGCGGACGAGCCGGGGCTCACCGAAGAGCGACGGGCTCGCGACCGTGAGCAGCTCCCCCGGGGCGTAGCTGTCGGCGGCGACGTCGTTGACCTCGAGCGAGGGGTCTTCGGAGACGAGGAAGTCGCGCAGCCGACGGATCGCCCGGTCGGCGAGGAAGGACTCCGTGCCGGACACCAACACGATCGGCGCCGGGCGGATCTCGGACCAGCCGAGCTGCGGGATCGCCGCCGAGGCCTTGGCCGCCGTCTTGGCCTTGCCGCGACCGGCGGAACGTGGTGCAGCCACAGCGGCTCCTCTCGACCGTCCGAGTCTACCGGCGACCGCCGACGCCAGACGGGTCGGGGACGGCAGCTCACCCGCCGCGCTCCGACCACACGCGGAACCCGCCGTCGTCGCCCGGGCCGAGGACGATGATGCCCGACTCGTCCGTGCGGAGGACCTCGGCCCCGGTGGCCTCGTACAGCTCGAGCGCTGAACGCGTCGGATGCCCGTAGCCGTTGTCGGCCCCGACGGAGACGAGCGCAACCGTCGCGCCCACCCGGCGCGCCAAGCGGTCACTCTGATCGGCGGAACCGTGATGCGACACCTTGACGATGTCGACCGCGTCCCCGAGCGCGTGCCGACCGAGCAGCCGGTCCTGCGCTTCCTCGCCGAGGTCGCCGAGCAGCAGCACCGATGCGGCGAGGAGGTCGAATCGGACCACCACGCTCGCGTCGTTCCCCGGTTCGACGCCACCTGCCGCGGGGTCCGGCCACAGGACGCGCCACGGTGCCGCGCTCTCCGGGACCCCCAGCACCCCCTGGTCCCCGGCGCCGGCCTGTCGCACCTCCGCACCGGCCGCTCGGAGCACTCGGGCGATGCGCTCGTCCTCCGGGTCGTCGACCGGCCCGAGCAGCACCTCGTCGACCCTGCCGACGACCGCGTCGAGGCCTCCGACGTGGTCGAGGTCGTAATGGGTGAGGACGAGCAGTTCGATGCGAGACACCCCGAGTTCGTCCAAGCACGCGCGGAGCGGTTCGGGGTCAGGCCCGACGTCGACCAGGGCGGTGGCGCCGCCCTGTCGCAGGAGGACCGCGTCTCCCTGACCGACGTCGCAGGCGGCCACGATCCAGTCGCCCGGCCGGTGCAGGGCCGGCCCGAGTCCGTCCCCGACCGCCCGACCGCACAGTGCCACGAGCGCCACGACCACCGCCACCCCGATCGTCCTCGACCACCTCGGGGGCAGGTCCCGACGGAACAGCAGGAGCGTGGCGATCAAGACGGTCGGCACGGTGACGAGCACGACGCCCAGCGGCCCCTCCGGCCACGGCACCCGCGCAGCAGGGACGCCCTCGAACCACCGGGCCACCGCTGCGATCCAGGTCGCCGGCACCCACCCGAGCCACGCGACGAGCCATGCGAGTGGTGGTGCGAACGGGACCAGCAGGCAGGCGAGCAGCCCGAGCATGGTCGCGGGCGCTGCGGCCGGGCCCGCGAGCAGGTTCGCGGGGACACCGCCGAGCTGGATCGCGGGGTCGAGGAGGACGAGCATCGGCTGGCAGGCGAGCTGGGCGGCTGCCGGGATCGCGATGAGGGCCGCGATCCCTCGCGGCAGCCACCTGCCCAGCAGGTCCGTGAGGGGTCCGCTCAGGAGCAGCAGACCACTGGTGGCGAGCACCGAGAGCCCGAACCCGTACTGCCCGGCCAGCCAAGGGTCGGCGACGAGGAGGACGACCACCGCCAACGACAGCGCGGCGAGGCCCCTGATCGGCCGCCCGAAGCCGCCCACCACCAGGACGAAGGCGGCCATGAGAGCCGCCCGCTGCACGCTCGGTTGGGGCGTCACGAGGACCACGAAGGCGACGAGGCACAGCAGGGCACAAGAGATCCTGAGCTTCCGCCCGCCGCCGAGTGCCGCGACCGCGGTGCTGACGAGCCACACGATGACCGCACAGTTCGCTCCGGACACGGCCGTCAGATGCGAGAGTGAACTGCGCTGCATCGACTCCGTGACCGCGTCACTCACCTGACTCACATCGCCGATCGCGAGGCCGGGCAGCAGTTCCCCACCCGGGCCGGGCAAGGTGGACGCGAGCCCGACGAGGCCGGAACGGAGCGACGCCGACCAGTCGAGGATCGCCGGCGGCTCCCCCAGCAGCTCGGGTTCCTCCCGTGCGAAGAGCAGCGCTGCCCGCGCATCACCCGGCGCGTTCCATCGGAGCGAGCCGTCGACGCGCCAGCGCTCGCCGATCCTCGGCGCCCGATCCGCCGGCACCGGCGCGAACACGAGGACCGGGACCGAGAGGTGCTCCAGGATGCTCTGGTCTCCACTGGCCGTCACGAGGTCGGCAGCGAAGCGGATGCCGGATCCCGTCGTGACCGAACCGGTGGGCACGGCGTCGCCGGTCACCACGACCTCGGCATCCACTGGAGCGTTTCCGAGCGCTTGCAGCGCCTCCGGCTGCCGGTCAGGCGCGCGTGCGGCGATCGAGGCCGCGACCATGCCGAACAGCGCCGCGGCGCACGCGCACAGCAGGAGTGTCGTGATGACGACAGACCCTGTCCGACGCTCCCCCGGGCGATACTCCGCACGGCGACGCCGGACGACCGTGCTGCACCCGAGGCAGGCGGAGGCGACGAGGAACGCGACCAGTACCCCACCCCAGGCCAGCGTTGGAGCCGCGCTGCAGACGGCCGCACCGACCCAGGAGACCGCCGCCGGGATGAGCAGGCGCGGGAACCGCATCGCGCTCTCACCTCGCCCGGATGTCGGTCCGGTGGCCGCGTCTGCGGTCACACCGTCGCCGCCGCGCGAAGCCCCTCGAGGGTCTTCGCGCCGATGCCTTCGACCGCGCTCAGGTCGTCGAGGGTGGCGAACGGTCCGTTCGCCTCCCGCCAGGCGACGATGCGTGCGGCCAGGGCCTCTCCGATCCGCGGGAGTGCGGTGAGTTCTGCCGCGGATGCCGTGTTCACGTTGACGAGCTGCGAGCCGGAGGGACTCCCGGCAGCCGACCCGTTCGCGCCTCCGCCAGGTGGCACCTCGCCGACCACCGGGACGTACAGTTGCTCGCCGTCGTTCACGAACCGTGCGAGGTTCACGGCACTGGTGTCCGCTTCCGGTAGGAGGCCGCCGGCGGACGCCACCGCATCGAACGCACGTGATCCGTCCGGCAGCCGGTAGACACCAGGGGCCGCGACCGCTCCGAGCACGTGGATGAAGAGCTCCCCCGTCGCCGAGCCGGCAGGTGCGGTCGCTCCCGGTGTCGCGACAGGCATGGGGCTCCCCTCAGCCGACAACTCCGCCCCACCGATGGTCCGCACCGCCCCGCCTGAGCTGAACAGCGAGACGAGGATGGCGACCACGAGCGCCGCGATCACCAGCACCACGACGGCCCCGGCACGGAACTCCGGGCGCGGTAGCTCACCGAGCAGACGGCGCGTCGACGAACGCGTGGATGGCACCGGGCGGGACGTGGGTTCCGGTTCGATGGTCATCCTCGAACGCTACGAGCCCGGACACCCCGCAGCACCCGAGCGGGCCCGATACTGCTGCCGATCCGCTTGCAACCTCCCCTGTGGAGCGCATTTGAGCGGACCGCCAACTGATGCTCACCCCCGGTCCAACCTCGCGGCAACCCCCTCATGCCGTCGAATCGTCAGGCCGAGGCCTGCGAACGGGCCCGCCTGCAGAAAGGCTAGACGAGCTTCGTCTTCAGTTGCTCAATTACCGGCACTCTCCTAATGATTTCAAACGCCTCGATACCGCGAAATGATTTGTCCTGTACCGCCCGAATGCCCACTGACCGATCAATCTCGGACAAGAACCGGCAAAACTCTCGGCCTCGGAGAGTCAGCGGGGCCATAAACTGACCCACAAGACCCCGATCCCAGTCACGATTGAATTCATCGAAGTCAACGCGTACAAGATCCTGCGCAGTCAGGAAAATGACATAATCACGCAAGAAATCGTATTCGATTCCCCCGAGACCTAGCCCGAACTCAGACTGTTCATGGGCAAGCTTGGCTCCAGCAAGCTCCATGACTAGGTCCACACCAAAATATACGCTATTACCAAGGTTCATCAATCCGTGAAGAAACAAATCCAAAAAATCTATCGGCATCCCGGAGGAAGGGCTCTTTCGCGCAATCGCTTCAGCAGCAAGCGACGCCATGGTCATCGGGGTTGCCGGAAGTGGCCCGACCAATCCCAGAATGATCCGGACGCAGTTGGCGTTGAACTGGTTCGCTTTCGGCACGCTAATGACAGACTCACCTCTCCGAAGAGAGTCGCGCGCATCTACCCAATATGTCTCGTCCGTGGCGTCATTATGCAAAACAAGAATCACGGGCAGCGGGGAACGTTCCCAGTAGCCCTTGTGTTTCGCTGCCGGATAATAGGGAACCTTGTCAGCCGAAGCGCCCCTGAAATAGGAGGATCCCGACTTGACCTGCACGAAAACCATACGCCCTGTCGCCTGACCACCTTCGTTGACATGCTCCATCTGACCGTCGATACCGACATCCATGCTGACGGTCTCACGCCAGATACATCGTGCGCTATTGACTTCTTTAGCCACACGTAGAACACCTTCGCGCTCAGTGAAAACATCATCGTTGACGAGAGGCAGGCCGTTATACATGCTCTCCAGTATGCACTGAGCTGAACGAGACGACTGCACCCACGCTCCCTATTCGGTCACATTTCGACGATGATCTACAGCCAGAATAATCAACGGTCTCGAGACTGACAGCTTGGCTGCCCAACTGGCGCCGCAATTTGAGAATCGGTGGCGAAGAGGGCGGCTCGCCATAGTACAGTGCGGGATCGCCACACAGTCCGTAATCGAGCGCTTGCTCAGTGCGCGAGCGAGGCCTCTACAGGTAATCGAACCCCTCATAGCGACGCCATGGACACCGGACACGCCGCGACCGCACCTGTGGAGCGCGGTTGACACGCGCGTCGAGGCCTGACGTCCAGCCCCGGCCCCCACCTCGCGGCGCAGAGCCCTGCTACCGTCGAGTCTCCGGCGGGGGCCGGTGAAACGGGGGCAGCATGCAGGCGAAGTCACGTCGACAGGTTTGGCTGACGGCGATCCTCATCGCCGCGGCGCTGGTGCTGGACGTCTCCATGCACCTGTATCCGCTTCGGCTCATGATCCTGGACTTCGAACGAATCGATGGCGCCGGAGTCCCGTCTGCAGAGGCAATGCGGTTCCCGGAAGGCACCGCGCTGCTGAGCGCGCGCAGCGAATGCGCGAACGGCGGGTGCTAGTCACTCTTCACCGTGCGACCCCCAGCGGGCGCCGACCGAGTGGCCTTCGAGGAGATCTATCTCGTCGATCGTGGCCGGATGGACGGCACCCTGTGGGATCCGAGGCCGATCACCGTGTCGGCGGAGGAGTTCGGCAACGATGTCTGGGTCGTGCGCGGAGACTACTGGAGCGATTCATCGTGGCGGCCGAGCATCTGAACGTCAACGCGCGCAGTTCGTGCCGCACGCGTTAAGACTCGATGGGTGCCGGACATGTCATCAGTGACGGTGTTCACTCGAGGGGGTTTCCATGGATGATCTTGACGCACAGATACAACGATCCGCGCCGCGCGCTTTCGGAGAGGATGCGGAAGCCGCCGAGTGCGCTCGTCTCGTGGCCCAGGAGGCTGCGTTCCGAGCACGACCTTCCGGTGTGAGATCCCGATACAAGCGCTACCTCAGCATCCTGGGTTTGACTGCCGGACTCATCACGGTCGGCGTGAGTGCTGCGGCGGCGGCCCCCGCGGTCTTCGACTGGGTTGGATGGGCGCCTGAAGCCACGGTGCAACGATCGTTCGACATCGGCGAGGACGGCGCGGTGTGTCAGCTCGTTGCGCGAGTGGTCCCCGAATACCGGAGCATCAGCACGGCTGAGGCCGATCGCCGCACGCAAGAAGCCCGCGTCTTCCTGACCGACTACGACTGGGACAGGGTCGTCGCTTCGATCACCACAGCCGACATCGACGCAGCGCTCGCCATCGAACAGGCTCGACGCGCGGAACTGACAACGAGCGCCGAGGCAAATGGAACCACACCGCCACCAGCTGCAACCCCGGAATCCGTAGCCGGAAACCTGATGGCGACGAAGATCTTCGATGCATTCGAGAAGGCTGGCTTCCTGCGAACCGGGACCTCGATCGACGTCGCCGGCGACTGTGGCGAGACCGCGGAGGATGCGCAGTGACCGACGCGAAACGTCGCGCCCGCCAGGAACGACTGGAGACACTTCACCAGGACAACGCGGCCGATGTGCTGTCGTTCCTCGGCCGACGGGTCGCGACCCCGGCAGACGCCGCCGATGCGCTGAGCGAGACCTTCATCGCGGCATGGAGACACATCGACCGCATGCCAGCGGACCCCGTACAGGCGCGGATGTGGCTCTTCGGCGTCGCACGGCGTGTGGCGTCGAATGCCCGCCGCAGCTCTGATCGCAGGGACGCGCTCACCGCTCGTCTGGGCGAACACCTCGAAACGCTCCAGCCGACGCAGACGGATGACACCACCGAATCCGTGCTGGCGGCGATCTCCGAGCTCCCTCGGAACCAAGCAGAACTGATCAAACTCGTGCTGTGGGACGGGTTCACGGTCATCGAGGCAGCAAGCATCGTCGGTGTGCGTGAGTCGACTGCCCGTGGCCGATACCAGCGCGCGCGTCTGCGTCTCCGCCAGCTGTTGCGGGATCCGGGAGAGCAGGACGTGCGCGTTCGCGTCCCGCTCGAGAAATCAGCCGCGCCTGTCGACCATTGATCGAGGACGTCTGCCTGTCGATTCCCTCGACCTCCGACTGCAGCGGATCCATCCGTTGAGGGCGATCAAGCCGCTCTGGCTGGCTCGGCCCGCTCTCGTGTCGAAGATCGCCCGAACCAGATCCACAGGGGGCGAGCCGTGGCGAGGATGAGCACCGCGAACAGGCTCTGATTGATGACGCCGAACCACGAGAGTCCACCGAGCAGAACGAAGACGGTCCAGTTCACGGCGATGTCGGCGACGATCACCGTGATTCCGAGCACGATGCCGGCGCGCCGTCGAAGGATGATCAGCACAGCGGTGATGGGGTCGAAGACCGTGAGCGTCACCCAGAACAGCCGGACGCCGGGCGGGAAGCCGCCGTAGACGTCCAACCCGCCGAGAATCAGATCCGCGGTGTGCGTGGTCGTTCCGATCAGGAAGCCGATCACCCACAGGATCTGGAAGACGCGGAGCGTTCGTACTGATGGGGCGAGAGCGGGCACCCGGTCATGCTACCGAGGAAGCACAGGCAACCGGGCGGGACGCGATCCGAGAACACCCTGCCGTCGGATGGCACACGGAGTCCGACTCGATGATCGTGCCCGAGCGCTACGCGCGTGTTCGGGACGGGCCGCAGGGCCCGCCCCGAACCGCATCAGCCCTTCGTGGCGATGCTCACCACGCGCGGGGCACGCACCACGACGTTGACGATCTCGCGGTCGCCCACGGAACGCTGCACAGCCGCACTCGCGCGTGCGAGCTGCTCGAGTTCCTCGCCGGAGATCTTCGGCGACACCTCGAGCCGGTCGCGGACCTTGCCGTCGACCTGCACCACCGCGGTCACCTGGTCCTCGACCAACAGCGACCGGTCGGCCTTCCGCCACGGCACCAGCGAGATCGACGGCTGGTAGCCGAGCTTCGCCCACATGTCCTCGGCGGTGAACGGTGCGAAGAGGTCGAGCGCCATGGCCGTCACCTCGGCGGACTCGCGCACGGCGGGGTCGCCCGCGCCGGGCCCGGCGTCGATCGCCTTCCGCGTCGCGTTGACGAGCTCCATGAGCCGTGCCACGACGACGTTGAACTTGCCCGCCTCGATGAGCCCGGGAGCTTCCGCGAGGAAGTGATGCGTGACCTTCCGCAGCTTCTCGTCGCCGTCCTTCCAGGCGACGTCGGGCGAGCTGGTGACGTCGTGCGCGACCCGCCAGGCGCGTGCCAGGAACTTGGCCGAACCGGCCGGCGAGACGTCCGCCCAGTCGATGTCGTCCTCCGGCGGACCGGCGAACGCCATCGTGACGCGCAGGGCGTCGGCGCCGTACGACCGCAGCTCCTGGGCGAACTCCACCAGGTTGCCCTTGCTCTTGCTCATCTTCGAACCGTCGAGGATGACCATGCCCTGGTTGAGGAGCGCGCTGAAGGGCTCGGTGAAGCCGACCTTGCCGAGGTCGAACAGGACCTTCGTGATGAACCGTGAGTAGAGCAGGTGCAGGATCGCGTGCTCGACACCGCCGACGTACTGGTCGACCGGGGCCCACTTGTCGGCCTCCTTCGGGTCGAACGCGATCTCGTCGGAGGTCGGGTTCAGGAACCGGAGGAAGTACCACGAGCTGTCGACGAAGGTGTCCATCGTGTCGGAGTCGCGCTTCGCAGGCTTCCCGCACGACGGGCAGTCCACGTTGATCCAGTCCTCAGCCGCAGCGAGCGGGCTCATGCCCCTCGGACGCAGGTCGAGACCCGCGGCATCCGGCAGCCGCACGGGGAGCTGGTCCTCGGGGACCGGCACCTCCCCACAGGCGTCGCAGTGGATGATCGGGATCGGCGTGCCCCAGTAGCGCTGTCGCGAGATGAGCCAGTCGCGGAGGCGGTAGTTCTTCGTCTTCGCGCCGAGGCCGCTCGATGCGAGCGCAGCCGTGACCTTCGGGATCGCGTTCGCCTTGCTCAGGCCGTCGAAGGGGCCGGAGTTCGTCAGGCGACCGTCGCCCGTCAGCGCGACACCAGTCTTAGCGGGATCGATCGACGGGAGGTCCTCCGGCAGCTCACCGTCGACGATGATCGGGATGGCACCGGTGACGGGCTGGGTGGTGTCCACCACGACGCGCACGGGCAGGTCGAACGCCCGCGCGAAGTCGAGGTCGCGCTGGTCGTGCGCGGGAACCGCCATGATCGCCCCGTGACCGTAGTCGGCCAGGACGTAGTCGGCCGCCCAGATCGGCAGGCGCTCGCCACTCAGCGGGTTGACCGCGTAGCGCTCGAGGAACACGCCGGTCTTCTGGCGGTCGGTCGCGAGCCGCGCGATCTCGCTCTCACCCTTGACGCTGTCGAGGTAGGCCTGGAAGCGTCCCTTGACCTCGTCGGAGGTGTCGGCGACGAGCTCGGCTGCGAGCTCCGAGTCGGGCGCCACGACCATGAACGTCACGCCGTACAGCGTGTCGGGTCGGGTCGTGTACACGGAGACCGGCTCGGCACGACCCTCGATGGAGAACGAGACGTCCGCGCCGTTGGATCGGCCGATCCAGTTCCGCTGCATGCTGAGGACCTTGGCCGGCCAGGTGCCCTCGAGCTGGTTGAGGTCGTCGATCAGGCGGTCCGCGTAGTCGGTGATGCGGAAGTACCACTGGGTGAGCTTCTTCTTCGTCACCTCGGCGCCGCAGCGCTCGCAGTGTCCGTCGACGACCTGCTCGTTCGCGAGCACGGTCTGGTCGTTCGGGCACCAGTTGACGGGGCTCGCCTTGCGGTACGCGAGGCCCTTCTCGAACAGCTGGAGGAACAGCCACTGGTTCCACCGGTAGTACTCGGGGTCGCTCGTGTGGAGCTCGCGGTCCCAGTCGAACGAGGGGCCGTACTGACGGAAGCTGGCCTTCTGCTGCGCGATGTTCGCGTAGGTCCACTCGCGCGGGTCGACACCGCGCTGGATGGCCGCGTTCTCGGCGGGGAGCCCGAACGAGTCCCAGCCGATCGGGTGCAGGACGTTGAAGCCCTGGTGACGCCAGTACCGCGCGACGATGTCGCCGAAACCGAACGCCTCGGCGTGACCCATGTGCAGGTCGCCCGAGGGGTACGGGAACATGTCGAGCACGTACTTGCGCGGACGTTTGTCGGCAGGGTCGCCTGCCGCGAAGGGCTTCAGCTCGTCCCAGACGGGAAGCCACTTCTCCTGGATCGCCTGGAAGTCGTACCGCTCGCCGTCTCGGCGGTCGTCGGTATTGCGCTCGTCTGACACGTCACTCTCAATCACTGCAGGTGCTGGGGGTGGAATCCCGTGGGTTGCTCGCACGGCGCTCGGCCGCAGGATGGACGGGCTGGAGCGCACGGCGGCGCTCCGTCCAACGGTCAAGCCTACCGGGATTCGGCAGGCGGACGTCCGACGCCGAGTGCCGCCAGCGGGGCCGCCGCCTTGGTCCACGTCTCCTCGAGCTCCTCCCGGGCGTCGGACAGCGCCGTGATGCCGCCACCCGTGCCGATCGACGCACCCTGCGCATCGATCACGATCGAGCGGATGACCATGGCGAGGTCCATCGATCCGTCCGCGGACAGCAGGCCGAAGGCACCGGCGTACACCCCGCGGGGTCCCGCTTCGAGGTCGTACAGCAGTTCCATCGCCCGGCGTTTCGGGGCCCCGGTCATCGATCCGGCCGGGAATGCGACCTCGACGACGTCGAGCGCGTCCAGCCCTCCGCGCAACCGTCCTTCGACGGTGCTGACGAGTTGGTGCACCTGCGGGTAGCTCTCGACGTGATGGAGCGCCGTGACCGCGACGGAACCCAGCTCGCAGACTCTGGAGAGGTCGTTCCGCATCAGATCGACGATCATGAGGTTCTCCGCGCGCTCCTTGGGACTCGCGAGCAGATCGGCGCGCTGACGGGCGTCCTCCTCGGGATCGGCACCTCTCGGCCGGGTCCCCTTGATCGGCTTCGTCCGGACGCGGCCGTCGGCCGAGACCTCGAGGAACTGCTCCGGTGACGCGCTCGCGAGACTGATCGAACCGAACCGGAGGAAGCCGCCGTGGTGCGTGGGGCTCGTCCTGCGCAGCCGCAGATAGGTCGCCAGCGGGTCGTGGACCCCGTCGACGCGCAGGTGGTTCGTCAAACACAGCTGGTAGGCGTCCCCACGGGTGATGTGCTCCTGGCACCGCTCGACGAGCCGCACGTATGCGACATCGCTGTGACGGGGCGCGCAGACCCCGCCGGCCGCCTCGGCCACGGGAGGAGGCTCGGTCGCCGTACTCAACCGCTCGACGGTCGTCGCGATCCAGTCGAGATCGTCCGACGAGATCGTCACCGTCCGCGCCGCATGGTCGAACCGCACCTGGTCGTCGAGGCGCAGGAAGAGCGCGTCCGGGGAGGCGGCCGCGTGTGCCGGAACCCCGACGAGACCGGCCCCCGACTCGTAGCCGAACCACCCGACCCAATCGCCCGGGTCGTCGTCGGCACGCACGGTACGGAGGGCGTCGAGCATCGTCGTCCGGTCGACCGAGGCGGCCACCGGGCTGACGCGCTTCACCGTGCCGAGCCGGACGTCCGCCACGAGGCGTTCGGTCCCGCGCCCGATGAGACTGACGCCGGTCCGGGCGCCCTGGCCCGAATCCAACCAGGCAGCCCAGGGCTCGTCAGCGAACACGCGTCGGTAGACGTCCTCCGGCTCGGACCAGGCCGGGAGGAGGACCTGCCGGCGCGCTCCGGTGGATCGCATCAGCCGACGGCCGCGATCGGCGGCGCGACGATCCGAAGGCGACCGGTCACGAGGTCGTCGGGAACCGGCGTGTGCGAGATCACGATGACCGCACGACCCTCGGATCCCGCGACACCGAGCAGGTCCTCGAGCAGGGCGGTCGCGCGCTCGGGATCGACGTTGGCGGTCGGCTCGTCGAGCACGAGCACGGGGAACTCGCGGAGGAGCGCACGGGCGAGGGCGATGCGTTGCGCCTGCCCCCCGGAGACGAGCGCGCCGTGCTCCCCCACCGGGCGGTCGAGCCCGCCGCGCTCGGCGAGCCAGGACGAGAGCCCGACCCGCTCCAGCACGGCCTCGAGCTCAGCGTCGTCGGCCGTGTCCCTGGCGAAGAGGAGGTTCTGGCGGATGTCGGCGTCGAAGAGGAACGGACGCTGCTCGACGAGCCCGACCGACTCGCGCAATGTATCCGGGCGGAGGTCGCGTGCCTCGACGCCGCCGACGCGGTACCCACCCTCGTACTCGAGGAAGCGGACGAGGGCGTGCGCCAGGGTGGTCTTCCCGGCTCCGCTGTCACCTTCGACAAGCAGCCGGTCGCCGGCCGACAGCCGGAAGCTGATCGGTGCGAGCGCCGCCGCCGTGCTCCCGGGCCACCGTGCGCTGAGGTTCTCCGCCTCGAGCATGACGCCGTCGAAGGTCGGCGTGAGGATGCTGCCGGTGTCCTCGTCCGGGATCTCGCGTGGGCGCTCGCTCGGGACCGCGTCCGCCACGCGCTCGGCGCTCGCGACCGCTTCCCGCCAGGCCCCGAAAGCCAGGGGCACCATCGCGCAGACCTCGAACACGGCGAGCGGGACGAGGACGATCACGGTGAGCGCGGGGCCGCCGATCGTTCCCAACGCCGGCATGCCTGCCCAGAGCGCCGCGACGACGGACGCCCCGGAAGCCAGGGAGAGGACGGCGCCGGCAACCCCGGCGCCCGCGGCCCGCCGCACCATCGCGCGCGTGAGTGCCGCGTCGGCATGTTCGATCCGTGCCCGCGCGGCGTCGACCGCGCCGTAGGCGGTCAGCACGTCGAGACCGGTCACGAGTTCGAGCAGGGCTTCCGACAGCGCACCGCGCAGCGGCGCGAGTTCGCGTTCGGCGCGCGCCGCCACCCGGCTCACGAGCAACCACGAGACGAGGAAGGCCGCGACGAGGCAGACCGCGAGCGCGATCCCGGCGGCGGGGAGCAGCGCGGTCGTGAGGATGACGGAGGCTCCGGCGACGACACCCGAGACCACCAGTGGTTGGACGACCCGCAACGGCACGTTCTGCAGCTCGTCCACATCGGTCACCAGGCGGGTGAGGAGGTCGCCCCGACCGGTGAGCTGCAGTCCATCGGGAGCCACCGGGATGACGCGTTCGATCATGCCGGCGCGCAGCTGCGCCAGTTGACGGAATGCGGCGTCGTGGCTGAGCAGGCGTTCGAGGTACCGGAAGGACGCCCGGGCCAGCGCGAATGCGCGCACCCCGACGACGGCGACACCCAGCTCGACGATCGAGGGCTGCTCGGCGGCCTTCGTGATGAGGAACGCGCTCGAAGCGAGGAGGGCGACGGCGGCCCCAGCGGAGAGGATCCCGGCGAGGAGACCAGGGACGAAGCGGCGAGCCGGCGGCTGCGCCAGTCGGATGATCTGTCGGACGCGCTCATCCATGGAGCATCACCTCGTCGTCCTGGACGTGTTCCGACCGCACGCGGATCTCGAGCACGGCATCCGCGTGTTCGACGATCGACGGTCGGTGGGTGATGACGATGACGGCCGCCCCGGCCCGAGCGGCGTCGCGCGCGGCGTCGATGACGAGCTCCTCGGACGCGGCGTCGAGCGCCGAGCTCGGCTCGTCGAGCAGCAGCACCGGCGTTCCAGCATCGACTGGGGTGCGCCGCAGTCGGTACAGGGCCCTAGCGATCGCGATCCGTTGCGCCTGTCCACCGCTCACGCCGTCGCCGACCGCGCCGATGGGGTGTCCGAGCGGCAGCGCGGACAGCCCGAGTGCCGACAACGCCTCGACGATGAGCGCCTCGTCAGGGGCGTCGTCGCCCAGCGCGACGTTGCTGCCGACCGTCCCCGCGATGAGGACCGGACGCTGCGGGGCCCACGACAGCCAGCGTCGTCCGCCGGGCGCGGGCGGCACGCGTCCGCCGTCGTGCAGGATCGATCCGGTGGCGTTCACGAATCCGAGGATCGCCGACGCCATGCTCGTCTTCCCGGCTCCGCTGGCGCCGACGACAGCCGTCACCACGCCGGCCGGGAACGTCGCGTCGAGGTCGTCCAGTACCCGCAGCTCGTCGTACTGCACGCCGAGACCGTCCAGTACCAGGCCAGACGTCCGGCGAGCGGAGTCGCCGACCGTTGCCGAATCGCCGACCTGATCAGGAGCCGACGGCGATTCGCGCACGGCCTTCGCTTCGTCGAGGATCTCGAAGACCTCGTCGGCGGCGGTGACGCCCTCGGCAGCCGCGTGGTAGTTCGCACCGACGTTCCGCAGTGGCAGGAAGGCCTCCGGGGCCAGGATCAGGACGAAGAGCCCCGTTCCGAGGAGGAGCGAGCCGTCGAGAAGCCGCAGGCCGGTGCCGACCGCGACCACGGCGACCGCGAGACTCGACAGCAGCTCGAGGGCGAAGCCGCTCACGAACGAGAACCGCAGGACCTTCATGGTCTCGACGCGGTACTCCTCGGTGACGGTTCGGATCCGCTGCACCTGCCGGTGCTGCCGTCCGAACAGCTTGAGGGTCGCCATGCCCGCGACGAGCTCCAGGAACCCGCGCGACAGGTGGGCCAGGGTCTCCCACTGGCGCCGCTGCACCGCCTGGGTCGCGAATCCGATGAGGATCATGAAGACCGGGATGAGCGGGAGCGTCACGATCACCGTGATGCCGCTGAGCGGGTCCTGGATGAAGATCACCGCCGCGATGATCGGCATGGCGATCGCCGTGAGGATGAGCTGCGGGACATAGCGACCGAAATACGCGTCCAGGGCGTCGAGCCCGCGGCCCGCCACGGTTGTCAGTGCGGCGGAGCTCCGACGCGAGACCCACCCCGGCCCGAGCGTCTCGAACGCGCCCGCGAGGGCCCGCCGCAACTGACTGCGGACGATCGCGGAGCCACGGGCGTTCACCGAGTCGGATGCCAGGACGGTCCCGGCACGCAGCACCACGATGCCGATCAGCAGCCAGAGCGACGGCAGGAGCTCCTCGACCGGATCCCCCGCGATCGACCGGGACACGAGCTGGGCCACGAACCAGGCGAACCCGAGCGTGCAGGCGGTCTGGACGAGCGCGATGACCGCGCCGAGTCCGAGGACCGACCGGGCTCCGCGGGCATAGCGGAGCAGTCGCGGATCGAGGGGGCGCACGATGACAGGTTAGTGCGCGGCGGCTTCGATGTGCTTCCGCGTGATGCGCTTGCGGAACACCCAGTACGTCCATCCCTGGTAGGCGAGGATCAGCGGCAGGAAGATCAGGGCGGTCCACGACATCACCGTGAGGGTGTACTCCGTCGAGGAGGCGTTCGCGATCGTCAGGCTGTTCGCCGGGTCGTTGCTCGCCGGCATCACCGCTGGGAAGAGCGCGGTGAACAGGGTGAGCACGGCCGCGGCGACGGTCACGGCCATGAGCGCGAACGCACGGCCTTCCAGCCCTCGGCTGTTCGCGAACCAGGCGCTGATGAGCGAGACCGCGGCGATGGCCGCGAGGATCAGCACCGGGAGCGAGAAGTGCGCGAGGACGGTCCACCCGAGGAACGACGCGGCGAGGAGGATGGCGACGAGCCCGGCTCGGCTCGCGAGGCGGCGGGCGCGCTCGCGGATGTCGCCCTCGGTCTTCAGCGAGGCGAACACGGCTCCGTGGGCGAAGAAGAGCACGAGCGTCGTGAGACCCCCGAGGATGCCGTACGGGTTGAGCAGGGTGAAGAGCGTGCCGGTGAAGTTGTGGTCGGCATCGAGCGGGACGCCCTGGACGATGTTCGCGAAGGCGACGCCCCAGAGGAAGGCCGGCAGGGCTGAGCCGACGATGATCATGAGGTCGAAGCGCCGCTTCCAGGAGGCTTCCGGCCGCTGGTGCCGGTACTCGAACGACACCCCTCTGATGATGAGCGCGAGCAGGATGAACAGCAGCGGGAGGTAGAAGCCGCTGAACAAGGTCGCGTACCACTCGGGGAACGCGGCGAAGAGGCTCGCCCCGGCGACGATCAGCCAGGTCTCGTTGAGGTCCCAGACCGGCCCGATGGTGTTGATGAGCATCCGGCGGTCGGTCTCGTCCTTCCCGAGGAAGGGGATCGTCATGCCGACGCCGAAGTCGAAGCCGTCGAGGACGAAGTAGCCGACGAACAGTGCGGCGATGATCCAGAACCAGAGAATCGTGAGGTCCATGATGCGCTCCTAGTAGACCGTGGTCGCGGGGGCGGCGGGCTTCTGCACGCCGTCCTCGTCGGGTTCGGACAGCTCGATCGGGTCGGGCCCGGCCTTGATCGTCTTCTTCAGGAGTCCGAACTCGACGACGAGCAGCGACCCGTAGACGACGGTGAAGGCGATCAACGAGATCAGGACGTCGAGGCCGGTGGTGTTCGGCGAGACCGCGTCCTCCGTCTTCAACAGGCTGAAGACGATCCACGGCTGGCGGCCCATCTCGGTGAAGACCCAGCCCATGGTCATGGCGAGGAACGGCATCGGGACGGCCCAGACCGCGACGCGCCACATCCAGCGCTTCGGCTCGCGGCCCTTGCGGGTGAACCAGAGACCGGCGGCCGCGACGAGCATCGAGGCGAGGCCGAGACCGATCATCCAGCGGAACGCCCAGTAGGTGACCCAGATGACGGGCGAGTAGTCGCCCGGACCGTAGAGCTGGGTGTATTGCGCCTGCAGGTCGTTGATGCCCTCCACCGTGCCGTCGAAGGTGTGGGTCGAGAGGAACGACAGGAGGTACGGGATACGGATCGAGAAGAGCTCGTGGACGCCGTCGGGCGTGCCGAGGGTGAAGATCGAGAAGGAGGCGTCGGCACCGCTCGCCGTGTTGTACATCGCCTCCGCAGCCGCCATCTTCATCGGCTGGGTCTCGACCATGGCCAGGCTGAGCTGATCGCCGGCGAGCATGGTGGCACCACCCGCGAGAAGCATGCTCCACGCACCGACCTTGAGCGCCGGGCGCATCGCCTCGACGTGCTGGCCCCGGGCGAGGTGCCAGGCGGCGGCGGTGATGATGACGGCTGCGGAGACCATGAAGCACGCGAAGATCGTGTGCGGGAAGGCGGCCAGGGCGACCTTGTTGGTCAGCAGCTCCCAGATGTTCGTGAGCTCGGCGCGGCCGCGCTCCTCGTTGATCCGGAAGGCGACCGGGTTCTGCATGAAGGCGTTCGCCGCGATGATGAAGTAGGCCGACAGCACGGTGCCGAGCGCCACGATCCAGATGGTGGCGAGGTGGAGCTTCGGCGACAGCTTGTCCCAGCCGAAGATCCAGAGTCCGATGAACGTCGCCTCGAGGAAGAACGCGAGCAAGCCCTCGAGTGCGAGCGGGGCGCCGAAGACGTCGCCGACGAACCTGGAGTAGGTGGACCAGTTCATGCCGAACTGGAACTCCTGGACGATGCCCGTCACGACGCCCATGGCGAAGTTGATGAGGAAGATCTTCCCGAAGAATCGGGTGAGCTGCAGGTAGTGCAGCTTGCCGGTCCGGACCCACGCGGTCTGGAACCCGGCGACCGTCACCGCCATGCCGATGGTGAGCGGCACGAAGATGAAGTGGTAGACGGTGGTGAGGCCGAACTGCCATCGGGACAGCAGTAGCGGGTCGAGAAGGTCGTTCACGATGAACACTCCATTTTTCGCGGCATCCAGGGAAGGCGGCGCAGGTGCGGCCCGATCGGGGTGGTCATCCCCGTGGCTTCGATCCATGTCGTCGAGATCAATCGTACAGGACTTCACGCCTGTGGTCAGACCACACATCCAAGGGTGTCCTAACAGGGGTTTCCGAGCCGCTCACACATCCACGGCAGTAGGCTCTGAGCCGTGAACGACGTGCTCGGCTGGCTGCTCGACCTGGTGCAGAGCGTCGACCCCGTGACGCGCACGATCCTCGCCGGCGTCGGCATCATGCTCGAGACCTCGGTCCTCGTCGGCCTCGTCGTCCCGGGCGACACGGTCGTCATCGTCGCGAGCACCGCCGTCGTCGGACCCGTCCAGTGGATCTCGATGATCCTCGTCGTCATCACCGGCGCGCTCATCGGCGAGTCGGTCGGCTTCGCGCTCGGCCGCTGGTTCGGCCCACGTATCCGTGCCAGCAGACTCGGCCGACGGATCGGCGAGCGGCACTGGGCCCGTGCCGAGCGCTACCTCGACCGGCGGGGTGGCATCGCCGTCTTCATCTCGCGGTTCCTCCCGGTCCTGCACTCGCTGATCCCTCTCACGGTCGGGATGAGCACGATGAGCTACCGACGCTTCATCTCCTGGACGCTGCCCGCCTGCGTCATCTGGTCCTCGGCCTACGTCTCCGTCGGCGCACTGGCTGCGGGCAGCTATCGCGAGCTGTCGGACCGCCTCCATTGGGCGGGCTACGTGTTCGTCGGCATCATCGTCGTCTTCGCCGTCGTGGTCCTCGTCGTGAAGCGACTCCTCCAGCGGAGCGAGGAGCGACACATGCTGGCCCAGGAGGACGCGACACCACCCGACGACGGCTCGACGCCCCAGTAGCAGACGACCCTCATCGCCGCGAGACGGCGGGCCGGACGCACCGGCATGACAGACTGAACGGGTGAAGGCATCCGACGATCGTCCAACGGCCTCCTCCGACGCCGCCGAGCAGATCCGGCACTTCGCCGCACGGATGGAGGACGCCGTCCAGTTGCGCCGCCAGCGTCGTGCGAGGCGGCACGGACGCGAGGCGGCGGTCATCCCCTTCACCGGCTACGGATCGACGTCCTGGATCCGTGTCCTGGCCAGGGTCGTACTGGCGGAACCGGGCAAGACCACCGTCCAACCGCAGCAGAAGGTGCGCGGCTGGAAGAGCTTCTTCGCGCTGAGCATCGCCGACCCGACGGTCGAGGTGGAGGTCGACGGGCAGCGTCACACGGTCACGGGCGACCGAGGTGGCGTGGTCGACGCGGTGGTCCAGGTATCGCTCACCCCCGGCTGGCACACCCTCAGACTGAGCTCGGAGGGCAGCGACCCGGTCGAAGCGCCGGTCTTCATCGTCGCCGACGACATCGAGTTCGGCATCGTGTCCGACATCGACGACACGGTGATGGTGACGGCGCTCCCCCGCCCGCTCGTCGCGGCCTGGAACACCTTCGTCCTCGACGAGCACGCCAGGACACCGGTGCCCGGCATGGCGGTGTTCCTCGAGCGCACGGCCCGCGAGCACCCGGGCTCCCCGATCATCTACCTCTCCACCGGCGCCTGGAACGTCGCGCCGACGCTGACCCGGTTCCTCTCGCGCAACCTCTACCCCGCCGGCGCCCTCCTCCTCACCGACTGGGGTCCGACGCACGACCGCTTCTTCCGCAGCGGCCGCGAGCACAAGCGGAACAACCTCGAGCGGTTCGCCGAGGACTTCCCGCGTCTGCGGTGGCTCCTCGTCGGCGACGACGGACAGCACGACGAAGCCCTCTACCGGAGCTTCGAGGAACGCCACCCCGACCGCGTCGCCGCCGTGGCGATCCGCCAGCTCTCCCCCGGTGAGGCGGTCCTCGCCGGTGGACGCTCGAAGGTCGGCGCCCAGCACGCGGGCGCCCCCTGGGTCTACGCGGGGAACGGCGCGGAACTGCTCGACCAGCTCCACGACAAGCTCTGACGGCACCGATGTCCGTCGTCCCCGTCCTGCGCACCAGATCGCGGCTGCCCCTGCTCCAGGTGCTGAAGACGGCGCTGGCCGCCGTCGCGTCCTGGATCGTCGCGATCACGATCATCCCGGGCCAGCTCCCGGTCTTCGCCGCCATCGCGGCGATCCTCGTGGTGCAGCCGAGCGTCAACCAGTCGTTCGGGAAGGCGCTCGAGCGCAGCCTCGGGGTCATCACCGGCGTCATCCTCGCGACGGCCATCGGGATCGTCTTCGGACACTCCGCCTGGATCGTGCTCCTGGCCATCGTCATCTCCATCCTGCTCGGATGGGTCCTCCGCCTCGGGCCCGGATCCGCGAACCAGATTCCGATCAGCGCGATGCTGGTGCTGTCGATCGGCGCGGCGACCCCGGACTACGCGGTCGCGCGGATCGTCGAGACCGTGCTCGGTGCGAGCATCGGACTCCTCGTCAACGTCGTCCTCGTCGCACCGGTGCTCCTCGCTCCTGCGAAGGCGGCGGTGACCACCCTCGCGCTCGCGTGCGCCGACACCCTGGACCATCTCGCCACGTCACTCACGCGTGCGAACTCGGACGCGGAGCTGGTGGCGCTGCTCCAGGAGGCGCGGGCGTTGAAGCCCCTGCGGGACCAGGCGATCGCCGCGGTGAAGGAAGGCGATGACAGCCTGCTGCTCAACCCTCGTCGATCGCGGCACCGTGACGAGCTCGACCGGCAGCGCCTGCTGCTGCGTCGACTGGAGCCGGTCGTCACGCGGACGCTGGGCATGGCGCGTTCGGTGCACGACCACGACGACCCGACCCTGCACGAGGAGCCGACGGTGGCGGACATCGCTGTCGAGCTCGCACGGGCGGCCCACGACCTCAGGCTGCTCGTGAACGATCGTGCCGCGTCCGACGAGCCGCCGACCGAGACCGCGGAGATCCCGGCGCTGACCGCTCCCCTCGTGATCGCCCGCCCGCACCCCCAGCACTGGATCCTCATCGGATCGCTCATGGAGGACCTCCGTCGCGTGCGCGACGAGATCGTCGGCGAGCCGACCTGAGTCGGCCGGATACACGAAGGGCCGGTGGAGCGATGCTCCACCGGCCCTTCGACGTCCTGGGACTACGCCTGGTGCGCGGCCTGCAGTTCGATGGTGATCGTGACGTCGTTGCCGAGCAGCACGCCGCCGGTCTCGAGCGCCGCGTTGTAGGTGAGGCCGAAGTCCTCGCGGTTGATCTTGGTGGTCGCCGTGGCGCCGAACTTGTAGTTGCCGTAGGGGTCGGTCGCGAAGCCGCCGAACTCGACGGTGAAGGTGACGGGCTTGGTCACGCCCTTGATCGTGAGGTCGCCGTCCACGAGGAAGTCGTCGCCCTTGGCGCGGGCGCCGGTCGAGACGAAGTCGATCGTCGGGTAGGTCTCGGCGTCGAAGAAGTCGCCGGTGCGGAGGTGACCGTCGCGGTCGGGCTGGTTCGTGTTGATCGATGCGACCTCGGCGGAAGCGGTGACCTTCGTCTCGAGGGGGTTCTCCGGCGTGACGAACGTCGCGTTGAAGCGCTCGAACTTGCCCTTGACCTTCGAGACCATGATGTGGCGGATGCTGAAGCCGACCTCGCTGTGCGTGGTGTCGACCTCCCAGGTGCCAACCTTGTAGCCGGGAATCGTCAGGGTGTCGGTCATGCGGTACTCCTTGCGTCGATGTCGGCGCGCTCGCGCCACGTTCTATTCAAACGCACGGACCTGGGAGCTATTCCCACATCCTCGAGAAATTCTCCTCACCGACATCAGCGCGACATCGGACGCATGGACGCGACGCCGAGTCGGGCGCGGAGGAGCTGGTGCGCCGCCCCGGCGACCGTCGACTCCGGAATCCTGCCGGACCGGACCGCGGCGGCGATGTCGGCCACGAGCACGGCCGGGTCGACACCGGTCGACGACGGGTCCGCCCCGAGGACGTAGAGCAGCATCGTGTTGCCGGCGGCGACGGCGCGGATCGCGTTCTCCGAGGGGTCCTGAAACTCCGGCAGGCCCGTGTGCTGCAGCATGAGCATGTCGTCGGTGATGGTGATGCCGGTGAAGCCGAGGTCGTTCCGGAGGCGCTCGTGCCAGACCGCCGACAGCGTCGCCGGTGCAGCGTCGACCGCCGAGTAGACCAGATGGCCGAACATCACGACCTCGGCCCCGGCGTCGATACCGGCGACGAACGGCAGGGCATCGGTCGCAGCCCAGTCCGCGGCACCGATGGCCGTCGTCGGGACCGTCGAGTGGGAGTCCCCCGGCGCCTGTCCATGGCCAGGGAAGTGCTTCAGGGTGCTGAGCACCGCGCCCCGCTCGCCATGGACGGCCGCGGCCACCCGCTCCGCCGACGCGTCCGGCGTCGTCCCGAGGGCACGGTCGTAGATGAAGGAGCTCGGATCGGCGGTCTCGTCCGCGACGATGCCGAAGTTCACGGTGCAGCCCGCATCGGCGAGCATGGCCGCTCGTTGGCGGAACGCCTCCTCGCTCGCAGCGGGCGGTTGCGACTTCAGGGTGTCGGCTGCGGCGAAGACGTCCTCGTCGATGCGCCGGACATCGCCGCCCTCCTGGTCGATGCCGATGAGCAGCGGCATGGTCGGGTCGGGGCTGAGGGCGCTCGTCACCGCGGGCAGCCCCGCGAGGCCCGGCACGTTGTCGCCCATGATGATGAACCCGCCCGGCTGATACCGCTCGACGAACGCCCGGAGGGTGCCCGGGTCGGTGCCCGGAGCGTGCAGCATCAGCATGGATGCGATCCGCTGTTCCAGGTTCATCGCGGCGAGTTCGGCGGCCGCCCGCTGGTCGGCGGCAGCCGGAGTCGTGCTCGTGGGGCGTTCCGAGGGCTTCGAGGATCCTGGCCCGGTGCACCCGGACAGGCCGAGGACGGCACCCGCCGCCATCGAGGCGCCGACTGCGAGAAACCCTCGTCGTCTCAGCTGCACCGGCCCACTCTAGGCTCGGATCTTCCACGCAGGCTGGGCGTCGCTCCCGGTGTGGCAGGAGTGACGAATGTGACATCGGCGGCTACACTTGCGTGGGTGACCGCCAGGATGGACGCATGCGCAAGCCGCTGACAACCCTCTCGCCCCGCTCGAGGGGCGTCTCGCGAGCCGCCGCCCTCGGAGCCGCGCTCGTCATCGCGGTGTCGGTCGCAAGCCCGGCGGCCGCCGTGACCCCCACCTCGTTCCGGACCGCCGACTACCCGAGCTGGGACGACGTCCAGGCGGCCAAGGCGAACGAATCGACCGCTCAGGCCGAAGCCGACCGGATCGTGTCCCTCCTCGACGGACTGCGCGACGAATCCGCCCGGCTCGGCGACGAAGCCGTCCGCCAGGGTGCGGCGGCCGGTGAGGCCAAGGCGGCGTTCGACGCGCAGGCCGCCGTCGCGGACACGATCAGTGCGCAGGCGACCGCCGCGGCATCGGCAGCGGCATCGAGCAAGCGTCAGGCCGGAGCGGTCATCGCCCAGATGACGCGCACCGGCGGCGTCGATCCGACGCTCTCCCTCGTCCTCTCCGGTGCAGCCGACGACGACCTCCTGTCCAAGCTCAGCGCGATCAGCAAGCTGAGCGAGACCTCGGCTCAGGACCTCGCGTCCGCGACCGCCGCGAGCAACACGGCGACCGCGCTCGCTGAGCAGGCGACGGCGGCCGAAACCGAACGTCAGCGACTCTCGGAGGCGGCTGATGCCAGCTACGAGACGGCGCAGTCCGCGAGCGACGCCGCCGATGCGGCGGTCGCCGAGCAGCAGGCCAACCGCGACCGGTTGTACCAGCAGCTCGCCGTCCTCAAGAACACCACCGCGGCGGTCGAACAGGCCTACGCGCAGAGCCAGGAGGCGATCGCCGCAGAAGAGCAGCGACGCAACGAGGCGACCGGTGGCGAGGGCTCCACGAGCGCTCCGCCGCCGGACCTCGCGGCCGACCCGGCCGGAGCGAAGGCGTACGCACAGTCCGCGATCGGCGCCTACGGCTGGGGTAGCGGAGAGTTCCAGTGCCTGCTGCAGCTCTGGACCCGGGAGTCGAGCTGGCGCGTCAACGCCTACAACGAGTCCAGCGGCGCCTACGGCATCCCGCAGTCCCTGCCCGGGAGCAAGATGGCCAGCTCCGGCGACGACTGGCGCACCAATGCGGCGACGCAGATCAACTGGGGCTTGAACTACATCGACAGCCGCTACGGCTCCCCCTGCGGCGCCTGGGCGCACTCGGAAGCGACCAACTGGTACTGACGCCCCGTCTCAACCGACCTGGGCCGCGCCGAGATTCGTCCCGGCCACTGCCAGCACCACGGTGACGAGCAGGGCGGCCCCGATGATCAGTCGGAACAGCAGACGGTCCGGCGCTCGGGTCCCGACGAGCACGAGCCCCCACACGACGAGCGCGAGGACACCGACTGCGCCCAGCACCCCGACGATCGGCGGTGCGGTCGGCCTGCCGACGAAGATCCCGCTTTGTCCGAGGACGGCGACCACACCTGAGACGCCGAGGGCGACGAAGGCCGTCCGACCGGCGGTCCGCGCGCCGAGCCGGTGCGGCAGACCGCGGACGCCGGTCCGCAGGTCGTCCTCGAGATCGGGCAGGGCGTTCGTGAAGTGGATCGCCACACCGAACAGACCACCGACGGCGAGCGTCCACGCGGCCGGGACGATCGGCGGGACGGCAGCGAAGGTGACCACGGCGGGCAGTGCGCCGAACCCCACGATGAACGGGACGACCGACCAGGCCGTCGCCTTGAGACCCAGGTTGTAGGCCCATCCGCAGACGAGGAAGAGCAGGTGCGAGGCCGCCGACGCCCAGCCGAGTGATGCCGAGAGCGGAATGCTCGCCGCACCGGCCAGCAGCGCCGCCGCCCGGACTGCCGAGACGCTGAGGTCGCCGCGCGCGACCGGCTTGTCCTGTCGTCCCGAGCGACGATCCCGCCTGGCGTCGAGCCAGTCGTTGGACCAGCCGATCGAGAGTTGCCCGACGAACACCACCACGCCGAGCAGGGCCGTCCGGAGGGGTGGCAGGCCGACGGCCGATCCGAGCAAGACGGCGAGAACGGTCACCGCGACGGTCGGCCCGGGATGCGAGGACGCGAACAGACGACGGACCATGGAGAACACCGCCTCAGCTTAGGGTGACACCCGGGCCACGGCGGTACACTGCAGCATGACCGTCTCCGTGAGGGCGATCGGCGTGGCCGTTCCTCAGACCATCCTTCATCAAGACGAGATCAGGGATGTGTTCCGCGACCAACCCGGGCGGACCCGGCTCGCCCAGCGTCTCATCGGTGCCGCCTTCGACGCGTCCGCGATCGACACCAGGCACACCGTCATCGACGCCTTCGACCACGAGGTCGAGACGACCACGGCCGCCTTCTACGACGCTGCTCAGCGGCAGGTGCTCTCCCCGCCCACCGGCGTGCGGAACGACGCCTACATCGAGCACGCTCCCCCGCTGCTCCTGGAGGCCGCACGGCGGGCATTGGACGCCGCCCCCGGTCTGTCGGCGGCGGACGTCACCCACGTCGTGACCGCGTCCTGCACCGGGTTCTTCGCGCCCGGCCCGGAATACCTCCTCGTGCGCGACCTCGGGCTCGACCCGGGCACGGAGCGCTACCACCTGGGGTTCCAGGGGTGTTTCGCCGCGTTCCCCGCCCTTCGCGCCGCAGAGGCGTTCTGCACAGCCGACCCCGACGCCGTCGTCCTCGTTGTCTGCATCGAGCTCTGCTCCATCCACCTCCGTTCCTCCGACGACCCCGACGTGATCCTCGGTTCCTCGGTCTTCGCCGACGGTGCTGCGGCCGCCGTCGTGACCGGTCGGGACACCGGATCCTCCGCGCCCGTGCTCGAGTTCGACGGCTGGTCCACCGCGCTCGTGCCGGACGGCGAGACGGAGATGGCCTGGACGATCGGCGATCACGGGTTCGAGATGGTCCTGAGCGGCGCGGTGCCCAAGCTGATCGGCGAGCACCTCGAGATCGCCCTCCGCCCACTCCTCGCCGCAGCCGACGACGCCCCGGTCTCATCGATCGATCGCTGGGCGATCCATCCCGGTGGCCGGAGCATCCTCGATCGGGTCCAGCGCGGATTCGGGCTCGACGACGAACTGCTGGCTCCGTCACGCACGGTGCTCCGCGAGTACGGCAACATGTCGAGCGCGACCGTGCTGTTCATCCTCCAGCGCCTGCTCGACGGCGCGCCGGCCGACGCCGATGAACGGGTGTGCGCCCTCGCCTTCGGTCCGGGACTGACGATCGAGAGCGCGCTGCTCCGGCTCCGGGCCGGCCGAGCCTGATGCTGCCCGACCTCGGCCGCCGTGCGACGGATCTCCTCGAACTGATGGACGATCCCGACTGCGATCCCGCGCTGCTGGACGCCACCTACGCCAGGTTCGCGACGGTGAACCGGCTCGTCTCAGGCTGGCGTGGTCTGTACCGGTCGCGCATCCGTCCACTCCTCCACCCGTCCCGGACCACGACGATCCTCGACATCGGCTTCGGTGGTGGCGATGTCGCCGTGGCCATCGCCGACTGGGCGAGGGCCGACCACTTCCCCGTGCAGGTGGTGGGGATCGATCCCGACGAGCGGTCCGTGGCCTTCGCCCGTCGCCGGTACCCCGATGGCCCCGTCGCCTTCCGTCCGGCGCACAGCAGCGACCTCGTCGCCGCTGGCGAGGAGGCCGACATCGTCCTGTCCAACCACGTGCTCCACCACCTCGATCCCGCGGGCCTGTCGAGCCTGCTCGCCGACAGCTCGCAGATCGCCCGACGACTCGTCCTGCACAGCGACCTCGAGCGCAACCGACTCGCGTACGCGGCCTACGGTCTCGCCACCCGTGCAGGGCGAAGGCGTTCCTTCCTCCACGTCGACGGGCTCCGCTCGATCCGTCGCAGCTATCGCCAGGAGGAGCTGCAGCGCGTCGTGCCCAACGACTGGATCGTCGAGCAAAGCTTCCCCATGCGACTCCTGCTCTCGCAGACCGTCTCGTCAGCAGCGGACGCCCGCCGATGACCGAGGTGCTCGTCATCGGTGGCGGACCGGTCGGCCTCGTGTCCGCGATCCTCCTCGCTCAGGCCGGCGTCGACGTGACCGTCTGGGAACGACGGTCGGACTCCCCCTCCGGCACCCGGGCGATCGGGATCCACCCGCCCTCGCTCGACCTGTTCGAGCAGCTCGGTGTCCTCGACGAGATCCGCCGCGACGCGGTCCGGATCGACCAGGGCGAAGCCTGGAACGCCGGACGACGCCTCGGGGCGGTCGTGTTCCGTGATCGGCCCGTACCGCACCCCTACGTCGCCGCGCTCGAGCAATGGCGGACCGAACGGATCCTCCGTGCTCGACTCGAGGCCGTCGCGCCGGGATCGCTCCGGACGGGGACGAGCTGTACGCGGTTGACTCCGGCCGAGGACGGTGTCCTCGTGTCCGGGAACGACGCCGATGGAACGGTGAGAACCCGCGCAGCCGTCGTGGTCGTCGCAGCAGGCGGACGCGCCACCGTCGACGGGATGCAGGCTCCAGGCACCGTGCACCGGTATCGGGACCGGTACCTCATGGGCGACGTCGCGGATCGGAGTGGGGCAGGTTCCATCGCCAGGGTGCACCTGCACCACCGAGGGGTCGTCGAGTCCTTCCCGCTCCCCCATGGCATGCGACGATACGTCGTGCACACCGGGTACTCGGTCGATCAGGACGCCGCCCGCCCGGAACCCACCGCGTCCGACCTCGCGTCCCTCGTCGCCGACCGCACCGGCGACGACGTGGATCCGGCGACGAACACCATGCTCAGCGCGTTCGGCGTGCTTCGTCGACGACGGAAGCGCGTCGTCGACGGTCGGGTCGTCTATCTGGGCGACGCCGCCCACGAGATCAGCCCGATCGGCGGGCAGGGCATGAACCTGGGCTGGTCCGACGCGCGGGTCTTCGCGCCACTGATCGCCCGCATGACCACCGGACATCTCTCGACACAGCACGACGTGGCCGCGGCCGTCTCCCGCCAACAGCGCGCGATCCGTCGGGCCTCATGGCAGGCGGAGCTCAACATGCGCTTGGGACGTCCGTTGCCGGGCCCGCTCGTCGGGATCCGGGACCTCGCGCTGCGAACCGCGCTCAACGGTCCCGCGATGCCGATCCTCGCCGACGCCTACACGATGCGCTGGCTGCGCTGACGCCGTCCGAGGTCCTGCGCTTCAGTGACCGACGTGCACGCCCGCCGAAGCCTGGTCCGTTCGCCGGATGAGGAACGACGCACCGATCGCGAGCAGCGAGAGCACGGCGCCGCACATGAACGCAGCCTGCACGCCGGCTGCCGTCGCGTCGACCGCGGAACTCCCGGCCGCCGCACGAGCCGCTGCCGTGGTCGACATCATCGTGATGAACAACGCCGTCCCCGCTGCTCCGGCCAGTTGCTGGACCGTGCCGACGATGGCGCTGCCGTGCGGGTAGAGCTCGGGCCGCAGCGAACCGAGCGCCGAGGTCAGGAGCGGTGTGAACATGAACGCGAGGCCGGCGCTCAGCAGCACGTGCACGGCGATGATCATGACGATGGCGCTGTCGACGCCGAGCATCGTCAGCAGCCAGAGCGCAGCACTCACGGCGAAGGCCCCGGGGATCACGAGTGGACGCGGACCGAACCGGTCGAACAGCGACCCGACCAGCGGCGCGAGAGCGGCCATCGTCAGGCCGCCCGGCAGCAGCATGAGGCCGGTGGTCAGGGTGTCGACCTGAAGCACGGTCTGCAGGTAGATCGGCAGGATGATCAGGGAGCCGAACAATGCCATCATGACGATCGCGACCAGGATGATCGAGACGGAGAACGAGCGGTTCGCGAAGGTGCGGAGGTCCATGAACGCCCGGTCGTCGCGTGCGAGAGCGCGCTGGCGGAGGACGAAGCCGAGCAGGGCGAGGACACCGACCGCGAGCGGGATCCAGACGGGCATGAGCGCGTGTCCCTCGGCGGACTCGCCGATGCTGCTGAGCCCGAAGATGAGGCCACCGAACGCGAAGGCGGAGAGGACGAGCGACAGCACGTCGAAGCGGACCCGACGCGGCTCTGTCACGTTCCGCACGAGGATGGCGCCGAGGACCAGCGAGGCGACGGCGATGGGGAGGACGATCCAGAACATCCAGCGCCAGTCGAGCACGCTCAAGATGAGCCCGGAGACGGTCGGCCCGACGGCCGGCGCGACCGAGATGACGATCGAGATCGCACCCATCGTCCGGCCGCGCGCCGACACCGGCACGACGTTGAGCACGGTCGTCATGAGCAGCGGCATCATGATGGCGGTACCGCTGGCCTGGACGACCCGACCGAGCAGGAGGGTGCCGAATCCCGGGGACAGCGCGGCGATGAGCGTACCGAGGCTGAACAGCACCATCGCGGTGATGAACATCGTCCGGAGGGAGAACCGCTCCAGGAGGAACCCGGTCGCGGGGATCACGACGGCCATGGTGAGCATGAAGCCGGTGGTCAGCCACTGCGCGGAACTCGCCGTGATGTCGAGGTCCTCCATGAGCCGCGGCAGGGCGACACTCATGATCGTCTCGTTGAGGATGACGACGAACGCCGACACGAGGAGCAGCCCGATCAGGAGCTTGGACCCGGGTGGAAGGCGGTCGTCCGAGGGCTTCCCGGTCGTCGGGACGGAACCGGTCGGATTCGGCACGGTTTCAGTCGTCATAGCGGTGTCATCCTTCTCAGGCCTCGGCCGTCGTGCGGGCAGACGCCTGCCCTCTCGAAACACAAGCGTCATGTCGCCGCTGGTATTCCCATGCGTGTCGACCGGTTACGCGCAGGGCGAAGACCCGTTCCGGACGGACGGTTCCGGTGCCAGCATGAGGACATGACAGTTCCCACCATCACCCTGAACGACGGCCACACCATCCCTCAGCTCGGCTTCGGCGTCTTCCTCGTCGACCCGCAGGAGGCTGAGCGCATCGTCTCGGACGCGCTCGAGGTCGGCTACCGCCACATCGACACTGCGGCCATCTACAAGAACGAGGAGGGCGTCGGCGCCGCCATCGCGAAGTCGGGCATCCCCCGCGACGAACTCTTCATCACCACGAAGCTCTGGAACGACCGCCACCAGAAGGCGTCCGCGCACACCGCCATCGACGAGAGCCTCGACAAGCTCGGGCTCGACCACGTCGACCTGTACCTGACCCACTGGCCGACCCCGGCCAAGGACGACTACCTCGAAGCATGGCTCGCCCTCGAGGAGATCAAGGCGGCCGGCAAGGCGCGTTCGATCGGCGTGTCGAACCACCAGGTCGAGCACCTCGAGAAGCTGATCGCCGGTTCCGAGACGGTCCCTGCGGTCAACCAAATCGAACTCCACCCGGCGTTCGCCCAGCGTGAGCTGCGCGCCTTCGGTGCCGAGCACGGCATCCACATCGAGTCCTGGGGCCCGCTCGGTCAGGGCAAGTACGACCTCTTCGGCGAGCAGGCCGTCTCCGCTGCAGCCGAGGCGCACGGCGTCACGCCGGCGCAGGTCGTGATCCGGTGGCACCTGCAGAACGGGCTCATCGTCTTCCCCAAGTCGAACTCGCGCGAGCGCATCGCCCAGAACTTCGACGTCTTCGGCTTCGAGCTGTCCGCCGACGAGATCGCGTCCATCGACGCCCTCGACTCGGGCAAGCGCGTCGGCAGCCACCCCGACGAGGTGAACTGACCTCAGGGTCCCGCCAAACCCAGGGTCTGACCAACGCAGAAGTCCCCGTCAGCTGTTCGGCTGACGGGGACTTCTCGGTGTTCGGGGGGATCTGAGGGGACTCGAACCCCTGACCCCCTGCATGCCATGCAGGTGCGCTACCAGCTGCGCCACAGACCCGTATTCAACTTGCTTGCCCCTGCTGTTTCAGCGGAAGCAACTTGAATAGGTTACTACATCTTGAGAGCGGTTGTGACCACTTTCGGTGCTCGGCACCGACGGGATGGTCAGTTCGCGGGCTGCGGTGCGGACGAGACCAGCGGAATCACCGGGCAGTCCTTCCACAGACGCTCCAGCGAGTAGTACATCCGCTCCTCCTCGTGGAAGACGTGGACGACGACCTCGCCGAAGTCGAGCAGGATCCACCGCCCCTCGGACTTGCCTTCGCGTCGCAGCGTCTTCACGCCGCTCGCGTTCAGGCGGTCCTCGACCTCGCCGGCGATGGCGACGACGTTGCGCTCACTCCGACCGGTGACGAGGAGGAAAGCGTCGACGAACGGCAACGGACCGGAGACGTCGAGCGCGACGAGGTCCTCGCCGCCCTTGGACTCGGCTGCGGTCGCTGCGAGCTGGACGGCGTCCAGTGTGGTGTCGGACAGGGTCATGTGGTGTACTCCTCTGGCGATCGCATGGTGCGCGATCGGATGAATGCCGGCAGGGCTAGAACGCTCCGCCGAAGAAACCGATGATGAGCACCGCGATCACGCCGGCGGCGAGTACCGCGGCGGCGATCGCGAGCGTCATCAGCAGCTTGTTGCTCTGGTTGGTGGTGGCCGGGACGACGTCGCGCGTGGAACCGTGGCTGCTGACTGCGCGGCTGGCCGCGACCGGGGACGCTGCGGTGACCGAGGCCGGCAGCTCGTCGCCCTCGATGAGCCGGTCGATCCCTGCACCGTCGAAGTGGTTCGGGTCTTGACCGGCGGAACCCAGTCCGCGGGGCAGATCGATGGTTCCGGTGATGAGGATCTCGCCCGTGGAGTTGGATGTGGCACCCGCCTCGGCCTGCGCCGGAGCGACGGGGATGATGAGCGAGCTCGTGGTGATCTGCCCCGTGCTCGTCATGCCGCTTCCGAGGAGGTCTTCGAACGCGACCTCGTTGTCCGCCTGCGAAGCCTTCTCCGCTTCGAGTGCCGCGACGAGCATGGAGTCGCGCCCGAACCCCTTCGACAGGGTCGACGCGGGGTCCTCGGAGATGTCGTCGCGGTCCGAGACGTCGAAGAGTGAACCAGTGGCCACCGGTGTCGTGGCGGCGGGGGTCGCGGGAGGCGTCGGCGCCTCGGCGGACCGGGCCTTGGCTGTGCGCTGGTCGGCGGCGGCCCGCTCAGCGGCCTTGCGTTCAGCCGCCTTGCGTTCGGCTGCCTCGCGTTCTGCGGCCTGCTCTTCCTCGGCCTTGCGCTCGGCGGCCTGGCGCTGCTCGGCCTGCTTGGTGGCCTCGGCTTCGCGACGTTCCTGCTCAGCTGCAGCGGCAGCCTTGGCGTCCGCTTCCTGCTGAGCGAGCTTCGCGGCCTGCTGACGGGCCGCCTTGTTCTGCTTCTGGGGCGGAGCGACCACCTGATCGGGCGTCCGCGGCGGCAGGGCGACCGAGGGGACCGGCTGCTCGACCGGAGGAGCGACCGGCGCTGCCGGGGAGCCCACCTGCTCGATCGAGCCGGTGCGCTCGAGTTCTCGCAACTGACGGCGCGTGAGTCCACCGGTCGGGGCCGGAGCAGGTGCACCGGAGGACGGAGCGCTCGTCGACGGCGCGGGTGACGTGGACGCAGGCGCTGGAGCGCTCTCGTCGCGCGACGTGGTCTGCTCGGGGATCGCTCCCCCGGCGACGGGTTCGGATGTCGACGCGCGTCGTGTCCGTGGTGCAGCGGCGTCCGGCGTCGCTTCGTCAGCGGACGTCGACGGCTGCTGGCTCGCTCGAGCCTGTCGCCTGGTCAGGGGCGCATCCTCTGGCAACGCGGTCATGTGGCTTCACTCCGATACAGGTGGTGCTTGGTGATGTACTGCACGACACCGTCGGGAACCAGATACCAGACCGGAAAGCCTTTGCTCACCCGGCTCCGGCAATCCGTCGACGATATCGCTAGGGCCGGAACTTCCAACAAGCTTACGTCGTGCTGTGGTAATCCGGAAACGTTCAAATCGTGTCCCGGTCTACTCACAGCGACGAAGTGAGCGAGGTCCCACACCTCTCTGACGTCTTTCCAACTGAGGATCTGGGCGATCGCGTCGGCACCCGTGATGAAGAACAGCTCGGCATCGGGACGCTTCCGCCGCAGATCGCGGAGCGTGTCGATCGTGTACGTCGGTCCGGCTCGATCGATGTCGACCCGGCTGACGGTGAAGCGGGGGTTCGCTGCGGTGGCGATCACGGTCATGAGGTAGCGGTGCTCGCTGTCGCTCACGCCCGACTTCCGGTACGGCATGCCGGTCGGGACGAAGACGACCTCATCGAGATCGAAGTGCTGCGCGACCTCCGAGGCGGCGACGAGGTGCCCGTGGTGGATCGGGTCGAACGTCCCGCCCATGACCCCGATCCGAGGACGACGGGTCTTCGTCTCGGTGACGGGCGCGCTCACGCCGGACAGCTTAGTGGCCGTGCTCGCCGTGAGCGGAGGCCGACTCGCCCTTGTCGGCATGACGGTTCGCGACGTCGCGGTAGCTGAAGGTCACGGCGCCGAGGATGGCGAACAGCACGAGGGCGACCGCGCCGAACACCCAGGTCGGTGCGGCGAGTTCGACGGCGTGCTCCGATTCAGCCAGTACGGCGGTGGCCAAGACGGACGCGGCAATCGACATGATCTCTCCTTCTGTGCGACGCCTGGTGACGCCCGTACCAGTCTAGCGACTACCGACGGGTGTGGCCCGAACCACGCACGAGCCACTTCGTACTCGTGAGTTCCGGCAGCCCCATCGGTCCGCGGGCATGGAGCTTCTGCGTCGAGATCCCGACCTCGGCGCCGAATCCGAACTCGGCGCCGTCGGTGAAGCGGGTCGAGGCGTTGACCATGACGACGGCCGAATCGACCTCGGCGAGGAACCGGTCGGCGTTCACCACGTCGTTCGTGATGATCGCGTCGGTGTGTCCGGTGGAGTATCGATCGATGTGCTCGAGCGCGGCGTCGAGATCGTCGACCACGCGCACCGAGAGCTCGAGCGACATGTGCTCGGTGGACCAGTCCTCCTCCACGGCGGGCACGACGTCGGCGAAGACCTCGCCGGCACGTTCGTCCGCGTGGATGAGCACCCCGTGCTCGCGCAGGTCGCCGAGCACGGCGGGCAGCAGGCGCGCGGCCGCAGCGCGGTGGACGAGGATCGTCTCGAGCGCGTTGCAGACCGATGGCCGCTGCACCTTGGCGTTGCGCACGATGTCGACGGCCCAGTCGAGTTCGGCACTCTCGTCGAGGAACACGTGGACGACGCCGGCGCCGGTCTCGATCACGGGGACCGTCGACTCTCTGACGACCGTCTCGATGAGTGACGCGCTCCCCCGCGGGATGAGGACGTCGATCAGGCCTCTGGCGTTCATGAGCTGCTTCGCACCGTCGCGACCGAACTCGTCGATGGTCTGTACCGCGTCCCCGGGAAGACCGACGGACTCGAGCGCCGATCGCAGCAGTCCCACGAGGACCGCGTTCGAGTGTTCCGCCGCTGACCCGCCGCGGAGCACCACGGCGTTGCCGCTCTTGATCGCGAGGGCGGCGATGTCGACCGTGACGTTCGGGCGCGCCTCGTAGATCGCGCCGACCACGCCGAACGGGACGCGTACCTGCTCGAGCTTCACCCCGTCCGGAGTGTTGCTTCCGCGGACCACCTGGCCGACCGGGTCGACGATCGCGATGACGTCGCGGACCGCCACCGCGAGCCCGTCGATGCGGCCCCGGTCGAGGCGGAGACGGTCTTGCAGGCCGACACTGATGCCCTGCTCGCGTCCCGCGACGAGGTCGCGCTCGTTGGCGGCGATGACCGCATCCGCGCCCTCGACGATCGCGACGGCGATGGCCTCGAGGGCCCGGTTCTTCTGCGCGGTGGTCGCCTGGGCGAGGACCCGGGAGGCACGCTTCGCAGCGGTGAGACGATCCGCGAGTGGCAGCACGGTGGTGGTTGGCGACGACATGCGTCGATTCTACTCAGCGGCGTCTGGTGGACGCTCTCCGCGTCACGCCGGTTGGAACCAGGTGCCGAGGTGGTCACCGCGGAGGGCGGACGCGACGTTCGTGGTCGACGTCACGAGGACGGACGTCCCCGCCTCGGCGGCCAACCGGGCGGCCGACACCTTCGTGCCCGCTCCCCCGGTGCCGACGCCCGCGGAGCCGATGTCGCCGAAGGTGACGCCCGAGAGGGTGTCTCCGAACGGGACCTCCTCGATGCGCTCGGCACCCGCTTCGTGCGGAGGGCGGGTGTACAGCGCGTCGACGTCACTCAGCAGGACGAGGACGTCGGCCGCGACGAGGACCGACACGAGGGCGGCAAGGCGGTCGTTGTCGCCGAACCGGATCTCGTGTGTCGCGACGGTGTCGTTCTCGTTGACGATCGGCAGGATGCGCAACCCGAGGAGGCGTTCCATCGCCCGCTGGGCATTGCTCCGGTGACTGGGGTTCTCGAGGTCGCCGGCGGTGAGCAGCACCTGGCCCGCGACGATGCCGAACCGGTCGAGGCTGTCCTGGTACCGGTAGATCAGCACGTTCTGCCCGACGGCGGCAGCCGCCTGCTGCGTCGCCAGGTCGCTCGGACGGGCGTCGAGGCGGAGGTAGGGCATCCCGGTCGCGATGGCGCCCGAGGACACGAGGATGACCTCGGTGCCTCGGGCGTGCGCCTCGGCCAGAGCCTCGACCAGCGCAGTGATCTGCCCGGCGTTGTCGCCACTGATCGAGGAGGACCCGACCTTCACGACGATGCGTCGCGCCGAGGGGATGCCACTGCGCTGGTGGATGGTCACCGGTCGTCGTCCTCCGTCGTGACACCCTCGTCCTGCTGCGCGTCGGCCGGCACGGAGCCGACCTCGAAGCCCTCGTCGTCGTTCCAGAGACCGGCCGCACGTTCGCGGAGCAGCTCGGCACGGGCCTCGGCCTTGGCGTCCATGCGCTCGAAGTACTCGTCGCGACGCTGGTTGCGCGTCGGGCGGTGGCTCGCATCGAGACGCGGGTCCGTTCCACGCGGCTGCGTCAGCAGTTCCGCGGTGCTCGTCAGTGTGGGCTCCCAGTCGAAGACCACACCGCCACCCGCACCGATCATCACGGTCGCGCCGGCGACGGCACCGGCCTTGAAGAGCGCCTCTTCGACGCCGAGCTTCGCCAGTCGGTCCGCGAGGAACCCGACGGCCTCCTCGTTGTTGAAGTCCGTCTGCTGCACCCAGCGTTCCGGCTTCGCGCCGAGGATGCGGTAGAGGTTGCCGTAGGTGCCACCCTCGACCGTGACGGTGAACTTGGAGTCGTCGACGGGCTTCGGGCGCAGCACGATCCGGGGCTTCGCGGCCTCGAGGGCTGCGCGGGCGCGGCTCTCCTCGACGAGCTCGCTCAACGCGAACGAGAGCTGTCGGAGGCCTTCGCGCGAGACCGTCGAGATCTCGAAGACCTTGTAGCCGCGCGCCTCGAGGTCGGGACGCAGGAACTCCGCGAGCTCCCTCGCCTCCGGGACGTCGATCTTGTTGAGCGCGATGAGCTGCGGACGCTCGACCAGCGGCGTCTGCCCCTCCGGCACCGGGTAGGCGGCGAGCTCGGCCAGGATGATGTCGAGGTCGCTGATGGGGTCGCGTCCCGGTTCGAGCGTCGCGCAGTCCAGCACGTGCAGGAGCGCGGAGCAGCGCTCGACGTGACGCAGGAACTCGAGACCGAGGCCCTTGCCCTCACTTGCGCCCTCGATGAGTCCGGGGACGTCCGCCATGGTGTAGCGGACCTCGCCGGCCTCGACGACGCCGAGGTTCGGGTGCAGGGTGGTGAACGGGTAGTCCGCGATCTTGGGTTTCGCCGCGGACATCGCCGCGATGAGGCTGGACTTGCCGGCGGAGGGGTACCCGACGAGCGCGACGTCGGCGACGGTCTTCAGCTCGAGGAGGACGTCGCCTTCCCAGCCGGGCGTGCCGAGCAGCGCGAAGCCTGGGGCCTTGCGCTTGGTCGACGAGAGTGCCGCGTTCCCGAGGCCGCCCTGGCCGCCGGGAGCCACGACGAACTCCATGCCGGGCTCGACGAAGTCGACGAGTTCGACGCCGTCGACGTCCTTGACGACCGTCCCGACGGGGACCGGCAGGATGAGCGTCTCGCCCTGGAACCCGTTGCGGTGGTCGCCCATGCCGAAGCCGCCGGTGTCGGAGCTCCGGTGCGGTGACCGGTGGTATCCGAGCAGCGTCGTGATCTGAGGATCGGACACGAGCACGATGTCACCACCGTGTCCGCCGTTGCCGCCATCGGGGCCGGCCAGCGGCTTGAACTTCTCGCGCTTCACGGAGACGCAGCCGTTGCCGCCGCCGCCCGCTCGCAGGTGCAGTGTGACCCGGTCGACGAATGTGACCATGGACGCTCAGCCCCTCTCTGGATCATGGAACTCGGTTGTACGACAGCAGGGGGCGGGCCGAAGCCCGCCCCCTGCTGGAAAGACGTTGTTGCTACTCTGCAGCAGCGACGATGTTGACGACCTTGCGGCCGCCCTTGTTGCCGAACTGCACGGAGCCGGCCTCGAGCGCGAACAGCGTGTCGTCGCCGCCACGACCGACGTTGGCGCCGGGGTGGAAGTGCGTGCCGCGCTGACGGACGAGGATCTCGCCCGCGAGGACGACCTGGCCGCCGAAGCGCTTCACACCGAGACGCTGTGCGTTGGAGTCACGACCGTTGCGAGTGGAACTCGCACCCTTCTTGTGTGCCATCTCTTCTTCTCCTCGATGCCTTACTTGATGCCGGTGATCTTGACGCGCGTGAGCTCCTGACGGTGCCCCTGACGCTTCTTGTAACCGGTCTTGTTCTTGAACTTCTGGATGATGATCTTCGGACCGCGGAGGTTCTCGAGCACCTCGGCCGTCACCGTGATCTTCGCGAGCGACTTCGCGTCGGAGATGATCTTCTCACCGTCGACGTGGAGCACCGCGGGAAGCTCGATGTTGCCATCCTTGTCGGCCTTGACCCGGTCCATCGTGACGATGGTTCCGATCTCGACCTTCTCCTGCCGTCCTCCGGCGCGCACAACTGCGTAAACCACTACGTACCCGTTCTTTGGGGAGCGAAACGCTCCGACTGACTGTTGCTGGAAGTTACTGCGCGGAAAGGCTCGAACACGTGGGACACCTTGATGGCAGAAAACCGTTGGGCGTGGCATTGAAAACTCAATGCACACCAACGGTCGAGTTTACTTCATCGTGCAGTCCAGGTCAAACCAGTGGGCACAGAAACCTCGTGACCGAGACTGTTCCTCACGGCTCCCACACCGGACGCACTCGACCAGTGTACCCCGGGGGCTCCTGAACGCCGGCCGGGTGCCCGGCGCGTCCGACCACGGACGGGAATCGCGCGAGAGGCTCGATGGTTGGATGGAGGCATGACGGTGCTCATCGATCCCCCGCTGTGGCCGGCGCACGGCACGCTCTGGTCCCACGTGGTGAGCGACAGCTCCCTGGAGGAGTTGCACGCCTTCGCCGGACGCACCGGGCTCCCGCCGCGATCGTTCGACCTCGACCACTATGACGTCCCCGCCGAGCGCCATGCGTCGCTCGTGGCGGCCGGCGCCGTCCCGGTGACCGGCGGCGACCTCGTCCGTCGACTCATCGCCAGCGGCTTGCGCGTCACCGCACGCGAACGGCGCGCCTCCCGAGGAGACGCGCCGTCCTGATGCGACCTGACTATTCGGCCTGACGCTGGGCGCCGTCCGAGCCGACGGCCTGTCCGCCCGCGAGTGAAGCGGTCGACACCCGGCGGCTCCGGCCGCGACCCTGGCCCGGCTGCTTCGGCTCGGGGAGCGCGTCGAGGACGGACTCGAGCAGGTGCTCGGGGTCCGCGACGGCTGCGCGACGCGGCTTGTCGGCGACCGGTGCGATCGGCAGGTCGAGCAAGGCCAGCGTCGGGGCCGCGGATTCGGTCGGCGCCTCGGTGGAGCGCTCCTCCGAAGCACCCCGGCGGGACCCGTCACCGCCACGACGACGCGGTTCGCGCTTCTCGCGCCGGCTCCGACGACCGTCGTGCGATCCGGACTGATCCTCCGGTGACGTCGTGGACTCGTCCGCGACCGACTCCTCGGAACCCTGCGCCTCTACGTGCTGCGACTGTGTGTGCTGCGCCTCGGCCACGACGGCGTCGGCCACGGCCTCGGCGGCGGCGAGCTCCTCGTGGTGCAGCGTGCGCGCCGCGATCAAGGCGAGCGCGTTCTTCGCGTCGTCGGTGATCCCGTGCGTCTGTCCGGCCGGCTTCTGCTGAGCGCCCTGGCCGTTCGAGGACGGCTGGCCGCCCTGGGACCCGCCCTTGCCGCGCCGACGCTGCTGCTCCGGCTGCGGCGTCTGGCGGTGCTTCACGACGGGGTCGTGGTGCACGACCACGCCGCGTCCGGCGCAGACCTCGCAGGGCTCGCTGAACGTCTCGAGCAGGCCGAGGCCGAGCTTCTTGCGCGTCATCTGCACGAGACCGAGCGAGGTGACCTCGGCGACCTGGTGCTTCGTGCGGTCGCGGCTGAGGCACTCCACGAGGCGGCGCAGCACGAGGTCGCGGTTCGACTCGAGCACCATGTCGATGAAGTCGACGACGATGATCCCGCCGATGTCGCGCAGTCGCAGCTGACGCACGACCTCCTCGGCGGCCTCGAGGTTGTTCTTGGTGACCGTCTCCTCGAGGTTGCCGCCGGAACCGACGAACTTCCCCGTGTTGACGTCGACGACCGTCATGGCCTCGGTGCGGTCGATCACGAGGGATCCGCCGGACGGCAGCCAGACCTTGCGGTCGAGCGCCTTCTCGATCTGCTCGGCGATGCGGTAGTCGACGAAGGAGTCACCCGTGCCGTCATACGGCTCGACACGCTCGAGCAGGTCGGGGGCGACACCGCGCAGGTAGCTCTGGATGTCCTGCAACGCGTCCGAGCCCTGGATGACGAGCTTGTGGAAATCCTCGTTGAAGACGTCGCGGATGATCTTGATGAGCAGGTCGGGCTCGCTGTGCAGCAGTGCCGGCGACTGCACGGTCTCGATCTGACGGGAGATCTCCGACCACTGCGACTTCAGCCGCGTGACGTCCAGCGTGAGCTGCTCCTCGGTCGCGCCCTCGGCGGCCGTGCGGACGATGACGCCGACGTTCTCCGGGAGGACCTCCTTGAGGATCTTCTTCAGGCGGGCGCGCTCCGTGTCGGGCAGCTTGCGCGAGATGCCGTTCATCGAGCCGTTCGGCACGTAGACGAGGTACCGACCGGGGAGCGAGACCTGACTCGTCAGGCGCGCGCCCTTGTGTCCGACCGGGTCCTTCGTGACCTGGACGAGGACCTTGTCGCCGCCCTTGAGCGCGAGCTCGATCCGGCGGGGCTGGTTGCCCGTCTCCACGGAGTCCCAGTCGACCTCGCCGGAGTAGAGCACCGCGTTGCGTCCGCGACCGATGTCGACGAACGCCGCCTCCATGCTGGGCAGGACGTTCTGCACACGGCCGAGGTAGACGTTGCCGATGAGCGACGCCTCCTGGCTCCTGGCGACGTAGTGCTCCACGAGCACGCCGTCCTCCAGCACGCCGATCTGCGTCTTGCCGTTCTTGGAGCGGACGACCATGACACGGTCGACCGATTCGCGGCGGGCGAGGAACTCGGCCTCGGTGACGACCGGACGACGACGACCGGCGTCGCGTCCGTCACGGCGACGCTGCTTCTTGGCCTCGAGCCTCGTCGAGCCGCGCACCTTCTGCGGTTCGGTGATGAGTTCCGGCTCACGCGGCGTGCGGACCTTGACCACGTTGCGAGTGTCGGGGCGCGAGTCGCCACCCCGCTCGCCCTGCTCCGGTCCGTCCTCGCCGGCACGACGACGCGTGCGACGCCTCGACGAGCTGAGCTCCGCCTCGAGCGGTTCGTCGTCGCGGTGGACGATCGGCGGCAGGTCGGGCGCCTGGAACAGCAGCATGGTGGTCGGTGGACGCACCGGTGCGGCCGCAGTCTTCTGCTCGTCGGGCCCGGTCGCCTGGGCGTCCGTCTCGGTGCTGGTCGACTCGTCCGCCGTCTCGGGCGTCGTGAGGTGCTGGTCGGTCGGTTCGTGCTCGGTCCCCGGCGTGGCCGGATCCTCGGTGTGCTCTTTCACCATTCCTGGTGTACTCCCCTATGCCGGGTCGGTGGCCGCGCCACCCTCCGGTTCTTCGTCTCGTGCGTGCGGCCGCGGGTGCAGCCGTTCGCAAATCCTGTGTGATCGCTGGCTCTCGGAGCTCTCACGATCGTGCCGGCACGTGCCGGCGGGTCCTGGGCTCTCATTGCCCAACAAGCCTGTTGTGTCGTGCGGTCGAGCGCGGCTCGGGCACCACCCCACGATTATCGCACGAACAGGGCCGACGGTCCTGAGTACGGACCACCCGGGCATGTCCCGCCGCCGTTCAGGCGGGCGTGCGAGAATCAGGGCGTGTCAACTCCGGTCATCGACGCGCGCCCCAGGGGCCTCGCGATCTTCCTCATCGTCGCAGGTGTCATCGGGTGGATCGCGGCGTTCGCGCTCACCCTCGACAAGTTCCAGCTCCTGCAGGATCCGAACGCCCAGCTCGGCTGCAATCTGAGCATCCTCGTGCAGTGCGGGGTCAACCTGAACTCCTGGCAGGGTGCCATCCTCGGATTCCCGAATCCGATCATCGGCCTCGCCGCCTGGATCGCCCCGATCGCCGTCGGCGTCGCGGTCCTCGCCGGTGCGCAGTTCGCGCGGTGGTTCTGGATCGCCTTCAACATCGGGTTCCTCGGTGCGCTCGGATTCGTCATCTGGCTGATCTCGCAGAGCATCTTCGTCCTCGGCACGCTGTGCCCGTGGTGCATGGTCACCTGGTCGGTGACGATCCCCTCGTTCATCGCGGTGACCTCGTTCACCCTGCGGAACGGCATCATCCCGGCGTCCCCCGCCGTCCGCCGCGTCGCCGGGGTCGTGTCCTCGTGGATCGTGGTGGTGACGCTCGGGTGCTACCTCGTGGTGGCGGTCATCGCCCAGCTCCGCCTCGACGTCCTGTCCTACCTGTAACCGGTGGCGGCCCGAACGGCCGCCGGACGCGCACGACGAAGCCCGCCCCCGGAATCGGAGGCGGGCTTCGTCGTGCGGAGTCGGTGCGTCAGGCGAACCAGAGCGCGAGCTCGCGGGAGGCGGACTCGGGGCTGTCCGAACCGTGGACGAGGTTCTGCTGGACCTTGAGGCCCCAGTCGCGGCCGAAGTCGCCGCGGATGGTCCCGGGCGCGGCGGTGGTCGGGTCGGTCGTGCCGGCGAGCGAGCGGAAGCCCTCGATGACACGGTTGCCGGCGACGCGGATCGCGACGACGGGACCGCTCAGCATGAACTCGACGAGGGGCTCGTAGAACGGCTTGCCCTCGTGCTCGGCGTAGTGGGCGGCCAGCAGCTCGCGGTCCGGCTCGACCATGCGCAGGTCCACGAGCGAATAGCCCTTCGCCTCGATCCGACGGAGGATCTCGCCGGTCAGGTTGCGTGCGACGCCGTCAGGCTTCACGAGTACCAGGGTTTCTTCAACAGCCACGGTCAATCCTTCGCTTCTCGGTAGAGCGCCTGCTGACGCTCGATCTTGTCGCCTTGGACCATCGCATAGGTCCAGACGGCTGCGGCCATCCCGCCGACGAGGAACATCATCGGCACGAGCAGGCCGGTAGCCACGATAGCGGCTTGCACCGCCCAGCCCAGCCAATACCCCCAGCGGAATCGCAGGAGCGGGATCGTCGCGACGATGATCAGACACAGCACCGCTCCGCCGATCAACGCGACCGGGGCCGGGAGGGCCTTCAGCCCGAAGATGACGAGCGCGCCGAGGAACATGACGATCATCTCGAAGCCGAGGATGATCGATCCGAGGGTCTGCTTGATGCTCCGTGGAGCCCGACTCCGTGCCATGCCGCTCATGCGGTCGCCTTCCATTCCCGGTCGTCGGCGATCTCGATCGCCTCGCCCACGAGGGTGATCGAGCCGGTGATCACCACCAGCCGGCGCGGCGCCTCCTCGGCCCAGCGCCGTGCGTCCTCAGCGGCCTCGTCGAGCGTGTCGGCGAAGGTCGACGCCGGCAGGTCGAGCGACGCGGCGAGGCGCGAGAGCTCCTCGCCGGGGATCGCCCGCTCCGACTCCGACTGGGTGAAGAAGAAGCCGGATGCGGCGGGCGCCAGGGTCGTCAGGATGCCGGCGGCGTCCTTGTCCTGGAGGATGCCGACCACGAAGGCGATCTCGTCGACGTCGAAGTAGCTGCCGAGTGCGGCGACCAGGGATGCAGCACCGTGCGGGTTGTGCGCAGCGTCGACGAGCACGGTCGGCTCGGTGCCGATGAGCTGCAGACGCCCCGGGGAGGCGACCTCGGTGAGGCCCTCCGCGAGGACGTCCTCCGCGATCGGCTGGGTCGCTCCGCCGAGGAACGCCTCGACCGCGGCGATCGCGAGCGTCGCGTTCCGTCCCTGGTGGTCCCCGTAGAGCGGGAGGTACAGCTCCGGGTAGGTGCCGGCGCGCCCTCGGACGGTGATGAGCTGTCCGCCCACCGCCACGGCGTCCTGCACGAGGGCGAACTCCTCACCTTCGAACACGGCCGGGTCGTCGACCGCCGCGGCGGCGTCGACGATCGCCTGACGCGCGTCGGGATGCTGCGCGGCCGAGACCACCTGCGCACCGGGCTTGATGATGCCGGCCTTGGTGCGCGCGATCTCGGCGATCGTCTTGCCGAGACGCTGCACGTGGTCCAGGTCGATGGGCGTGAAGACGGCGACCTCGGCATCGGCGGCGTTCGTCGAGTCCCAGGCACCGCCCATCCCCACCTCGACGACGGCGACGTCGACGGGGGCGTCGCCGAAGCAGGCGAATCCCAGGACGGTGAGCGCCTCGAAGAAGGTCAGCGCGGGCTCACCCGCCTCCGTCAGCTCGGCGTCGACCATCGCCAGATACGGCTTGATGTCGTCCCAGTTCCTGGCGACGGCCTCGTCCGAGATCCGCTCGCCGTCGATCCCGATGCGCTCGGTGAACCGGACGAGGTGCGGACTCGTGAAGAGACCGGTGCGGAGCCCGTGGGCGCGGAGGATGCTCTCGATCATGCGGGCCGTGCTCGTCTTGCCATTCGTTCCGGCGATCTGGATGATCGCGAAGGACGACTCCGGGTTGCCGAGGAGCTCGAGCGCCCGCTTGGTGGCACCGAGACGCGGCTGCGGCTGTGCCTCCCCCAGCCGTTCCAGGAGCTCGCGGTACACGGCGTCGGCGGCATCGGCCGCGGACGACTCGTCTCCGGGGATCAGGTCATCGGACATCGGCGGTCTCCTCTGCACGCGCGACGGTCACGGTGAAGGCTCCGGCGTTGCCGAACTTCCCGGCCGCGAACGACTGGGCGAAGCCCGACACTCCAGCCTGGGCCTCGTCGTCGGACCAGGTCAGGGACGTCGCCAGGGTGTCGCCGGCGAGGTCGACCACGTCGAGGGCACTGCGCACCGCGCGCTCGTCGGCGTCGTCCTCGAATCGGAGCTGCAGCCGGATCCGGTCGCTCACCTGCAGGTCCGCCGCCTTCCGGGTGTCCTGCACGGCACGGATGACGTCTCGGGCGAGTCCCTCCGCTTCGAGCTCGGGCGTCAGCGTGGTCTCGAGCAGGGCGAAGCCACCCGAAGGCAGGAGCGCGAGCGCAACGCCACCGGCGGCGCCCGAGGACGCCTCCATGACGAGCTCGTACTCGCCGTCGACGAGCTCGATGCCGCCGGCCGTGACCGTGCCGTCGACCTCGGACCAGTCGCCGCTCCGAGCGCCCTTGATCGCCTGCTGCACCGTCTTGCCGAGGCGCGGGCCCGCCGCGCGGGCGTTGATCGAGAGGCGCGAGGTGACGCCGAACTCGGTGCCGCTGGTGTCGGTCAACTCGGCGAAGGAGACGGCCTTGAGGTTGAGCTCCTCGCGGAGGATCGCCTCGAACGGGGCGAGCGACGCGGGGTCGGGCGTGACCACGGTGAGCGATGCGAGCGGCAACCGGACACGGAGACCGGCTTGCTTGCGGAGGGCGAGAGTGACACCCGAGACCTCGCGGACCCGGTCCATCGCCTCGACGAGTGCCGCGTCCTCCGGGAACGCCTCAGGCTCCGGCCAGTCGGTGAGGTGCACACTGCGCTCGCCCGTCAGGCCGGTCCAGATCTGCTCCGTGATGAGCGGCAGGAGCGGAGCGGCGACCCGGCAGTACGTCTCGAGGACGGTGTAGAGCGTGTCGAAGGCGTCGCGGTCGAAGACGCCGCCGTCGGTCGACCAGAAGCGGTCGCGGGAACGACGCACGTACCAGTTGGTCAGGACGTCCGCGAAGTCCCGCAGCGAGGCCGCTGCGAGGGTCGCGTCGAACGCCTCGAGGTGGTCGGTCACCGTGACGACGAGCTCACGTGTCTTGGCGAGGATGTAGCGGTCGAGGACGTCGGTGGAGTCCGTGCGCCACTCGGCGTCGTAGCCACCAGGCACCGCCGTGTTGGCGTACAGCGAGAAGAAGTACCAGGTGTTCCACAACGGCAGCATCACCTGGCGGACGCCCTCACGGATGCCCTCCTCCGTCACGACGAGGTTGCCGCCGCGCAGCACCGAGCTCGACATGAGGAACCAGCGCATGGCGTCGGAGCCGTCGCGGTCGAAGACCTCGTTGACGTCCGGGTAGTTGCGCAGCGACTTCGACATCTTCTGGCCGTCGCTGCCGAGGACGATGCCGTGGCTCACGACGCTCGTGAACGCCGGCCGGTCGAACAGCGCGGTCGACAGCACGTGCAGGAGGTAGAACCACCCGCGCGTCTGGCCGATGTACTCGACGATGAAGTCCGCGGGGCTGTGCGAGTCGAACCACTCGCGGTTCTCGAACGGGTAGTGCACCTGGGCGAACGGCATCGATCCGGAGTCGAACCAGACGTCGAGGACGTCGGTGATGCGGCGCATCGTCGACCGGCCGGTGGGGTCGTCGGGGTTCGGCCGCGTGAGCTCGTCGATGTACGGGCGGTGCAGATCGGTCGGGCGCACGCCGAAGTCGGCCTCGAGCTCGTCCAGCGATCCGTACACGTCGATGCGCGGGTAGGCAGGGTCGTCGCTCTTCCACACCGGGATCGGTGAGCCCCAGTACCGGTTGCGGCTGATCGACCAGTCGCGCGCACCCGCGAGCCACTTGCCGAACTGTCCGTCCTTGACGTTCTCCGGGACCCAGGTGATCTCCTGGTTGAGCTCTTCCATGCGGTCGCGGAACTCGGGCACGCGGACGAACCAGCTCGACACCGCCTTGTAGATGAGCGGCTGCTTGCAGCGCCAGCAGTGCGGGTAGGAGTGCTCGTAGCTCGCCTGACGCAGGAGGCGGCCCTGTGCCTTCAACAGCTGGGTGAGCGGCTTGTTGGCGTCGAAGACCTGGAGACCGGCGACGTCGGACACCTCCGGGAGGAACTTCCCGCCGTCGTCGACGGAGACGATCACCGGGATGCCGGCGGCCTCACACACCTTCTGGTCCTCTTCACCGTATGCGGGGGCCTGGTGCACGATGCCGGTGCCGTCCTCGGTCGACACGTAGTCGGCGACGAGGATGCGCCAGGCCTGCTCCATGCCCCACTCGGCGTCGGCGTAGTAGTCCCAGAGGCGGTCGTAGGAGACGCCTTCGAGCTCGCGCCCGACGATCGTCCGGGAGACGGCGGCCTGCGCCTCGGCCGCGGAGTCGTAGCCGAGGTCCTTCGCGTAGTTGCCGAGCAGCGCCGAGGCGATGAGGTACTCGCCGCCGAGGACCTCGGTGTCGGCGTGGGCGGAGCCCTCCTCGCGGAGCACCGTGGCGTCGGGGGTGCCGTTCGGGCCGGCCGGGACGACCGCGTATTCGATGTCGGGCCCGACGGCGAGCGCGGCGTTCGTCGGCAGGGTCCAGGGCGTGGTCGTCCAGGCGAGCGCGCGGACGGCGGTGAGCCCGAGGCTCTCGGCCTTCGGGCCGACCAGCGGGAAGGTGACCGTGACGGTCTGGTCCTGGCGGGAGCGGTAGACGTCGTCGTCCATCCGCAGTTCGTGGTTGGAGAGCGGCGTCTGGTCGCGCCAGCAGTAGGGCAGCACCCGGTAGCCCTCGTAGGCGAGGCCCTTGTCGTGGAGCTGCTTGAAGGCCCAGATGACCGACTCCATGTAGGTCACGTCGAGGGTCTTGTAGTCGTGCTCGAAGTCGACCCAGCGCGCCTGGCGCGTCACGTAGTCCTGCCACTCCTCCGTGTAGCGGAGGACGGAGTCGCGTGCGACCTGGTTGAACGCGGCGAGCCCCATCTCGTCGATCTGGCGCTTGTCGGTGATGCCGAGCTGGCGCTCCGCCTCGAGCTCGGCGGGGAGGCCGTGGGTGTCCCAGCCGAACCGGCGGTGCACCTGCTTGCCGCGCATCGTCTGGAACCGGGGGAAGAGGTCCTTGGCGTAGCCCGTGAGGAGGTGTCCGTAGTGCGGGAGGCCGTTCGCGAAGGGCGGGCCGTCGTAGAACACCCATTCCGGAGCGCCCTCGCGCTGGTCGATGGAGGCCTGGAAGGTGCCGTCGGCGGCCCAACGGGCGAGCACCCCCTCCTCGATCGAGGGGAAGCTGGGCGACGGCGTCACGCCGAACGCAGCGCCGTTCGACGCCGACTCGGTTGGGGTCGGTTCCTGGGACTTCGGGTAGCTCATCGTTCTCCTGGCAGGTCTCGTGGGTCCTGCGAGGACGCCGGCGTTGCCGACGCGGTACCACCCCGCTTGCCGCTCCACTGGAACGGCCGCTCTGCATCGGCTGTGACGGGCCTGACCCGCTCGGTTCTACTGGGCTCCCGCTGAGCGGTCGCTGTTCTGCCGAGGACTCCCCGGTGATGGCCGGATCGATGTCGATGGTCCCATCGTACAGCCTGCGGAGCGGCTGCGAGGAGGGTCGGCTACGAGGAGCTCGGCCCGTCGATCCGGGCGAGGGCGCGGCCGTACCCGTCCACCACCGGAGCGATCGCGCGGCGGAGGTAGTCGCCGAGCTCGCCCCGGCCGACACCTGCGGCCGCCCAGGCCCCGGCGCCGGCGACGATCGCGCCGGCGAGTGCCGCTGCAGCGGAACGGATCGTCAGCTCGTCGGCGCGGACGGCGAGGCGGGCGAGCGAGACCCGGAGCACGGCTTGGAGACGCAGCAGACGTTCGAGACCGGACGCCTGCAGCTCCCACGCGGTGTCCATCAGCTCGATCTGTGTCAGTGCCCAGGGCACGGCGCCGTTCGAGCGCTCCTCGGCGATACCCAGGAGGGCGGCTTGTAGGGACGGCATCGCGTCGGCGACGTCCGTTGCAGGGGTGTCCCCGCCTGCGGCGAGCGCCCGTTCGAGTCCGGCGAGCGCGGCGTCGACGTCGACCCAGAGGACGTCGCTCTTGGAGCCGAAGTAGTTGAAGAAGGTGTTGCGGCTGACGCCGGCGCGGCTTGCGATCTGGTCGACGGTGGTGCCGGGGTATCCCTGTTCGAGGAAGAGTTCGGCGGCCGCCTCCTCGAGGACGCGTCGGGAGGATCGTCGGGGTCTGCCGACGGCGTTCCGTGCCGGTGGTCGTGCCATGTGGGCTCCTTCCGCCGCCTGTGAGCCTAGCCGTCGTGCGAGGGGTCGGGGCGTGGTGCTGAGGCTCTATGCTGGTTCCGAGACGGCGTCCAATAATTCGTCCGACGCCGCCACCGGGCCCTCAGCACCCGGTCGATCGCCTTCTGGAGTCCCTGTGCCCGCATCCCCCTCCCCTACCCGTCGACGCTCTGCGTCCTCGCGTCGTCCGTTGCGCATCGCCGCGGCGCTCGTTCCGCTCACGGTCCTGCTCGCAGCGTGTGCACCGGGGACGCCGGCCGCGTCGAGCACGCCGAAGGCCGGCGGGACGCTCGTCTACGCCAGCGGGGACGCCGAGCCCACGTGCCTCGATCCGCACGTCGGTGGCAACTACCCGCAGGCCCTGTTGAGTGCGCAGTTCCTCGAGCCGCTCGTCTCCCGAGACGCGAAGGGTGAGATCATCCCGTGGCTCGCCGAATCCTGGACGACGTCGGAGGACGGTCTGACCTGGGAGTTCACGCTGCGGTCGGACGTGACGTTCACCGACGGCACCCCGTTCGACGCGGCGGCGGTCAAGGCGAACATCGAGCACCTGCAGGACCCGGCGACGAAGTCGTCCACGGGCTACCTCGCGGTGGGCAAGGTCGCGTCGGTCGAGGCGGTCGACGCCACGACGGCCCGGTTCATCCTCTCCGCTCCCGACAGCGCGCTCCTGGAGTCGTTGTCGCAGCCGTGGACGGCGATGGAGTCCCCGACGGGGATCGCCCGCGGTGAAGCGGCGAACTGCGATGCGCCGGTCGGTACCGGACCGTTCGTCGTCGACGAGTGGGTGAAGCAGGACCACGTCTCGCTCGTCCGGAACGACGCGTACGACTCGGCACCGGGCGACGCCGCGAACGACGGGCCGGCGTACCTCGACGGCATCACGTGGCGTTTCATCCCCGACTCCGCGTCGCGCTTCGCGGCACTCCAGAGCGGCGACGTCGACATCATCGACAACGCGCAGCCAGACACGATCGCGCAGGCGAAGGACTCGAAGACGATCGTCGACCTGGACGCACCACGTCCCGGTGCCTCGAACCGCATCGAGCTGAACGCGGGACAGGCGCCGTTCGACGACCAGCGCGTGCGTGAGGCCTTCGTGCGGTCGACGGACGTGAACGCCGGCATCGAGTCCCTGTTCTTCGGCACGGCGAAGCGTTCCTACTCCCCGCTGTCGAGTGCTGAGGCGACCGCTTACTCCGACGAGAGCCTGTTCGGCTACGACCTCGATGCGGCGAACAAGCTGCTGGACGAGGCCGGCTGGACCGAGAAGGACGAGGACGGCGTGCGGACGAAGGACGGCGTCCGGCTGACCGTGCGGTTCCCCGTCAGCACGAACCAGTCGATCCCGGCCGAGCAGTCGCTCTTCGAGCAGATCCAGGCCGGAGCCGGTGACGCCGGCTTCGACGTGCAGCTCGAGTTGCTCGACCTCTCGAGCTGGTACGAGGCGCTCGGCTCCAACGCCTACGAGGCCGTCAGCGCTCCGTACACGAAGGTGGGACCGGACGTGCTCCGCGTGCTCTACGACTCCTCGGGCATCGTCCCGGCGCCGAGCGGCTACTTCGCGAACCACGCCCAATTGGACGACCCCGCGCTCGACGAGATCCTGAAGCAGGCGAGCGACACCCTCGATCCCGAGGAGCGGGCGTTCCTCTACGAGCAGGCGCAGCAGATCATCCTCGACGGCTACTACATCCTGCCGCTCTACGACCAGCAGAACCACTTCCTGCTGAGCACCTCGCTGCAGGGCGTCCGCGCGCTGCCGACGGTGTCGACGCCGGTCTTCGGGGACGCCTGGCTCGTGGAGTGAGCTCCATCGGCCGCTCGGGACGCGACCTCCGCCGCCTAGCCGGGCGGATCGGGGCGCGTCTGGCCGGTGCGGTGTTCGTGCTCTGGGCGGTCGCGACGGTCACCTTCTTCGCCGTCCGGCTGATCCCCGGCGACCCGGCGCAGGCCTATCTCGGTGGCCCCGGTTCCCAGGCGTCGGCTGAAGCGCTCGAGCGGGTGCGCGAGCAGTACGGCCTGGACCAGCCGCTCCTCGTCCAGTACCTGGCGCAACTGGTCCGACTGTTCCAGGGGGATCTCGGCGAGTCGGCGTCCCTCCGCACGCCGGTGGCCCAGGTGCTCGGCGAACAGCTCGGCGGGACGCTGGTGCTGGCGACGGCGTCGCTCGCCGTCGCCTGGCTCCTCGCGCTCGGCCTCGCGGTCTGGTCGACCCGTGGTGGGCGGGTGTCCGCGGCCCTCGGATCGGCCGTCGAGCTCGTGGCGGCGTCGCTCCCCCAGTTCTGGCTCGCGACCGTCCTCATCACGCTCTTCAGCACCTGGCTCGGATGGCTCCCTCCGGTGAGCACGGGTGATGCGGTCGGTCTCATCCTCCCGGTGCTGACCCTGGCCATCCCGGTCGCCGGATTCCTGGCCCAGGTGATGCGGGAACCGTTGCTCGACGCCGGGAGCGCGCCGTTCGCCGTCTCCGCGGCCGCCCGCGGTGAATCGACGACCGGTCTGCTGCTCAGACACGGCCTACGTCATGCCGCCGTCCCTGCGGTGAACCTGTCGGGATGGGCCTTCGGCTACCTCATCAGCGGCGCCGTGGTGGTGGAGACCATCTTCGCCCGGCCCGGTCTCGGACGGACACTGCTCCAAGCGGTGACCGTGCGCGACGTCCCGGTGGTCACCGGCGTGGTGTTGAGCTCGGCGGTGGCCTACGTCGTCGTCATGTTCCTCGCGGACCTCGCGGCGGAACTGCTCGATCCACGCGACCGGATCCGGCGGTCCGGTTCATGAGCGGGCTCGCGATCACCCCGGCATCCGGAAGCCCCGACGCCCGGATCCGCCGCGGATGGCGCCGGTCGTCGGGATTCGGCGCACCCGAGATCGTCGCGGCCGCGGTGGTGCTGTTCCTGCTCGGCTGTGCGCTCGTCCCCCAGCTGTTCGCGACAGCATCACCGACGGCGGTCGACCCGCGGGCCGCGTTCTCGCCGCCCTCCCTCACCCATTGGTTCGGCACGGACGAGTCCGGCCGCGACGTCTGGAGCCGGGTCGTGCACGGTGCGGGGACCTCGCTCCTCATCGGCGTCGCCGCGACGGCCATCGGACTGATCCTCGGAGCGGTCCTCGCGACGATCGCCGCAGTCGGCGGCCGGATCGCGGACTTCGCCGTGGGACGCGTCCTCGAGGTGCTCTTCGCGTTCCCCGGCCTGCTGCTCGCGCTCCTCGTGATCGTCATCGCGGGGCCCGGTCCCGTCACGGCGACGATCGCGGTCGGCCTGTCGACGGCGCCGGGCTACGCGCGCCTCATCCGCGGTCAGCTGCTCCAGGTCCGCTCCTCCGACTTCGTCGAGGCCGCGCGAGTGCTCGGGCACGGGCCGGCCCGGATCCTGTTCCGACACATCCTCCCGAACGCCGTCGCCCCGCTGTTCGTCCTCGCGACCCTGGGCATCGGACAGGCGGTCGTCTGGGCGTCCGCCCTGAGCTACCTCGGGCTCGGGGCGCAACCACCCGCGCCGGAGTGGGGTGCCATGCTCGCCGCAGCACGCACGTATCTCGCGACGGCGTGGTGGCTCACGGCGTTCCCCGGTCTGATGATCGTCGCGACCGCCCTGTCCACCACGGTCCTCGGCCGGGGTCTCCAGCGCCGATCTCGGGAGGACGGCCGATGAGCGACTCCACTCCACTGCTCCAGGTGGAAGCACTGACGGTCGGATTCGGCAGTGGGGACGCCGTCGTCTCCGGCGTCTCCTTCCACGTCGAGCGCGGCACCTGCGTCGCGATCGTCGGCGAGTCGGGCTCCGGCAAGAGCGTGACCGCCAGATCGCTCCTCGGCCTCGCCGGCGCATCGGCGCGGGTGACGGCCGCTCGACTCGACTTCGACGGCATCGACCTCCGCGGACTCGGAGCATCGGCCTGGCGACGCCTGCGCGGGCGTCGCATCGGACTCGTCCTCCAGGACGCCCTCGTGTCACTCGACCCCCTGCGACCGATCGGGCGCGAGATCGACGACGCACTCCGACTCGGCACCGACCTCGACCGGACCGCCCGCACCCGGCGGGTGCTCGAACTCCTCGAATCCGTCGGCATGCCCGACCCGGCTTCCCGCATCGGCCAACGTTCCGGTGAACTCTCCGGCGGGCTCCGCCAGCGCGCGCTCATCGCGTCGGCGATCGCACTGGACCCCGACCTCCTCATCGCCGACGAACCGACGACCGCGCTCGACGTCACCGTCCAAGCTCGCATCATCGGCCTCCTCGACGACGTCAAGCGGCGCGGCGCGGGCCTCCTCCTGATCAGCCACGACCTCGCCGTCGTCTCGTCGATCGCCGACCACCTCGTCGTGATGCAGCACGGTGTCGTCGTCGAGCAGGGGCCGGCCGAGCAGGTGCTGACCAGGCCGACACACCCGTACACCCGAGCCCTCATCGCCGCGGTCCCCACCGACCGCGCTCGAGGGACGCGCCTCAGCGCGGACCCGGCGGTCGACTCGGCCCCGATGGCCGAACAGCCGGCGACGGGCACCCGCCCGACGACGCAGACCGGATCGGACGCACCCGCGCTGGAGTTCCGATCCGTCACCCGGAGCTTCGAACGCGGCCGCGGCGCCTCGGCGATCCTCGCGGCCGACGACGTCTCGCTCCGCCTGGACCCGGGGACGACCCTGGGCGTGGTCGGCGAGTCCGGTTCGGGCAAGACCACCCTCGCCCGCATCGCACTCGGCCTCACGGCGCCGCAGTCGGGAGCCGTGCTCTTCGAGGGCGAACCGTGGTCGGAGCTCCCCGAGCGAGCGCGTCGTCCACGACGGAACCGTCTGGGCTGGGTCTCGCAGGATCCGCTGAGCTCGTTCGACCCATGCTGGCGCGTCGACGCCATCCTCGCCGACGCCGTTCGTGGACGCGAAGCCGCACCTCGCGACATCACCCGTCTCCTCGCGGACGTCGGCCTCGATCCCTCGCTGGCTCGCGCGCGCCCGCGGACGCTCTCTGGCGGGCAGCGGCAACGCGTGGCGATCGCCCGGGCACTCGCGAGTCGACCGTCGACGCTTATCCTCGACGAACCCGTCTCCGCGCTCGACGTCACCGTCCAGGCCAGGATCCTGGACCTCCTCGACGAGCTGCAGCGACGCCACGGCCTGAGCTACCTGCTGATCTCCCACGACCTCGGCGTCATCCGGCACATGAGCGACCGGGTCGCCGTGATGCAGCACGGACGGGTGGTCGAGCATGGCGACGCCGAGCAGGTGTTCACCGCCCCGGCCCACCCCTACACCGCCCGACTCGCAGCCGACGCTCCGCGCCTCATCGCGCCCGGTGCGGCGTCAGGGCGCGACGCCGTCTGACTCCGGCGTCGGGATCCGATCCAGCACCGCCTGGACGACGGGCGCGAGGGTCTCGGCGTACACCCAGCTCAGGTGGTGGTGGTCGCGGTACGCGAGGACACCGCCGATCACCGGCGAGCACCGATCGGACGCGCACAGGGCGTCCGAGAGGTCGACGGGTCGGACCCGTGGGTCGGTGCTCGCGAGGGCGGCCTCGTACTGCGGATCCTCCGTGAGCGCGTCGCTCCGGTTCCGGGCGCACCCGTCCTCCGGGTCAGCGTCGTCGCGGACGCACTCCAGCACGTCGTCCGACATCGTCGGGGTGTCGCGCAGCACGACGATCTGCTCGATCGTCGCGGGCACGAGCGCCCAGCGCTCCGCATAGGCTTCCGCGGCCACCTCCCGCCAGTCGCGGTCCCCCTCGGCGACGACCGGGTTCCGAGCGCGCGCCGAGACGACGAGCGTGTCGATCTCCGGTTCGTCCTGCAGCAGCTCGAGGGCGTCGCGGTTCCAGCTCAAGCACCCGGCGCGCATCTCGGCGAGCACCGCCGCGCTGGTCCCGGGCTCGGTGCGCTCGGCGTCGCTGAACGGGCAGGAACTCTTCGCCGCGACCAAGAGCCGCCACCCGTTCGCCTCGGCGGCCGTCGCGAACGCCGGCAACCACTGCTCGGCGTGCGAGTCGCCCATGAGCGCCACCGTCCTCGTCGCCTGCTCCGCGCTGGCACCGTAGGCGCAGACCTCGAACGCTGCAGCCCGGATGTCGGTGATGCAGCGGTCCGGCGGGAGGTCGGCGAGCGACGCGTCGGGAATGACGACCCCGCGGGTCTCGTCCCCGGGCGACGCCGAGGAACCGTCGCGCGAGGTCTCGCCACCAGAACCGTCCGTACCGTCCGATGGCGCTCCGCCGCTTCGCGGGCACGCCGCAGCATCGACGAGCTCCGCGGCACCGAGGCAGTTCGACGGGGTCGCGACCAGGGTCTCGATGCGCTGCTGTTCGGCCGCGATGCGCGCCTCGGCACCGGGGAGCACCCCGATCGAGGCGGCCAACAGGACGCTCATCGCGAGGGCGGTCGCGCCGATGACCCGTCGGGGCCGCCAACCGGCGATGCGCCCGAACCGGATCGGGCGCTCCACGAACCGCGTCGTCACCTCCGCCAGGACGCCGGTGATGACGAGGAGGACGAGCTGCTCGGGGACGGTGGCCGACCGAGCGAGCACGATCCCGCCGAACACGATGAGGGGCCAGTGCCAGAGGTAGACCGCGTAGGAGCGGTCGCCGAGCCACTGGATCGGCGCCCGGGCGAGCAGCGCGGTCGGCGACCACCGGACGTCCGGGGCCCAGGCCACCATCACGGCGATCGTGCCGCCCACCGGCAGCGCCGCGGTCAACGCCGGGAAGGGCGTCTCCCCCGAATACCAGACGGCAGCCGCCCCGATCGCGGCGAACCCGAGCCAGGCGACGACCGTGCGCGCACCCGCCCGCAGCGCCCACCCGCGCCGGGCTCCCTCGGCCACCAGGATCGCCGTCAGTCCCCCGGCGGCGAACTCCCAGGCCCTCGTCGTCGTCGCGAAGTAGGCCGGAGACGGGTCCTGCGCGGTGAAGACGACCGACCACGCGGCCGACGCGATGCAGACGAGTCCGATCGCGATCGCGACGCCCCGACGCCGTACCGTCGGCGGAGCCGAGCGTCGGGCGAACCGCACGGCGAGCCAGCCGGCGACGAGGACCAGGATCGGCCAGACGAGGTAGAACTGCTCCTCGACCGACAGCGACCAGAAGTGCTGCACGGGCGACGGAGCGTCCTCCGCCGCGAGGTAGTCGATCGCGGATCCGGCGAGCGCCCAGTTCTCGATGTACAGGCCCGACCACGCGATCTCGCGCAGGAACCGGGGCAGGTCCCCGAGCGGTGCGAGGTACCAGCTCGCGACGAGGGTCGCGGCGAGGACGGTGAGCGCAGCGGGGAGCAGCCGTCGTGCGCGCCGCGCCCAGAACCGCCCGAGTCGGACCGAACCGGACCGCTCGACCTCGGCGAGGAGGTGCGCCGTGATGAGGAACCCGGAGATCGCGAAGAACACGTCGACGCCGACGAACCCACCCGGCACGAGCCCCGGCCAGAGATGGAACACCACGACGAGCGAGACCGCCACGGCACGAAGGCCTTGGAGGTCGGCTCTCACGGGGCCGGAGGCGGCTCTGGTCGACACGGTCCGATGCTATCGGCGGAGGATGACGGCCTGCGGTCCGGCGTCCTCCCGCTCCCCTGCGATAGCATGGGATGTTCCCACACACTCAGGCACGCAGACACGGTGCCGCACATATCAGCAGGAGATCGCCTCATGACCGCTGCCAGCATCCCGGACAAGCCGGCCCTCGAAGGTCTCGAGCAGAAGTGGGGCTCCTCCTGGGAGTCCGCGGGGACATACCGGTTCGAGCGCGACGGCGCGACGCGTGAGTGCATCTACTCGATCGACACCCCGCCGCCGACCGCATCCGGCTCCCTGCACATCGGTCACGTCTTCAGCTACACGCACACCGACGTCATCGCCCGCTACCAGCGGATGACCGGCAAGCGCGTCTTCTACCCCATGGGCTGGGACGACAACGGCCTCCCGACCGAGCGCCGCGTCCAGAACTACTACGGCGTCCGGTGCGACCCGACGCTCCCCTACGACGCCGACTTCACCCCGCCGTTCGAGGGTGGCGACAACAAGAGCACCAAGGCCGCCGACCAGATCCCGATCTCGCGTCGCAACTTCATCGAGCTGTGCGAGCGCCTCACCGTCGAGGACGAGCAGCAGTTCGAGGCCGTCTGGCGCGCGCTCGGCCTCTCCGTGGACTGGACGCAGAGCTACCGCACCATCGGCGACGAGTCGATCACGGCGAGCCAGCTCGCGTTCCTGCGCAATCTGGACCGCGGCGAGGCCTACCAGGCCATGGCGCCGACGCTCTGGGACATCACCTTCCGCACGGCGGTCGCCCAGGCTGAGCTCGAGGACAAGGAGCAGCCGGGCACCTACCGTCGGCTCTCCTTCCACCGCCCCGACGGCGGCACCATCGAGATCGAGACCACGCGGCCGGAGCTCCTCCCCGCCTGCGTCGCCCTCGTCGCCCACCCCGACGACGAGCGCTTCAAGCCGCTGTTCGGCACGACCGTGACCACGCCCGTGTTCGGCGTCGAGGTGCCCGTGCTCGCCCACCACCTCGCCCAGCCCGACAAGGGTGCCGGCATCGCGATGGTGTGCACCTTCGGCGACATCACCGACATCGTGTGGTGGCGCGAACTCGACCTCCCCAACCGCGCGATCCTCGGCTTCGACGGCCGCGTCATCTCGGAGGCCCCTGAGGCGATCACCTCCGACGCCGGCCTCGAGGCGTACGCGCAGCTCGCCGGGAAGACCGTCTTCAGCGCCAAGCAGACCGTCGTCGACCTCCTCGCCGCCTCGGGCGACCTGATCGGCGAGCCGAAGCAGATCACCCACCCGGTGAAGTTCTTCGAGAAGGGCGACAAGCCGCTCGAGATCGTCTCGACCCGCCAGTGGTACATCCGCAACGGCGCCCGCGACGAACAGCTCCGCAGCCGCCTCCTCGAACTCGGCTCGGAGCTCGAGTGGCACCCCGACTTCATGCGCGTGCGCTACGAGAACTGGGTCGGTGGCCTGTCCGGCGACTGGCTGATCTCCCGCCAGCGCTTCTTCGGTGTGCCGATCCCCCTCTGGTACCCGCTCGACGCCGACGGCAACCCGGTCTACGACCAGCCGATCGCGCCAGACCACGCCACCCTGCCCGTCGACCCGTCCAGCGATGCCGCACCCGGCTACGACGAGTCGCAGCGCGGCGTGCCCGGCGGGTTCATGGGCGAGGTCGACGTCATGGACACCTGGGCCACGTCGAGCCTCACCCCGCAGCTCGCCGGCGGCTGGGAGCGCGACCCCGAGCTCTGGGACCTCGTGTTCCCGTACTCGCTGCGCCCGCAGGGTCAGGACATCATCCGCACCTGGCTGTTCTCCACCATGCTCCGCAGCGTCCTCGAGTACGACCAGAAGCCGTGGGAGCACGCCTCCGTGTCCGGCTTCATCGTCGACCCCGACCGCAAGAAGATGTCGAAGTCGAAGGGCAACGTCGTCACGCCGGCAGCCATGCTCGAACAGCACGGTTCGGACGCCGTCCGGTACTGGGCGGCCTCGAGCCGTCTCGGCACCGACGCCGCCTTCGACCCGCAGAACCCGACGCAGATCAAGATCGGCCGGCGCCTGGCGATCAAGGTGCTCAACGCCTCGAAGTTCATCCTCGGGTTCACCGGTCGTGAAGACGCCCCGGTGACCGAGGCCGTCGACCTCGCCATGCTGAGCGTCCTCCGCAAGACCGTCGCCGACGCCAGTGGTGCGCTGGCGGGTTACGACCACGCGCGCGCGCTCGAGCTCACCGAGGCGTTCTTCTGGACGTTCTGCGACGACTACCTCGAGCTCGTCAAGGAGCGGGCGTATGGCGAGGAGAGCCCTGAGCAGGCCTCGGCGGTGGCCGCGCTGCGGATCGCGCTCTCGACCCTGCTCCGCCTGTTCGCCCCGTTCATCCCGTTCGCGGCGGAGGAAGCCTGGTCCTGGACGCACGACGGCTCCGTGCACCGTGCCAGCTGGCCGACCGACGAGGAGTTCGCCGGACTCGCAGCGGGCGAACCGCAGGTGCTGCAGCTCGCGAGCGAGGCGCTCACGGGCATCCGGCGCGCGAAGACCGACGCCAAGGCGTCCCAGAAGACCCCGGTGGACTCCGCGGTCATCGCCGGACCCGCCGCATCGGTCGAGCTGCTCGCGCTCGTCGCCGACGACCTCCGCGCCGTCGGACGCATCGAATCCCTCGAGTTCCGCACCGCCGACGTCCTGTCGGTCGGCGACATCGTCTTCACGCCGGCGGCCGACGCCGAGGAGGCACGCGCATGAGCGTCACCATCCGTCCCGCCGTCGAGAGCGACCTGTTCGCCTGGCACGCGCTGTACTCCGGCTACGGGGAGTTCTACGGCAACCCCCTGACCGACGAGAAGGCCGTCCTCGTGTGGGGCTGGCTCAGCGACCCGACCCACCCGTTGACCGCGCTCGTCGCTGAGGACGCACAGGGCGCCCTCGTCGGCCTCGCTCACTATCGGGTGTTCCCCCGCGCCCTCGCCGGTGGGACCGGGCTCTACCTCGACGACCTCTTCGTCGCCGAGGACGCCCGCACCGGCGGGGTCGGGACCGCGCTGATCGAGCATGTCCGCGACCTCGCGAAGGCGGACGGCCACAGCGTCGTCCGGTGGATCACCGCCGCCGACAACGAGCGCGCCCAGGCCGTGTACGACAAGCTGGCGACCCGCACGAGCTGGGTCACCTACGACCTGGAGCCGTGATGCAACTCGGAACCCGCTGGGCCGTCGGCGCCAAGCCACCGGAGAACGTGCCGACGCCGGTGCAGACGGCCATCGCCGCTGAGGAGCAGGAGTTGCTCGCGCAGGGTGTCGACACGTCCTCGTGGCGCTGGACCCTCACCTGGCTCGAACGCCGACCCGTCGTCGAGCTCGACGACGGTACGACCATCCGTCAACACGCGGACGGATCCGTCAGCCTCACCCGGCCGGACGACGACCACGACGACGACGAGGACTGAGCCTCCTCCCCGGCACGGTGGATAGGGTGAGGTATGGAATCACACACGAATCCGTTCCTCCAGCCGAGCACGCTCCCCTATCAGCTGCCGCCGTTCGGCGAGATCCGCGAGGAGCACTTCCGCCCCGCCTTCACAGCCGGGTTCGCCCAGCAACTCGACGAGATCGCGGCGATCACCGCGCAGGACGACGCGCCGACCTTCGAGAACACGCTCGTCGCGCTCGAACGGAGCGGCGCGATCCTCAGGCGGGTCGCAGCGGTCTTCTTCAATCAGAGTTCGGCGGACAGCTCCGCGTTCACCAATGAACTCGAGGAGGAGCTCGCTCCGCAGCTGGCCGCCCACGAGGACGCGATCAGGCTCGACCCCGTGCTGTACGCGCGGATCGCGGCGGTCCACGCGAATCTCGACGACCTCCAGCTGACGGCCGAGGCGGCTTACCTGGTCCGACGCGTGTACAGCGAACACACGCTCGCGGGCGCCGGTCTCGACGCCGAGGAGAAGCAGCGGCTCTCCGACCTCAATCTCCGCCTCTCGACACTGACCACCCGGTTCGAGAAGCAGCTCCTGGCCGACACCAACGAGCTCGCTGTCCACCTCACCGATGCCGCAGAGCTCGACGGCCTGAGTGCGGGCGAGATCTCCGCCGCGGCCCAAGCGGCCGCCGAGCGAGGCCTCGACGGTTGGCTCGTCACCCTCGTCCTCCCGACCGGCCATCCGGCGCTGTCGTCGTTGACGCACCGTGGCGTCCGCGAGCGGATCATGACGGCCTCCCGTGCTCGGGGCACACACGGCGGACCGAACGACAACCGCGACCTCGTCCTCGAGATCACCCGCCTCCGCGCTGAGCGTGCCGCACTTCTGGGATTCCCGTCGCACGCGGCAGTGGTCACCGCGGACCAGACCGCGGGGACCCCGGAGGCCGTCGCAGCGCTCCTCTCCCGCCTGGCGATCCCCGCCGCCCGCAACGCGGATCGGGAACAGCGCGAGCTCGAGCGGGTCACTGGTCTCGAGACCGTCGAGGCCTGGGACTGGCCGTTCGCGACCGAACAGGTCAGGATCGACCGGTTCGATGTCGACACCAGCGTGATGCGCCCGTACTTCGAAGCGGAGCGAGTCCTGTTCGACGGGGTGCTCGCCGCAGCGACCAAGCTCTACGGCATCACCTTCGCCGAACGGACCGATCTCCAGGGCTACCACCCCGACGTCCGTGTCTTCGAGGTCTGGAACGAGGACGGCTCCGGCCTCGGCCTGTACCTCCTCGACCTGTACACCCGCGACAGCAAGCGCGGCGGCGCCTGGATGAACGCGCTCATCTCCCAGAACCGCCTGCTCGACCAGCCCACCGTCGTGGTCAACAATCTGAACGTCCCGAAGCCTGCCGAGGGTGAGCCGACCCTGCTGAGCCTCGACGAGGTCACGACCTTCTTCCACGAGTTCGGCCACGCGCTGCACGGTCTCTTCGCGGAGGTCGAGTACCCGCGGTTCTCCGGTACGAACGTCTTCCGGGACTTCGTCGAGTTCCCGAGCCAGGTGAACGAGATGTGGATGCTGTGGCCCGAGGTGCTCGCCGGCTACGCCAGGCACGTCGAGACCGGTGAGCCGATGCCGCAGGAACTGGTGGCGAAGCTCCAGGCGTCCGAGGGGTTCAACGAGGGCTTCTCGACGAGCGAGTACCTTGCAGCGGCGATGCTCGACCAGGCGTGGCACAGCATCGGTGCAGAAGACCGGGTCGACGATGTGGAGGCGTTCGAGGCGGCGGCACTCCGGTCCGCCGGACTCGACAATCCGGCCGTCCCGCCCCGCTACGCGAGCACGTACTTCGCCCACACCTTCTCGGGTGGATACGACGCCGGCTACTACTCCTATATCTGGAGCGAGGTGCTCGACGCGGACACCGTCGACTGGTTCACGGAGAACGGCGGACTGACGAGGGAGAACGGCGACCGCTTCCGCACCAAGCTCCTCGGGGTCGGCGGTTCGAAGGATCCTCTGGATGCCTACCGCGACTTCCGTGGACGCGACGCGGTCATCGAGCCGCTCCTCCGACGCCGCGGGCTCGAGGACTGAACGACGAAGCCCGCCGCAGCTGCTCCGGAGGTTCCGGGGCGCTGCGGCGGGCTGTTCACCGCTGGATGTCGTCTAGGCCGACTTCTCCTGGCGGCGAGCCGCACGAGGGACGATCGTCGGGGCCGCGTTCTCGACGACGGACTCCCGGGTGATGACCACGCGAGCGACCTCGTCGGTGGAGGGCACCTCGAACATGATCGGCCCGAGCACCTCTTCCATGATGGCTCGGAGCCCTCGGGCACCGGTCTTCCGGAGGACGGCGAGGTCGGCGATCGCTTCGAGTGCCGCCTGGTCGAACTCCAGCTCGACGCCGTCGATCTCGAACATGCGCTGGTACTGACGAACGAGTGCGTTCTTCGGGACCGTGAGGATCTCCATGAGCGCGTGCTGGTCGAGCGGGGTGACCGTCGTGACGACCGGCAGGCGACCGATGAACTCGGGGATGAGACCGAACTTGTGGAGGTCTTCCGGCAGGACCTCGCCGAAGAGGTTCACGTCGTCGCCCTTGCTGTGCAGGGGGGCTCCGAAGCCGATGCCCTTCTTGCCCGCGCGGGAGGAGATGATCTCCTCCAGCCCGGCGAAGGCGCCGGCCACGATGAACAGGACGTTCGTCGTGTCGATCTGGATGAACTCCTGGTGCGGGTGCTTCCGGCCGCCCTGCGGGGGTACCGAGGCGACGGTGCCCTCGAGGATCTTGAGGAGCGCCTGCTGGACGCCCTCGCCGGAGACGTCGCGCGTGATGGAGGGGTTCTCCGCCTTGCGGGCGATCTTGTCGACCTCGTCGATGTAGATGATGCCGGTCTCCGCGCGCTTGACGTCGTAGTCGGCGGCCTGGATGAGCTTGAGGAGGATGTTCTCGACGTCCTCGCCGACGTAGCCGGCCTCGGTCAGTGCGGTCGCATCGGCGACGGCGAAGGGCACGTTGAGTCGTTTCGCGAGGGTCTGCGCGAGATACGTCTTGCCGCAGCCCGTCGGGCCGATGAGGAGGATGTTGCTCTTCGCGATCTCGATGTCGTCGTGCACCGTCTCGGCGGGAGCGAGCGTGGCGCGGGAGCGGACGCGCTTGTAGTGGTTGTACACCGCGACCGAGAGCGCCTTCTTCGCGGCCTCCTGGCCGATGACGTACTCCTCGAGGAAGGCGAAGATCTCCTTCGGCTTCGGGAGGTCGAACTCGCTCACCGTCTCCTCGCTCGCTTCAGCGAGTCGCTCGGCGATGATCTCGTTGCACAACTCGACGCACTCGTCGCAGATGTACACGCCGGGACCAGCGATCAGCTGCTGGACCTGCTTCTGGCTCTTGCCGCAGAACGAGCACTTGAGCAGATCGGCGCTTTCGCCTATCCGTGCCATGTCTTTCCCTCTCCCTGGAGATTCGGTGCTCCGAGCCTAACCTGTCCCTGCGACAACTCGGCGCGCCACCCCGCTGGGATGACGCGCCGAGTCGTGAGCACGGGAACCGGGTCAGGCCGTGATGGCCGCGATCGGGTTCTTCCGTGAGGTGAGCACCTGGTCGATGAGACCGTACTCGAGCGCCTCGGCGGCCGAGAGGATCTTGTCGCGGTCGATGTCCTTGTTGACCTGCTCCACCGAACGGTTGGAGTGGTGTGCGAGGGTCGACTCGAGCCAGCCGCGCATGCGGAGGATCTCGGCCGCCTGGATCTCGATGTCCGAAGCCTGTCCGTGGCCGGCCTCGCCGACGGCGGGCTGGTGGATCAGGATGCGGGCGTTCGGGAGCGCCAGGCGCTTGCCCGGCGTGCCGGCGGCGGTCAGCACGGCAGCGGCGGAGGCCGCCTGTCCGAGGACCACCGTCATGACGTGCGGACGGATGTACTGCATCGTGTCGTAGATCGCCGTCATCGCGGTGAACGAGCCACCGGGTGAGTTGATGTACATGACGATGTCGCGGTCGGGGTCCATGCTCTCGAGCACGAGCAGCTGGGCCATGATGTCGTCGGCCGATGCGTCGTCGACCTGCACGCCGAGGAAGATGATGCGGTCCTCGAAGAGCTTCGCGTACGGGTCCTGGCGCTTGTAGCCGTAGGCCGTGCGCTCTTCGAAGCTCGGGAGGATGTAGCGAGCACCCGGCATCTGCAGCGAGCGGCCCGCCGCACTGAACGTTGGAGTCTCCATGTGTTGCATTCCTGTCTGGTCGAAGCCGGGTTACTTGTCGCTGTCGACGGTTCCGCCGCCGCCGGCCACGTCGAGCGCGGACTCACGGAGGTGGTCGACGAAACCGTATTCGAGCGCCTCTTCGGCGTTGAACCAGCGGTCGCGGTCGCCATCGGCGTTGATCTGCTCGACGCTCTTGCCGGTCTGCGCCGCGGTGATCTCGGCGAGACGGCGCTTCATGTCGAGGATGAGCTGCGCCTGGGTCTGGATGTCGCTCGACGTCCCGCCGAATCCGCCGTGCGGCTGGTGGAGGAGCACGCGGGCGTTCGGGGTGATGTAGCGCTTGCCCTTGGTGCCGGCCGTGAGGAGGAGCTGACCCATCGACGCAGCCATGCCGATACCGACCGTGACGATGTCGTTCGGCACGAACTGCATTGTGTCGTAGATGGCCATGCCGGCCGTGATGGAGCCACCGGGCGAGTTGATGTAGAGGTAGATGTCGCGCTTCGGGTCGTCCGCGGCGAGGAGCAGCAGCTTGGCCGCGATCTCGTTCGCGTTCTCGTCGCGGACCTCGGCGCCCAGCCAGATGATCCGGTCCTTCAGCAGGCGGTCAAAGACACTGGGCGAGAACTGTGGTTCGGCCATTATCGCTCCGTTTCGGTTGTGCAGTGGTTCGAATCTATCGGAGGCGACGCGCGACCAACGCCCTGTTCGCCCTCGGCAGACTCCCGGGCGGCGGGGTTCGCCGGAGGCGGACGGCGAGCGGACGGACCGCGCGACCGTTGGGGCTCAGCGGAGCGGATCCGTCTCGAGTTCGTCGGCGTAGGCGCGGACGGACCGGTGGTATCGCGGCAGGTGCGGCACGAGAGCGCGGAGCGCGACGGCGGTCGCTCGACGCGGGTCCCCCGAGCTGGCGAGCGCCAGGGCCAGGAAGGCCGCGGTCGCGTCCGCGTACGGACCGGTCGGATCGTCCGCGAGCTGCTGTTCGAGCAGGACGACACTCTCAGCGGTCCGGCCGAGGTTGCGGAGGGTGCTCGCCAGTTGGATGATCGCCTGCGGACGGTGCTCCTCGTCGAGCCCGGCCTCGAGGGCGGCCCGGTAGAGCACCTCGGCCTCGACCTCGTGGCCGGCGGAGTCGCGCGCGCCGGCCGCCTCGAACGCGGCGCGGGCGTCACGCGCCGGACGCTCGGCGACCAGGGCGTCGATGGCCGCGATGCGCTGCTCGTCGTCGATGGTCTCGTCGGCCCAGACGGCTGCGACGCGGTCGTCCCAGCCGGTTGCGTCGGTCGTCGTCATGATGGCTCCCATTCGGCTGACGTGTCCGGAGACGACGACAAGGGCGGAATCGCTTCCGCCCCTGTCGTCACTGCTGGTGCTGTTCTACTCGGCAGCGGCCTCGTCGGCAGCGGCCTTCTTGGCCGGTGCCTTCTTGGCGGGCGCCTTCTTCGCAGGTGCCTTCTTGGCGGCGGCCTTCTTCGGCTCGGCCTCGGCCGGAGCCTCGGTCGTCTCGTCGGCTGCAGTCTCGGTGGCGGCGTCCTCGTCCTCGACCACGGCGACGAAGTCGCTCAGGTCGACGGGCTTGCCGTTGGAGTCGACGACCTCGGCCTTGCCGAGCGCGATGGCGATGGCCTTGTTGCGGGCGACCTCGCCGACCATGGCGGGGATCTGGCCCTGCTGGCCGAGTGCCTCGATGAACTCACCAGGCTCCATGCCGTACTGCGACGCGCTCTGGATGAGGTACTCGGTGAGCTCGTTCTGGTTCACCTGGACGTTGAGCGACTCCGCCAGTGCGTCGAGGAGGAGCTGCGTGCGCAGTGCCTTCTCGCTGGACTCGGTGACCTCGGCGCGGTGCTCGTCGTCCTCGAGGCGGTTCTCGCCCTCGAGGTGACGGTGCACCTCGTCCTCGATGACGCTCTCGGGCACGGGGATCTGCGCGGCCTCGAGCATGGCGTCGACGAGCGCGGTGCGTGCGTCGCGGCCCTGGGTGATGACCTGCTGGCGCTCGACGACCTCGCGCAGCTGCGCCTTGAACTCGTCGATGGTGTCGAACTCGCTCGCGATCTGAGCGAAGTCGTCGTCGGCCTCGGGAAGCTCGCGCTCCTTGACGGCGGTCAGGGTGACGGTGACCTCGGCGTCCTCGCCCTCGTGCTCGCCACCGAGCAGCGGCGAGGTGAAGGTGGTGGTCTCACCGGCGGTGAGGGAGTCGAGTGCCTCGTCGATGCCGGTGAGCAGCTCGCCCGAACCGATCTCGTAGGAGACTCCGCTCGCGCGGTCGACCTCGGCGTCGTTGATCTTGGCGACCAGGTCGAGCTGGGCGAAGTCGCCCGTCTTGGCCGGGCGGTCGACGGTCACGAGCGTGCCGAAGCGTGCACGGATGCGGTCGAGCTCGTCCTGGACGTCGGCATCGCCGGCTTCCTGAGCATCGACGGTGAGCTTGAGGCCCTCGTAGGCGGGAAGCGTGATCTCGGGACGGACGTCGACCTCGATGTTCACGAGCAGGTCGCCGGAGAAGTCCTTCTCGTTCGGCCACTCGACGATGTCGGCCTGCGGGCGGCCGAGCGGACGGAGTTCGTTCTCCTCGAGTGCCTTGCGGAAGAAGCCGTCGAGGCCCTCGTTGACGGCGTGCTCGATCACGGCGCCCTTGCCGACGCGCTGGTCGATGATCGCCGGTGGCACCTTGCCCTTACGGAAGCCGGGGACGTTGATGTCCTCGGCGATGTGTCCGTAGGCGTGGGTGATGCTCGGCTTGAGCTCCTCGGGCGTCACCGCGATGGCGAGCTTGACGCGAGTGGGGCTCAGCTTCTCGACCGTGGTCTTCACGTGATTACTTCTCCTGTGTCGGGGATTCTGCCTCAGTTGAGGACGCAAAACGGAGTCGGGGCGACAGGATTCGAACCTGCGACCTCCCGGTCCCAAACCGGGCGCTCTACCAAGCTGAGCTACGCCCCGGATCGGCGACAATCCGGCCAGCCGGCCCGACCGACGAGCGGTGGGCGAAATGGCCTCGGTCAGTCTAGCCCAGAATCTGTGCGGCCCCTGTGCGGTTTCCGGGGCGGAACCGGCCTCGGGACACGGAGCTGCACGGATGGGCGCTCGGGATGCAGTAGCATTACCGGGTGAGTTCGTCGCATTGCGACGCCTCGGGGATGTAGCTCAATGGTAGAGCCTCAGTCTTCCAAACTGATTACGCGGGTTCGATTCCCGTCATCCCCTCCACTCAGAAACGCCCGGTCAGATCTTGAATCCGCCGGGCGTTTCGCCGTTCAGGGGCTCTCGCTATGTCACGAGACGGCCCGAATCTGTCACAAGCCACCCCCGATAGCCCGCCTGAGAGCGCCCACGGCGACCTGTCCAGCCGCCTCCGTTCGGTGGCTGTACACCTTCAGTAGGACGCTGGCGTCGTGCCCGAGGTGGTGCGCCACCTGGTGCACCGGCACCCCTGCATCGAGCATCGCCGTGGCGACCGAATGGCGCACGTCGTGCAGGCGAATACGGGGCAGCCCAGCGACCTCCACGAGGGCATGAAATGTGCGGCTGAAGCGGTGCGGGTTGAAGGGCTCCCCCGCCTCGTCTACGACGATGAGGCGACCGTCCTCACCGCCCCGCTGTCGGAGTGGCACGACGCCGCCGAGGAGAGTCCGCTCCCGCGTCAGGCGCAGGGCGCGGAGCGTCTCCTCGTCGAGGTGCACGTCTCGACTCGACCGCGCCGACTTTGGGCGACCTGCAACTACCTCGCCACCGACGAGGACCCGCGCCTGCCGCACGCGGAGGATGCCGGCTTTCCAGTCGACGTCACTCCACCGAGCGCCCAGCACCTCGCCGCGACGCATACCGAGGCCCGACAGATACCAGGCACCGACGAGCCGATCATCGTCGACGCTCGCGAGAAACTGCCCCAGCTGAGCAGCAGACCAGAACTCGAACTCCTCCGTGACGATCTTGGGCGGCTTCACGGAGGCCGCCACGTTCTTCCTGACCGCGCCGTCGTGCACCGCGAGATCGAGAGCCGCGCCGAGGAGCTTCAGCGCCGTCGTCACGGTCCTAGCAGAACGTCCTCTGCCGCCACGCCCTCCGGTCTCACTCAACACGCGCCGCAAGCGACTGACGTCCTCTCGGGCGAGACGCTGCACCGGCATGGTCCCGATGACCGCCCGAACCGCGCGGAGCGCACTCTCGTTCTGGTAGCGGGTGCTGGCCTTCCAGTCATCCCGCGCCTCGTCGAGCCACGCATCCAGAACGTTGTCCACCGTGTGCCGCGAGGGTTCGATGTAGTCGCGTTCCCCCACCTCTACACGACGCTTCGCCTGGTCAGCGATCGCCTCCGCCTCAGTCTTGAACGTGAGCGTCCTCTGCCGGCGCTTGCCATCAGCCCCCGGCTCGAGATCGAGGCGGTAGCGGTAGCGGATCTGTCCGCTGCCGAGCTCCACCCTCTTGATCGAGCTTCCGACCTGCCGCTTGCTACTCATGGAGCGCCTTCCGTGCTGCCGTGGTCTTTCCGCGGGAACGTCCTGTGCGTGGATCCGTGCCCGGCGAGTCCGATGAGGCATCGCGTGGGCGATAGCCGTCTCCGCCCAGAGTTCGTCGGCGCTCGTCCTGATGGCTACCCGCCAGAAGGCCGGCTCTGCGAACCTCTGCGATCCACCTCGTTGCCGTCGTCGGACTGACTCCGAAGTGGTCAGCGACAGCCTGCGGCGGGGAGTAGTCCTGACTGATCGCAATCCGGTACGCGCTCACCACATGACGCCTGAACTCGACCACCCGCGCCGCATAGTCCTTCGCATCCTTGTGCGGCTTGCTCGGAGGTTGGCCGAGTTCGTCCAGCAGCAGTGCGACTACCGGAGCCCTCCGAGCCACGCGGGCCGCCGACAGCGCCGCGCCGATTCCGACTTCGCGCCAGCGCGAGGCGTCGATGGTCATCCCTGCCGGAGCCTTCAGCTCGACGCTGACCGGTTCACTCCCATCCGCCGAGTCATAGGCGAACACGAAGGTCCACCCCCGGTTGGCTCCACCAAGCCCGGAGATCGAGACGAGCTCTAGCCCATCTGCCCCGCGGCCGGCTGGCCGGATAGTTGGCCTGTCCTGCGAAGTCATCATGTTTGCGTTTCCAAATCGTCATATCGCTAATGAAAACAGGCTAGCAGAGGATGGGAACTACAAACAGAGAAAGGTGGCAAACATGCCAACGAATCGGCCCACTACTCAGGAAGCGCTCCATCGGCTCTCCACTCACCCGACCGTCGACATTCGGGATACGGCTGTCCTGCTGGGACAAGGGGAGGCGACGGTCCGCAAGGCAGTCGACTCCGGGGACATCGCCACCATCCGCCTTGGGCGCAACTTCCGCGTACTGAGTGAGCCGCTCCGCAAGCAACTGGCACTCAGTGACACGCCCTCGGAGTAGCGCAGCCAGTTCCACAGACACGGCGAGGGGTCCCCGTCGCGTTAAGCGGGAACCCCTCGTCAAAGTGACAACATCCAGCCCAGCCGAGCCGTTGAACCCGAGTCTACCGGCGCGTCGAACCCCTTCGGAAGGGTCATCGTGCACACCTGCACCACTCACCATCCATCATCAGAAATAGCCGCCGATCAGGTACAACGCAGTCTGCTCGATTCCCTGGCTCAGCCCGAACCACTGCCTCAGCCAGCGGAGATGATCCCCGCCGGCCGCGGGACCGAGTATTACCTCCGCGAGCGCGCTCGCGCTGGCCTCGCGGAATGCGCATCACCCGAGTGCGTAGGTCGGCTCGTCGAGCTCGGACGGTCGCTCCGGCTAGACGCCGAGGTCATCACCGCCGTACTCATCGAGGAAGCTCCGTGAACGCCGCGGACCACGCGATCGTCTCCGAGGTCCTCGCGAAGCGGCCCGACCTCGCCCGACCAGCCGCTACTGAGTCACCCGACCGTTCGGCGGCTAGCCCGTCGGGTTCACCTGCGCGTCGCGCAGTGCTGACGCGGGCATCGTCGATCAAGTCGAAGCGTCAACGACAGCTGAAGCGCGGCGCCGTTCCACTGTCGACGTTGACGGTCGTTGCTGGCCGGGGCGGCGAGGGCAAGTCGAGCCTGGTGCTGCGATGGATCGCGGATGGCACGCGCGGAGAGCTGGACGGTGATCTCTTCGGTGACCGCATCCCAGCGATCATCGTCGCGATCGAGGACGACTGGCCGAGTGTCGTCGTACCGAGACTGAAGGCAGCTGGCGCGGACCTGGATCTCGTTTTCCGCGTGGACGTCGCAACCGAAGAGGACGGACGTACTCGAGAGAGCACCCCGACTCTCCCGCTCGACGTCGAAGTGTTCCGCTCTGCTAGCCGCGAAACGGGGGCGCGGGTCCTCGTCCTGGACCCGGCGTCTTCCGTCTTCTCTGGCGACCTCAACAAACGCGAGGATGCCCGCCAGAGCCTGGATGCACTGGCCAGTCTCGCTCAGGATGAGGAGATCGCGGTCGTCCTGATCTTGCACATGAGCAAGGGCGGCGGACAGCCTGGCGACCGCCTCAGCGGCAGCCACGCGCTCCGGGATGCCGCGCGGAGCGTGCTTCTAGTCGCCAGCGACGACGGAGAAGGCGACCGCGTCGTCAGCGTCGACAAGTCGAACTACGGCGCGTCTGTGGGGTCCAGCTTCGCCTTCCGCCTCGATCCCGTCACGGTGACCGCTGACGATGGGCGGACGATGGAGGTGCCGGCCGCCGTCGAACTTGGAGCAACAGACCGGAGCGTCGGAGAGCTGATGAATCGCCCGTGGGGTGACGACGACTCGGACGACCGAAGCGCCGCGGCCGGATTCGTCATCGACTACCTGACCGACCTGCCAGGCTGCGAGGCCAACGCCGCTGACGTCCTCCGCGCCGGCCGCGCTGCCGGGTTCAGCGAGACCGAGCTGAAGAACGCTCGTCGCCGCTCCAAGAGTCCACGCGTCGAGTCCCGGAAGTCTGGCCTTCGGGCCGGATGGGTGTGGGGCCTGGCGTTCGAAGACAGCACCGAAGGTGTCACGTCCTCCCCCGGAATCATCGAAGGTGTCACGCTTCCCGCCCCTGACGCCTTCGTGACACCTTCTGACACCTTCGCTCCGGAAGCAGACCCGGCTCTCTTCGAGGAGATGCCCGGATGAGCGGCTCCGTGCGTGGACGAAGCCCGCCGTCGGCGGCCTCTCAGACCATCACCGAACCACGAACCGAAAGGCGCATCATGCGCAAGACAGCAGCACCGAAACCCGGCGGTCGCCGGGAGCACTACCGCGAGGTAGAGCCTGACCAGATGCCCCCTGGCGCCGTGAGGCGCATCACGAAGACGATCTTCGAAGCCGGGTACGCCACCATCGCGGACGAGCGGACTCCCGGCTGGGACCGGGTGGCCGCGAGCTGGCCGGAGGAGATCCGATGAGCACGACCACAGCCCGTCGCGTCGCCGAGCGGATCGCCCGGGAGCTCGGAGGCGGGACAGTCGTCGCCTCCGCACGTCGGCCGGCGCCGGGAGAGCCGAGCGACGCGGAGATTGATCGCCTGGCCGCCGCGAGTTTCGCGGCCGTCATGCGGTGGAGGTCGATCATCCGTGCCCGCGCGATCCTCGACGAGGCAGCGCGGTATCAATCAGCGAGCGCCTCGCTGAACCGTCGGGCCTCCCGGCCTGTCTCCACGCCCACGAAGCCCAGGAACGGCCGCCAGCCAGCCGCACGGAGTCGGGCACGGCGGAATGCAGGGGTGACGTCGTGAACCTCGCCGAGGAACTCGCCTGGGGAGCCGTCGACCTCGTCGCCGAACTGGGCGGGCCGCTTCGCATCCCATCCGCGGATGCCTGGTCGCCGCTCGCTCACGGGTTGCTCCGCGAATTCCTTGCGACCGGGCACCACTGCGGCCACAACGGGCCGTGGGTCGTCGCTGCCGGCCAGCAGATCGCAAGCTGCGTCGGATGCTTGAGTGCTCCCGACCGGCACGCGCTCGAGGCGACCACCAGGGCAGCCCAGCGCTGTGCCGTCTGTGGCTCAGGCAACAATCTGACCCTGTACGGCGGCAGCTGCCACGACGGTCTGGTCATCGCCCTGGTCGCCGTCTGCGGGCGCTGTGATGCAGTTTCATCATCAAAGAGAGGAGCCGACGAATGAGCGGCCGCAAGAGAATCACCGAGGCCGACCCCATCAACGCTTGCGCGGTCTGCGGGATGCCCGTTGCCGAGACGGAGGGGGTGCCGATGCCGATTCCACCGCGACCGGAATCGGACCGGCCCGACGGCGGCGCCGCATACGACCGATGGGTAGCCCGGCGTCGGTTCGGCCGGCGACACTCCGACTGCCGCGAGGGTATGGCCTTCTCGGTAGGCCAGGTGCTCGGCGTCGCGATCAGCGAGGACGCCGCTGCAGAGGTCTGCGCGAGCTCAGGCGTCAACCCGGCGGCGATCGTGACCGGGAAGCGAGCTGAGGCGAAAGCGTTCGACTTCGTCAGCGACGATCAGCGAGCGCGTCTCAAGCTGGCGCACGAGCGATGGAATCTGGCTACCACAGCACACCTCTGCCGAGACGGAGCGTGCGGCATGTGCGGCCAGTCGCACAGCACTCGGTGGGTCGAGAGCCCCGCCCGGTGGAATGACGGTGCCGCGGCGCCCTTCTGCCGTGACTGCTGCGCGCTGTGGACCATGCGCGGTCGTCCACGAGACCCTGAGCAGCTGCGAGAGGTCGCGAGAGAAGGGCTCACCGGCATCGCCGGCATGGCAATGTCGGCGATGGGCATGAAGCTGTTCGCCGAGGTCAGCGGCGACGACCACGGCGGCCACCCGCGACCGTGGAGCTACAGCCCGAAGGCGCTGGCCGAGGTCCGAGAACGCGTGTTCCTCGGCTGGCCGCATCTGATCCCGGACCCGATCACCCGGGAGATCTGGAGACGCATCCGTGACGAACGCTGGGCTGCCTTCAACCGCGAGGCCGAGGAGGCGCGTCGAGCCACCGAACCGGCCTGGTAACCGCCCCAGCAACGACGACGCCCCCGCTGAGAGATCAGCAGGGGCGTCGTGGCATCACCGACTACGGCATCGCGTCCGCCGAATCCTCCACGACTTCCGCCTCAAGCTCATCCATGTCCGCCTCGCGAGGCGCTCCCGGGTCTTGGGTCGCCTCAATGACCGACTGCACGAAGGCTTCGAGCTGAGCCGCCTTCGGCCCCTCGGCGCGCACCACCTTCGGAGCATCGAGCCCGTCGAGTGCTGCGGCTCGCTGGCCGACCGCGACGGCGGCACGGAGAGCACCCGGGCGACTCTGCTCGGCGTCTTGCAGCGCGATCCGCCAGAGCGCCTCGTACCGCTCCCGCCACAGGTCCCGCCGGTCCTCGCGGTCGACCTGTGGCAGCGTCCCGAAGTAGTTCTTGACCGCATGGCACGCCGCTGGACCGTCACTGAAGCCTGCTACCGCTGCGCTCTCAGCCCAGGTGTTGCCGGCCACCCGCGCGGACCACGCCTTCATCGCTCGCGCTGCTGCGTCACCCCGAACGCTTGCGAGTTGCTTGCTTTCACCCATGCACAGAGAATATCGCAGGTGAAACGCGATTTCTGGGGGACGGACGCGTGCACGACCAGACAGCCGCCGTATCAGGGTGGCGTCGAGTGTCGTTCGCACGGACGGCAGCCCGGGAACCTAGCATCAGTCCCATGGCGCCTCGCGATCACACTGTCCCTCGCATGTACCTTCGTCGATTCGCCGAGAAGCGCCGCAAGAACTTCTTCACGGTCGCATCCGACGTCACAGAGCCCACGAAGTCGTGGGAGACGAACATCACCAACGTGGCGGCGCCCACGGGGTTCTACACATTCCTGACGGAGGACGGCGGCGAGAGCCGAGAGGTCGAACAGTTCTTCACGAAGATCGAAGACCTAGCCACGCCCGCGCTGGCGACGATCCTCGACAATCCGCGCTGGGCCCTCACCGATGAGTGGCCACTGCCGCCGAACACCCGAGAACGTCTCGCATGGTTCATGGCGGCTCAGATCGTGCGCACCACCAGGCAACGCAAGCGCATCGATGCGCAGAATGGACCCAGCCTCGATCTTCCGGGCCACATGCGCGAGAGCGACCTAGCTTCCCAACACGCGAAGTACATCCGCGAGAGGGTCGGCATTCTCGCTTACATCCTCTCGATACGGCCGTGGGGCCTCGCCCACAGTGGAGCGTGTTTGATCGCGAGCGATTGTCCAGTCGTCATCCTCAACGGCCATGATGACAACGACCAGAGCTTTGCCGCGACCGTCGACGAGGTCGTCTTCCCCCTCGACCCGCATCGCCTCATCTTCATGCCTGGGGTCTTTCTCGTCGATGAGGATCCACGAAAGGGGCGGGACCACCGGATCAAGTTCGACGGCATCGGACAGGCGTTCACACAGGCAGTCTTCGACGCCGCAGACCGATACACCTTCGCGCATCCATCCCACATCCCGGATGCGCGCCTCATGCACTACAACGGCCGCCTGCCGGCGCCGGGACAGCCGGACAACGGAGGAGGCTACGCACTTTCGTACGCTCCAATGCATCCCGATTTCACCATCGAGAAGCGCTGGGCCTCCGAACACCCGCCGCCCCGCAGCATGACCAAAGGCCGAAGCTGAACCCCAAATCGATCGATCCTGGTACCCAAATGAACCCCACTCTCGCCGCCGTGCTCGGCACGCTCGGCTTCGCCCTGTCGCTCGTGAGTTTGAGCTGGAACGTCACCCAATACCTCCTTACCGGCCAGCGCGTCCGCGTGACGCTAGCGATTGAGAGCGTCATTCCGAATCGTTCGCGCAGCGTCCACGATGCGCCGCCCTGGTACCGGAGCTGGCATCGCGTCGACGTGCCGGGGCTCGAACTGCCTCACGGGTCGGTCAACCTCATCATCACTGCTCGCAACATCGGCCGAGCCCCAGTGACCATCGAGCGCTTCTCCGTCCGATCCGGCAGGGAGGGTCGCGGCGTCCGGTACGGCGATGAGCTCAACGTCGCGCACCGCCTCGAGGCCGGTGCCAGCTTCGAAGTCAGCCTCCCGCTCGCCGACGCCGAGGCCGTGCTCCGCGCCTCTGGCAAGACCCGATACCGAGGGCAGGTGCTCTTGGCGACCGGTCGGCGGAGACGGTCCCGACGAAGCTACGACGTCCGCGAGCGCCGCGGCTGACTGCCGAAGGTGTCACGAAGGCATCACCAAGGCGTCAGGGGTCCCGAGAGTGACACCTTGGGGATTCCGGTGACACCTTCGAGAATTCCGGGGGCTCTGATCCGATCCCGATTCCTGCCACTTCGGAGGCGTTCGCATAGCCGTCGAGCGTGCCCGTTCAGCATCTCGAATACGTCTCGGGGAGGGTGGGGGGTCTCGCATGTCTCGTGTCACCAGATGTCACCGATATGTCACAAACGCATCGATTCGTGACATCGCAGATGAAGACGAGATAGCACGAACCCCCGCACAGATACAGGGAAGTTGAGACAGATCGACACGGGTCGAAATGGTGAGCATCGATCTTCCAAACTGATTACGCGGGTTCGATTCCCGTCATCCCCTCTCCATTCGTCAGAACCATGCAGCGCCGTGCGAGCAGGCGCGACGGTTCGGCTCCGGTCCAGCGGCCTTCTGACGCCGCGCCCTTCGACAGACTCAGGGACCGGATCGTTCCCGTTGACCCTCCTCCGGTCACTGAGCTTGTCGAAGTGCCCACGAGGAACCCGTCGGCAGGCCCAGGAACCGGAGCCATCCGGGCACACCTCACCCCGGGACACCGAGCATGCGCGACCGAGCTGCCCTTCGACAGGCTCAGGGACCGAATCGTCCCCAGTGAACCTCGCCCGGTCACTGAGCTTGTCGAAGTGCCCACGAGAAACCCTTCGACAGGCTCAGGGACCGGTGGGGGTCAGAACGGCGCGGGATCCGGTTCGGTTCGATGACGTTTCCCGTCGGGTGTCGTCCAGTCGAGCACCCCGCCGGGCCCGTGTTCGAGGCTCCATCCGGGGAGGTGCTTCATCCGATGGTGATGTCGACACAGGCAGGCGAGATTGCCGACATCTGTTGCGCCGCCGTCCTCCCACGCGACCGAATGGTCGAGGTCGCAGGCTCTGGCTCGTCGCCCGCAACCGGGTGCGCGACAGGTGCCGTCTCGCAGGCGGACCGCGCGTTGAAGATCGGCGGGAACGCGGTACTGATTCCGCCCGACGGAGAGGATCGCGCCGGTTTCCGGCTGGACAAGGATCCGCGTGAAGCTGGGTGCGTTCACGGCGATACGCGCGGCGGTCTCCGGGTCGATCGGGCCGTACCCGTCGAGCATGCCGGGTGCGTCGGATACTCCGGCCATCGTGAGTGCCGGGACGGTGATCTGCACCGTCGGCTTGATGTGCTCCTGCACCTCGATCGGGTGCGGCAGGACTGGGCTGGACATCACGTCTTCCGGGGTCACACCGGTGAGCGCGAGCGCCGCGAGGGCGTCCGCTTGCAGTTGGGCGCAGGTGCGGGTGTCACCGGCCTTGCGCGACTCCGCGGCAGCCGCTTCGACCCGCTCCGCGATGCCCTGCGCGATCGGCGCCGTGGTGAACAGGTGCACCCACGCCATACCGTCCGCCGCGGGCTCGAACTCCACCCGACGGTCCGCCTCGGAGCGCACCGCTCGGGCGCTGATGGACTCGGGGTGGAGGCGCTCGCGCATGACGCGGGCGCTCGTGCGGAGGCCAGCGGCCGTGGTGCGCTCGGCGACGACGAGAATCTGTTCGAGGAACACCGCCCGCCCAGCAGCAGGGACGTCGCAGAGTTGGTCGGTGATCACTTGCGCATGCCGCGCCGAGATACGGCCTGCCTCCAGCGACGCGAGCACGGCTGGTGCGTCGTTGACGAGACGTTCGGCGTCGTTGGTCGCGCGCTGGATCGTCCGTTCCGGTATTCGGGTCGCCATCGCGAGGGCCGCACACGTCGACCGGCGGGAGAGCTCCCGACGCTCAGCCGGCGGAAAGATCGCCGGGACCGTGACGTCCGCGAAGGCGTCCGCATAGGCGGCAGAGCGGGCCAGGAGGCGCGCCTTCCGTGCGTCCAAGACTGCTTGCTGCCGGTGGATCTCCGCCCACTGATCCGAGAGCCCTGCGAGGCGCGCGGCGTGCTCGTCGCTCGCGCGGATCGCGGTGGCGGTGGTCTCGGTCATGGAACCAGTCCACCATGGACCACTGACATTCCAGATGCTGAGCTGCGCCGGTTGTGGAGGTTGCTTGTGTGCCCTTCGACAAGCTCAGGGACCGGAGGGGGTTACTCAGGGACCGGGAGAAGATCGCCGGAGCCGGAAGTCGCTCGTGTGCCCTTCGACAAGCTCAGGGACCGGAAGAGGTTACACAGGGACCGGAGGAGGTTACACAGGGACCGGAGGAGGTTACACAGGGACCGGAGGAGGTTGCTCAGGGACCGGAAGAGGTTACTCAGGGACCGGAAGAGGTTGCTCAGGGACCGGGAGAAGGCCACCGGAGCGGGAGGTCCCACCCGTGCCCTTCGACAGGTCGTCGCCTGGGGAGGACGGAGGACAGGATGCCCGACGCCCTAGGCTGAGCGCATGCGACTCGACGCGATCTGGCCCCACGTCTGGACGGTGGCCGGCGCGCTCGTCTTCTTCGTCGGGGTGTACGCACTCGCGACCGGGCGACTCGGCGTCGGACTCATCTGCATGATCGGCTGCGTCGTCTGCCTCTCCGGCTCGCTCGCCGCGCAGCGTCGCCTCAGGAAGCGCGACGCACGCCGCCGCTAATCCTCGTCGACGGCTGCGGCGTGGACCGCTCTGAGGGCGACGTAGTGTGCGGCGTTCTGCTTGATCGCCTCCTGCTCGTCGGCCGTCAGCTCCCGCCGCACCTTGGCCGGGACCCCCGCGACGAGCGACCCGGGCGGCACGATCATGCCCTCGAGGACCACCGCTCCCCCGGCGACGAGCGACCCGGCACCGATCACGGCTCCGCTCAGGACCACGGAGCCCATGCCGATGAGGCAGTCGTCCTCGACGGTGCAGCCGTGCACGACCGCGTTGTGTCCGACGGAGACGTTGCGCCCGATGACCGTCGGGTGGCCGCTGTCCGTGTGCACGGCGACGCCGTCCTGGATGTTGGACCCTGCGCCGAGCGTGATCGAGTCGGAGTCCGCGCGGAGGACGGCGTTGTACCAGACGCTCGAATCCGCGGCGAGCGTGACGGCGCCCACCAGCATGGACCCCGGCGCCGTATAGGCGCTCGGGTCGATCTGGGGCGAGCGTCCGTCTGAGAGTTTCCTGACCGTACCGTGGAGCGTCATACCGGCCACGCTATCGCAGGCGGCCCCGGCCGACGGGAACCCGCGTCGTTCCGGGGTGAATCGCCGGTACGGTCAGGCTTTCCTTGCTGAGTGCACCCTTCGTAAGCCGAGCCTCGACTTCCTTGCGGAATGTCTGCGGCTGAGTACCGTTGCATTCAAGTAGACCGACGAATCCGCCCGACCAGGGCCTCACTCGTCAACGAAGGGGAAACACCATGACCGACATCACCACCTCCATTCCGCAGGCCGTCGCCAACCCGGACGTCGCAGCAGGCACCGCGCAGTTCCTCAGCCCCGTCGTCGTCGACCTCACCGCCATCGTCGTCAACGGCAAGCAGGCCCACTGGCACGTGCGTGGCGCGAACTTCATCGGCGTCCACGAGCTGCTCGACGACATCGTCGACCACGCGCAGGAGTGGGCAGACCTCGCCGCAGAGCGCATCGTCGCCCTCGGCCTCCCGGTCGACGCACGCCTCAGCACCGTCGCCGCGAAGACCAGCACGCCCGAGCTGAGCGAGGGCTTCCAGCAGTCCGACCGCACCATCGCCGAGGTCATCGCCCTCATCGACGCCGCCTCCGCCTCGGTCAACACCGCGGTCGACGAGCTCGACGAGCTCGACCAGACCAGCCAGGACATCGCGATCGAGATCGCCCGCGGCCTCGACAAGGACCGCTGGTTCCTCTTCGCCCACCTCAGCCGGTAGTACTCCGGCGGGGCGACCCGCTCGCATCACCCACGAAGGGGCAGTCATCCGTGACTGCCCCTTCGTCGCGCGTGTCACCCTTCAGCCGTTGCGCTGGAGCAGGGCGAGGACCGCGAGGACGCGTCGGTGGTCGCTCCCGGAGTCCTCGAGACCGAGCTTCTGGAAGATGGCCGAGATGTGCTTCTCGACCGCACCGACACCGACCCGCAGGCGTTCGGCGATCGCCGTGTTCGTGCGCCCCTCCGCCATGGCGGAGAGCACCTCCGTCTCACGCGGGGTCAGGCCGGCCAACGGGTCGCGCTGTGCTGCGAACAGGGTGCGGACCACGTCGGGGTCGAGGACGGTCCCTCCCTCGACCAACCGGTGGATGGCGTCCTGCACCTCCTCCAACGAGGCGACCCGGTCCTTGAGCAGGTAGCCGATCCCACGCCCGCCGTCCGCGAGCAGCTCCCGGGCGTAGACGGTCTCGACGTACTGGCTGAGCAGCAGGACGGGGAGGTCGGGATGCTCGGCACGCAGCGCTATCGCTGCGCGGACCCCTTCGTCCCGGAACGTGGGCGGCATGCGGACGTCCATGACGATGAGGTCCGGTCGGTCCGCCGCGAGTCCGCGCTGGAGCGCCTCCGCATCGGCGTACGCGGCGACCGTGACGAAGCCGGCCTCGTCGAACAGCCGCATCAAGCCCTCGCGGAGCAGTGTCGAATCCTCGGCGATCACGATGCGGAGCGGTCCACCACCGGCACGGTCAGGGCTGATCACGCGTTCAGCCTACGGGGAGCGAGATCGACACGGCGCTGCCACGTACGACGCCTTCCCACACCGGGGCCGGCTCGATCACCAGTCTCCCGCCGAGACCCTGCGCGCGTTCCGTCAGGCCTTCGAGACCGTGGCCCGGTTCCAGGTGCGCGCCGCCCCGACCGTCATCGGTCACGCGGAGGGTGAGCCGCGAACCCAGCTGCTGGTCAACCGTCGCGTGGGCCTCGACGCCGGCGCGCCGCGCGTCCGCATGCTTCGACACGTTGGTCAGGAGTTCGGCGACGATGAAGTAGATCCCACGTTCCGTCTCACGAGGCAGCGTCACCGATGAGACGACCGCCAGCTCCGTCCTCGTCGGCACCGGACACCGCGCGGCGAGGTCCTCGAGTGCCGCGACGAGGCCGCGGTCCTGCAGCAGTGGTGGCATCAGGCCCTTCGAGAGCGCACGGAGTTCGTCGAGCGTCTCGGCGGCCTGGGCGCGCGCCTCGCCCAGGAGCGAGCGTGCGGAGGCGGGGTCCGTGTCGAGGCGTCGTTCGGCGGCCGCGAGATCCATCTGCAGCCGGACGAGCCGCTGCTGCGGACCATCGTGGATGTCCCGTTCGAGCCGCCGCACCGCACCCGCCTCAGCCGAGACGGCGGCACCGCGTGCACGCCGCTCCGCCAACAGCTCGGCTCGGAGCTCCTCCTGTGGCCGCGCACCGAACAGCCCGGAGGCGATGGCGTGGTGCAGCAGCACCAGCACCCGGAGGACCAGCGGGAGCGTCACGAGGAACACGACACCGAGCGCGAGATTCCAGAGCTTGTCGGCGAGCAACGCGTCCGACGGGTCCAGCGTGGGAGCCAGCAGCTCCGCGAAGCCCGAGGAGGAACCAGCCGAGAGCCGGTCCGCCCAGATCCAGTAGGTCGTGCCGGCGACGGCACCCACGGTCCAAGTGATGGTCAGCCCCCAGGTGATGCCCCCGACGATCGGGTTCACGAGGACCGTGTGCAGGGCCGCCAGCCACCAACGCGGTCCGGCGAGTGGAGCGAGCACGGCACCCAGTGTCGTCTCGGTCCCGATGGACGACCGCCAGGCTCCTCGTCGGATCGGCGGGAGCCCCGTCGTGCTGAGACGCGCGACCTCGAGCTCCACGAACGCCCGCGAGACCCAGAGGGCTCCGACGACGATCAGGAGACCGACCCCCAGGATCGCGAGCCCGAAGCCGAGGGAGAGGATCACCACGGCGACGACGCCGCCGGCGATGACGATCGGCAGGTTGGGCAACAGGAACAGGAGCGATCCGGGGACGTCCAGCCAGAGCCGACCGTATCGCCATGCGCCTCGGGTGGAGGGATCAGGCTTCGCCGACGCGTCGAGCTGCCGGCCGATGGCGGTGGTCATGAAGGAGGTCCTTTCGACGGAGCGGTCCCGGCTCTCGCACCGGGCTCACCTCAGTCTGTTCGGCTCCGCCGACGAACGGCATCCGGTGGACGCCCCGTTCCGATCGGGGGTTATCCCCCGGCCGGGTGGACGGATGGAGCCGCCGTCAGGCGCCCACCCAGCATCGTCGCACGGACCGGCATGGTGCGCAGGGCTTCCGGCGCGCAGGAGAACGGGTCGAACCCCACGACGACGAGGTCGGCGGGGCGGCCGACGGCAACCACGTCGTCGTCTCCTCTCGTCGACGCCGCCAGTGCTTCCTCGACCGTGATGGCCTGCTCGCCGTGCCAGGCCTCGCGTCCATCGCGGCTGCGCGTCACGGCGGCGGCGATGGAGACCCACGGGTCGAGGGGAGCGACCGGGGCGTCGGAACCGAGTCGGAGCGTGGCGCCGGCGTCGAGGAGGCTGCGGAGCACGAAGGCACGGTCGGTGCGCCCGGCCCAGTGGACCTCGGCGATGTCCCGATCGTCCATCGCGTGTTCCGGCTGGACACTCGCAGCCGTTCCGGTCCGCGCGAACCGCTCCAGGTCCGATGCCCGGAGCAGCTGCGCGTGTTCGATCGTGCCCCTCGCGCCGGTCGTCTCGATCGCGTCGAGCGCGAGGGTGTTGGCGCGGTCACCGATGGCGTGCACCGCGCAGTGGAGGCCGTTGGCGGTCGCCAGGGTGAGCAATGCGGTGAGTCGCTCCGGCGGGACGTTGAGCATCCCGTGCGCGTCGGTTCCGGGAGACGAACCCGGATAGGGCGCGTCGCAGCAGGCCGTCCGGGTGTTGAGGGATCCGTCGGTGATGACCTTGAACGGGCCGACCTGCACCAGGCCGTCCGTTCCGGCGAGCACTCCCCCGGTCACGAGCCCGGCGTCGATCGCGCGCTCGAGGTGCTCGGCGTACACACCGAACGAGATGCGGAGCGCGCGAGTCCCGTTCCCGACCCGACGGATCCAGTCGGCGGCGTTCCAGCGCATCTCCAGGTCGACGACACCGACGACGCCGCGTGACGCCGCCTGATCGGCTGCGGCGTCGACCCAGCGGTCGGAGAGCTCGTCGGCGACCTGGTCGAGCTGCTTGAGGACGGCGAACGACTCCTCCTCCCGCAACAGGCCGGTGGGATGGTCGGCGAAGCCCGTGGCCCGGAGCGCCGCGCTGTTCAGCCAGCAGCAGTGGAGGTCGGCGCTGACCAGCACGACCTCGCGGTCCGGTGCGATCGCGTCGAGCAGCGCGAACGTCGGCGCGTCCGGCCAGAGGGCGTCACGGAACCTCGCGCCCTCGACCCAGCCGTCACCATCGGCCCCCTGAGCGATCCGCTCAGCGACCAACTCGACCGCCTCGGCGGCGGATGCAGCAGAGGACAGGTCGACGCGCCTGGCCGTACGCGCCCACTGGGTGAAGTGCACGTGGTGGTCCCAGAGCCCGGGCAGGAGGAACCCACCACCGCCGTCCAACACCCCGGAGTCGGAGCGAAGCAGGACCTCGGGGTCGGCGGGTCGGATCGCCACGATCGAGCCGTCCTCGAGCAGGACGTCGACCCGTTCGGCGTCGGACGAGCCTCCGCGGCGCGGTCCGGACAAGTGGACGTCGGCGATCGTCGTGACGAGGTCGCCGTCGGGTCCAGGGCGGTGCTCGGTCATCACATCGGTCCTCGTCGGTTGGGCAGGCGGGTTCGGTTCAGCGCTGACAGTTCGGGCACCAGTACAGCTTGCGGGCGCCCATCTCCTCGAGGAGGATGTTCGTCCCGCAGACCCGGCACGGCAGTCCCTCCCGCTTGTAGACCCAGTGGCGATCGGCGCGGTTGGCCATCGCGAGGCGGTAGTCGGCCGCCGACAGGTCGTCCATCGTCATCATCTGGCCGGTCTCGACCCCGATCGCGAGCAACCGCGTCCAGTCGAGCCAGATCTCGCGAAGCGTCTCGACGGGGACCGTCTTCCCGGTGCGGTGCGGATCGAGACGGGCGCGGAACAGCAGTTCGGCGCGGTAGACGTTGCCGATCCCGCTGATGATCTGCTGATCCATGAGGAGCAGACCGATCGGGGAACCCTTGCGGTGCGCACGCGACACGAACCGCTCCCCCGCCTCCGCGCTCGGGTCGAGCAGTGGATCCGGTCCGAGCCGATCGATGACGGCCTGCACCCCGGCGGCGTCGATCACCTCGCAGGCGGTCGGCCCGCGGAGGTCCGCCACGGTCGTCTCGGTCAACAGCCGCACGCGCACCTGACCCACCGGTTCGGGTGGGAACCGCTCGTCGATCTCGGCGAGTGGACTCGACTGCTCGGACATCCGGACCCTGGCCCGGCGCGGTGCACCGATGCTGTGCAGGGAGTTCTCCCCGTCCGCATCGTGGATCGGCGCATCGTCGTCGTCGTCGAGCACCGTGCCGCGCTGGTTCGTCTGCCCCATGCGGCCGTTCGAGGCGGCGATGGTCGGGTCCGACCGGATCTCACCGGCGAAGTCCCACGCGCCGTACAGACCGAGGTGCACCCGCAACCACAGTCCGTCGTCGAACTCGAGGAACATCTGCTTGCCAACGGCCTTGGCGTCGGTGACCGTCCGGCCGTCGAGCACGGCGGCACCCTCGGCGAAGCGCCCCTGGGGAGACGACACGGCGACCCGGTGTCCGACGAAGTTCTGAGCGAACTGTCGGGCGATGCGATGGACGGAGTGCCCCTCGGGCATGGTGACTCCTCACTCGGTGGGGGCGCGATCCGGCGCGCCGCGCGGTGGCGGTGGAGGACGCGTCAGGCGTCGACGTGCTTGCCGGCGATGGTGCCGGTCGCCTCGAATTCGGCGAGCTGGGCGATCCGACGGGCGTGACGTTCCTCGAGGCTGAACGGCTCGGCGATGAACGCGTCGATGAAGGACACCGCCTCGTCGGTGCTGTGCTGACGCGCACCGATCGAGATGACGTTGGCGTCGTTGTGCTGCCGAGCCAGCTGCGCCGTGCTGAGGTTCCAGACGAGCGCCGCGCGGACACCGACGACCTTGTTCGCGGCGATCTGCTCGCCGTTGCCCGAGCCGCCGAACACCACGCCGAGGGCGTCCACACCGGCCTGCTGGTCGCGCACGACGGCCTTCGCCGCGTTGATGCAGAACGCCGGGTAGTCGTCCAACGCGTCGTACTCGGCCGGGCCGTGGTCGACGACGTCGTGACCGGCTGCGCGCAGGTGGTCCTGCAGGAACTGACTGAGCTCGAGACCGGCGTGATCGGTGGCGATGTGGATGCGCATGTGGAAAGTCTAGGGTTCCGGGCGCCGGCGTCGCGTCAGTCGAAGATCGGGTCCGCCGTGCGGCTGCGCTTCAGCTCGAAGAAGCCCGGGTAGGCGGCAGCGGCGACGACACCGTCCCACAGTGCGAGCGCCTGCTCGCCTTTCGGCGCCGGCGAGATGACGGGTCCGAAGAACGCCACGTCGTCGATCGCGATGACGGGGGTGCCGACGTCCTGGCCGACCCGTCCGATGCCGTCGAAGTGGCTCTCACGCATGGGCCCGTCGTAGGCGTCCGTCGTCGACGCTTCGGCGAGCGCCGCCGGGAGCCCGGTCTCGGCGAGGGCTTCGGCGATCACGGCGTCGACGTCCTCCGCGCGTCCGCCGGGGTGGATCCGCGTTCCGAGCGCGTCGTAGAGGGGCTTGACGACCGCGTGTCCGTGTTCGGCTGCCGCAGCGGCGACGAGCCGCGTGTATCGGAGCGCCCGGGGGAAGAAGGCCCGGTAGTCGTCGCTGACGTCCTGGTCCTCGTTGAGGACGGCGAGGCTCATGATGTGCCAGTGGACGTCGAGGTTCCGGGCTTCGGTGACCTCGTCGACCCAACGCGAGGTCATCCAGGCCCACGGGCAGGAGGGGTCGAACCAGAAGTCGACGCGGGTGGTGTCTGCAGCGGAAGTCGTCATGCCGTCACCCTACGCGCCGATCCCCGTCGACTCCCCCGAAACCGATGGACGGCGGGTCTAGGCTGGTTGACCGTGCCGCGGTCGTCACGAGCGACCACGTGCAGTTCACACGTCACGTGTCCATCAACACCAGGGAGCAGTTGTGCCAGGAGAGAACCTCACCCGAGTCGAAGCCCAGGAGCGCAGGGCGCTCGTCGACACGTCGAGCTACGAGGTCGTGCTCGACCTCACGACCGGTCCCGAGGTGTTCCGCAGCACCACGACGGTGCGCTTCACCGGTGAACCGGGTGCCTCGACCTTCATCGACGCCATGACGCGCACCGTCCACTCCGTCACGCTGAACGGCGTCGAGCTCGACCCGTCGACCGTCTCCGACGGCGTGCGCATCCAGCTCGACGGCCTCGCTGCGGAGAACGTGCTCGTCGTCGACGCGGACGCCGAGTACACCAACACCGGTGAGGGCCTCCACCGCTTCGTCGACCCCGTCGACGGCGAGGTGTACCTGTACAGCCAGTTCGAGGTGCCGGACTCCCGTCGGGTGTTCGCGGTCTTCGAGCAGCCAGACCTGAAAGCGACGTTCACCTTCACGATCACGGCGCCCGCGGCCTGGCAGGTCGTCAGCAACTCCCCCACGCCTGAGCCGGTACCGGCGCACGACGGCGCGGCGACCTGGAGCTTCGCACCCACGCAGCGCATCTCCTCCTACATCACCGCGATCGTGGCAGGCCCGTACGACGTGGTGCGCAGCGAGCTCACCTCGAGCGACGGCCGGACCATCCCGCTGGGCGTCTTCGCTCGCAAGAGCCTGGCGGAGTACCTCGACGCCGACTACATCTTCGAGAAGACGCGTCAGGGCTTCGCGTACTACGAGGAGAAGTTCGCCTACCCGTACCCGTTCGAGAAGTACGACCAGCTCTTCGTCCCCGAGTTCAACGCGGGCGCGATGGAGAACGCCGGCGCGGTGACCTTCACCGAGACCTACGTGTTCCGCTCGAAGGTGACCGACGCGATCAAGGAGCGCCGGGTCGTCACGATCCTGCACGAGCTCGCCCACATGTGGTTCGGCGACCTCGTCACCATGAAGTGGTGGAACGACCTGTGGTTGAACGAGTCGTTCGCCGAATGGGCTTCGACGATCGCCACTGCTGAGGCCACCGAGTGGACCGAGGCGTGGACGACGTTCAACGCGATGGAGAAGACCTGGGCCTACCGCCAGGACCAGCTGCCGTCGACGCACCCCATCGTCGCGACCATCAACGACCTCGAGGACGTCCAGGTCAACTTCGACGGCATCACCTACGCCAAGGGCGGCTCCGTCCTGAAGCAGCTCGCCGCCTGGGTGGGCATCGAGGCATTCTTCGCCGGCGTCGGCAACTACTTCCGCAAGCACGAGTTCGGCAACACCGTGCTCGACGACCTGCTCGTCGAGCTCGAGGCGACGAGCGGCCGCGACCTCCGCGAGTGGTCGAAGCTGTGGCTCGAGACCGCCGGGGTCGGGACGTTGAGCCCGGAGTTCACGGTCGACGCCGACGGCGCGTTCACCGCGTTCGCCGTCCGGCAGACGGTCCCCGCGGACTACGACACGCTGCGTCCGCACCGCCTCGCCATCGGCCTGTACCGACTGCAGGACGGCAAGCTCGTCCGCACCCAACGCGTCGAACTCGACGTCGACGGGGCGCTCACCGAGGTGCCGGAGCTCGTCGGTGAGACGCAGCCCGACCTGGTGCTGCTGAACGACGACGACCTCGCCTACGCGAAGATCCGCCTCGACGAGCGGTCGCTCGCGACGGCGATCAGCCACCTCGCCTCGATCGAGGACCCGCTCGCACGCTCGCTGGTCTGGGGCGCTGCCTGGGACGCGACCCGCGACGCCGAGTCGAGCGCCTCCGACTACGTGGAGCTCGTCCTCGGGAACATCGCCACGGAGACCGAGTCGACGACCCTGCGCACCACGCTCGGCCAGCTCGGTCTGGCCGCGCGCAACTACGTCGCTCCGGAACGCCGCCTGGCGACCATCTCCCGGGTCGGCGACGCGCTCTGGACGCTCGCCCAGGAGGCGGAGGCCGGCTCCGACGCGCAGTTCCAGTTCGTGAAGTTCTTCGCCGCTCTCGCCTCGACCCCCGAGCACGGCGAGCACCTGCGTGCACTGCGCGACGGCTCCGCGGCACTCCCGGGCCTGGAGATCGACACCGACCTCCGCTGGGAGCTCCTCGAGGGCCTGGTCCTCCTCGGTCTCGCGGACGGTTCGGACATCGATGCGGCGCTCGCCGAGGACAACACGGCGAACGGTGCCCAGGCGGCCGCTCGTGCACGGGCGACGATCCCCACCGTCGAGGGCAAGCGCGCAGCGTTCGACTCGGTCGTCGAGCACGACGACCAGCCGAACGCGATCGTCCGGAACGTCGGTCTCGGGTTCGGGCACGTCATCGACCCGGCCGTCCTGCAGCCGCTCGTCGAGCCGTACTTCGCCGCGCTCACCTCGGTCTGGGAGTCGCGCAGCTACAAGATCGCCGAGTACATCGTCGAGGGGCTCTACCCGGCGGCGCTCGCCTCCACCGAGCTCCGCGACCGCACGCGCGCGTGGTTGGAAGCCAACGCCGATGTCCCGGCACTCCGACGCATGCTCGTCGAAGCCCTCGCCGGGGTCGAGCGGGCACTCGCGGCACAGGCACGGGACGCCGCGTGATCCACTCGGCCGGATAGCACTCCGGTACCAGGATCCTCTGGCGAGAACCCCTCCACGGCACGACCCGCTGTGGAGGGGTTCTCCGTATCCTGGAGGGATGCGCCGACCAGTGAACGACGACCGACCCTCAGGGTCGTCCTCGTCGTGACCGCTCGGAAGCCGTCCTCCGACCGGGACCGGGCCGCGACGGAGGCCGCACTGATGCTCCCGCGCCCACCCGGGGTCGTCCGACGCTGGTGGTCGAGGCATCCGTGGACCGCCGACTCGCTCATCGCCGCCGGGTACCTCCTCGTCGCGCTCTCGGTCAGCACCGTCGAGTGGTTCGACGTCGACCTGGAGGCCCAGCCTGGTCGCATCGCGCTCGCCGTAGCGATCGTGGGCATCACGACACTCGCCGTCCTGTTCAGGCGACGGCGCCCGCTCGCGATGACCGTGCTCGTCATCGCCGTCGGGCTCGTCTCGGTCGCACAGACGGTGGGCGTCGACGCGTTCGCGGTGCCGATCCTGCTCTATTCGGTGGCCGTGTACCGAACCGTCGCTCTCGGTTGGCAGGCGTTCGCCACCGCCGCGGTGGTCGCCGTCCTCGCCCCGTTCCTGCCCTGGGCCGCACCACATGAGCCGGGAGAGCCGCAGCAGACCATCATCTCGGTCGTCCTCTTCGCGCTCTTCGGGCTGCTGATCGGGATCAACGTCGGCAATCGCAAGCGGTACGTCGAAGCCCTCGTCGATCGGGCGGCGCAGCTGGCCCGTGAGCGCGACCAGCAGGCCCAGCTCGCCGCCGTCGCCGAGCGGACCCGCATCGCCCGTGAGATGCACGACATCGTCTCCCACAGTCTCACCGTCATCGTCGCGCTGAGCGAGGGGGCTCTGGCGACGAAGGACCCGACGGCGTCCCGGTCCGCGATGACCGCCGTCACCGACGCCGCCCGGGGCTCCCTCGTCGACATGCGACGCATGCTGGGCGTCCTCCGCGAGACCGGCAGCGCACCCCTCGCTCCACAACCCGACGCAGCATCCATCCCCGCGCTCGTCGAGACCTTCCGCGGGCTCGGCCTGCCGGTCGCACTCACCGTCTCGGGGCCGTCGACGGACGACCCGTCGATCCTGCTCGCCGTGCACCGCATCACCCAGGAGGCACTCACGAACGCGCTGCGGTACTCGGAGCGGCCGAAGCGCGTCGACGTCGTCCTCACCACCGACGACGAGCAGCTCGAGCTCATCGTCGAGAACGACGGGTCCATTCCGGACGCGCCGTCGCTCGGCGCCGGCCAGGGGTTGCTGGGCCTCCGTGAACGCGTCGCGTTCCAAGGGGGTCGGGTCACCGCGGGAGCCGTCGGCGACCGTCTGTGGCGCGTCCATGCCGTCCTCCCGCTGGAACCACGCCCGACGAGAACATCCCCGCCGACCAGCGAACCACGAGGAACCACACCATGACCGATCCCGTCCGCATCCTGCTCGTCGACGATCAACAGCTCATCCGGCTCGGATTCGGCCTCGTGCTCGGCGCGGAGGACGATCTGGACGTGGTCGGTGAGGCTTCGAACGGCGCCGAGGCGATCGACCTCGCCGCCACCCTGCGCCCCGATGTGATCCTCATGGACGTCCGGATGCCGGGACTCGACGGGATCGAGGCGACCCGGAGGATCGTCGCCGCGAACCCCGACAGCCGCATCATCATCCTGACGACCTTCGACCTCGACGAGTACGCCTTCGGAGCGCTGCGGGCCGGCGCGAGCGGCTTCCTCCTGAAGGACGCCCTGCCGAACGAGCTGACGTCCGCGATCCGCGCGGTCCACGCCGGCGACGCCGCCGTCTCGACCCGTATCACGAAGCGGATGCTCGAACTCTTCGCGACGGCCCTCCCCGGCACGCCCGCGGCCGCCGAAGACGGCTCGGCAGCAGAACTCGCCGAGCTGACACCGCGGGAGCACGACATCCTCGTCGCCATGGCGGAGGGGCTGAGCAACGCGGAGATCGCCGCCCACTTCGTCCTCTCCGAGTCGACGGTGAAGACGCACGTCGGTCGCGTACTCATGAAGCTGCAGCTGCGCGACCGCGTGCAGGCGGTCATCTTCGCCTACAAGCACGGACTCGTGCGTCCGTGACCGTTCACGCAGGCACCGTCCGGCTCGCACTCGGGCGGCTCACACGGTTCACTCCGGGTCGCTCGATACACTGAGGCCCATATGAACTGGGATGAGATCTGGCCTGACGTGACCGCCTTCCTCTGGACGGCGGGGTGGAAGATCATCGGCGTGGTGGTCGTGATCGGCCTGGCGTTCGCCGCCGCATGGGTGCTCCGATTCGTCATCCGACGCGTCGTCGGCCGCATCGTGAGTGGCGTCAAGAAGAGCGCCGACGTCACCGACACGCAATCGCTGCTCGCCTCGCCGCTCGCCGCGGTCCGACTCGTCCAACGCACGCGGACCCTCGGTACCGTGCTCAGCAACATCGTCAACGTCACCATCGTCATCGTCGCGGCCATCCTCGTCGTCAACGTCATCGACTCGAGCATCATCGGCTCGTTCGCCCTGCTGACGGCCGCGGTCGGTGCCGGTCTCGGTTTCGGCGCGCAGAACATCGTCAAGGACATCCTCAACGGCCTGTTCATGGTGGTCGAGGACCAACTGGGCGTGGGCGACGTGGTCGACCTCGGACCCGCCACCGGCGTCGTCGAGACCGTCGGCATCCGGATCACCCAGGTACGCGACGTCAACGGCACGCTCTGGTTCGTCCGCAACGGCGAGATCCTGCGGGTCGGCAACATGTCACAGGGGTGGTCGCGGGTCATCATCGACCTGGCGATCCCGTACGACACCGACGTCGAGGCCGTCCAGGAGCGCATGCTCGACACGGCGAACGAACTCGCCCACGACCCCAAGTGGCGCTCCCGCATCCTCGAGAAGCCCGAGCTGTGGGGTCTCGAGTCGATCTCGGGCGACGCACTCGTCATCCGCTTGGTGATCAAGACGCGCACGAGTGCCAAGGACGACGTGGCTCGCGAACTGCGGATGCGGTTGAAGCGGGCCGTCGACGAAATGGACGTCAAGCTGCCGTCGCTCAACAGCATCGTCCTCTCCGGTTTCGAGGGCGCCGCAAGCGTGACCGGCTCGCGTCCCCCGCGCACCCACCCGACCACGGTGGTCCCGCCGCGGGCGCCGAAGACCAAGCGACCCCCGAGAGGGCAGCAGTGAGCGACTCCCAGGCACCAGGCATGTCCTTCTACGAGCAGGTCGGCGGACACACCACCTTCAAGGCCCTCGTCGACGAGTTCTACCGCGGCGTGGCCGGCGACCCCGTCCTGAAACCCATGTACCCCGAGGAGGACCTCGGTCCTGCGGCCGACCGGCTCATGCTCTTCCTCGAGCAGTACTGGGGCGGGCCCGGCACCTACAGCGCCGAACGCGGCCACCCGCGTCTCCGGCTGCGGCACCAGCCCTTCCACGTGAACCCCGATGCTCGCGACCGCTGGCTGCTGCACATGCGCGCCGCCGTCGACAGCCTCGACCTCGCGCCGGTGCACGAGGCGACGCTCTGGGACTACCTCGAACGGGCAGCCCACGCCATGGTCAACACCTTCGACGAGGATCCGGGGGGACCGCGCCGCAGTCTCCTCTGATTCCGGCCGCGCGGTCGTAGGATCGGACGCACGTCCGTGCCGAAGGAGTCAGCAGATGCCAGCAGCCATCCCTCCCAACCCGTCCGCCGATCGAACCGAGGCCGACGCGATCGTGATCGGCAGCGGACTGGCCGGGCTCGTCGCCGCCGCAGAGCTGATCGACGCCGGCAAGCGGGTCATCCTGCTCGAACAGGAGCCGGAGTCGAACCTCGGTGGCCAGGCGCATTGGTCGTTCGGCGGCCTGTTCCTGGTCGACTCCCCCGAGCAGCGCCACCTCGGCGTCCGTGATTCGCTCGAGCTCGCGACCCAGGACTGGTTCGGCGCCGCGGCGTTCGACCGTCCCGAGGACCACTGGCCGAGACGCTGGGCAGAGGCCTACCTCGATTTCGCCGCGGGCGAGAAGCGCGCCTGGCTCCACGAGCAGGGCGTGCGGTTCTTCCCGGTCGTCGGCTGGGCGGAACGGGGCGGTTACGGCGCCATCGGCCACGGCAACTCCGTTCCCCGTTTCCACATCACCTGGGGCACCGGACCCGGTGTCGTCGCACCCTTCGTCCGACGGGTGAACGCCGGCGTCGAGGACGGCACGGTGTCGGCTCACTTCCGGCACCGCGTGGACGAGCTGCTCACCGAGGACGGCGCGGTCGTCGGCGTACGAGGCTCGGTGCTCGCCCCGTCGCATGCCGAGCGCGGGGCCCCGAGCTCGCGCGAGGTCGTCGGCGAATTCTCGTGCAGGGCGCCCGCGGTGCTCGTCGCGAGCGGCGGCATCGGAGGGAACCACGACCTCGTCCGCGAGCAGTGGCCGGCTCGGCTCGGGACGCCGCCGACGACCATGCTCTCCGGAGTCCCTGCGCACGTCGACGGACGCATGCTGGCGATCAGTGAGCGTGCGGGCGGGCGTCTCATCAACGGCGACCGGATGTGGCACTACGTCGAAGGCATCACCAACTGGGATCCGATCTGGCCGCAGCACGGCATCAGGATCCTACCGGGGCCGTCGTCGCTCTGGTTCGACGCGACCGGGAAGCGGCTCCCGGTGCCGCTCTTCCCGGGCTTCGACACGCTCGGTACCCTCGCGCACCTGCGTGCCACCGGCCACGACCACAGCTGGTTCGTGCTGACCCAGCGGATCATCGAGAAGGAGTTCGCGCTGTCGGGGAGCGAGCAGAACCCCGACCTCACCGGGAAGGACCTCGGGCTCCTCGCGAAGCGCATCGGCCCGGGAGCGCCCGGGCCGGTCGAGGCGTTCAAGGAACACGGCGCGGACTTCGTCGTCGCCGACACGCTCACCGAGCTGATCGCCGGCATGCAGGAGCTGAGCCCGGAGACGCCGATCGACGCGGCGAACGTCATCGCCGAGGTGGAAGCGCGCGATCGCGAGATCGACAACCCGTTCACGAAGGACCTGCAGATCACGGCGCTCCGCGGTGCCCGCTCCTACCGGGGCGACAAACTCATCCGCGTCGCCGCACCGCACCGGCTCCTCGATCCGAAGGCCGGACCACTCATCGCGGTGAAGCTGCACGTCCTGACCCGCAAGAGCCTCGGTGGGCTCGAGACCGACCTCGCGAGTCGGGTCCTCGGCCCGGACGGGAACCCGGTGCCCGGCCTCTACGCCGCCGGTGAGGCGGCTGGCTTCGGCGGTGGAGGGATCCACGGCTACCGTGCGCTCGAGGGGACCTTCCTCGGCGGGTGTCTGTTCAGCGGTCGGACCGCCGGCCGCGCGATGGCAGGCGCCTGAGGATCAGGAAACGGCGCCCGCGAGCACATGCCCGCGTCGGGTGCTCAAGCGCACCCATCCGCCTGAGCGGAAGACGGCCGCGCGCTCCGGCTCGGCGATGAAGCCGAGGGCCACCGCGGCGAACGCCGCTCCGGTCGGGAGTCCGTGGCCGTCGCCGAGGGGCCGGGACCAGACCTGCGACCGCACCTTCTGGACGATCTGATCGCCCACCGCCGTGGGGAGCGTCTCGGCGATCTCCGCGGCCCCCGTCCTGGCGACGAGTTCGAGCTCGATGGTGTCCACGTCGCCCGCCCGTTCCCAGCCGCCACGGGGCGGTGCCTGTCCGACCCACGGGGCCGTCCTCGTGGACGGCGGCAGCTCGAGCGGCACGGTCTCGCGGGCATCCGCCATCAGGTCCTCGGCAGCGACGCCGCCGAGCGTTCGGACGATGCGGTCGATGAGTTCACGCGGGGTCGCGAGGACGTCGGCCGTGGCGGGTTCGGCGAGTGCGAACGTGCGCATCCCGATGATCGTCGGACTCCGGTCGAGCAGACCCTGCGGGTGCAGCACCGGGGCGGAGACCGCCAGGACGTCCCCGGCCGCCAGGAGTCGTACACCGGAATCGTCGATCCGGGCGGCGCGTGCGAGGAAGGTGCGGAGGTCGGCGAGCGAGGTGGCATCGAGGAGCTGCAACGTGGTGGACATCTCCTCTCAATCTACGCCACCGCCGCGTGCGCTCCGGCACCGCGTCGCCAGGGCCTGGATAGACTCGGCGGGTCGGGTCGGGCATCGACGACCGAGCCTCGACCCTCGGATGAAAGGCGTGTTCGCGTGAAGGAACCGATCCACTCCCTGCTCACCGCGCTGGATCTCAGTGCTCCCGGTGTCCGAACCGACGAGGACATCTTCACCGGTCCGTCGCAATGGATGCCGCAGGGGCGGGTCTTCGGTGGTCAGGTGCTCGCCCAGTCCGTCGTCGCCGCGACCCGGACCGTCGACGCCGAGCGCATCATCCACTCGATGCACGGGTACTTCCTCCGACCAGGCGACGTCGACCTGCCGATCACCTTCGCGGTCGACCGCATCCACGACGGACGCTCGTTCGCCACCCGACGCACCCAGGCCTATCAGAACGGGGTGCCGATCCTCTCGATGATCGCGTCCTTCCAGACCCAGGACGAGGGCCCGGAGCATCAGATCGAGCTGCCCGACGGGATCCCCGACCCGGAGACCCTCCCGTCGGCCGCCGAGCTCCTCAGCGGGATCGACCACCCGGCGGCCGAGGCCTGGGCGACGGGACGCCCCTTCGACCTCCGACACGTCGGCTCCCCCGTCTACCTCCGGGTGGAGGGCGAGCGGACCACCCGGCAAGCGGTGTGGTTCAAGACGATCGAGGACCTGCCCGACGACCCGGCGCTGCACCGTGCCGCGCTCGCCTACGCGAGCGATTACACGATCCTCGAGCCGGTGCTCCGTCGTCACGGCGTCCCGTGGGCCACGCCAGGCATCAAGATCGCCAGTCTCGACCACGCCATGTGGTGGCACCGTCCCACGCGCGTCGACGAGTGGCTGCTCTACCTGCAGGATTCCCCGAGCGCCACCGGCGGACGAGGCCTGTCCCTCGGGCGCATCTACGATCGGGCGGGTCGCCTCGTCGCGAGCGTCGCCCAGGAGGGCATGGTGCGGTTCCCGACGCCTCGGTGACCGGCGTCGCTCAGCGACGCGAGAACTCGATCGGATCCTCGAGGAACGGCTCCCAGGCAGCACGTTCGACGTCCGAGATCCGGCGCGGCTTGAGTGTCTTGGCGTCCACCATGACGACCGTCGTGGAGGCTCGGGCGTACAGCGTCTGCGCTGCTCCGCCCAGCGGCGAGTAGACCTCGTACGCGACCTGCAGGCTGGCTCCGCCGATCTTGCCCATCCAGAGCTGGACGTCGAGCGGATCGCGCTGGTACGGGATCGGGGCCAGGTACTCGATCTCCTGGTGCGCCACGAGCGTCAGCGTCTCGGCCTCGAGGCTCGCATCGATGACCGCGGTCGGCGGGACGTCCTCCGACGCCAGCGTCGGGATCCAGAAGACGCGGACGCGCGCCTCCTCCAGCAGCTTGAGCATCGAGGCGTTGTTGACGTGGTTGAAGGCGTCGAGGTCGCCCCACCGCAGTGGGATCGGCACGTGGAGTCTGGTCATTGCTGGGCCCTCCGTGGGTCGGGGACGTACGGGTCGTGAACGGACGACGGCCCACCGGCAGAAGCCGATGGGCCGTTCGCACGGGTCCTAGTCGCGCGTGAGCTTGCGGTACGCGGAGCGGTGCGGCTTCGCCGCGTCCGGTCCGAGGCGCTTGATCTTGTCCTCTTCGTAGGACTCGAAGTTACCCTCGAACCAGTGCCAGTTCGACGGGTTCTCCTCGGTGCCCTCGTACGACAGGATGTGCGTCGCGATGCGGTCGAGGAACCACCGGTCGTGGGTGATGACCACAGCACAACCCGGGAACTCGAGCAGCGCGTTCTCGAGGCTCGAGAGCGTCTCGACGTCGAGGTCGTTGGTCGGTTCGTCGAGCAGCAGGAGGTTACCGCCCTGCTTGAGCGTCAGCGCGAGGTTCAGGCGGTTCCGCTCACCACCGGAGAGGACACCGGCCTTCTTCTGCTGGTCCGGGCCCTTGAACCCGAACGTCGACACGTAGGCGCGGGAGGGGATCTCCTGGTTGCCGACCTGGATGTAGTCGAGCCCTTCGGACACGACCTCCCAGAGCGTCTTGTTGGGGTCGATGCCCCCACGGGACTGGTCGACGTAGGAGAGCTTGACGGTCTCGCCGACCTTGAGCTCGCCGGCGTCGAGCGGCTCGATGCCGACGATGGTCTTGAACAGCGTGGTCTTACCGACACCGTTCGGGCCGATGATGCCGACGATGCCGTTGCGGGGCAGGCTGAAGGACAGGTCGTCGATGAGGACGCGTCCGTCGAAGCCCTTCTGCAGCTTCTTGGCTTCGAGGACCGTCGAGCCGAGGCGCGGGCCGGCGGGGATCTGGATCTCTTCGAAGTCGAGCTTCCTGGTGCGCTCCGCCTCAGACGCCATCTCTTCATATCGGGCCAGACGAGCCTTGGACTTCACCTGGCGACCCTTGGCGTTGCTGCGAACCCACTCGAGTTCACTCGCGAGACGCTTGGCGAGCTTGGCGTCCTTCTTGCCCTGGACGTTGAGGCGCTCGCCCTTCTTCTCGAGGTAGGTCGAGTAGTTGCCCTCGTAGGGGTAGAGACGACCGCGGTCGATCTCGCAGATCCACTCTGCGACGTGGTCGAGGAAGTACCGGTCGTGGGTGACGGCGAGCACGGCGCCCGCGTACTGAGCGAGGTGCTGCTCGAGCCAGAGCACGCTCTCGGCGTCGAGGTGGTTGGTGGGCTCGTCGAGGAGCAGGAGGTCGGGCTTCTGCAGGAGGAGCTTGCAGAGTGCGACGCGACGCTTCTCACCACCGGAGAGGTGGGCGACCGTGGCGTCGGACGGCGGGCAGCGCAGGGCGTCCATCGCCTGCTCCAGCTGCGAGTCGAGGTCCCAGGCGTCAGCGGCGTCGATCGCCTCCTGCAGCACGCCCATCTCCGCGAGCAGGGCGTCGAAGTCGGCGTCGGGCTCGGCCATCGCGAGCGAGATCTCGTTGAAGCGGTCGATCTTGCCCTTGATCTCGCCGACGCCCTCCTGGACGTTCTCGAGCACCGTCTTGTCCTCGTCGAGTTCCGGCTCCTGCATGAGGATGCCGACGCTGAAGCCCGGCGTGAGCTTCGCCTCGCCGTTCGAGGGGGTGTCGATCCCCGCCATGATCTTCAGGATCGTGGACTTACCGGCACCGTTCGGGCCGACGACGCCGATCTTCGCTCCGGGCAGGAACGCCATCGTCACGTCGTCGAGGATGAGCTTGTCGCCGACCGCCTTGCGGGCGCGGACCATCGAGTAAATGTATTCAGCCATGTCGCCGTACAGTCTACGGGCGGACCCTCCGTTTGCGCTGCACGACGACACCCGCGACGACGGCCGCCGCAGCGATCGCGCAACTCGTCGTGACCTCGAGGAGCCGGGCGGGTCCGCCGAAGAACATCGACACCAGCAGCACGACGAGCGCGACGACGACCACGATCGTGAGCCACGGGTGTCCCCACATGCGGATCCCGCCGATGCGATCGCCGCTCTCCAATGTGGCGACCCGATCGAACCGTCGACTGCGTAGTTGGGCCACGGCGATCACGATCCACACGAAGATCGCGATCGCGCCGGTGGAGTTGACGAGGAACGTGAAGACCTCGTCCGGTGCGAGGTAGTTCAACAGGACGCACACGAGCCCGACGACCGCCGAACACAGGATCGCGACCGCCGGCGTGCCGCGTCGCGTCGTCGCGCGGACCGCTCGCGGCGCCTCCCCGCGGCCCCCGAGCGAGAACAGCATGCGCGACGCCGTGTACAGGGACGCGTTGAGTGTCGACAGCAGGGCCGTGAAGACGATGATGTCCATCGCCACCCCGGCACCGGGGATCCCGGCGGCGTGCAGCATGGTGACGAAGGGACTGATCCCCGGCGTGATCTCCGTCCATGGCACCACGATGAGGACGACCAGGATCGACCCGATGTAGAACAGCAGGATCCGCCAGACGACCGAGTTCACCGCCCGCCGGACGGCGCCCTTCGGGTCCACCGATTCTCCTGCCGCGATCGTGGCGACCTCGGCACCGAACATCGAGAAGATGATCGGCAGGAGCGCAGCCAGGACGCCGCCGATGCCGAACGGCAGGAAGCCCCCGTCGGTCGGGGCGAGGTTGGCGACGGTCGCCGTCTCTGTCGGGACGACGCCGACGATGATGAGCGATCCGAGCGCGATGAACAGGATCACGGCCGCGATCTTGATCGACGAGAACCAGAACTCGAACTCACCGAACGACTTCACCGAGACGAGGTTGGCGGCGAGGAATGCGACGGTGATCACGAGCGCCGGGATCCACTGCGGGAGACCGGGCACCCACTGGCTGACGATCTGCGCTGCGGCGGTCGCCTCGATGCCGACGACCACGACCCAGAACCACCAGTAGAGCCATCCGATCGCGAGACCGGCCCAGGGACCGATGAATCGCGAGGCGTAGGCGGAGAACGAACCGGTCTCGGGCGACGCGGAGGCCATCTCCCCCAGCATGCGCATGACGAGCACCACGACCACGCCGGCCAGGGCGTACGCGAGGATCACGCCGGGCCCGGCCGCGAGGATCGCCGTGCTCGACGCCACGAGGAGCCCTGCGCCGATCATGCCACCGAGGGCGATCAGCGCCAGATGACGAGGCTTGAGTGTGTGCGCCAGCGCCGTCGGCGCCACGGCCAGACGTTCGTCGGCCAGGAAGACGGCCTCGGTGGCAGGTTCCCCGCCAGGTGATGGGTTGGCGGTCATGCAGGCCCTCGATTCCGGATCGAGCCACCCAGGAGGTGGCGATATCTGAAATGTCAGGTTATGGCATGCCCGCGGCTTGCACCAGCCCGGGAGTGGTCGGCGGCGCTACCAGTCGATCGCGCGGGTGACCCCGATGAGGCATCGCCCGGTGTCGAGCTGTGACACCACCGACGAGTGGTACCCCGTCGCCGGACCGTTCTGCCCGAGGATGCATTGTCCTTGCCACCGGATGGCGAACTGGATCGAGTCAGCCGGCTCGCCGATGCTCGTCGTGTCCGAGGAGACCTCCATCTCCGCCTTCGGGAAGCCGGCGGCGACGAGACCGTCGATGATCGCCTGGCCGCCGGCGGCGGGGTTCGCGGCGAGCGTGGCGGCGTTCACGGCGTCGAAGAACGGCAGGTTGTCGGTGGCGGTGCCCTCGGGGAGCAGCACCGGCGCCACCGGAGCCGTCTCAGTGGCGGTCGGCGTCTGGTTCGGCGTGGCCGTCGGCTCGGGAGCAGGCTGGGTGCAACCGGTCACGACGATGCCGAGCAGGCCGAGCACCACGCCGACCCGGACGCCGGCGATCGACGAGCGACGACGGATCGAGGTGACGGCTGAGACGGGGCGATCGCGGAGGCTCTTCTGCACGTCGAGCAGTCTACGCGGCGCGTCAGAACGGCGTGTCCTGCGGCGGTGCCGACGCCCACTCCCCGGTTCCGGTTCCGGATCCGGATCCGGATCCGGATCCGGTCGACTCGGATGCGGCGGACGCCGGACTCGCCCCCGCGCCAACCGGCGACTCACCGGCCCCCTTCGGTTGCCAGCCGATGTCCGGCCCGATGTGATCGGCTTCGATGTCGACCGACGTGCCTCGTCGCTCGCCCTGCTCCCAGTCGCGGATCCGCAACCGGCCGAGCACGATGACGCGTTGTCCTTTGACGAGCGATGTGGCGGAGGCGGTCGCCAATCCGCGAAAAGCGCTCACCGTGTACCAGTTCGTCTCCTGCGCGACCCAGGAACCCTGCTTCTGGTCGTAGCGACGTTGCTGCGACGCCAGGCGGAAACTGGTGATGTCCAACCCGGACGTCGTGCGATGGTGCTTGGGGTCTGTCGCGACGTGTCCGCAGACGGTGATCTGGTCGTTCATGGGTTCCTCTCCTGTCGGTCCGACGATCCTGGCGGTGGATCGCGGAAGCGTCCGGGGCGGGTCCGTGCCGATCGCCACCCCGGACGCGCTGCCAGCCTCACCGATCCCGCGGGCCCCGAGTCGAGGCGGACGGCCCTCATCGATCTCCACAACCGCGCACCGCGCTGTGGAGGACGCTCGCTCCGCTCCGACCAGGGCCGATGTCGGTGGCCCCGCATACGCTGACGAGTACCAGCCGGCACTCCAGTCCGGCATCGCCCCACCAGCGCACGAGGAGTCCCATGCCCAACGCCCTGAGCATCCGTCCCGGCTACTGGCGCGTGACGACCCCCGACGGCCGTGTGCTCGGCAACATCGAGGCCGTCGGAGCGGACGGCGTTCCGGAGTACCGTGCCAACCGGTTCCGGCCGGCGGTCCTGGGGTACGCCCCGCTGGGCAGCTTCAGCGATCTCGCGGTCGCCATCGACGCGTTCCGGAACTGAGCGATGGCGCTCCCGCCGTTCACATCGAACCCGGTGCGTCGCCCGTGTTCACGCCCGAACGAGGGGTAGTCTGCGGCCCATGCAGTGGTGGAATGACTTCGTAGAGTGGGTGACCTCAGCTGAGGTCCGCCCCATGCTGTTCGCTGCGGCCCTCTTCATCGTGGCCGTCGTGGTGTCCTCGCTCGTCGCCGCCGGCGCAAGCCGTCGTGCGCTCCGAGCCATCGTGGACCAGCGCGACCGGGAGCAGAAGAACGTCGCGATCCTGGCGCTCGTCGACGCCGCCACCGAGGCCAGCGTCTGGAACTCGCTCACCCCGCAGGAGCAGGTGCTCAGCGATCGGGCCGTCGCCCAGGCCGACACCCTCGTGCGGCTCAGCCCGATCAAGGGAGCAGCGGTCGCCGCGGACTGGGCGAACCACCAGCTCCACGAGATGAAGCGCAACTCCGCGACATTCGGGTACGAGTTGGACCCGGTGGTCGAGGAATTCCGCGACCGCCTGGTCGAGTGGTCGAAGAAGCCGGCACGGGCTCGCAAGGACTTCGACGGCGACCTTCGCCGCTGGCGCGCCGAGTCCACCGGATCGGAACAGGCGCTCGTCGCGGAGCAGGAGTCCTGGGTCGCCAAGCAGCACCACGAGCAGTACGCCGGTGTGAAGCCCGCGTCCACCACGCCGGCTTCACGGCCCGGTGACATCACCCGCTCGACGGGTGGCACGATCAACACCAGCACGACGCAGCGCATCATCGACGACGTCGCGGTCCTGGAAGCCGAACGCAAGCAGTCCAGCGTCAGCTGACCACCGAGACTGACAGACGGCGGCCCGATCATCCGATCGGGCC